>NZ_JBEYEY010000004.1:389969-485285 GCF_040703635.1 Streptomyces sp. NPDC007189
CTCGGTGTCTCGGTTCTTCCCGGCGAGCCGGTCCTGCCCGGTGGCCCGGTCCTGCCCGATGCCCCGGCCCCTCCGGATGCCCCTGCCCTTCCTGGCGCCCCGGTCCGGCCCGGTGCCCTCGTCCCTCCCGGCGCCCCGGTCCCTCCCCGTGTCCCGATCCGGCCCGGTGCCCTCGCCCCTCCCGACGCCCCTGCCCCTCCCGACGCCCCAGCCTTTCCTGGCGCCCCGGTCCTTCCCCGTGCCCCGGCGTTTCCCGGCGTCCCGCTCCTTCCCAACGCCCCGCTCCGTCCCCGTGCCCGTAGGCAAGCTGGGACGGGCGCTGCCGCCAGGGAGTTCCTCCGCCACCGGAACCGGCTGCCGGTACCGCGTGGAGGTGTCGATGCGGGGCGCGGCCCGGCCCAGGGAGCGGGCCGTGGCCCTCGCCTCGTCCATGTCCGGCACGGACACGGCAAGGAAGCGGAAGGGGGCGGAGGGCCGCAGTTCGACGCACACCACGGGTCTGCCCGCCCGCAGGGCCACGAAGTCCGTACCGCCGTGATGGCCGCGCGTCCCGACGGACCGGCCGCCGGGAATCCAGAGGCCGCGCCGCGGGACTCCGCGCAGGGCGCGCCACCACTCGGTTTCGGCCGTCACCCGGCACACCTCCGCCAGCGCCACCCGCACTCCACCGCGGCGCGCGGCCGCCCGCTCCCACCAGGACAGCCGTACGACCAGGTCGTCCCCGTCGACGAGCATCCGTGCCATCGCCCATCTCCTCCGATCGCTACGGCGCCGCACCGTCGGGCGGCCGCCCGGTCCCCGTGTCGCGCCGGCACTGCCCGGGTACCCGGCCGGGGCGCCGGAGGCAGGTGTGCCATGCCCGCCGGGCCGGCCGACCGGCAGGGGCGTCGCCGGGCGAGGTCACCGATCCGGAGGCACGGCCCGCCGGTGACGTGGAAGGAGCGGACGGGACATGCGGTTTCATGATCGTGTCCATGCCGGGCGGGAGCTGGCCGAACGGCTGCGCATCCGGCAGGAGGCCGGGGCGCTGACGCATCCGGTCGTGCTGGCCCTGCCGCGCGGCGGGGTGACGGTGGCCCGCGAGGTGGCGCGGGCGCTGGAGGCGCCGCTCGACGTGCTGGTCGCGCGCAAGATCGGGGCGCCGTTCCAGGAGGAGCTGGGCGTCGGCGCGCTCGCGGGCGACGATCCTCCGCTGTTCGACAAGCGGACCCTGGACGAGTTCGGCCTCAGCGAGGAAGAACTGGGCGACGTGCTGGAGCGGGAGCGGGTGGAGCTGCGCCGGCGGGAGGAGCGGTACCGGCAGGGCCGTCCCGCGCCCGAGCTGCGGGACCGTACCGTGATCCTGGTGGACGACGGGGTGGCCACCGGGGCGACCGCGCGGGCGGCGCTGCGCTGGCTGCGCCGGCAGTCGCCGGAGCGGGTGGTGCTGGCGGTGCCGGTGTGCTCGCCGCAGGCGGCCGAACTGCTGCGGGGCGAGGCCGACGAGGTGCTGTGCCTCCAGCGGCCCGCCGTCTTCCTGGCCGTGGGAGAGTGGTACGAGAGCTTCGAGCAGCTGACGGACGACGACGTGCTCGCCGCGCTGCACGGACAGTGACCAGGGGCGCGCCGCCGAGCCGGAGCGGAGGCCGCGATGGAGTTGGTCGAGGAACGTTCCTTCCGCTACCGCATCGAGCCGCAGGCGGACATGCGCGTACCCGGGATCGTGTTCGCCTCCCGGGAACTGCTCGCGGACGCCGAGCAGTCCCTGGAACAGGTCGCGCACGTGGCCACGCTGCCCGGCATCGTCGCCGCCTCGTACGCCATGCCGGACATCCACTGGGGGTACGGCTTTCCCATCGGCGGGGTCGCCGCCACCGACGTGGCCGACGGCGGGGTGGTCTCGCCCGGCGGCGTCGGCTTCGACATCTCCTGCGGGGTGCGGCTGCTGGCCGCCGACTGCGACGGCGACACCCTCCGGCCCGCGCTGACCGCGGTGATGGACGGCCTGGACCGGGCGATACCCCGCGGGGCCGGGCCCGGGGGCGTGTGGCACCTCGGCGATCCGCGCGAGCTGGAGTGGCTGCTGGCCGGCGGGTCCCGCTACGCCGTGGAGCAGGGGCACGGCGAGGAACGCGACCTGCTGCGCTGCGAGGACGGCGGTGCGGTCGCCGACGCGGACGTGACACAGGTCGGGCAGCGGGCCCGGGAGCGGGGCCTCGGCCAGGTCGGCAGCCTGGGATCCGCCAACCACTTCCTGGAGGTGCAGCAGGTCGCCGAGGTGTACGACGAGCAGGCCGCGGCCCGGTTCGGGATCGCACCGGGCCAGGTGTGCGTGATGATCCACTGCGGCTCGCGGGGCCTCGGCCACCAGATCTGCACCGACCATGTGCGCCTGATGGACCGCGCGATGGCCCGGTACGGCATCACCGTGCCCGACCGGCAGCTGGCCTGCACGCCGGTCGACTCCCCCGAGGGGCAGGCCTATCTCGGGGCCATGGCCGCGGCCGCCAACTACGGCCGGGCGAACCGGCAGTTGCTGTCCGACGCGGCGCGCGGCGTGTTCCGGCGCGCCGCCGGCGCCCGGCTGTCGCTGGTGTACGACGTCTCCCACAACCTCGCCAAGATCGAGACGCACCCGGTGGACGGTCGGCCGCGGCGCCTGTGCGTGCACCGCAAGGGCGCCACCCGCGCCTTCCCGCCCGGACACCCCGAACTGCCCGAGGACATCAGGGAGTTCGGTCAGCCGGTGCTGATCCCCGGCACCCTCGGGACGGCGTCGTACGTGCTGGCCGGGGTGCCCGGCGGCGACGCCTTCCACTCCACCTGCCACGGCGCGGGCCGCACCATGAGCCGCCACCAGGCCGCCCGCTCCGTCACCGGCACCGAACTGCGGGCACGGCTGAACCGGGCGGGCATCGCCGCCCGCCCGAAGTCCTGGCGCGGCCTGACGGAGGAGACACCGGAGGCGTACAAGGACGTCGACGCCGTGGTCAGCGCGAGCGAGGGGGCGGGGCTGTGCCGGAAGGTCGCCCGGCTGGTGCCGCTCGGAGTGGTGAAGGGGTGACGCGGGCGCCTGCGCGGGCGGGCGCGGTCATACGTCCACGATCACCGAGCAGGACCAGCCGTACGCGTCCGGGCCGATGTGCAGCTCCTGCCAGGAGACGCCCTTGGGCACCGCACCGACGATGGCGACGTCCGCGAGGCCGGCGAGCGACAGCCGTACCTCCAGGCCACCGTCGTCGGCGGGCTCCACCTCCACGTCGACGGGGATCCGGCCGGTCACCTCGAGCCGGTAGACCACCTCGTCCAGCAGCGCCACCAGCAGGTCCGGGTCGTCGCCGGGAGCGAGACGGAGCCGTTCCATCGTCTCGGGATGCGCGTGCGACACGTCCGCGAAGGCCTCGACCAGGGCGCGTACGGCCTCGGTGAGGCAGCGCTCCCGGGTGGCGCCCCATGCCTGCAGACGCGTGTCCGCCGTGTGCGGCATCGAGCGGTGGCCGTCGTCGCCCTCGCGCCGTGCGCGCAGCTCGTCGCTGATGTCACCGACCATGGCTGCCGTGATCCCTTCTGCGAGCCCTCGTCTCGATTGTCCCGCCGGGGGCGGCGCGGCGCCGACCGAGCCCGCGGCACCGGGTGCCGGGTTTGCCCGTGCCGTGCCGGGCTACGCGGGCGGGACCGTATGCCTCACCATCCCGGATCCGGAGGTGCCCGATGACCCGGCGGATACGTGACGTGATGTCGCCCGGCGCGGTGGCGGTGGAGCCGATGACCTCGGTGGAACGGGCCGCGCTGCTCATGCGTGAGCACGACATCGGCGACGTCCTGGTCGCCTACGACTGCGATCTGTTCGGAGTGCTCACCGACCGCGACATCGTGGTGCGCACGCTCGCCGCGGGACTGGACCCGCACACCACCGCGGTCGGCACGGTGTGCAGCCGGCCTCCGGTGCTCACCGTGAGCCCGGAGGACACCACGGACCGCGCGGCCGAGCTGATGCGCCACCACGGCCTGCGCCGGCTCCCCGTCGTGGAACACGGCGGCTGCCCGGTCGGGGTGGTCAGCCTCGGCGACCTGGCGGCCGCGGACGACCCGCACTCGGCGCTGGGCGGAATCAGCACGGCGGCCCCCAACCACTGACCGGAGTCACCTGCGCGACGGGGACGCGCCTCCGCGGGGGTGACCGGCGGCCGGATCACCGTGACGGAGGGCCGGCGCCCGAGCCCCGCCGCCGACAAGGGCGCCCGCTGGACCCCGGCTGAGGCGGCCGGACACTCCTCGCCGAGTCGGAGCCCGCAGCCGATGTACGGGCGCGACACATCCCCGGTGAACCCGTGCAGCAGGACCAGGGGCCTGCCCTCGCCCACGTCCCGGTAGGCGAGGCGGACACCGTCACGGCTAGCCGAGGGTGAAGTCGTCCGCGTGGACGTCGGACTGGCCGTACCAGCCGTGGACGTACACGGTGACGGTGCCGCTGCTGCCCGTGGTGAAGTGGACCGTCAGCTGGTTCCAGCTCGTGTCGTTCGACCACGTGCTGGCCGTGGCGCCGCCGCTGACCCCGATGTAGGCGTAGGGCCCCTGGACCCAACCGGTGAGCGTGTAGCTGTGGTTGGGGGACAGGGTGACGCTCTGGTCGCACTCGCCGGTGCCGCTGGAACTCGGCGTGACCTGGAGGGCGTGGCTGCCGCTGTGGACCGGGCCGGAGACCACCGCGCCGCCGCCCGTGCACGTCCAGGGGCTCAGGCTGCCCGTCTCGAAGCCGGCGTTGGCCAGTGAACCCCCGCCGCCCCCGCCCCCGCCGCCGGCGGTGACGGTGAGGGTGTAGGTCGCGCTGTGGCTGCCGCCGGCGGCCGTACCGGTGACGGTGATCGGGTAGGTGCCCGCGGCCACGGACGAGCCGACCGTCGCCGTCAGCGTCGAACTGCCGCCAGAGGACACCGAGTTGGGGGTGAAGGAGATGCTGACACCGGAGGGCGCGCCGGCGGCGGAGAGGCTGACGGACTCGGCGCTGCCGGAGGTGACGGCCGTACGAACCGTCGCGGTCGCCGAACCGCCCTGGGCGACCGAGGCGGAACCCGGCGCCAGGGACAGCGAGAAGTCACTGGTCGTGCCACCGCCTCCGCCACCGCCCGAGCCCTCGTACGGCACGAACGCGTCCGTGAACGCGAGGCTGCTCTGGCTGATCTCGCTGCACGTGGGCAGCGAGTTGGCGCTTCCGCTGCACGGCTGGTCGCGGTTGACGGACCAGAACGCCAGCCGCCCGACGCCGTTCTGCGCGGCGAAGTTCTCCACGGTCTGGGCGTCCGCCAGGGTGAACGTGGAGCCGTCGTCGTTCTTGCCGATCATCGGGGTGATCCCGAGGTTGGCGTACGTGTAACCGGGGTCCACGGACTGCATCTGCGCCAGCGTGGCCCTGGCCGCGTCGATCGCGCCCTGGCCCATCTCGGTGCCCGTGCCGGCGTAGTAGTCCATGGCCATGATGTTGACCACGTCGATCCTGATGCCCGCGTTCTTGGCGGCCTTGAGGATGGTGACGCCGTCGTTGGTCAGGCCGCTCGTCAGCACAGGCAGGGTCATGGAGAACTGCAGGCCGGGATTGGCCGCCTTGAGGTCCTTCATCGCCTGCATCTGGCGGGCCGCGGCAGCGGTGTCCGCGACGGCGGCGCCCTCGACGTCGAAGTCGAGCCGGGTGACGCCGTAGTCGTCGATGAGGGCCTGGTACCCGGCGTCGATGCTGCTCTGGGTGGAGCACGTCCAGGCGAGCGGTTCGCCGCTCGCCCCGCCGGAGGAAATGATGACGGAGGCGCCCTCGGACTTCGCCCTGGCGATCTCGGGGTCGGTGTAGGAGTCGTTGCCGACGGGCAGGGTGTCGCCCCAGATCTGGGTGCAGCCCTCGCCGAGCACGAACGCCGCGGTGTAGGCCTTCAGGTGGTGTGCGGTGACGGCGGTGTCGAGGAGCCCTTCCTGACTGTTGGACATGTCGACATAGGGGGCCACGGAGTAGACGCTGCTCGCCGCGGCGGCGCTGCCGGGGGACGCCAGAGCGACGACGGCGCCGGTGGCGGCGAGCGCGAACGCGCATGCGGAAGCCGCAAATCTTGCCAGGTGCATGACAGTGCCCCTCCCGGGGATGCCTCGGGCCTGGAGTGGTGGGTTGGTGGGGTGGTGCCGTGCGGGGCCGAGGTTGGTACATACCAAAGCGCCGGGGTGAGCCCCCGTCAAGAGGACTAGACCAAGTTGGTGGCAGCCGGATTTCCGGTCCCCGGCGGGCAGAGGGCGCCACGGTGGCCGTTCGTTGATCGCGCGTGGGCGGTATTAGGCTGGGGGACCGTCCGGCCGGCACGTCGACGACCGGGCCGGGGCCGAGCTTCAGGGAGTGACCGATGACCGTGGGAACCGAGCGGGCCGTCCTGGCGGGCGGTTGTTTCTGGGGCATGCAGGATCTGATCCGCAAGCAGCCGGGCGTGGTGTCCACCCGTGTCGGCTACAGCGGCGGCGACACCCCCAACGCCACCTACCGCAACCACGGCGACCACGCCGAGGCCATCGAGATCCTCTTCGACCCCGCGGTCACGAGCTACCGGGACGTCCTGGAGTTCTTCTTCCAGATCCACGACCCGACCACCAAGGACCGCCAGGGCAACGACATCGGGCGCAGCTACCGGTCCGCCATCTTCTACGCCGACGAGGAGCAGCACCGCATCGCCGTGGACACGATCGCGGACGTCGAGGCGAGCGGGCTGTGGCCGGGGAAGGTGGTCACCGAGGTCGAGCCGCTCGGCGACTTCTGGGAGGCGGAACCCGAGCACCAGGACTACCTGGAGCGCTACCCCAACGGCTACACCTGCCACTTTCCCCGGCCGAACTGGAAGCTGCCGCGCCGGCAGTCGGCCACGACGGACTGAGCGGCGCACGTTCCGGCGCCGCGCGGACCCGCCCGCGGACCCGGACGTCAGGAGAGCCGGTGCGCGTCCTCGGGCGCCGGAGGCAGGGCGAGGTGGGCCAGGTCGCCCGGCGGGGGCGTGGTCACCGGCCACAGGGGAGCGGCCTCCCCGTCGGCGAGCGCGGCCGGCGCGTCGGTGAGGTTCATGCGCTCGCGCAGCCGGCCGTAGAAGTCCGTCGGACCCAGCCGCACCGCCCTCAGCCGGCGCGGCGCCGCGTACACGCCGATCCAGTCACCGGGGCTCAGCACCCCGCGCAGCTGGCCGTCGATGCTCACCGCCGCCTGGCCGGAGCGCGGGAGGATGCGCAGCGCGACGGGCTCGTCGGGAGCGGCCACGACCGAGCGGTTGAACACCATGTGCGGGGCGACCGGCGTGAAGACCAGCGCCTCGGCGCGCGGGGAGACCACCGGGCCGCCGGCGGCGAAGCTGTACGCGGTGGAGCCGGTCGGCGTGGCCACCAGCAGCGCGTCGGCGGAGTAGGAGGCCAGCAGCCGGCCGGCCAGATAGACGGCGACCGACACCTGCCGGTCCCGGGCGAGCTTCTCCACGACGACGTCGTTCAGCGCGGTGACGTTCAGCGCGACGCCCCAGTTGTCGCCCACCTCGCACTCCCCCCGCACCCGCGGGGGCGGCAGCATCGGCCCGCGGCCGTACCGCAGCAGCGCCTCCATCTGCGCGGGCACCTCCAGCCGGCAGGACGCCCGCATGGTCAGGAGCATCCGGCTCTCGACGGTGATCCGCTCCTCCTGGACCGCGTTCAGGGCCGCGCGCACCGCCGGGGCCGGAACCTCGGTGAGGAAGCCGACGCGGCCGAGGTCCACGCCGAGGACCATGGCGTCGTTCTCGGCCGCCAGCCGGGCGCCGCGCAGGAAGGTGCCGTCGCCGCCGAGGGTGACGATGAGGTCCGGGTCGCCCGCCGCGTCGACCTCCTCCCGCGCGCTGTGCCGCGCGCCTTGCCGCCACACGTCGATGTCGGCGCACCCCACGGCGTGCTCCGCGCACCACTCGCGCACCGCCTGCGCGGCGGCCAGGGCCTCGGCACGCCCGCCGTGCACCACCAGACCGACACGGTTCACCGCCATGACCGACCGCCTCCGCACCGTCGTATGTCCGCCTGATTGCCGACCCGCCCCCACCTCGCCATCCTCACCGCCGATCGCTCCGGGCGCGACACGCGCCACGACCGCAGGACGCGACCGCCCGGCCGGGCGCGGGTGAGCGCATTCCGGCCACCGGCGCCGGACCGGTGACCGCGGGCGGCGAGGACGAGCCCGGCGCACCGCGGCAGCAGTCGTCCATCCGGCGCCGGTGACCAACGGCGACGGAGACCCGGCACCCGCACGCGCGAAGGCCGGGGCGAGGAGCCCCGGCCTCCGCACACCGGTGTCCGGTCATTCGTTCCGGAAGATGGCCTTGCTCACCTCGGCCGGGTTCTGGAACTCCTTCTTCCCGAGGTGCGAGATCCGCTCGGTGATCTCCTTGGGCGCGTGGTTGTCCTGCGCGACTTTCTCGAGCTGCTCCCGGTTGGCCGGGTACTCCGCGCCGGACAGGGCTTTCTGCAGATCGGGGGGGCTGATACCCGCCATGGTTCCTCCAGGCGGTGAGAAGGTCGGTTGTTTCTCCCGCGCGCCGCATCCGGCGCCGGGACTGCCCAGGTACCCATCCCGGGGCGGCGGATTCACGCATGCCGGCGGGTGATGGGACATCCGGCGGGCGGGTACCCGGGGCTTCGGAAACAGACCGGACGCGTCCGGGAGGCCCCATGAGCGACGACATGGCCACCCCGTCCCAGGCCGAGGGCGAGCGGGAGGCGGACGAGGCGGGCACCGAGGTGCCGCCCCGCACCACCCCGTCCCAGGCCGAGGGCGAGGACACCGGCGAACAGGACGTCGGCGACGGCGACGACTGAGGGAGGCAAGATGAGCACGGCACACACCAGCGTCCCCGAGGTGCTGGCGGCAGTGAAGGACGTGTCGTACCCGGCCGACAAGGAACACCTGGTCGAGGCCGCGCGCGAGGCGGGCGCGTCCGACGAGGTCCTCAAGGCTCTGCGGGGCATCCCCGCCGAGCAGTACACGGGCCGCGAGGACGTCGCGCGGTCGGTGCGGGTGGACCCGGACTCCGACCTCGACCGCACCGCCGCGCAGCGAGCGGAACAGGCACGCGAGGGAGGCAAGCCCGGCCTCTCCCAGCACCTGCGGGAGGAGCCGAGGACCCCCATCCAGGAGGAGTTCGACCGCTGAACCTCCCACGTCCGCCGGGCAGTTCCGTCATGGACCGGCGTCCTTGACGCCCCTGGTGCCCCCGCCTAGCGTGCTCGCACACGTCCGCACAGGTAGGGCAGGTGGCTCGGCCATGACGGAATCCCGCGACCCGCTCGGCGCCGCCGACGGCAGCTCGGCCGGCCGCCCGACGCGGGTGGAGACACACGGCCTCGACGTGATCGGGGACGCCGAGCGCAAGGGCACCCCGCGCACGCTGTTCTGGCCCTGGTTCGGAGCCAACGTCTCCGTCCTCGGCCTGAGCTACGGCGCCTTCGCGTTCGGCTTCGGCATCTCCTTCTGGCAGGCTCTCGCGGCCGGCGTGCTCGGCATCGTCGTGTCGTTCCTGCTGTGCGGGTTCGTCGCGGTCGCCGGGAAGCGCGGCTCGGCGCCCACGATGGTGCTCAGCCGGGCCGCTTACGGAGTGCGCGGCAACCGGCTGCCGTCCGTCGTCTCCTGGATGCTCACCGTCGGCTGGGAGACCGTCCTCACCGCGCTCGCCACCATGGCGACCGCGACCGTCTTCCGCCGCCTCGGCTGGGGCGGCGGCACCGAGACCGAGATCGTCGCCCTGGCCGTGGTGGCCGCGCTGACCGTCGTCGGCGGCGTCATGGGATTCGACGTCATCATGCGGCTGCAGACGGCGATCACCGTGATCACCGGCGTCCTCACCGTCGTCTACGTCGGCCTCGTCGCCGATCGCGTCCACTGGAGCGCGGTCAGTGCTGTCCCCGCGGGCTCCGCGCAGGAGTTCATCGGCGCGCTGGTGTTCATGATGACCGGCTTCGGCCTCGGCTGGGTCAACGCCGCGGCCGACTACTCCCGCTATCTGCCCCGCGATTCGTCGGGCCGCGGCGTGATCGGCTGGACCGCCTTCGGCGCATCCCTGGCCCCGCTGCTCCTGCTGGTCTTCGGCCTGCTCCTGGCCGGCTCCTCGCAGCAGCTCAGCAAGGCCGTCGCGGCCGACCCGATCGGCGCGCTCACCACGATCCTGCCCACCTGGTTCCTGGTGCCCTTCGCCGTGGTCGCCGTCCTCGGCCTGGTCGGCGGCGCCGTCCTCGACATCTACTCCTCGGGTCTGGCCCTGCTCTCCGCCGGCCTGCCGGTGCCCCGCTATCTGGCCGCCTTCCTCGACGGCGTCCTGATGATCGCCGGCGCGGTCTACATCGTGTTCTTCGCCGACGACTTCCTCGGCCAGTTCATGGGCTTCCTGACCACGCTCGGCGTCCCCATCGCCGCCTGGTGCGGCATCATGCTCGCCGACCTCGCCCTGCGCCGCCGCGACTACGACGACGGCGACCTCTACCGACCGCACGGCCGCTACGGCGACATCCCGCTGCCGCCCCTGCTCCTCACCCTCGCCGCCACGGCCGTCGGCTGGGGCCTGGTCACCAACACCGCGGCGAGCTGGCTCACCTGGCAGGGCTACCTCCTCGGCCCCCTCGGCCTGGGCGGCAGGACCGGCGCCTGGGCGTACGCCAACCTCGGCGTCCTGGCCGCGCTGGCCCTCGCCTTCCTCGGCACCCTGCCCACGGGCCGGCGCCGGGTCCGCGCCCAGGAGGCACAGTCACCCAGCCCGCTGACCAGCGAAGGAGCGCTCCACCCATGACCGCAGGACACCTCGCCGTGATCGACATGCAGCGCGTCTTCGCCGACCCGGCGAGCCCCTGGGCCGCCCCCCGCTACGCCGACGCGGCCGCGGGCGTCCGCAGCCTGTTGCCCGCCTTCGCCGGCCGGGTGACCTTCACCCGCTTCGTGGCCCCGGCGAAACCGGCCGGAGCCTGGCGCGACTACTACGCCGAGTGGCCCTTCGCCCTCCAGCCCCCGGACGCCGGACTCTGGCAGCTCACCGACGAGTTCGCCGACCTGGCCGACGCCGTCCTGGACGCCCCCGCCTTCGGCAAGTGGACCCCGGAACTCGCCGCGCGCCTCGGCCCCGCCGACCGGCTGGTCCTGGCCGGTGTCAGCACCGAGTGCTGCGTGCTCTCCACCGCCCTGGCCGCCGCCGACGCGGGCACCGAGGTCCTCGTGGTCGCGGACGCCTGCGCCGGCGCGGACGACGACTCCCACCTCAAGGCCCTGCAGATCATGGAAATGTACCGCCCACTGATCCGGGTCACCGGGGTGGACGCCGTGCTGGCGGAAGCGGGGCCGTGACCTGTCTCCACCGTCCCCGCCATCACGGGACCCGCCCCGTCACCGCATCTCCTCCGGTCCTCGACGCATGGCCCGCGGCCCGCCGGGTACGCGAGGCGGAGCACGCCCGGGCGCCGTTCGCTCCCGGGTGGCCGTAACACCGTCGCTACCAGGGGATCTGCCATGGAGACACCCGCACACAACGACCTGCCGACGCCCGCCCAGCAGGCGCTGGACGCGCTGGCGGTGAACGCCGAGGACGAGACCGCGCTGGATGTCCTCGCCCACAGTGACGTGCTCGTCCCCGTGCCGGACGACGCGGTCGACGGCGAGGGCGCCGACGCCACGAGCGTCGCCCTTCCGGTGCTCGAACAGCCCGGAGGCGACCCGGTCGTCCCCGTCTTCACCACCGAGGGCGAGATGACCGACCTTCTGCCGTTCGTCTCCCGCTACCGGCTGATCCCGCTGGGCGCCCTGGCCTCCCAGTGGCCCGACGACGACCTCTCCCTGGCCATCGACGGCAGCTCGACCCACGCTCTGACGCTGACGTCCCAGGGCGTGCGCACGCTGCTCGCCAGGTGAGGCAGGGTCCCCTGCCGCACTCCGGGCCCAGAGGCGGTCGTCGCAGGGCTCCGGAGGGAAGGTGGCCCGGCCCGGAGTTCGAGGAGCGGTGCAGGACGACGGGACCGAGCCCGTCCGCTAGCGCTCCCGGCCGGCCAGCATCCGTTCCAGCACGGCGCGCTGCAGCGGGCGTACCTCGGCGTGCAGGGCGCGGCCCTTGGGCGTGAGGGCCACCCACACCCCGCGCCGGTCCTCCGCGCACACCGAACGCTCGACCAGGCCGTCCTTCTCCAGCCGGCTGATCAGCCGGGACAGCGCGCTCTGGCTGAGATGCACCCGGCCGACCAGGTTCTGCACCCGGCACTGGTCGCCCTCCGCGGGCGACTCGGCGGCCAGGATGTCCAGCACCTCGAAGTCGCTGGCGCCCAGCCCATGGGGATGCAGGGCCCGGTCGATCTCACACATGGTGCGCGCGTGCACGGCGAGGATGTCCCGCCACCGTTCCTCGAGCCGGGCATCGGCCGTCTTGACTGCCATACCCGCACCGTAGCACCGATCCAGCCAATCGTTGAGTGTGCAACTAGTGTGGATGCGGGCGGGACCGGCCGCGTCCTGCCGGTGCTCAGGCGACCGGGTCCTGGAGCAGGCCCACCAGGTTGCCGTCGGGGTCCTTCACGGAGGCGACCAGCCGGCCGTTGCCGACGTCCCGCACGTCCTGGACCACCTCGGCGCCCGCCTCCAGCAGGCGCGCGAGCCGCTCCCGCAGATCGGTGACGTGCCAGAACGGCACCGGCCCGGTCAGGCCCTGGGCATGCCCGTTCGGGTCGAGGCCGACGTCCTGGCCCTCGGCCTTGAAACCGACGTAGTAGGGCTCGTCCACGTACGGCTCGGTCCCGAGCAGCACGGTGAACAGGGCCTTCGCCCCGTCCCTGTCCTTGACGGGGTAGATGATCGTCTGCAGGCCCGCGGTCATGGGACTCTCCTTCTCAGGTGCGTGGCCCGGCGGGTCTCTCCGCCGGTGCACTTCCGACGCACTTCACGCTAGGCCCGGGGCCCCCGCCTCGGCTTCTTCGATCCTGACCGCTTGCCCGGCTCCCGGCAACCCTGCTGGCCGCCCCGCACCTCGGTGCCCGCCGGCCACATCCCCGAAGACAGCCGTCGCGTCCGTTCAAGCCGACTCGCGCCGCACCAGCTCCGTAGGAAGGATCACCGCCGCCGGATCCTCCCCGCCGATCTGCGCGAGCAGCACCCGCACCATCTCGTTGCTGATCCGGTCCCACGGCTGCCGGATCGTGGTGAGCGCCGGGGTCGCGGCCGTGGCCGCGGGGGAGTCGTCGAAACCGCCGACGGCGATGTCGTCCGGCACCGTCCTCCCGGCCCGGCGCAGCGCCGCCAGCACGCCCTGCGCCATCAGGTCGGAGGCGACGAACACCGCGTCCATGTCCGGGGACCGCTCCAGCAGCCGCTCCGCGCCCGCCTCACCGCTCGCCCGGCTGTAGTCCCCGGAGACGATCAGGCTCTCGTCGGCGCCGATGCCCGCCTCGGCCAGCACCTCCTTGTACCCGGCGAGCCGCTCCACACCGCCGGGGGTGTCCAGCGGGCCGGTGACCACGCCGATCCGGCGCCGGCCGAGCGACAGCAGATGCCGGACCATGTCCCGGGCGCCGTCCCGGTCGTCCGCGGCCACGTAACTCACCTTGGAGCCGAGGCCGATGGGCTTGCCGCAGGCGACCAGCGGCACCCCCGCCTCCCGCAGCTCCTCCGCGACCGGATCACCCGAGTGGCTGGAGACCAGCAGTACTCCGTCGACGTGCCCGGCGGTGATGTACCGCATGATGCGCCGCCGTTCGTCCTCGGTGCCCGCGATCATCAGCAGCAGCGGAATGTCGTGCGAGGCCAGCGCCTGGGTGCAACCGCGCAGCAGGACATTGAAGTTGGGGTCCTCGAAGAACCGCTCCTGCGGCTCGGTCAGCAGGAAGCCCACCGAGTCCGAGCGGCCGGTGATCAACGACCGGGCGTGCCGGTTCACGACGTAACCGGTCTTGCGGATGGCGGCGTTGACCGCCTCCTGGGCGGCGGGGCTGACGTAGTGGCCACCGTTGAGCACACGCGAGACGGTGCCGCGCGAGACACCCGCCTCGCGCGCCACGTCGTGGATCGTCGGCGGCCTGCGCCGGCCCCCCGCATTGCTCATGGTCATGACTTTACGGCCCCGGACAGCAGATCCAGGCTCCAGAACCGTTGAACGACCAGGAACAGCGCGATCAGCGGCAGCACCGCGAGGAACGCGCCCGTGATCACCAGTGTGTACAGCGCCGGCGTGTTGGAGCCCTGTTCCAGCAGCGTGTACAGACCCAGGGTGAGCGGGAACTTCTCGTCGTCGCTGAGCATGATGTACGGCAGCAGGAAGTTGTTCCACACCGCCACGAACTGGAACAGGAACACCGTGACCATGCCGGGGATCATCATCGGCAGCGCGACGCGGGTGAAGATCCGCCACTCGCTCGCCCCGTCCATCCGCCCGGCCTCCACCACGTCGGCGGGGACGGCGGCGGAGGCGTAGATCCGGGACAGGTAGACGCCGTACGGGGAGAGGATCTGCGGCAGCAGCACGGACAGATAGGAGTCCGTGAGGTCCGCCTTGGCCAGCAGCAGGTACTGCGGGATGGCGAGGATCACCGGCGGCATCAGGACGCCCGCGAGCAGGATGTTGAACATCGTCTCGCGGCCCTTGAAGCGGTAGGTCGCGAGCGCGTAGCCGCTGAACGCCGAGACGGCCGTCGACACCAGCGCGCCGAGACCGGCGTACAGGGCGGAATTGCCCATCCACTGCCAGTAGATGCCGCCCCGGTAGGCGTTCAGGTCCTTGATGTTCTGCGTGAACCCGGTGCCCGGCAGGAACGTGAAGGTGGAGAACAGCTCGCGACCGGACTTGGTGGACGCGATCACCACCCACGCGACCGGCAGGAGGGTGTAGACGGCGCCGATCAGCAGGGTGATCGTCGGGACGAGCGCGATCCGCCGGCGCAGGGGCGGCCCCTGCGCCGTCCCCGGGGTGGTGCCGGCGGCCGGGGCGGCCTTGCGGACGGCGAGCGTGCTCATCGTGCCTCCTGCTTGTTGCGGCGGTTCGCGGCCCGCAGGAACCCGAAGGACAGCACCAGGGTGGCCAGCGCGATCAGGGTGGCCTCGGCGGCGGCCGAGTAGACGTCGCCCCGGTGGAAGGCGTCCTGGTACACCTTCATCAGCGGACTCCAGCTGGTGTTGACGGAGTTGGTGAGCGGCTTGAGCGTGGTCGGCTCGTTGAACACCTGGAGCGTCGCGATGATCGAGAAGAAGAAGGTCAGCACCAGCGAGGGCGCCACCATCGGAATCTTGATCCTCAGCGCGATCTGCAGCGGGGTGGCGCCGTCGAGCTTCGCCGCCTCGTACACCTCGGCCGGGATCGACCTGAGCGAGGTGTAGATGACGACCATGTTGAAGCCGGTGCCGCCCCAGACCGCGATGTTCGCGAGGGCCAGGTAGAGCGGGCCGCCGTCCAGCAGGTCGGGCTGCGGCAGGTGCAGCTTCTGCAGGACGTAGAAGAAGGGGCTGACGGAGGGCAGATAGAGGAAGCCCCACATCAGCGCGGCCACCACGCCGGGGATGGCGTACGGCAGGAAGATCGCGAGCCGGGTGAACGGGGCGAGCCGCACCTTCTCGGAGTCCAGCATCAGCGCGAACAGCAGCGCGAGGCCGAGCATCACCGGGACGACGACGCAGCCGTAGCCGAGCACGCGCAGCGCTCCCTGCAGCAGTTCGCTGTCGTGGAAGGCGTCGGTGTAGTTCTCGAAGCCGGCCCACACCTCCTTGCGGGCCCCCGACCCCAGGCCGAGCCCGGAGACGTGCACCTTGCGGAAGCTGAGCCACAGCGCGTACCCGATGGGCAGCGCGAAGAAGAGGGCGAAGAGGACGGTGGCGGGGAGGAGGAACACATAGGGGGCGCTTCGCGCGCGTTTGAGGGTGGCGGCGGGAGACGGGTGGGCGTACGGGGCCCCCTTGACCCCGTACGACCTCCGGCTGGTGGCGCTGCTCACTGGGAAACCCCGAAGCCCTGCTTCTTCAGGTCGGCGACCGTGGCGTCCTGCATCGCGTTCAGGGCGGCGGTGAAGTCCGACTTGCTCTTGGCGGCGGCGCCGAAGGCGTCGTTGAAGGTGGCGTAGGCGACGTTGACGTTCGGGCCCCACGCGGAAGGCGCCGTGGTCTTCGCTATGTCGGCGGCCTTGGTGTAGAAGTCCGGCTGGTCGGAGAAGAAGGCCGGCGGCTTGGTGAAGGCGCCGCTGAGCTGGGCGGAGGTGGAGGCCGGGTAGATGCCGCCCTCCTTCGCCAGCGCGTTCAGCGCGCTGGGGTCGGTGTTCAGCCAGGCCGCGAACCTGGCCGCCGCCTCCTTGTGCGCGGAGTCGGTGGTGACGGCCGTGGAGGAGCCGCCCCAGTTGCCGGTCACGTCCTGGTCCGCCGACCACTGGGGGAGCGGGGCCATGGCCCACTTGCCCTTGGTGTCCGGCGCGGCCGTGGTCAGCGTGCCCGGCGCCCACACCGCGCTGACCCAGGCGATCTCCTGGCCCGTGTTCATCGCCTTGTTCCAGGCCGGCTGGTACATCGGCTGGTTGTCGATGACGCCTTCCTTGACCAGCCCGCCCCAGAACCGGGCGACCTTCCGGGTGGCCGTGTCGTTGATGGCGACCTTCCACTTCTGGCCGGAGGTGGTCCACCACTTGGCGCCGGCCTGCTGGGACAGCCCCGCGAAGAGCCCGGCGTCGCCCGCCGAGAAGGTGGTCAGGTACTTGTCCGGGGCCTTCTTCTTCAGCGCGCGGGCGGTCTCGGCGAACTGCTGCCAGGTGGTGGGGACCTTCAGGCCGTACTTCTTGAACAGGTCCGCGCGGTAGTAGAACATCATCGGGCCGATGTCCTGGGGGACCGCGTAGACCGCGTCCGTGCCGAGGGTGGTCTGCTGCCAGACGCCGTCGGCGAACTTGCCCTTGACACCGGCGACTTCCTTGGAGATGTCGGCCAGCGCGTCATTGCTGACCAGCGTCGGCAGCACCTGGTATTCGGCCTGCACCAGGTCCGGGGCCTTCCTCGCCTTGTGCGCGGTGAGGATCTTGGTGATCAGCGAGTCGCCGGACGCCTGCTTCTTCACCGTGACGCTGATCTGCTCCTTCTTCCCCGGCCCCTTGTTCCACAGGTCCACGACCTTGTCCATGCCGGGTGCCCAGGTCCAGTACGTCAGCGAGACCGGACCGGACTCGGCCTTGCTGTCGTCCCCGGAGCCGCAGGCGGCGAGGGTGGTCGCGCCGAGCGCGACGGCGAGGGCGGTTGTCACGAGGCGGCGGCGCTTCGTGTGCGGCATGGTTTCTCCCCTGACCAGGGTCCCCGCCCGCTGCGGAGACCTCCCCTGCGGATGTGCACGTTCACATGACCCGGCTGCTCGCACTGGGAGAGCCCCTGCCATGCTTCTGTGAGCGTTCACAGTAGAGAAACATCCCGGACACTTGTCAATGGTTGTTGCTGTGCGGTTATGTTGGGCTCGCACCGCCGATGCTGTGTGTGCACGTTCCCAAATGATCGATTTTTCGGGAGAGATCCATGCCGGACACCAGCCCCAGGGGCCTCGCGAGGCTCGCCTTCGGCGGGGACTACAACCCCGAGCAGTGGCCGGAACACGTCTGGCAGGAGGACGTCCGGCTGATGCGGGAGGCCGGCGTGACGATGGTCAGCGTCGGGATCTTCTCCTGGGCCCTGCTGGAGCCCGCACCGGGGACGTACGACTTCGGCTGGCTGGACCGGGTCTTCGGCCTGCTGCACGAGAACGGCATCCGCGTCGACCTGGGCACGCCCACCGTGGCGCCGCCCGCCTGGTTCTACCGGGCGCACCCCGAGGCGCTGCCGGTGACCGCCGAGGGCATGCGCTACGAGTTCGGCTCGCGCGGCGCGATCTGCCACAGCAACGCCCACTACCGCGCCGCCGCCGCGGCCATCACCACCAGGCTCGCCGAACGCTACGGCGACCATCCCGCGCTGGCGCTCTGGCACGTCCACAACGAGTACGGCGTCCCCGTCTCGGCCTGCTACTGCGACTCCTGCGCCGCGCACTTCCGCCGCTGGCTGACGGACGCCTACGGCACCGTGGACGCGGTCAACGAGGCCTGGGGAACCGCATTCTGGGGCCAGCACTACACGAGCTTCGAGCAGATCAACCCGCCCCGGGCCACCCCGACCGTCGGCAACCCGAGCCAGGCCCTCGACTACAAGCGGTTCACCGACGCCACCATCCGGGAGAACTTCCGCGCCGAACGCGACATACTGCACCGCCTGTCACCGGGCGTCCCGGTGACCACCAACTTCATGACCGCCCTCAGCCAGTGCGACTCCATGGACTACTGGGCCTGGGGCCGCGAGGTCGACCTGGTCACCAACGACCACTACCTGATCACCGACGGCCGCCGCACCCACGTCAACCTCGCCATGGCGGCCGACCTCACCCGCTCGGTCGCCGGCGGCGCCCCCTGGCTGCTCCTGGAGCACTCCACCTCGGGCGTCAACTGGCAGCCCCGCAACCCCGCCAAGGCCCCCGGCCAGATGGCCCGCAACTCCCTGGCGCACGTGGCCCGCGGCTCCGAGGGCGCCATGTTCTTCCAGTGGCGCCAGTCCCGGCGCGGCGCCGAGAAGTTCCACTCGGCGATGCTGCCGCACGGCGGCACCGACACGCGCGTGTGGCGCGAGGTGGTCGAACTCGGCGCGTCCGTGGAGTCGTTGAGCACGATCCGCGGCACCCGCACGGAGGCCGACGTGGCCATGCTCTGGGACTGGCAGTCGTGGTGGGCGCAGGCCCTGTCCTGGCGCCCCAGCCAGGACCACGACCCGCGCGAACGCGCCGACGCCTTCTACGAGGCCCTCTACGACCGCCACCTCACCGTCGACTTCGCCCACCCGGAAGCCGACTTGTCGGCCTATCCCCTTGTCGTCGTACCGGCCCTGTACCTGATGACGGAGGCGGCCGGGAACAACCTCACCGAGTACGTCGACCACGGCGGCACGCTCGTGGTGTCGTACTTCTCCGGCATCGTCGACGAGCACGACGCCGTGCACGAGGGCGCCCACCCGGGTGCGCTGCGCGACGTCCTCGGCCTGACGGTGGAAGAGTTCTCGCCGCTGCTGGAGGACGAGCGGGTACGGCTCGCCGGCCCCGACGGCTGCGAGCTGAGCGGGGACGTGTGGACGGAGTTCGTCGTGCCGCGCGGCGCCGAGACCGTGTGGCGGTACGCCGACGGGCTCACCGCCGGCCGCCCGGCCGTCACCCGGCACCGGCGCGGCCGGGGCACCGCGTGGTACGTCTCCACCCGCCTCGACGCCCAAGGCCTGGACGCCGTCCTCGGCCGGGCGGCCGGCGACGCCCGGATCGCCCCGCGCGACGACCTGCCCCGGGACGTCGAAGTGGTCCGCCGCAGCGGCGAGTCCGGGACCTACCTCTTCGCGATCAACCACACCGCCGGCGACACCAAGGTGCCGCTGGACGCGCCCGGCACCGAGCTGCTGACGGGCGAACGCGCCGCGGGCCGCCTTCCGGTCCCGGCGGGGGCCGTCCGGGTCGTACGACTCGACGGCTGAGCAGGCTCCCCTCCGTCCGCGTGCGCCACGAGAGCCGCGGGCGGAGGGGTTCTCCTCCAGCCCCCACCGGAGGACCCCCACCCCGTTCACGTCGAAGGGACGACGGACGATGAAGTTCCATCCCAGACGCACCATCAGAGTCCTGCTTCTGCCGGTCGCGGCCGGGCTCGCCCTCACCTTCCTGCCCGCCCAGACCGCCTCCGCCGCGAGCACGCTCACCAACGGCGGGTTCGAGGCGGACGGCACCGGTGCGGCCACGCCCGCCGGCTGGTCCGAGTACGGCGACACGGGCGCCTCGTACACCGAGTCCGGCGGGCACGGCGGCAGTTACCGCCTCACCCACTACTCCGCTTCCGCCTACAAGGTGGAGACGTACCAGTACCTGTCGGGCCTGACCAACGGCAGCTACACGTTGACCGCGTGGGTCCGCTCCAGTGGTGGACAGAACGCCGCGTACATAGCGCTCAAGAATTGCGGGAGTGCGGAGCAGCGCACCGATCTGCCCGTCTCGTCCAGTGGGTGGATCAGGATGGTCACCCCGATCAAGGTGACCAGTCATCAGTGCACCGTCAGCGTCAACAGTGACGCGAACGCCGGCAACTGGATCAACGTTGACGATCTGACCTTCACGTCCGGCACCACCGGGACCTCCATCCACGGCGCCGACATCTCCTCCCTCGCCAAGAGCGAGGCCAAGGGCGGCGTCTACAGGACCGCCTCCGGCACCACCGGCGACGCCCTCGCCGTCCTGAAGTCGTACGGCATGAACTACGCCCGGCTGAAGGTGTGGGTGAACCCGGCCGACGGCTTCAACGACAAGACGCACGTCCTCGCCATGGCCAGGCGGATCAAGGCCCAGGGCATGAAGCTGCTGGTCGACTTCCACTACTCGGACAGCTGGGCCGACCCGGGTCAGCAGAACAAGCCGGCCGCCTGGGTGGGCCATACATACAGTCAACTCAAGACGGACGTCTACCAGCACACGTACGACGTGTTGAACGCCTTGAAGGCTCAAGGCACCACCGCCGACATGGTCCAGATCGGCAATGAGATCAATGCCGGCATCCTGTGGTCGGAGGGATCCACGGACAACTGGAGCCAGCTCGCCGGACTGCTCAACTCAGGCTACGACGCCGCCAAGGCGGTCGGCTCCTCCACGGTCGTCGCGCTGCACCTGGCCAAGGGCGGGGACAAGGCCGGCACCGAGTGGTGGTTCGACAACGCGGTCGCGCACGGCGTGAAGTTCGACGCGATCGGCCTGTCCTACTACGGCTACTGGCACGGCCCGCTCGCCGACTTCCAGACCACGCTGGACGACGCGGCCTCCCGCTACGGCAAGCCGGTGTTCGTCGCCGAGACGGCCTACCCGTTCACCCTGGCCCAGGACGACTCCCTGGAGAACCAGATCGACACCACCGGTGAGCTGGTCTCCGGCTACCCGGCGACCGTGGCCGGCCAGACCAAGTGGATGAACGACGTGGCGAGCATCGTCGAGGCCGTACCGGACCACCGCGGCCTCGGCGTCTTCTACTGGGAGGCGACCTGGACCGCCGTCCCCGGCAACGGCTGGGACCCGACCGACGCCGGCTCCGGCAACGGCTGGGAGAACCAGGCCCTGTTCGGCTACGACGACAAGG
This sequence comes from Streptomyces sp. NPDC007189, assembly GCF_040703635.1. Lineage (NCBI taxonomy): Bacteria > Bacillati > Actinomycetota > Actinomycetes > Kitasatosporales > Streptomycetaceae > Streptomyces > Streptomyces sp. NPDC007189. The sequence goes on from NZ_JBEYEY010000004.1 coordinate 411,129, forward strand.
CGCTCTCCTCCATGACGTGGTTCGGCCACCGCTGAACCACCCCGGCGGGGCCCGGCTGCAAGGGGCGGCCGGGCCCCGCCCTTCTCCGGATCAGCGTCCCGGCCCCGCCGCTTCTCCGGATCAGAGGCCCGGCTCCGTCGCTTCTCCGGGTCACCGGCCGGGCCCCGCCCTTCTCCGGATCAGAGGCCCGGCTCCGTCTCTTCTCCGGATCACAGGCCCGGCTCCGTCGCTTCTCCGGGTCACCGGCCCGGCCCCGCTCCTTCTCCGGGTCACCGGTCCGACCCCGCTCCTTCTCCGGGTCACCGGCCGGGCCCCGTCTCTTCTCCGGCTCGCAGGCCCGGCCCGTCTCTTCTCCAGATCACCGGCCCGACCCAACTCCCCCTCCGGGTCACCGGCCGGGCCCCGTCTCTTCTCCGGCTCGCAGGCCCGGCCCTCTCTCTTCTCCAGATCACCGGTCCGACCCCGCCCCTCCTCCGGGTCACCGGCCCCGCCCCGTCTCTTCTCCGGCTCGCAGGCCCAACCCCCGCCGTTCTTCCGGCGCGCACCGGCCCGCCCCGGCCGTACGGCGGTGGGGTACCGGACAACGACCGCCGAGTCCCGGCCGCGGCGGAGTCGCCGGCGGCACAGTGGGAAGACTGCGTACGAGGAGGCCGGGACGGAGGCGGACGGATGATGGGAACCCCCTCGGGCCGGATGCGGCGGACGATCCTGGAGTGGCTCAAGGACCCGGCGGCCCACTTCCCGGCGCCCCGTGGCCGCGACCTCGCCGAGACGGGCGTCACCGCGCGGGCCGTCGCCGCAAAGCTGGGCGTGCCGCGCCGGACCGCGCTCGCCCATCTGGACTTCCTCACCCGGCTCGGCGTGCTGCGCACCCGCCGCGGCTACTGCCGCACCTACTACCGGCGCGACGAGATCCGCATCGCCGAGGTGGCCCGGGTCTTCGAGAAGGGCTGGTGACGCACGCCCGCTGTGCCGCGCGGAGCCGCGGTGAACCGGCCGCCGCCCGGCGCGCCGTACGGGCCCGCCCGCACCACCGCCGCGCGAAGGACCGGCGAGCAGGCGGCGGGCCGGAGATGATGGGCCGACCGACGGAAGGGGACCGCACATGGACCGACCCACGGCACTCGTCCCGCTGCACTACGTCTCCCTGGGCGGGCACGGCCCCGAGGACGTGGCCGTCGACGCGCACGGCCGGGTGCTGACCGGAGTGGCGGACGGCCGGATCCTGCGCGTCCACCACCTCGGCGACCCGCGGACGGCCCGCGTGGAGGTGCTGGCCGAGACCGGTGGCCGTCCCCTCGGGCTCGAACCGCTTCCGGACGGCGGCCTGTTGGTGTGCGACGCGGAACGCGGCCTGCTCCGCGTCGACCCAGACCCAGACCCCGGCAGCGTCACCGGCACCGGCCGCACGGTCCGCGTCCTCGCGGACTCGGTGGCGGGGGAGCCGCTCCGCTTCTGCAGCAACGCCGTCGCCCTGCCGGACGGCACCGTGTACGTCACCGTCTCCAGCCGCCGCTACCCGCTCGACCAGTGGATCGGCGACATCGTCGAGCACACCGGAACCGGGCGGCTGCTGCGCGTTCCGCCCGAGGGCGGCGAGCCCGAAGTCCTGCTGGACGGGCTGCAGTTCGCCAACGGCTTGGCCGTCGGCGCCGACGGCTCCTTCCTGGTGATCGCCGAGACCGGCGCCTGCCGGCTCACCCGGTACCACATCACCGGCCCGCGCGCCGGTCACGCCGACCTGTTCGCCACGCTCCCCGGCATGCCGGACAACCTCTGGCGCGAGGGTCCCGGCGGCCCGCTGTGGGTCGCGCTGCCCAGTCCCCGGGTCCCTCCGCTGGAGCTGCTGCACCGCGCCTCGCCCGCCGTGCGCGGCGCCGCCGCCCGGGCCGCCGTCCACGCGCCGTACCGGCCGAGCGGGACGATCGGCGTGATGGCCCTCGACGACGCCGGACGGACCGTGGCGCACCTCACTCGCCGCCGCTCCGGCTTCCGCATGGTCACCAGCGTCTGCGCGACGGGGGACCATCTCGTACTCGGTAGTCTCTGGGAGCCCGGCGTCGCGGTCTGTGTGCGGCCCGCCGCCCGCTGACCCGGCGGTAGGCTGGTGCCCGGCCATGATCACCCGTTCGGGGCAGGCCCAAGAGGAGACGTACCAGCATGACAGCCCCGGAAGCCGAGAGCCTCCGTGTCGGCCCCGGCCCACGGCGGCGGTCCGAGTGGCGCAGCCAGGCGCCCGTCGTCGCGGTGGTCGCCCTGGGCGGCGCCGTCGGCGCCTGCGCCCGTTACGGCCTCGCCCTCGCCCTTCCCGCAGCGCCCGGCGGCTTCCCGTGGGCCACGTTCTGGGCCAATGTCACCGGCTGCGCGGTGATCGGTGTCTTCATGGTGCTCATCACCGAGGTGTGGGCCGCCCACCGGCTGATACGCCCCTTCTTCGGCACCGGTGTGCTGGGCGGCTACACCACCTTCTCCACCTACGCCGTCGACATCCGCAGGCTGGCCGACGCGCACCGCCCGGGCCTCGGGCTCGCCTATCTCGCCGCGACGCTGTGCGCGGCCCTCGCCGCGGTGTGGCTGGCCTCGGCGGCCGCCCGCCGGGTGCTGATCGGGAGGCAGCGATGACATCACTGACCGGCCGGGCCGTCAGGCTCACCGTCTACATCGGCGAGGACGACACCTGGCACCACAGGCCCCTCTACTCCGAGATCGTGCACCGCGCCCACGCGGCCGGACTCGCCGGGGCGAGCGTCTTCCGGGGCATCGAGGGCTTCGGCGCCTCCTCCCGCATCCACACCTCCCGCCTGCTGTCCCTGAGCGAGGACCTGCCCGTGGCGATCGTCGTCGTGGACACCGAGGAGCGGGTACGGGCCTTTCTGCCGCAGCTCGACGAACTCGTCGGCGAGGGGCTCGTCACCCTTCAGGAGTGCGAGGTCGTCCGGTACGTGGGGCGCTCCGGCGACCCCGGGGGCGCGCGCGGGAAGGGTGAGAAGTCGTCGTGAACTGGCTGCTGGTCATCGCGGGGGCCATGGTCGGCGCACCGCTGCGTTATCTCACCGACCGTGCCGTGCAGGCCCGCCACGACTCCGTCTTCCCCTGGGGCACCTTCGTGGTGAACGTCACCGGCTCGCTGATCCTTGGCCTGCTCACGGGCGCGCTCTCCGCCGGGGCGGCCGGGCCGCATACGCAGTTGCTGGTGGGCACCGGGTTCTGCGGAGCGCTGACGACGTACTCGACGTTCTCCTACGAGACCCTGCGGCTGGCCGAGGCCGGCTCCGGCGCCTACGCCGCCGCCAACGTCCTGGGAAGCCTCGCGGCGGGGCTCGCCGCCGCCTTCGCCGGTGTCTCGATCGCCGGGGCCCTGTGGGCCTAGGCGCTTGCCAGGGCGCCGGGCGCAGCAAGTACTGTCTACAGCAATGTCGACCAACTCTCCTCAGAACTGGATCCCATGAGCGCCATCTCCGTCGGTCAGGCCGTCGTCCTCGGAGTCGTCGAGGGGGTGACCGAGTTCCTCCCGGTGTCCTCCACGGGGCACCTGAAGATCGCCGAGGGGCTCATGAACATCCCCGTCGACGACAAGTCCGTCGTCGGTTTCTCCGCCGTCATCCAGGTCGGCGCCATCGCCGCCGTGCTCGTGTACTTCTTCAAGGACATCAAGCGGATCGTCTCCGCATGGTTCCGCGGTCTGACCAACCGCGAGGAGCGCTACCACCACGACTACAAGTTCGCCTGGTGGGTCATCTACGCCACGATTCCGATCGTCCTGGTGGGCCTGGCCGCCAAGCCGCTGATCGACGGTCCGCTGGCCTCGCTGTGGGTGGTGGCCGGTTCGCTGATCGCCGGTTCGGCCGTGATGTGGTGCGCGGACCAGATGGGCCGGCACAAGCGCGGCGAGGACGACACCTCGTTGAAGGACGCCATGTGGGTCGGCTGCTCGCAGATCCTCGCCCTGCTCTTCCCCGGCTTCTCCCGCTCCGGCGCCACCATGTCCACCGCGCTCATCCTGGACCTCGACCGCGTCGCCGCCACCCGCCTGTCGTTCTTCCTCGGTATCCCCGCCCTGACCGGCGCGGGCCTGTACGAGCTCAAGGACGCCCTCGGCGCGGGCGTGGGCGCCGCCCCGCTGGCCGTCGGCACGATCGTGTCGTTCGTCGTCGCCTACGCCTCCATCGCCTGGCTCCTGAAGTTCGTCGCCAAGCACTCCTTCAACGCGTTCGTGATCTACCGCATCGTCATCGGCGTGGGCCTGCTCGGCCTGCTGGCCGCGGGCACGCTCAACGCCTGACGGAAGCCCTCCTGGTCACCCACGGGGTGCGGATGCCTGTATTCAGGCGCCCGCACCCCGCGAATGTTTCCATGCGGGCGGCTTGACAGTCCCGGCCCGCAACCCGCAGGATCGCTCCCGTGAACCTGTCAGACAGCCAGACAGGTGGCTCGGGTCCGCGCCGCGTCAGCGCGATGGAAGCGGTCCTGGCCCACCTCCGCGGCGCCATCGAACGCGGCGAGTACGCCATCGGCGACAAGCTCCCCTCCGAGGCGGAGCTGTGCCGCACCCTCGAGGTCTCCCGGCCCGTGCTGCGCGAGGCGCTGCGCGCGCTGCAGACCATGGGCCTGACGGTCTCCCGGACCGGCAAGGGCACCTTCGTCGTCGCGAGCGCCGTGGAGGACCCCACGTTCGGCGACTACGCGGCCAGCGACCTGCTCGAGGTGCGCCGCCACATCGAGATCCCCGTCGCCGGGTACGCGGCCGCCCGCCGCACCCCGGAGACCCTGGACCACCTGGCCCACCTGCTCGACCGCATGGAGCGGGAGACGGACACCACGGCCTGGGTGGCCATGGACACCCTCTTCCACCTCGCCATCGCCGAGGCCGCCCAGAACCCGGTCTTCCGCCGGGTCATCGAGGAGATCCGCGACGCACTGGCGCGTCAGTCCGCCTTCCTCAACCAGCTGGGCGGCCGCCGCGAGCAGTCCAACCGCGAGCACCGGGCCATCGTCGAGGCGCTGATCGACGGGTCCGAACACGACGCCGTCCAGGCCATGAGCCACCACCTGGACCGCGTCGAGACGACCCTCACCGACATCGTGCGCCCCCAGCACGCGGACGACCTCCCCACGGAAGGCGGCCCCGGGGCATGAGCGAGCAGCACCTCGAAGCGACGGCCCCGGAACCACCACCATGCTCCGTCCGCCGCTGATCGCCGCAAGCCCGGCCGCCGGGCGGTACGCCCTCCGCGGCCGGACGACCCGCACCTCCGCCCGCGCCGACGCGTGACCCGCGTACCGGCCGGACCCGACCCATCGATACAGGCAGTGATGTACAGCAGCTTCCTCGCCGACGCACCCGTCATACGCGAACCCCTCCATGCTCCCGTCGCCCACCTCGTCCGCGGCGGAGTCGTCGAAGGCATCCACTACGGCTCCGTCGTCGTCCTCGGCGCCGACGGCCGGGTGGAGTTGCAGCTCGGCGACATCGAGGCCGCCTTCTACCCGCGCTCGGCCGTCAAGCCCCTCCAGGCCGTGGCCATGCTGCGGGCCGGGCTGCCGCTCGACGGCCCGCTGCTGTCGCTGGCCGCCGCCAGCCACTCCGGCGAGGACCGCCACCTCGCCGGCACCCGGCGCATCCTCGACCTCGCCGGGCTCACCGAGGGCGACCTGCGCAACGTCCCCGACCTGCCGTACGACCCGGTCGTGCGCGACGCCTGGATCCGCGAGGGCCGGGGGCCCTCCCGGCTCGCCCAGAACTGCTCCGGCAAGCACGCGGCCATGCTGTGGACCGCCCGGCTGGGCGGCTGGTCCCTGCCGGACTACCTCGACCCGCAGCACCCGCTCCAGCAGGTGATCCGGGAGACCGTCGAGGACCTCACCGGGCAGCGGGTCGCCCGGGTCACCGTGGACGGCTGCGGCGCGCCGCTGTTCTCCCTCTCCCTGCACGGCCTGGCCCGCGCCCTGTCCCGGATCGCCTCGGCCGCACCCGGCACGCCGGAGGCGCAGGTCGCCGACGCGCTGCGCGCCCACCCCGAGATGGCCTCCGGCGCCCGCCGCGACGTGGCCGCGCTGATGCGGGCCGTGCCGGGGCTGCTCGCCAAGGACGGCTTCGAGGGCGTGCAGGTCGCCGCGCTGCCCGACGGCCGGGCCGTCGCCGTCAAGATCGCCGACGGGGCGAACCGGGCACGGATTCCCGTGGCGGCGGCTGCGCTCGCGCGCGCGGGCGTCGACCCCGAGCTGCTGACCGAGTTCGCGGGGGAGCCGCTGCTGGGTGGCGGGGAGCCGGTGGGGTGCGTGCGGGCCGTGCGTGCGCTGGATCCGGTTCCGTTCACCGCTTGCGCGTAGTTCGCCGAGTACAACCTTCAGCCCTCTCAGAAAGAGGATCCGCACCCCCATGACCGCCGCCACCCGCAGCGAACACGACCTCCTCGGCGACCGTGACGTACCCACCGACGCGTACTGGGGTGTGCACACCCTGCGCGCCACGGAGAACTTCGCCATCACCGGCACTCCGATCTCCGCGTACCCGCATCTGATCGACGCCCTGGCCGCCGTCAAGGAGGCCGCCGCGCTCGCCAACGAGGAACTCGGCCTGCTGGCGCCCGAGAAGGCGCGCGCGATCGTCGCCGCCTGCCAGGAGATCCGCGCGGGCAAGCTGCACGACCAGTTCGTCGTCGACGTCATCCAGGGCGGCGCCGGCACCTCCACCAACATGAACGCCAACGAGGTCGTGGCGAACCGCGCGCTGGAACTGCTCGGCCACGCCAAGGGGGAGTACGCGTATCTGCACCCCAATGAGGACGTCAACCTGGGCCAGTCCACCAATGACGTGTATCCGACCGCCGTCAAGATAGCGACGGTCTTCGCGGTACGTGGACTGCTCAAGGCGATGGCCGTCCTGCAGGACGCGTTCGCCCGCAAGGCCGTCGAGTTCCGTGACGTGCTCAAGATGGGCCGTACACAGTTGCAGGACGCCGTGCCGATGACGCTCGGTCAGGAGTTCTCCGCGTTCGCCGTCATGATCGAGGAGGACCGCAGCCGACTGGCCGAGGCCGTTGAGTTGATCCATGAGATCAACCTCGGCGCCACGGCGATCGGCACGGGTCTCAACGCCCCCGCCGGGTACGCCGAGTCGGCCCGCCGGCACCTGGCCGAGATCACCGGACTGCCGCTGGTCACCGCCGCCAACCTGGTGGAGGCCACCCAGGACTGCGGCGCCTTCGTGCAGATGTCGGGTGTGCTCAAACGGATCGCCGTCAAGCTCTCCAAGAGCTGCAACGACCTGCGGCTGCTGTCCTCCGGCCCGCGCGCCGGACTCGGCGAGATCAACCTGCCGCCGGTGCAGGCCGGTTCGTCCATCATGCCGGGCAAGGTGAACCCGGTGATCCCCGAGGTGGTCAACCAGGTCGCCTTCGAAGTGATCGGCAACGACGTCGCCATCACCATGGCCGCCGAGGCCGGACAGCTCCAGCTGAACGCCTTCGAGCCGCTCATCCTGCACTCCTTGTCGGAGTCCGTCACCCATCTGCGAAGGGCCTGCCTGACGCTGGCCGAGCGCTGCGTGTCCGGCATCACCGCCAACACCGAGCGGCTGCGGGCGAGCGTGGAGAACTCCATCGGCCTGGTCACCGCGCTCAACCCGCACATCGGGTACACGGCCGCCACCGAGATCGCCAAGGAGGCCCTCGCCACGGGCCGGGGCGTGGCCGAACTCGTCCTGGACAAGGGCCTGCTGCCGGCCGAGCGGCTGGCCGGCCTGCTGCGCCCCGAGGTCGTCGCCGGCAGCGGGGCACCGGCCACCTGACCTGCAGTAACAGGCGGATATCGGCCTCCGTGGGAGTGGGCTCCAGGGCCGGTCCGGAGGCACAATGGTGATCATGACAACGACGTCGTCCCTCACCTTCCTGCCAGTCCTGGAGCGCATCGCCGAGGAGATGGAGCGCACCCCCGGCCGCGGCCGGGCCGCCGACTACATCCCGGCCCTCGCCGCCTGCGACCCGCGCCGCTTCGGCATGGCCGTCGCCGAGCTGGACGGCACGGTGTACGGGGTGGGGGAGTGGCGCGAGCCGTTCTCCACGCAGTCCATCACCAAGGTGTTCACCCTCGCCCTGGACCTGGCGCGCGAGGGCGACGAACTCTGGGAGCACGTGGGCCGCGAGCCCTCCGGCAACCCCTTCAACTCCCTGGTCCAGCTGGAGTACGAGAACGGCATCCCGCGGAACCCTTTCATCAATGCGGGCGCCCTCGTCGTCACCGACCGCCTCCAGACCCGTACCGGGGACGCGGCCGGCGAGCTGCTGGCGTTTCTGCGCGCCGAGAGCGGCAACGCCTCCCTGGACTTCGACCAGGAGGTCGCCGCCTCCGAGAGCGCGCACGGCGACCGCAACGCCGCCCTCGCCCACTTCATGGCGTCCTACGGCAACATCGACAACGCCGTGCCCGTCCTGCTCGACCAGTACTTCCGTCAGTGTTCCCTGCGGGCGTCCTGCGCCGACCTGGCCCTCGCCGCCGGCTTCCTCGCCCGGCACGGCATCCGCGCCGACGGCGGCCGGCTGCTCACCCGCAGCCAGGCCAAGCAGGTCAACGCGGTGATGCTGACCTGCGGGACGTACGACGCGGCCGGTGACTTCGCCTACCGCGTGGGGCTGCCCGGCAAGAGCGGGGTCGGCGGCGGGATCATCGCGGTCGTACCGGGCCGGTGCACGCTGTGCGTGTGGAGCCCGGGCCTGGACGAGCGCGGCAACTCGGTGGCCGGAGTGGCCGCGCTCGACCGGTTCACCACGCTGACGGGGCTCTCGGTGTTCTGACGGCTCCGGCCGCCGCGCGCCCTCAGTCCAGGAACTCGTGCAGCAGCGGCAGCAGCAGGGCCGTACGGCGCATGAGCGCCATGTGGGTGGTGCCGGGGAGCACCGCGAGACGCGCGTCAGGGATCAGGTCCCGCATCTCGGCTGCGTGCTCGATGCGCACGAAGTCCGTGTCGCCGATGACCAGCAGCGTCGGCGCCCGCAGAGCGCGCAGGTCGTCGGCGGTCCAGGGAAGCGGTGCGTGGGCGGCCGCGGAGCACTGGGCGAGCAGGTCCTGGAAGCGCTCGGGGTGGGGCGCGACCGCGGCGTACGCGTCCGCCATCTCCCGGAAGTCCCGCGGGGTCGGCAGCCGGGACGAACCGGAGGCCGGGTCCTGGATCTCGGGGAGGAAGCCGTCCTGCGTGTACGGGGCGGAGGCGAGGACCAGCCGTCCGACCCGGCCCGGATGCCGTACGGCCACCTCCAGCGCGGTCAGTGCGCCGAGGCTGAAGCCGAGGAAGTCGGCCTGCTCGATGCCGAGTTCGTCGAGCAGGGCCACCACGTCGGAGGCCAGAGCGAGCACCGTGAGCGCGCGGCCGGTGTCGGCGGTGTGCCCGTGGCCCTGGAGTTCGGGGGCGACCACCTGGCGTGTTCCGGCCAGCGCGGGCAGCACGGCGCCGAAGGACAGGTCCACGGTGCACACGCCGCCGTGCAGAAGCACCAGCGGCCGGTGCGCGGACGCCTCGCCGTGGAGTTCGTAGTACATCTCCAGGTCGCCGGTCTTGGTGTAGGCGGAGCTGTGCGCCACGGTCATCACGTCCGTTCCGTCGGTTGCCGTCGCAGAAGTGACCCTGCGGACGCCCGGAAGTCATCGTCGCTCACACGCCGGTCACGTGCGGGCCGCCCGCCGGTGAGCGGAGCGTCGTCTTCCGGCCACCCGGCGTTGACACGCTGCCCGAGTGTTGGCCATGGCGTTCCCCGTCGATCTCCGCCGCTGCCAGGTGCTCGGGCTGGCCGGCACCGCATGTCTCGCGCTGGGCGGCGAGACGGCCGGCGCCCTGCCCGTGCAGCACCTCCTGGCGCCCGCCTCGGTGCAGGCGGCGCTCGGCGTGGTCGGGGTGTACTTCGGTGTCGTCCTGCTGACAGCGGCCTGGGTGCTCCTGGGCCGCCTGGTGCGCGGCCCGCAGCCGCCCGCCCCGCGCGCCCTGCTGCTGGTGCTCGCCGTGTGGGCGGCGCCGCTGCTGCTCGCGCCGCCGCTGTTCAGCCGGGACGTCTACAGCTATCTCGCGCAGGGCGCCATGGTCGACGCCCACATGGACGTCTACGCCCACGGCCCGGCCCAGCTCGGCGGCCCGCTCGCCGACGAGGTGGCCCCGATGTGGCAGCACACCGGTGCCCCCTACGGTCCCGCCTTCCTCGCCCTGGCCTCCGCGCTGTCCGGTCTGACCCACGGCCGGCTGCCCGCCGGCCTGCTCGGCATGCGCCTGGTCGCCGTGCTCGGGGTGGCCCTGATGGCGGTGGCGCTGCCCCGCCTCGCCCGGCACAGCGGCGCCGACCCGGCCGCCGCCCTCTGGCTCGGCGCCCTCAACCCGCTCGTGCTGCTGCACCTGGTCGCGGGCGCCCACAACGACGCCCTGATGCTCGGCCTGCTGGGGCTCGGCCTGGTCGCCGCCCGCCGGGACCGGCCCGCCGGCGGTGTCCTCGGGGCCGTCCTCGTCACCCTGGCCGCCCTGGTCAAGGCGCCGGCCGTGCTCGGTCTGCTCGCGGTCGTGGCCCTTCAGGTCCGCTCCGGCCGCCGCCCACTGCCGACCGTCCTGACGGTGGCGGCCGCGTCCGCCGCCACGACGGTCGCCGCCACGGCCGTCGCCGGCACCGGCTACGGCTGGATCGGCGCCCTCAACACCCCGGTCTCCCCGCACAACTGGGCCCTGACCAGCCTGCTCGGCCGCGCCACCGGCGCCCTGCTGGAACACCTCGGCAGCAGTCTGGCCCCACTGGCCGTGCCCGCCTGGCATGTGCTCGGCCTCGCCGCGACCGCCGTGGCCGTGGCGCTGATATGGCTCCGGATGCGCGTCAGACCCGTGTACGCGCTCGGCCTCAGCCTGCTCACGGTCGCCGTGCTCGGCCCCGCGATCCGCCCCTGGTACGTGCTGTGGGGCCTGTTCCTCATCGCCGCGGCCGCGCCCAGCACCTCGGTACGGCACCGGGTCGCGGCCCTGGCGGGCGTCCTCGCCCTCGCCGTACTGCCGAGCGGCGGCCCGGCCGACCTCGGCCAGCTGGTGCTCGCCGTCTCCGGCGGGGTGCTCGGCGTGGTCGTCCTGTGGCAGGCCCACCAGGCGGCCCAGGCCCCGGCACCGGGACGCATGGCGTGAGCGGGCCGCGCACGACCAGGGGCCGGCTGCTGCTGGTCCTCGCCCTGGCCGCCGCCGTCACGGTGTTCACCGCCACCGTGCCGCTGCTGCGCGGCTTCTTCGACCTGCGCGTCTACTACGGCACCGTGCACACCTGGGTGCACCACGGCGGCCGGATCTACGACTACCGGGTGCCGGGCACCTCGTACGGCTTCACCTACCCGCCGTTCGCGGCCCTCGCCATGCTGCCGCTGGCCCCGCTCGGCCGGACCGCGGCGATCGTGGCGTCCCTGGTGGTCAACCTGGCCGCGCTGGCGGTGGTCCTGCGGATCCTGGCCGGACCCGGCCGGCGGCGGCACGGCTGGTACCGCTGGTCGCTGTGCCTGTGCCTGCTCGCCCTGTTCGAGCCGTTGCGGGACACCGTCAGCTTCGGCCAGGTCAACCTTGTGTTGCTGGCCCTCGTCCTCGGCGACTGTCTGCTGCTGGCCACCGGCCGGGAGCGCTGGGCGGGTGCCGGGATCGGGCTCGCCGCCGCGGTGAAGCTCACGCCCGCCCTGTTCATCGGCCTGCTGCTGCTCGCCGGACGGCGCCGGGCGGCGGGCGTGGCGACGGCCGTCGCCCTGGCGGCGACCGCGCTGGCCGCCTGGGTGGACCCGGGGGCGTCCCGCTTCTACTGGACAAAGGGACTGTGGGACACGGGCCGGGTGGGCCGGCTGGACTATGTGTCGAACCAGTCGCTCCAGGGCGTGCTGGCCCGTCTCGGCGAGCCGGGCCGCCCGCTGTGGGCGACGGCGGTCCTGCTGACCCTGTGCGTCTGGGCGTGGCGGGCGCGCAGGGCGGTACGGGCCGGCGACTGGGCGGCGGCCTTCGCGCTCACCGGGGCGGCGGCCTGCCTGGTCAGCCCCATCACCTGGGTGCACCACCTGGTGTGGCTGCTGCCGTCCTTCGCCGTGCTGCTGCGCGCCGGGCGCCCGCGGATCGCGGGCGCCCTGTTCGCCGTGCTCTGCACGAGCGTGGTCTGGCTGTGGTTCGACGACGCCTCGGGCATCGGGGGCTTCCTCGGAAGCAACACCTACACCTGGATCACGCTGGGCCTGCTTCTGGGCCTGCCGACGGGTCAGCCGCGCGGTGCCCGGCTGCCCCTGGCCCGCAGGGTCAGCATCAGCGCCACGGCGCCCACCCCGAGCCCCGAGAGTCCCGCGGCGACGGCGGGAACCGACCAGCCCGAGTCGTCCGCTGCCCGGGACGCGGCCGCGGCCACCGGTGCGGTCACCGACGCCGGGCGGGACTTCACGACGCGCTGCCCGTCCAGCGAGCCGACCGGGTCAACCCGTCCCGCCGCCGCGAAGCCCCAGTCGAGCAGCTTGCGCGCCTCCTGGTACACGGTGAACCCGCCGCCGGCCTGAGGGTTCATCACGGTCACCACCAGCGTGCGCCCGCCCCGGCGGGCCGCGGCCACCAGGGTGTTGCCCGCCTTGGTGGTGTAGCCGTTCTTGATGCCGATCAGCCCCGGGTACTTCGCCACGCCGTCGGCGCCGGTCAGCAGCCGGTTGGTGTTCCGAATGCCGTACGACTCGCCGTCACCGGGGAAATACGCCTCGGCGGTGGAGCAGTAGCGGGCGAAGTCGGGGTTGCGCAGGCCCTCCCGGCCGAAGACGGCCAGGTCGAAGGCGGAGGACACCTGGCCGTCGGCGTCGTAGCCGTCGGGGGAGACCACATGGGTGTCCAGGGCGCCGAGCGTATGCGCCTTGTCCTGCATCCGCCTGGCCGTGGTGTTCCAGCCGCCGTTCAGCGCGGCGAGCACGTGCACGGCGTCGTTGCCGGAGCTGAGGAAGACCCCGCGCCACAGGTCGGCCACCTGGTAGGAGTTCCCCTCCTTGACACCGACCAGGCTGCTGCCCTCGCCGATGCCCGCCAGTTCCTTGGTGCTCACGGTGTGCCGCATCGAGGAGGGAAGCGAGGGCATCACCGTGAGCGCGAACAGGGTCTTCAGCGTGCTCGCGGGCGGCAGCTTGCGGTGCGCGGAGCTCGCGGCCAGCACGCTGCCGCTGCCGGCGTCGGCCACCACCCAGGACAGCGCCGACACCTGAGGGACCTCGGGCGCGCCCCGGTGCGGACGGACCTGGGTGCCCGAGCGGTAGAGCAGGGACGGCGCGGGCATCGCCGCACCCGGGCCGGGCGGGGCGGGTGCTCCGGCACGGGGGCCGGCGGAGGCGGTGGCCGGAGTGAGCGCCAGCACGCCCGCCACACACAGGGAACAGGCCGTCGCGGCCACCCGATGAGAAAGTCCGGTGATCATATGGTCAACGTACGAAGGGGCTGGCCGTCTCTCTCGCCGTAGCGGCCGTTCGGCCCACGCGGGCAACCCGGATGCCGGACCCCGGCCTCCCGGCGGCGGTCTCAGCCGGAGGGCAGGGTGGGCCGGATCCGCCGCAGGAAGGTGGCGTTGTCGGGGGTGGAGCGCAGCCGCTCCAGGAGGGTCTCCAGACCGGACGGACCGCCGTCGCGGGGGCGCAGGACGCGGCGCAGACCGTGTACGGCCGTCAGTTCGGCCGGGGTGAGCAGCAGTTCCTCGCGGCGGGTGCCGCTGGCGTCGAGGTCGACGGCCGGGAAGAGGCGCCGGGCGGCGGCTTCCCGGTCCAGGCGCAGCTCCATGTTGCCGGTGCTCTTCAGCTCCTCGAAGTAGTAGCCGTCGGCACGGGAGCCGGTGTCCACCAGCACGGTGGCGAGGATGGTCAGCGAGCCGCCCTCCTCCGCCTGGCGGGCGGCGCCGAAGAACCGCTTGGGGCCGATCAGCGCGCCCGCGTCGACACCGCCGCTCAGGGTGCGCCCGCCGGCGGCGGAGGCGTTGTTGTGCGCCCGGCACAGCCGGGTCAGCGAGTCCAGCAGGATCACGACGTCCTCGCCGGCCTCGACCAGCCGCTTGGCCCGCTCGATCACCAGCTCGGCCAGGGCGATGTGCTCCCTGGGCGCCCGGTCGAAGGTGGAGGCGTACACCTCGCCGCGCACCGACCGGCGCATCTCGGTGACCTCCTCGGGGCGCTCGTCCAGGAGCAGCACCATCAGCCGGCACTCGGGGTGGTTGCCGGCGACGGCGGCGGCGAGCTGCTGCAGCAGGACGGTCTTGCCGCTCTTCGGCGGGGCCACGATGAGCCCGCGCTGGCCCTTGCCGACCGGCGCGAACAGATCGGTGACGCGCCCGGCCGGCCCGGAGCCGGGGTGTTCCAGGCGGATGCGCTGGTGCGGGTGGAGCGGGGTGAGGTCGCGGAAGTGACGCCGGGAGCGCAAGGAGGCCGGGGCGCGGCCGTCGACGCGGGTGATCTCGGTCAGGGCGCGCCGGTCACCCTGGACGCCTTCGAGGAGGTCGCCCTTGCGCAGCCCGTGGCGCCGGATCAGGCCCGGCGGGACCTGGGGGTCGGCGGGGGAGGACAGCAGGTGCGCGGCCCGCAGATGCCCCTTCCCCTGCGCGTCGATGTCGAGGACACCGGTGACGAGCCGGGTGGCGGGGGCCTGCTGGACCACGGGAGGGTGTTCGAGTGTGGTGGTCATGGTGGGAGGTCCTTTCAGCGGACGGAAGAAGCGAGGGGGGAGGGGGAGAGGCCGCGAGCGGGAGGCTGTGACAGCTGCCTCCGGGCGGCGGGAACGGCACCTCGGGTACGGCGGAAACGCCCTGGTCACGAGGTGGTGCACAGAAGAAGCCCTAGCCGGTCGAAGACCTCGGCCATGGGGCTGATGGGGAAAAGCGGCGCCGGCGTCCGTACGACGGGACACGCACACGCGCTGATCGCACTATACCCGTGCGTCTGGTTCGGTCAACATGGTGGCGTCCGCGTCTATTCCCCGCCCCGGCCCACACCGTCCCTCCCGCCCGACGGCCAGGAGCCTGACCAGCCGTCAGGTCGGGGAACCGGACCAGATGTCCCCAGACCATAACGATCCCGGACGTCAGGGGACTTGACCGGCAACCATGGTCTATGTTCCAGGCATGTCCACGCCACCGCAGCCCCCGCAGCCGGCCGACCAGCCGGCTCCGCAGCCGCAGCCGCCCGCGCAGCAGCCGGCCGTACCACCGCAGCCGACGGCCTACCCCTACCCGAGCCCGCAGTCCCCGCCGCCGGGCGCCTTCTACGCGCAGCCCACGCTGGTCGGCCAGCCCGCCGCCCAGCCCCAGCCGGGTCAGGCCGGGCAGTTCGGGCAGCCGCACGCGGGGCAGCCCGGACAGCAGGGGCCGTTCGGGCAGCCGCAGCCGGGGAATCCCTATGCGCAGGCTCCACAGTTCGGCGGGGCACCGCCGGCCGGGGGCGGCGGGGCCGGCAAGGCGGTGCTGTGGGCCGTGGTCGGCGCGGTCGTGGCCTCCGCCGCCTGGGCGGGCGGTGTCTTCCTCATCGGCGGCAAGAGCGGCAGCGCCGACCTGCGCGGTTACTCGGCGCCGTCCAACATGTGCTCCAGCGCCGACTACTCGTCCTTCAAGACCGAGTATCCCGAGGGCGACTCCTCACCCACCAAGACCTCTCTGAAGAACGTGGCGCTGGACGAGAGTTTCTGCAGCGTGAGCCTGAAGAAGACCGGCTCCACGTACGCGGACGCCTATCTGTCCATGCAGCTGGACCTGCACAGGAAGACCGACCCGGGGCCGGAGTTCACGGCCACGTGGAAGAACTACGGTGACAGCCACACCGGTTACGACGTGGCACCGGTCAGCGGCATCGGGGACGAGGCCTACCTCGTCAGCCAGGACACCAGCAACGGCTCCTCGAGCAGCGGCTCCCGCTACGCCACCCTCGCCGTCCGCGACGGCTGGGTGACGTACACGATGAGCTACAGCGCGTACCTCTCCTCGTACGACCAGGACAAGAACCCGCCCGCGCTGAGTGACGTGGACGACTGGCTGAAGAAGGACGCCAAGGCCACGCTGGGGCAGCTCAAGGGCTGACCTGCGGGCCCGGCGGCCGTGACGCCCGAGCGGCGGGGCGCGCTCACGCCGACCGCGCCTGCGCCTCCTTGGCGATCTCGTCGAACCGCGCGCCCATGGCCTCGGCCAGGGCGTGCGCGCCGGACAGCGGGCGGACCATGACCATGAGCTCGTCGATCAGTCCCTCCTCGTTCACATGCAGAAAGTCGCAGCCGGTCAGCTCCCGGTCGCCCACCCGGGCCGTGAAGACCAGCGCGTGGTCGGGGGCGGCCGGATCGCCGATCTCCCGGACGTACCGGAAGTCCTCGAAGACCTGGGACACCGCGCGCAGGATCGCCGCCGTGATCGCCTTGCCGGGATACGGTTTGAAGACCACCGGGCTGGTGAAGACGACGTCCTCCGCCAGCAGCGCCTCCACGGCGTCCAAGTCCCCGGCCTCGACCGCCGCACGGAACGCGTGCATCGGACCACCTCATAGTCAAGTGAGCGAACAGGTGCCGATGAGACTAATGCGAGCGGGTCCTCGCGGTGCGGCCGGCCGTAGGCTGAGGAGATGTTCGGTCCCGAAGGCCCCTCCCTGCGCGAACTGGCCGTGCAGGCGCTGTCGTCCGTCGAGCGCGGTTACGACCTGCTCGCCCCGAAGTTCGACCACACGCCCTTCCGGACGCCCGACCAGGTCCTGGAGTCCGTGGCCAAGGCGCTCACCCCGCTCGGCCCGTTCCAGGACGGGCTCGACCTGTGCTGCGGCACGGGCGAGGGCGTCGAGGTGCTCACCGGGCTGTGCCGCCGCAGCGTCACCGGGGTCGACTTCAGCGCCGGGATGCTCGACGTCGCCCGGCGCCGGGTACGGCCCGCCGGCGGGCCCCGGGTCGCCTGGGTGCGCGGCGATGCCCGGGCCCTGCCGTTCACGCCCGCCTTCGATCTCGTCGTCTCCTTCGGGGCGTTCGGACACTTCCTGCCGCGAGAACTGCCGGGGCTGTTCGCCCAGGTCCACTCCGTCCTGCGGCCGGACGGCCGGTTCGCCTTCCCGGTGCTCGCCCCGCCGAAGCCGACCCAGGCCGGCTTCTGGATGCTGCTCGGCTTCGACGCGGTGATGCGGGTGCGCAACGCGCTGTGGCGGCCGCCGTTCGTGATGTACTACCGGGCCTTCCGGCTCGGCCGGGTGCTCGGGGAACTGGAGCGCGCCGGGTTCGCCGTCGACCTGCATCCCCTGCCCGCGTTCGGGCGGCGCCAGGACGGCAGCCCGCGGGCCCGGCTGGTGGTGGCCCGGCGGGCTCAGCCGGCGGCGGGCAGCGTGAACTCGTAGACCAGGGTCTCCTGTTCGGCGTTCACCACCAGATCGGTGATCTCCAGCGGCCGGGCGTACTGGTCGTGCACCCGCCGGGTCACCCGTACCGAACGGGCGCCGTCGGCCTGGGTGATGGCATCGCGGTGGTGCAGCGACAGGCCGGCCCTGCGCATCCAGTCGTAGGCCCGGCGCAGCTGCGCGGGCGTACTGCCGTCGGCCCGGTCCCGGTAGCGGGCCAGCTCCGCCACCTCGGCCAGCGCCACCGCCGAGAACGACGTCACCGCCGTCCGCAGCGACCGGCCGTCCGGCGTGGCCGACCGGTAGCGGTGCACCAGCGTCGGGCGGTGCGGGGCGAGGCCCAGCGCCCGCGCGTGCTCCTCCGGCGGCGCCTCCCAGGTCACCGTGGCCCGGTCGACCGCGGCCGGGTCCGCCGAGCGGGCGCCCAGCGGAAAGGCCGGCGTCGCCGGCGCCCCCACAGGCCGGGCGGGCAGGGTGGCATGGCTGCCCCGCCGGTCGGTGGTGATCAGGCCGCCGCGCCGCAGCACCTCCAGCGCCTGCCTGATCGTCTCCCGGCTGACCTGGAAGTGTGCGGCCAAGTGCCGCTCGCCCGGCAGCCGTTCGCCCGGCGGGATGGTGCCGGCGCGCAGCTCGTCGAGCAGCAGCGCCGCGATCCGCCCGTACAGGGGCCGGCCGTCGCTCTGGGCGGGTTCGTGCGGGGTGGTGCGGGCCATGCCGCGCCCTCCTGTGGTGACAAGACGTAGTCGTGCGGGCTCGTTGCGCGACCAGACTTAGCATTGGTCTAAACCACAAGGGAAGAGCGGCCTGCCGGTTCGGCCGAAACCCACCCGCGCGACCTCGGTCACAAGGCGCTGTACAGCGCGTCGATCAGCGCCATCTTCCGCGGGTCGTCGGCGATGCGCGGCCCCATCCGGTTCATGACGTACCCCAGGGACACACCCGCCTCCGGATCGGCCAGCCCGCACGAGCCGCCGAGTCCGTCATGACCGAAAGCCCGCGGGTTCGGGCCGTACGACCCGTGCGGACCGCTGAGCCACAGTCCGAGCCCGACCTCGGTATCGCCCTCGAAGCCCGCGCCCAGCACCAGATCGCGGCAGCTGCCCTGCCCCTCGCGCACCCGCTCGGCCGCCTCCGGCGACAGAACACGCTGCCCGCCGTAGGAGCCGCGCCCGGCGAAGACGCCGTAGAGTGCCGCGACCGCGCGCGCCGTGCCGTGCCCGTTCGCCGCGGGGATCTCCGCGGCCCGCCACTCGGGCGTGTTCGCCTCCGCCGCGCCGACCAGCGGATTCGCCAGCGCCGCCAGCGCCGCGGGCGGCAACTGCCCGAAGACCGACGCCTGTTCACTGCCGGACAGGGCCGGCGGGCGCACCAGCTCGGCCGCCCGGCCCGCCTCCCCGGCCGGCAGGCCGACCGTGAAGTCGATCCCGAGCGGTCCGGTCACCTCCCGCTGAAGGAAGGCCCCCGGCCGGAGCCCCGAGATCCGCCGGACGACCTCGCCGACCAGGAAGCCGTACGTCAGCGCGTGGTACCCGGACCGGGTGCCCGGCTCCCACCACGGCTCGGTGGCCGCCAGCCGGGCGGTGGTCAGCTCCCAGTCGTACAGATCGGCCAGGGAGTGCGGCTCCCGCAGCCCGGACAGGCCTGCGCGGTGCGACAGCAGATGCCGTACGAGCACCTTCTCCTTGCCCGCGGCGGCGAACTCGGGCCAGTACGCGGCCACGGGCGCGTCGAAGTCGAGCAGCCCCCGGTCGGCGAGCAGATGCGCGCACAGTGCCACCGGTCCCTTCGTGGTCGACCACACGTTCACGAGCGTGTCCCGCTGCCACGGCCGGGTGCCGGCCGCGTCCGCCCGGCCGCCCCACAGATCCACCACCGTGACCCCGTCGACGGTCACGGCCACGGCCGCGCCCAGCTCGTCGCGCTTGCGGAAGTTCTCCTCGAAGGCCTCCCGCACCGCCGCGAAACGCGCGTCGCAGTGGCCGTCGACCTGTGTCTCGTGCGCGGACATGGGACCTCCGTCGTCGCAGGGAACCCGGGCCGCGACGCCGCGACCCGGGTTCCCCGAACGTACCGACTGGTCGGACTGGAGGGAAGGCCCCGCACGCCCGCCCCGCGTCTCAGGCGTACGACCTCAGCCAGCGCACCTTCTCCGCCTCGTGGAAGGGGCCGCCGCCCTCGTGGTCGTTGAAGTCGTAGACCTCTATCGCCTTGTCCTCGTGCGCCCAGGCGTTGAACGCCGCGAACACCGTCGACGGCGGGCAGGTCTGGTCCTCCAGCGCCGCCGAGAACAGCGCGGGCGCCCGGCCCCGGGCCGCGAAGTGCACCCCGTCGAAATACGACAGCGTGCGCAGCACTTCCGCGGTGCGGCCGCGGTGCGTCTTGAGGAACAGGCCGATCTCGCGGTACGGGTGCCGGTCCGTGAGCGTGGTCGCGCGCGGGAAGTCGCACAGGAACGGCACGTCCGGCGCCACCGCGACCAGGTCGGGGACCAGACCGCCGACGGCCAGGGTGATGCCGCCGCCCTGGCTGGCGCCGATCACCGCGGTCCGCGCGGCGTCGGTCAGCGGATGCGAGCGGGCCGCGTCGACGGCGCGCACCGCGTCCGTGAACACCCGGCGGTAGTAGTAGTTCTCCGGCGCGTCGATGCCCCGCGTCATGAACCCGGGGTACGCCGGCGCCGCGCCCACCGGATCCGCCGTACCTCCCCCGGCGCCCCAGGCGCTGCCCTGGCCGCGGGTGTCCATCACGAAGTGCGCCCGGCCCGTGGAGGCCCACAGCAGATCCTCGTGCGGCAGCCCGCGCCCGCCGCCGTAGCCGATGAACTCCACGACCAGCGGCAGCGGTTCGCTCGCGCCGGCCGGCAGGCGCAGCCAGCCCCGGACCGGGTGGCCGCCGTACCCGGCGAACGTCACGTCGTACACCTGGACCGTCGACAGCCCGGTGTCCACCGGCTCGAAGCGGGCGTCCAGATCGTGCTCGCGCGCCTCCTCGAGCGTCTTGTCCCAGAAGGCGTCGAAGTCCTCGGGCTCGGTGGACTCGCTGCGGTGCTCGCGGAGTTCGTCGAGGGGAAGGTCGAACAGGGCCATCAACAACCGCCTTGGCGAAGGGAGAATGTGTCAGCTCACCGTACGGTGGGCGCAGCAGGGCTGACCAGTAAGCGTTTGCTCCCTCCCGGCGGCCGGACGGCCGGGCCGGTCAGGCCCGCGGCTGGGTCCACCTCGGTCCCGTCCGGGCCCACTCCCGCTCCCACTCCGCCAGCCGGCGCCGCAGCGCGATCCGGCGCTCGACGGCGTGGCCGAGGAGCACGACGGTCGCCGTGCCGCCCGCCGCGACCAGCCCGACGGTCACCGTGTGCTGCCAGACCGCGGCGGCGTTCGGCGGCGGGGCGACACTGCGGCCGCGGGCGTCGAACCACACGGAGACGGTGTCCCCGGTCAGGGTGCCCGCCGGCACCCGGGCCCACGCCGTATGGACGCCCTTGCCGGGCTCGGTCCAGCGGACCCGGGCGCGGTACGGGTAGCCGCGGTCGGTCTGCCCGCCGGAGAGCCGCTGGGGCGGGTCGCCGATCACCCGCGCGTGTACCTGGTGGCGTTCGGCCCGCTGGGCGGCCGCGACGTGCTGGGCCGTGTCATGCGCCCGCAGGCCGGCGGCCACGCCGACCAGGGGCGTGACGACGAACAGCAGGACGGCGGCGATCAGCACCGTCCACGCCTCCACGACATCCGAGCGGCGCCGCAGCGGATTGCGCCGCCAGCGCCAGCCACGCACCCCGGTACGCATGTCCACCTCCTCGCACCACCGGAGCCGGAGAGCGGGCGAACCGGGCCTCCAGGTCCGCCACCCCCGCCGCTCGCGCACACGAGCGTCCACACAACGTCTCGTACCCCGTACGGAGCACCTCGCTCATGCCGCCGACCGCGAGTTCAAGCCCAACTGGAGCACGGCACGCGCCACGCGCCCACGGTCGCGCGACCGCCCCGGTGCGCACCCCGAGGGCTGCGGCGGGCGGCTCAGCCGAAGCGCTCGATACGGATCCGGTCCACCGGCTGGCCCGCCGCGACCAGCAGCCGGGACGCGTGCTCGGCGAACCCGTTGGTTCCACACACATAGGCCTCCCACCCACCGGCGGGCGGCTCGGTCAGGAGTGGCGCCACATGTGCGGCTGCCATACGACCCACCGGCACACCCTGTGGCGCGCTGCGGGTGAAGACGGCCGTCGTCTCCGCGCCCAGCTCCGCCGCGTAGATCAGCTCCTCGGGGCCGCGCGCGGACACCAGCATGCGCAGCGGCACGGTGAGCCCCAGCCTGCGGTGGTGCCGCACCATCGACATCAGCGGCACGATCCCGGAACCGGCGCCGAGCAGCAGCGCGGGCCGGTCGCCCGGCCAGGCGAAGAAGCCGCTCAGCGGCCCGCGCACCTCGACCGTGTCACCGGGGCGGGCGACCGTGTGGAACCAGCCCGACACCTCGCCGTCCGGCACATGGTCCAAGGTCAGCTCGATGTGCCCGGAGTCCTCCGGCGCGGAGGCGATGGAGTAGTGCCGCTGCGCCGCATAGCCGTCCGGCGCGGTCAGCCGCAGCATCAGATGCTGGCCCGGCAGGTGCCCCGCCCAGCCCGGCACCGCCAGCCGGAAGGTCGCCGCGCGCGGCGTCTCACGCCGGATCTCCGTCACCGTGGCGGTCTGCCACACCGCCGCCACCTGCTCACTCACCGCGATCCGCGCGGGCACGGCGAACCGGGGGGCGGGGAGGCCGCGGCTGGTGGCGGGGGTGGCCGTGGCCCGAGCGGAAGCCGGGGGCGTGCCAGGGGTGGTCGTACCTGTCGTCGCCGTGTCAGTCACCGGAGTACCGCTGCTCCTCCCAGGGGTTGCCGCGCTCGTGGTAGCCGTTGCGCTCCCAGAAGCCCGGCTCGTCGTGGTCGAGGAGGGTGAGGCCCGCGATCCACTTGGCGCTCTTCCAGAAGTAGAGGTGGGGCACCAGCAGCCGTGCCGGGCCGCCGTGCTCGGCCGGGAGGGGCGCGCCGTCGTACTCCCAGACGATCCAGGCCCGTCCGCCGGTGACGTCGGCGAGCGGCAGGCCGGCGGTGTAGCCGGTGTGGGAGCGGGCGAGCACATGCGTGGCGGACGCCTGGGGACGCACCACGTCGAAGAACGCGTCCAGGGAGACCCCGCCGAAACGCACGCCGAACTTCGACCAGCCGGTCACACAGTGGATGTCGCCGTGGTACGCCGACGCCGGCATGGCGTGCGCCGCGTCCCAGTCCCAGGTGTGCGGCCGCTTCACGAGGCCGTCGATGCGGAAGGTCCAGTCGGCCGGTGCGAGATCGGGGGTGACCTCGGCGGAAAGGACGGGCCAGTCCTCGCCCGCGTCGTACTGACCGGGCGGCAACCCCGGGTTGTGCACGCGCGGGCGGCCCGTGAAGCCTCGCGTTACGTTCATCCTTCAACCGTACGCGGTCGTTCCGTGTGCTCCGTCCCTGGTCACCGCCCGGATGATTGCAGCCCTATGAACTCTTTCGGGCCGTGGGAATAGCCCTGCGGCGCTTCTCCTTTGCGCTGGGTGCCGGCACCGGTACACCGGTGGCAGTGCGAGAGAAGTGAGGGAAGAGCATGCCCAAGGCGTACGTCCACACGCGGCACGGGGGACCCGAGACCGAGACGCTGATCGACCTGGACCGCCCACGCCCGGGTCCCGGCGAGATCCTGATCGCGGTCCGCGCGGCAGGCGTCAATCCCGTCGACTGGAAGCTGCGCCAGGGCTTCCGCCGCCCCGGCGAGAGCGAGCCCGTCTTTCCCCGGGTCTTCGGCAGCGAGGCAGCGGGTGTCGTTCAGGAGACCGGCCCCGGTGTCACCGGCTTCGCGGCCGGCGACGAGGTGTTCGGCAGCACCGCCGACGGCGGCTACGCCGAGTACGCCCTGCTGACCGCCGCCGTGAGCGCCCACAAGCCCGCCGCGGTGTCCTTCCGTGACGCCGCCACCCTGCCGGTCGCCGCCGCCACCGCCTACGACGGCGTCCGCCAGCTGGACCTGCCCGGCGGCGCGACCCTGCTGGTGACGGGCGCGGGCGGCGGCGTCGGCAGCGCGGCCGTGCAGATCGCCCGCGCCTTCGGGCTGCACGTCGTCGGTGTGGCGAGCGAGGGCAAGCGGGACTTCGTGGAGTCGCTCGGCGCCGTGCACGTGCCCTCCGGACCGGATCTGGCCGAGCGGGTGCGGGCCGCCGTACCGGACGGGATCGACGGGGTGTACGACCTGGTGGGCGACCCGGTTCTCGCCGAGGCCGCCGAGCTGCTGAAGGACCGGAGCAAGCTGGTCACCGCGGGATCGCCGCAGGAGGCCGTCGCCGCGCTGGGCGGCGCCCCCGTCCGGCGGGCCCGTACAGCCGCCGTCCTGGAGGCGGTGGCCGATCTCGCGGCCCGCGGCGCCCTGAAGCCGCACGTCACCCGCGTCTTCCCGCTGGAGCAGGCCGGCCAGGCGCTGCGCACGGTGGAGGAAGGGCACGCCCTCGGCAAGGTCGTGATCGAGGTGGCCGAGTGAGCCACATACCCGGCCAGGGCGTCGGCGGGCCGGCCGCCGCCGACGCCCCGCACGTCCTCGACAACCCCGCCCTCGCCTCGCTGACCGGCCCGCACGCCCACTTCGCCGAGCGGCGCGGCCGGGTGCTGCGCTATCCCGTCGACGTCTCCCCGTGGCTGGCGCTGCCCGACGAACCGGACGCACGGGACTGGGCGGACCTGGCCGCCCTGGCCGGTCCCGGCGCGGAGATACCGCTGCCGGGCTTCCGCGGCGAGGTGCCGGACGGCTGGGAGACCACGTTCCGGATCGAGGGCGTGCAGTTCGTGGACGACGGCCTGGCCGCCGCGGCCGACGCGGAGGCGGTCCGCCTCGGCCCGGCGGACGTGCCCGAGATGCTCGACCTGGTGGCCCGTACCCGGCCGGGTCCCTTCCTGCCCCGCACCGTCGAACTCGGCACCTACCTCGGCATCCGCCGCGGCGGCGCGCTGGTCGCCATGGCGGGGGAGCGGCTGCACCCGCCCGGCTGGACCGAGATCAGCGCGGTCTGCACCGACCCCGACTTTCGCGGCGAGGGCCTCGCCACCCGGCTGATCCTCGCCGTCGCGCACGGCATACGGGAGCGCGGCGAGACGCCCTTCCTGCACACGAGCGCCCAGAACACGCGCGCCATCCGGCTGTACGAGTCCCTGGGCTTCCGGCTGCGCCGCCGCACCGCGTTCGTCGCGGCCCGCGCACCGCAGCGGCTGTCCGAGGAGCCGGCGGTTGTCCCGGTGGCCTGACGGTCGGGCGCGGTCGGCTTGCGGCGCGTGCCATGCGCAGTTATCGGCGGCCCCGCGGTAGGCGGGCGTGGCGTGACGGCCGGGCGCGGGCGGCCGGTCAGGCGGAGCCGGTCTCGTCCGGTCCCGCGTTGTACCGCTCCAGGTAGGCCGCGAAGCGCACCAGGTCCTCCTCCGGCCAGTTCGCGAGCCGTTCGTGGAAGGCGGCCCGGCGGCTGCGGGTGACCTGGGCGAGGATCTCCCGGCCGGCCTCCGTCAGATGCAGCACCTGGACCCGGTGGTCGTCCGGGTCCAGCCGGCGCTCGATCAGCCCGGCCCGCTCCAGCGCGGCCACCTGGCGGCTGACCGTGGACTTGTCCAGCGCGTAGTGGGCGGCCAGGTCCGTCGCCCGGCGGCCGTCGTGCTCCTCCAGATGGCTGAGCAGGGTGTACGACACCAGCGACAGCTCGGGGTGCATCCGGCCCGCCGAGGCGCGCGCCCGGCGCGCGAAGATCGTCATCTCGCGCTGGATCGTCTCGACGGCCGACTCCGCTGCGCTCACGGGAATACCTCCTCCGGTGTTGTAGTTGTATAGTACAACTTGCATGGAAGTTGTATAAGCCAACCATTGGAGGTCGCCCGCGATGAGGTCACCGGCGCTGCGCCATGTGCTCACGCACCTGATCACCCCGCTGCTGATGTGCATAGGCATGGGGCTCGCGTACATGGGGGCCTTCGTGACCCCTGAGCCGCACCACATGCCGGTCGCCGTCGTCGGCACCACCCCGCGGGCGAAGGTCTTCGCCCAGACGGTCAAGGACACCGCGGGGGACAAGCTCGACGTACGGACCGTGGCCAGCCGCGCCGACGCCGTCGGCCTCCTGAAGTCCCGCGATGTCACCGGCGCCTACGTGCCGAGCGCCAAGTCCCCCGAGCTGCTGGTGGCGAGCGCGGCCTCCGACATGGGCGCCACGGCCGTGGAGAAGGCCTTCACGCCGGTCGCCGCCCGGCAGGGCGTCCCGCTGAAGGTCACCGACGTGGCCGAGCCGGTCGCCGACGACCCCACGGGCCAGGGCCTGTTCTTCCTGCTCATCGCCCTCAGCATCGGCTCCTACGCCTCCGTCGCCGCGATCGGCGCCGCGGGCGCCGCCCTCCCGATGCGGGTACGCGCCCTGCTCGCGCTCGGCGTCTCCGCCGTGGTCAGCGGCATCGGAGCGCTCCTCGCCGGGCCGGTGTTCCAGCTGGCCCACCACGACCTCGCGAGCGTGTGGGGCATGGCCTGGCTGTACTCGGCCGGCATCCTCCTCATCGGCGTCGGCCTGCACACCTTCCTGAAGCGGTGGACCACGCTCGCCATGATGGTGCTGTTCGTGATGCTCAACTTCACCAGCTCCGGCGGGTTGTTCCGCCCCGAGCTGCAGAACGGCTTCTTCGGCACCCTGCACGCCTTCTGGAACGGCGCCGGCTTCGTCGAGGGCGTCCGCAGCCTGCTGTACTTCGGCGACGACGGTCTCTCGCGCAACCTCTGGACGCTCCTGGTCTGGCTGCTCGTGGGCCTGGTGGTGACCGGTGTGGCGGCCCTGTACGAGCGGCCCCGGCACGCCCGGCACGCGGCGGGCCACGCCGGCACGGCGACCGGCACGACGGCGACCGCCACGCACCCGGCGCCGCGTCTGACCGATGAGGTGGACGCGCGCACGGCCGAGGAAGAGGCCGAGGAAGAGACCGAGGAGACGGTCGGCGTCTGACCCGGCCCGGGCCCGGCGACGGCACAGGCCCACACCGGCCCGGCGACAGGGAGAACGCCCGCGACGGGCGAAGCTCCCTGCCGGCCTCCACCCCGTCACTCGACCCCCACGCCGCACCCCCCTCACCCGCCCCCCGACCCGATCGTCACCACACGTGCCCACGCCGGTGGTGTGTCCGGCCGGTGGTCGGGGTCGTTCTCGTCGTACGCACCGCCGGGCCGGGGGAACAGTCCCACCACCGTCCGGCACGGCGGCCGTTCGGCCGGCCATGGTGTCTGACCGTCCGTCAGGACCACCACCGCGTCGGGCCGTGTCCGCAGCGCCCGGGCGAACCCGGTGCGCAGATCCGTCCCGCCGCCGCCCATCAGCTCGATGCCCTCGGTCCGGCACAGCGGCTGGACCGTTCGGGCCGCGGCATCGCAGGACAGCACGGAGACCAGGTCCCGACGGCCGCCGACGGCCCGGCAGATCGCGGCCACCTCCAGCAGCGCGCTGCCCAGTTCGGCGTCGCTGACCGACCCCGAGGTGTCGATGACCACGCACACCCGGGGCGGCCTGCGCCGCAGGCTCGGCAGGACGACTCCGGGGAGCCCGGCCGAACGCCGCGCCGGCCGGCCGTAGCTGTAGTCCTCGCCCACGCCCGGGGCGGAGACCGCCGACCGCAGCGCCGAGCCCAGCAACCGGCGCCACGGCTGCGGCGGATGGAACACCTCCTCCGCCCACCGCCGCCAGCCCCCCGGGGCGCTGCCCGGGCTGCCCTTGATGCCCCGCGCCACCCGGAACCGGATCGCGTCCCGCTCCTGTGCGCTCAGCCCGTGCGCGCCGTCCGGCCCCAGCTCCCACTCCCGATCCAGCCCGTCGGCCCCGCTGCCGCAGTCCAGCCAGGCCAGCCGCTCCAGACGCGGCCCGAGCCGGAAGTGCCGCAGGTAGTCCTCCATCAGCTCGCCCGGGCGCAGCCCCAGCTTCTCCGGTGTCACGGCGCCTTCGGGCCGCGGCAGCCCGTCGCCGTACACGTCGTCGTTGATCTCGCAGTCGGCGGCGATGTTCATCCGCAGCCGCTCGGCGGGACCGGTCAGCCGGTGCTCGCGGGCGAACCGGTCGCCGCGCCCGTGATGGTCGCGCAGCAGATGCGCCACCTCGTGCACCCACACCGCCGCCAGTTCCGCCACCGGCGTGCGGTCCACGAACGCCGGGGAGACGTAGCACCGCCAGTGCCGGTCCACCCCCATCGTCGGCACCTGCCGGGACTCCACCGGCCGCAGCGCGAACAGGGCCGTCGCCAGGTACGGCCGGGCACGGGCCGCGTGCAGCCGCGCGGCGAAGAGCTTGCCGAGGTCCAGCGCGCCGGGCGCGTCCGCCGTCATCGGCGGGCCCCGGCGACCCGCGCGGCCTCGTCGGCCCGCCGGGACAGCGACACCACCCCGGTGAGCCGCTCGATCGCCGCCGGTACGACCCAGTCGTCCCGGCGCAGGGCGGCCAGGGTCGTGGCCGGGACCACCACGACGTCCGGCGCCCCCGTCTCCACGGCCCGCACCAGCAACGCCCAGGCCGCGTCCCAGCGGGCCCGCTCCGGGCGGCCCCGGACCGCGGCCACCACCCCGTCCAGCACGGCCTGCCGCAGATCCCCGCGCTCGGGGAGTCCGGCGCCGGCCGGGTCGGCGAGCAGCGTCTCGGGGTCCGGCAGGTCCATCCGGTCCAGGCTCGCCAGCAGTTCGAGCCCGGGGCCGTCCCCGACGGCGCCCCGCACCAGCAGCGACAGCACATCCCGTGACGACCCGGCGGCGGTCGCGAAGGCGATCAGCCGCAGGGTGGCCTCCCAGCTGCGGGGCGACGGCCAGGCGCCGCCCCGGTGGCTCTCACCGCCCGGCAGCCGGTGGACGAGTCCCGGCCGGGCGGTGAGGAACCCGCACACCGCACGCCGGGCATGCGCCACGGCCTCCGACAGCCGCTGAGGGTCGAGCCGGGGCAGGGTCGCCCGCGGCCAGGTCCCGCCGAGCCCCCGTACGACGACGTCGTGGTCGTGGGCCCACTGCAGATGCACGAACCGGTTGGCCAGCGGCGGGCTCAGCTCCCAGCCGTCGGCCGCCGAGGAGCGGGGGTTGGCGGCGGCCACGATCCGCACCCCGGGCGGCAGGCGCAGTGCGCCGATCCGCCGTTCCAGCACGAGCCGGAGCAGGGCCGCCTGCACCGCCGGGGGAGCGGTGGACAGCTCGTCCAGGAACAGCAGTCCCCGCCCGGCCCGCACCAGCCGCACCGCCCAGTCCGGCGGGGCCATCGGGACGCCCTGCACCGTCGGATCCTCTCCCACGACGGGCAGGCCCGAGAAGTCGGACGGCTCGTGCACGCTCGCGATCACGGTGGTGAGCGGCAGATCCAGGGCGGTGGCGAGCTGGGTCAGCGCGGCCGTCTTGCCGATGCCGGGCTCGCCCCACAGCAGCACCGGGAGATCGGCGGCCACGGCGAGGGTGAGGGCCTCCAGCTGGTCGTCGGAGCGCGGTTCGGTGGTCGTGTCACGCAGCAGGGTCAACAGGGTTTCGGCGACGTCGAGTTGGGGGGCGAGCGAGATGGAGGCAGTCATGTGGGATCACCTGAGGGGAGTGGGAAGTGGGAAGGGAGAAGGGAGAAGGGGCACGCGTGGGTGCCGTAGTCGGCCGTGAACGGCGGGAGTTCAGGGGCGAACGGACCCGTCCCGCCGGCGGCGGGTGCCGTGGCGGGCCCGGTCGCGGCCGACGCCGGCGGGGGCGTGGCCGGGGCCCGTCAGACCGGCCCGGTACAGGCCGTAGGCGATGCGCCGCTCGGCGGCCGTGGTCAGCTCGTCCCGCAGCGGCCCCTCGCGCAGCACCGCGCCGGGACCGAGCAGCCCCTCGACCACCGCGAGGGCGCCCTCGGTGTCGCCGTGGCCGAGCAGTTCGCGCACACCGGCGAGGCAGTCCGGACGCCGGTGGGCCTCGTCGACGGCCCGCAGACAGGGCAGTGGCGGTCCGCCGAGCGCGGCCAGCAGCTCCTCGCGCCGGATCTCGTCCGGATCGTGGTCCAGCGGGGCCAGGACGCCGTCGACCAGGCCGATCCGGTGGGTGGCGCCCCGGCACTCGACCTGACGCGCCCGCGCCACCGGATCCGGCCCGGCGACCGCACCGGACGCCTCCCGGCCGGGCGCCAGCGCGGCGGCGACCAAGGGGTGCAACTCCTCCGGGCCGAGCAGCCCGGCGCGCAGCAGCTCCAGATCGGGCGCCACCCAGGTCGCGGCGTCGGGCAGCACCGGCACGGCGGAGAAGCCGCCCGGCGGAGGCTCACCGACGAGCCGAAGCCGCAGCGCGCCGTCGGAACGCGCGGTCCGACGCCCGAGCCCAGCCAAAGGCACCGACCCGGCACCCGGGCCATCCCCGCGCCGCTCCCGAGCGGGTTTCCGTCCGTCGCCTCGGCCGCCAGCGGGGTTCCGGCCGTCGCCTCGGTCCCGAGCAGCGTTTGGGCCGTCGCCGCGGTCCCCAGCGGGGTTTTGGGCGTGGCCCCTGTCTTCAGCAGGGTCTTGGGCGCTGCCGCGGTCCCGAGCAGGGTTCCGGGCGTCGCCTCGGCCGCCAGCGGGGTTCCGGCCGTCGCCTCGGTCCCGAGCAGCGTTTCGGCCGTCGCCGCGGTCCCCAGCAGGGTATTGGGCGTCGCCGCGATCCCCAGCGCGGTTTTGGGCGTGGTCCCGGTGCCCAGCAGGGTCTTGGGCGTCGCCTCGGTCCCGAGCAGGGTTCCGGGCGTCGCACCGGCCCCCAGCAGGGTTTCGGTCGTCGCCCCAGTCCCCATCAGGGTTCCGGGCGTAGCCGCGGTCCCCAGCGAAGGACCAGGCGTCACCCACGTCCTCCGCTGCCCTCAGGAGCAGTCGGTGCCGGCTGCCGAGCCGTACGGCGAAGGGGCCGCCGGGGCGGCCCTCGGCGTGCAGCAGCAGGGCCGCCTCGGCCGCCCACCGGCCGACGGCGCAGCCGTGCCCGGGCGGGGCGAGCGCCAGCGGATCGGCGTCCGGCGGCGCCGGACCGTCGGCCCCCGACCGCTCGCGCAGTTCACCGGCCCTGCCGGCGTCCCACAGGTGCCGGTGCAGATCGAGCCGGTAGCGGCGGTTCGGGCGGGGGTGCGGATGGCGGCCGGCGGGCGGCTCGGCCGGATCCCACAGGGCGAGGCCGATCCGCTGGCCGGCGTCCGCCCAGGCCGGCGGCGTACGGGCCACGAGGTGCAGGGGGCCGGTGCGACCGGGCCGCTCGTACCGGGCCAGGGTGAGGGTCAGGCCGGGGCGCAGCAGCCCGTCGGGCGCGATCCTCGGCATGTGCCAGCGCAGCAGGTCCGGGGCGAGACGGCGCAGGTCGGCGCGGACCGAGGCGGCGATCTCCCGGCCGTGGGCGCGGGCGACGCGGCGCAGATCGAGGTCGACGTCGACCCGGGCGGCGGCGCAGGCCCCCGCCCAGTCCCCGGCCAGACGGCGGCCGGTGGCGAGCTCGATCATCGACGGTGGCACGGCGTACGCCCGTACGCGCAGCCACAAGGAGAGCCGGGAATCCCCGTGCGCGGTGGAAGGGAGCATCAGCGCTCACCTTGCGCGGACGGGACCCCCAATCGGTGCGAGGCGTGAGTCGTCATCGCGGTGAGCGTAGCCGCCCGTCCGTCACCCGCGCCACGCGTTTTTCCGCTCGAATCCGGCGCCGCCCCTTGGGGTATGGTGGCCGTCCGGTCGCGGAGGTACGCGGCCTCACGTGCCGAGGAGGTGGGACCCATCACCGCTGTGCCCTCGGGGATGCTCCCCCTTCGTGACGGCGCGGTGCACCGGCGCCGGTGACCGCGGGAGCGCCCTCGACTCCCGCGCTCCGAAAGGCTTTCGGGCTCCATGCCTCCTTCTGGTCCCTCTTCCCCTTCCCCCTCACCTTCCCCCTCCCGTTCCTCCGTTGCCGCCGTCGTGTCCGCGCTGCGTGCCGGGGGGTGCGTCTTCGCCGAGGACGAGGCGGAGTTGATCCTCGCCACCGCCCGCACCGAGGACGAGGTGTCCTCGATGGTGGACCGGCGTGTCGCCGGGCTGCCGCTCGAACAGGTCCTCGGCTGGGCCCGGTTCCACGGCCTGCGGGTCGTGCTGGAACCGGGGGTGTTCGTGCCCCGCCGCCGTACCGAGTTCCTGGTCGACCAGGCGTTGGCCCAGGCTCCGGACGCGCGGGTGGTCGTGGACCTGTGCTGCGGCTCCGGCGCGCTCGGCGCGGCCCTCGCCGCCGCCCTGGACGGGGCCGAGGTGCACGCCGCCGACATCGACCCGGCCGCCGTACGGTGCGCCCGCCGCAACCTCGCCGCCTTCACCGGCCGGGCCCACCAGGGCGACCTCTACGACGCCCTGCCCGCCGCGCTGCGCGGCCGTGTCGGCATCGTCACCGCCAACGTGCCGTACGTCCCGACCGGCGAACTGCCGCTGCTGCCGGCCGAGGCCCGCGACCATGAACCGCGCGCCGCCCTGGACGGCGGCCCAGACGGCCTGGACCTGCTGCGTCGCGTGGCAGTCGGCGCCCCGGAGTGGCTGGCGCCGGGCGGCTTGCTGCTGTCGGAGACCAGCGAACGCCAGGCGCCGGCCGCCGTGCGGGCCTTCACGGACGCCGGCCTGACGACCCGCCTGGCGGTGTCGGAGGAACTGTCCGCGCACGTGGTGATCGGCGTACGGCCCCAGGATCCTCCGGGCGGCGGGGAAGGCCCGGCCCAAGCCTCCCGAACGTCCCGCTGAGCCCGGCGGAGCCGGCTACGGCAGTTCCTGCGCCCGCGCGATCAGCAGGGCGACGTCGTCGTGGTTGTCGGGGTGGTGCAGGGTGCGCAGGAGGAGGTCGCAGGTCTCCTCCAGGGGGCGGGCCGGGTCGTCGAGCAGGGACAGCATGAAGTCCAGGCGTTCGTCGAGGGAGTGGCGGCGGGTCTCCACCAGCCCGTCGGTGTAGAACACCAGCTCGTCGCCGGGGGCCAGATCGACGGTGACCGTGGAGAACGCGACCCCGCCCACCCCCAGCGGCACCCCGGTGGGCAGGTCGAGCAGTTCCGGCGGCCGGCCCGGGCGGACCCGGGCCGGCGGCAGATGGCCGGCGTTGGCGATCCGGCACTGCCGCAGATGCGGATCGTAGACGGCGTACACGCAGGTCGCGATCGAGTGGTCCAGGGCCGACGTCGTCTTGTCCAGGTGCTCCAGCAGCAGCGCCGGGTCCAGGTCCAGCGCGGCCAGCGTGGTGGTCGCCGTGCGCAGCCGGCCCATGGTCGCGGCCGCGCTGAGCCCGCTGCCCATCACGTCGCCCACCACCAGCGCGGTCTTGCCGCCCTCCAGCGGGATGACGTCGAACCAGTCGCCGCCGACCTCGGTGGTGGCCCCGGCGGGCTGGTAGCGGGAGGCCACCTCCAGACCGGTCGTCACCGGCGGACGGCTCGGCAGCAGGCTGCGCTGCAGGGTGAGGG
Source organism: Streptomyces sp. NPDC007189 (assembly GCF_040703635.1). Lineage (NCBI taxonomy): Bacteria > Bacillati > Actinomycetota > Actinomycetes > Kitasatosporales > Streptomycetaceae > Streptomyces > Streptomyces sp. NPDC007189. Next base: position 443,922 of record NZ_JBEYEY010000004.1, read on the forward strand.
CGGTGTTGCGGGCGTTCTGGTACCAGCGCGCGTTGTCGATCTGCACCGCCGCGCGGGCCGCCAGTTCCCGGGCGAGCAGGACGTCGTCCTCGTCGAACGGCGCCGGATTGCGGGTGCGTTTGAGGTCCAGGGCGCCCAGCACCTCGCCGCGCGCGATCAGCGGCACCGCCAGGTACGAGTGGAGCCCGGCGCGGCCCAGCAGCTCGGCCGCCTCGGGGGAGCGGGCGATGCGCGGCAGGTCCTCGTCCTTCACCTGCGTCACCAGCACCACCTCGCCCGAGCGCACGCACTCGGTGACCAGGCGGTCGGGCGCGTAGCGGGCGATCCGGCCGGGCAGGTCGGCCGCCCGTACGGCGTCCGAGCCGTCCTGCGGGCGTACCGCGAGAGCCCGGATCACGGCCGCCTCCGACGGGCCGAGCGTGCTGCGCCGGCCCTCCACCACCGAGTCCAGCAGGTCCACCGCGGCCACGTCGGCGAGTTCCGGCACGGCCACCTCGGCCAGCTCGCAGGCCGTGCGGTCCAGGTCGAGCGTCGTACCGATGCGGGCGGAGGCGTCGGCGACGATGGCGAGCCGGCGCCGGGCGGTCTCGGCCTCCACCGAGGCCCGGTGCTGCTCGGTGATGTCCACCACCGTGACCGCCACGCCGAGCACGTTGCCCATGGCGTCCTCGAGCCGGTACAGCGAGTGGGCCCAGGTGTGGTCCTCGTCCGGGTTGGCGGGGGTACGGCCGACCGTTGTGTCGTCGATCACGGGCACGCCGGTGTCCAGCACCCGGCGGGCGCCGGCCTCCACCCCGCCGGACTCCAGCATCGGCAGCACCTCGCGCAGCGTCCGCCCGATGTGCTCGGCGGCGGGCACGCCGTTGATCTTCTCCAGGGCCGGGTTGACCGAGACGAACCGAAGCTGGGTGTCCAGGACGGCGTAGCCGATAGGCGACTGCTTCACCATCCGCTCGGACAGCGCCACGTCCTGCTCCAGCCGCCGCACGGTCGACTGGTCGGCGGCGAGTCCGAGGGCGTACACATCGCCGTGGTCGTCCAGCAGCCGCATGTTGCGGAACTCCACCACGCGGGTGCTGCCGTCCTTGTGCCGGACCGGGAAGCCGCCGGCCCAGCTCTGCCCGGTGCGCATCACATCGGCGAAGAGCTTGCCGACCAGCTCGAAGTGCCGTTCGTGGACCATGAGCCGGGCCGCGTACTGGCCGAGGGCCTCGTCGGCGCTGTAGCCGAACAGCTCCTCGGCCTGCGGGCTCCACAGCACGATGCGGCCGGTGGCGTCCAGCACCACCGACGCCACGCGCAGCACGTCGAGCAGGCCGCCCGGCCGCACCGGTCCGCGCACGGGCTCGCCGCCCTCCGCCACCGGAGCCTCGGCTGCACTCATGCCATGCACCGCCTTCGCCCGTCCGCACGGCACGTCGTCCCCCGTGCCGACTCCCCTTGGTCCACCGTGCTCACACCCGACTCTCCGACGCCTTCGCCGGTTACCTCCACCATCTCTCACCACAGCGGTGCACGTCCGCCGAAGCCGTCACGCCGGGGGAGCCCTCCTGTCCCGCACATCCTGCCCGCCTTGCGGCCGGACGGGGAGAGTTCACGTTCATGTTGCTGCATTGGTCTGTACATGACCATCGCGCCACGCCAGACTGTCCGCCGACCGAGTGTTCCCGCCCCCCACCCCGTCCGAGGAGTCGGCCATGCCCGCGTCCGCCCGGCAACGTTGTCACGCAGCTCTCGCCGGCCTCGTCAGCCTCGCCACCGCCGCCGTCGTGTCCCTGTCCGCGTCCGGGCCCGCCGCCGCGGCCGACACCTGGACGGAGACCGGCTCCGACCACGCCCGCGCACTGGACGAGAGCCAGGGCCTGACCTCCGTCGAGGTCCCGGCGGACAGCCCCAACCGGTACACCGGTATCGGCACCATTCCCATCAGCGTCTCCGGTCGCGGCTGGAATCACGTCGGGGACCCCGACGCCTCGTACAACGGCTACTACATCGAGCCCTACCAGCGGGACTCCGGCAACTCGAAGATGTACCGCGTGCAGGCGCCCGACGGCACCTGGTCGGAGTATGTTCACACGCTCGGCCCCGGCGAGGCCCTGAACAACTCCTGGGACGCGATCTCGCCCGACGGCCAGTGGATGCTGTCGGGCGAATGGGGCACGATGAACCGCCTGCTGGTCTTCCCGACCCCCGGCGTCAACCCCTCCACCTCGCCGTCGGCGAACCTCCCGCAGGCCTCCACGGTCAACCTCGACCACGCCGTCCGCGACGTCCAGGGCTGCGACTTCTCCGGCCCCACCACCCTGCTGTGCTCCTCGGACGACCCGGACGGCAGCCTCTTCGGCATCACCAAGCCGCTCATCCAGATCGACCTGTCGGCCCCGCCGAACGGCTCCTCGGACGTCACCGGGCATGTCACCGCCCTGCGCCAGCTGCCGCTGCGCAGTTCCTGCTCCGGGACCTTCGAGGCGGAGGGCATCGACTACGACCGCCGCACCGGGACCCTGCGCGTCATCGTGATGTCGCCCGGCGTCTGCGTCCTGACCGACAGCAAGACGTACCGGTTCACCCGCGGCTGAGCCCGCCTGGGGTGTGCCGGCGGGCTGGTGGTGCTTTGCTGAGGATGGAAGCGGCTGGGCGGGGTACCCCGTTCCACCGCGGCGCGGCACGAAAGGAGCGATCAATGGCACGCACGGAGGGGTCGCACCCGGAATCCGTCACGGTGGAGATCAGCGGCTCCAAGGAGGACGCCCGCCTCGTCTTCGACGCGCTGAGTCACTGCTTCGCGTCCGACCGGCGCGAGGACGAGATCCCCCAGCAGCTCCACGAGGTCCGGCCGATGGTGTGGCTGGGCACCTACGACGTCGCCGACACCCGGGGGACGGGCTGCCCGCCGGTCCACCTCGACGCACCCGTCCAGGCGGACGTCCAGGGCGGCTACTGGGCCGTGGACCGGTTCCGGCACACCCTGGACGCGATGTTCGCCGTCGAGGAGACCTGCACGGCCTCCGGCGACCAGGAACGGGACCTCCACCTGCGGCTGCGCAGCCGCTGACCTTCCGTCGACCCTATGGCAGCGCCCCGGCCGGCTCCTGGCCCGCCGGGGCGTACTGCGCCTCGCCGTCCCCGAAGGACCAGTCGACGGCCGTGTTCTCGGTGACGGTGACGACCACGTTGCGCTGCGCCGTCCCGGTGCGCTCGTGCACCAGCTCGGCGATCCGCCGGTAGAGCGCGCGCTTCAGCTCCGGGCCGCGCCCGGCGCGCATGGTGATCGCCACGAACACCGCCGAGTCGTCCTTGCGCACGCCCAGACGGTCGCCGTGGCGCAGGCCGCTGGTTTCGAGACGGGGCTGTACTGCATGGTTTTACATACGAGTAGGTACAGAGTGGTCGATGTCACGCCCCGGTGTTTGTGCAACTAGTTGCACAATGGTGCGCGTGTCCTCTACAACAAGAGGCGACGACACCGCGCACGGAGGGCCCGATGAGCCGTTACCCGCATCTGCTGACCCCGCTCGACCTGGGCTTCACCACGCTGCCCAACCGGGTGCTGATGGGCTCCATGCATGTCGGCCTGGAGGAGGCCGAGCGCGGCTTCGAGCGGATGGCGGAGTTCTACGCGGCCCGCGCCCGCGGCGGGGTGGGCCTCATCGTCACCGGCGGCATCGCGCCCAACGACGAGGGCCGGCCGTACGAGGGCGGCGCGAGGCTCACCACCGAGGCGGAGGCCGAGCAGCACAAGACCGTCACCGAGGCCGTGCACCGCGAGGGCGGCCGGATCGCGATGCAGATCCTGCACTTCGGGCGGTACGCCTACCACCAGGACCTGGTCGCGCCCAGCCCGCTGCAGGCTCCGATCAGCCCGTTCGTGCCGCGCGAGATGAGCGACGCGGACGTCGAGCGGACCATCGACGACTACGTCCACGCCGCCCGCCTCGCCCGGCAGGCCGGCTACGACGGCGTGGAGATCATGGGCTCCGAGGGCTACCTCATCAACGAGTTCACCGCCCGCCAGACCAACCAGCGCACCGACCGCTGGGGCGGCTCCTACGAGAACCGGATGCGGTTCCCCGTCGAGATCGTGGGGCGGGTCCGCGAGGCCGTCGGCGAGGACTTCATCGTCATCTACCGGCTCTCCATGCTGGACCTGGTCCCGGGCGGCTCCTCCCTGGCCGAGGTGATCACGCTCGCCAAGGCCGTGGAGGCCGCCGGGGCGACGATCATCAACACCGGCATCGGCTGGCACGAGGCCCGCATCCCGACCATCGCCACCTCCGTGCCGCGCGGCGCCTACACCTGGGTCACCAAGAAGCTCATGGGCGAGGTGTCCGTGCCGCTGGTGACCACCAACCGCATCAACACCCCCGAGCTGGCCGAGGAGTTGCTGGCCGGCGGCTACGCGGACATGGTGTCGATGGCCCGTCCGATGCTCGCCGACGCCGACTTCGTCGCCAAGGCCGCCGCCGGGACGCCCGAGGCCATCAACACCTGCATCGGCTGCAACCAGGCCTGCCTCGACCACACCTTCAGCGGCAAGATCACCTCCTGCCTGGTCAACCCGCGCGCCTGTCACGAGACCGAGCTGGTGCTCTCCCCGACCCGGCTGAAGAAGCGCGTCGCCGTCGTCGGCGCCGGCCCGGCCGGCCTCGCCTGCGCGGTCAGCGCCGCCGAACGCGGCCACGACGTCACCCTCTTCGACGCCGCGAGCGAGATCGGCGGCCAGCTCAACGTCGCCCGCAAGGTCCCCGGCAAGCAGGAGTTCGACGAGACCCTGCGCTACTTCCGCCACCAGCTCGACGCGCACGGCGTCGAGGTACGCCTCGGCACCCGGGTCACCGCCGAGACCGTGGAGGGCTACGACGAGGTGGTCGTCGCCACCGGTGTCACCCCGCGCGTCCCGGACATCCCCGGCGTCGACCACCCCCGCGTCCTCGGCTACCTCGACGTGCTGCGCGACGGCGCCCCCGTCGGCGAGCGGGTCGCGATCCTCGGCGCCGGCGGCATCGGCTTCGACGTCGCCGAGTACCTCACCGACGGCGGCGACAAGGCGAGCGAGGACCCCGGGACGTACTTCCGCGCCTGGGGCGTCGACATGGACTACCGGGCGCCGGGCGGCCTCGCCGCGCCGCAGCGGCCCACCCCGCCCCGCCAGGTCCACCTGCTCCAGCGCAAGACCAGCAAGGTCGGCGCCGGCCTCGGCAAGACCACCGGCTGGATCCACCGCACCGAGCTCAAGCACCGCGGCGTCACCATGGTCCCGGGCGTGCGCTACGACCGGATCGACGACGCCGGCCTGCACATCACCGTCGGCGAGGAGAGCACGGTTCTCGAGGTCGACACCGTGGTGCTGTGCACCGGCCAGGAGCCGCGCCGCGACCTGTACGACGAGCTGGCCGCCGCCGGGCGCAGCGTCCATCTGATCGGCGGCGCGGACGTCGCGGCCGAACTGGACGCCAAGCGGGCCATCAAGCAGGGCACGGAGCTGGCGGCGGCGCTGTAGGGCGCAGCCCGGCGATCCCTAGGATGAGGCCATGTCACTCCCGCACGCGATCCTCACCGCCCTGCTGGAAAAGCCGTCGTCGGGACTGGAACTGACGCGCCGGTTCGACAAGTCGATCGGCTACTTCTGGTCCGCGACGCACCAGCAGATCTATCGCGAGCTGGGCAGGCTGGAGGCCGAGGGCCTCATCCGCACCCTGCCGGCCGAGGCGCCGGCCCGCGGACAGAAGAAGAGCTACGAGGTCCTGCCCGCGGGCCGCGCCGAACTCGCCCGCTGGACCGCCGCCGCGCAGGACCCCAAGCCGATGCGGGACGCCCTCCTGCTCCGGCTGCGCGCCGCTGCGGTCGTCGGCACGGCCGGCCTGGAGGCGGACCTGCGCCGCCATCTGGATTTGCACCGGCGGCAGTTGGCCGAGTACGAGGAGATCGAGAAGCGGGACTTCCCGCCGGGCCGGGACGCCCCCGAGGACCGGCTGCGCCACCTCGTGCTGCGGGCCGGCATCGAGGTGGAGACCTTCTGGACCCAGTGGCTCAGCCACGCGCTGGCGGAGTTCGCCGAACTGCCCCAGGGCGGCTGAGCCGGGTGCGCGGCCGGTGACTCAGAGCCGGTACGGCTTGGCGCGCCGGCGCAGATACCAGCCCGTGGCGACGATGCCGGTGCCCACGACGGCGGCCCCGACGCCCAGCGTCAGCGGGCCGTAGTGCCGGGCGGCCCCGCCCAGACCGCTCAGCACGCCCCGGGCGGGCACCGGCGAGGCCGTCGCCGCGGTCTTCGACCCCGCGCCGGAGGAGACGATCACCGCCTGGCTGCCCGCCGCGCTGCCGTTGGAGCAGACCACGACCACGGTGTACGTCCCCGGGCTCACCCCCTTCCAGGCCGCGGACTGACGGACGGTGGTGCCCGTCAGCGGCGCCTGCCGGCCCTGGCCCACCGTGCTCTGCTTGGCGGTGAGCAGGGCCGCCGTACCCCAGGTGCCGTTGATCTCGGAGCATGCGCTGGTGACCACCGAGACGGTGGATCCCGTGGTGCTGGCGGAGATGCCCGCGGCCGCGGCGGACGGCCCGGCGAGGGCGACCGGGAGCACGGCGGCGGCCGCCAGGGCGGGGCCGGAGCGGAGGAGGAGTCGCGAGGTGTGCATGGGCTGGCCTTTCGGGGGGCGCGGTCGGCGGGACGCCCCCTGCGCCGCCGGGGGTCGGGAAACGTCCGTGCTGCCTGGTCAGCAGCCAACGCGGGTCCCGGTCCGCGCGCACCCGGGAGGCGGCCGGGCGGGTGGCCGTTTCCTCCGCCCGGCGCAGGCGGTTGGGGCGCCTGGGCGTGTGCCGGGTGCGGGTCGTCCGTGGCGCGGCTGCCCTCAAGGGGTGGGCAAGTCGGGGTCTCTCAGTTGCCTGTCGTCGTTGTGCGTTGTGGCGTCCAGCCGCCCCATGTGCCGTCGGGGAGTCTGGCCCGGAGTCGTACGCGGTGGTGCTCTCCCGCGGTGCGGCCGGCGTAGAAGCTGTAGGTCGAGCGGCCGTGCGGGGGAGTGCCGCCCCAGACCAGGGAGGTCGTCGTGGTGCCGTCCAGCTGGATCTGGTACTCGGTGATGACGCCGTCCGTGCGCGGCGGGTCCCAGGCCAGGTCGATGTAGTACGCCCCGCCGGAGCGGTGCGTGCGCGCGGTGAAGCCGGTGGGCGCGGTGTCCCGGGCGTCGTCGGTGCCCGGTGTGCTGAGGCGGACCGGCGCGCTCGCGGGGGAGAGGTTGTCGGCGGCGTCCCGGGCCCGCACCGTGAAGGCGTACGCGGTGCCGGGACGCAGCCCGGTGACCACGGCCGCCGTCTGGTTCCCGCCCACGCTGTGGATCTTCGCCCCGCCCTGCCAGATGTCGTACGACACCACACCCCGGTCGTCCCGGGACGCGCCCCACGACAGCTGGACCTCCCGGGCGCCGAGCACCCGCCCGGCGGGAGCGGCGGGCCGGGTCGGCGCCGAGCGGTCCGCCGCCGCCAGGGCCGGTGTCCGCGCCGTGACCGGACGGCTCGGAGGGCCGAGCCGTCCTTCGGTGTCCCGGGCCCGCACGGTGAAGGAGTACGGGGTGGACGGCCTGAGCCTGGTGACGTCCACCATGCGCTGCGAACCCGGCACTTCCTGCGCCTTCGTGGTGCCGCGATAGACCTCGTAGGCGCGGATACGCGTGCTGTCCGGCACCGCGTTCCACATCACGTGCACACTGGTGGCGCTGCCCGCCTGCGCGGTGACCCCGGCCGGTGCGCCGGGCGCCCGCCCTTCGTCGCCCTCGCGAGCCTGGCCCCAGCCGCAGGACACGGCCAGCAGGAGGGCCCCGCAGACCGGCAGGAGCGGCCAGGGAACGCGTCGCACGGCTCTGCCTCCCCGGGGACGGCGGCATCGGCACATCACGCACAGGACCGTCACGCAAACGGCCCTCGCGCAAAGGTCCGGACCAATATGGCGGGGCGGGTACGGCGAGGGCAAGAGGGCGGCGGTGGGGAGCCGCGCTGGTTCCTCTGGGTGACGCGTGCGGCTCCAGGCAGGTGACCGAGGACGGTCCAGGTGAGTGACCGCAGTGGGGCCCGCGTTGGTGACCAAGCCGGAGGGTACGTATGCTGAGGCTCCCTACGGCTGAACTCCCCGCAATGGCCCGGAAGTTCACGCCTGTGGCGCGGACACGCTGTCGTCGCCGATCCCGCGCCGACGCGGGCGGCCGGGGGATCCGGACCGGTCTCGGCCCGGATCCCCGGCCCCTGTCGTCACCGTCGCCGCTGTCTGCCGGCGATGTCCCTCACGGGTGGTCAGAAGGTGCTCCATCCGGCCCTCTCGAGGTGCGGCCGGGGCGTTCGCGGGTGCGGACCCGCACCAAAGTGTGCTCGACGTCCGGGCCCCAGGGGCTGGACGTCCGCCCCGTCCCCGACGAGAGGGTCCCTCATCGTGCTTGTCCCGTTGCTGACGCCGGCCATGATCGGCGCCGCGCTGCTCACACCGGCCACGCTGCCCGACCCGGCCGTCGCCGTCCCGCCGCGGGCCCACCCCGCGGCCCACAGCGAGGGCGCCGTGGCGGCCGGCGACCTGCTGGCCCGGCTGGGCGCGTGCCGCCGGATCTCCCACGGCCGGTACCGCACCGACGCGGGCAGCCCCGCGACCGTGCCCGTCTGCGACACCCGGGACGCCGTCTTCTGGCAGGCCGACCTGGACGTCGACTGCGACGGACGGCCCACCGCCCGCTGCAACCGGCGCACCGACCCGCAGTTCGCCGCCACGACCGCCTGTCAGCAGTCCGACGGCCGCCAGCTGAACGCCGCCGCCCTGCCCTACATCGTCGTCCCGGCCCCGAGCCGCATCTGGAACCCCGGCGCGCACGGCGTGCGGGGCGGTTCCGTCGCCGCCGTGATCTACCAGGACCGGGTGCAGTACGCCGTCGTCGGCGACACCGGTCCGCGCGACATCATCGGCGAGGCGTCCTACGCCACCGCCCGTGGCCTCGGCATCGGGGCCGACCCGCGCGTCGGCGGGACACCCTCCGGTGTCACCTACGTCGTCTTCAAGCACTCCAGGGTGGCCCCCATCCAGGACCACGCGGCGGCGGTGGCCGCGGGAACACGGCTGGCCAGGCTGTTCGTCGCGAACAGATGACCGGCCGGCCCCGCGGCCGCGTCACACCTTGCGGTAGCCGTACGCCTCCTTCGCCGCGGCCTCCACCGCGTCGAGATCGGCGCCCGCGGCGGCCGTGACCACCGCCGCCACCGCGCCCTCGACGAACGGAGCGTCCACCAGCCGGGTCCCGTCCGGCAGTTCGTCGCCCTCGGCGATCAGCGCCTTCACCGTGAGCACGGCACTGCCGAGGTCGGTGAGCACCGCCACCCCGGCTCCCCGGTCGACCGAGGCCGCCGCGGCGGAGACCAGCTCCGCGCTGGTGCCGAGCCCGCCGCCCTCGGTGCCGCCCGCCGGGGCCACCGGCACGGCGGGCGCCCCGCCCGCCAGGCCCTTGGCCAGTTCGGCGACCGACGCGGCCACCTCCGCGCTGTGCGACACCAGCACGATCCCGACCACCTTCTCGTCGCTCACCGGCCGCCCTCCGCCGCCTCTTCCAGCGCGGCGACGAGCAGCGCCGAGGAGGTCGCGCCCGGATCCTGGTGGCCGATGCTGCGCTCGCCGAGATAACTGGCCCGGCCCTTGCGGGCCTGCAGCGGAGTGGTGGCCACCGCACCCTCCTCGGCGGCGGCCCGCGCGGCCGCGAAGCCGTCGCCGAGCGCGTCCACGGCGGGCAGCAGGGCGTCGATCATGGTCTTGTCGCCGGGGGCGGCACCGCCGAGCGCCATCACCCCGTCCACGCCGGCGCGCAGCGCCTCGGCCAGCTGCTGCTCGCCGACCTCGGCGGCATCGCCCAGCGCCTTGCCGGTCCGGCGCAGCAGGGTGCCGTACAGCGGCCCGGACGCGCCGCCCACCGTGGAGATGAGCTGCCGCCCGGCCAGGACCAGGACCGCGCCGGGGGTGTCCGGCGCCTCCTTGTCCAGGGCGGTCTGCACGGCCGTGAAGCCGCGCTGCAGATTGCTGCCGTGGTCGGCGTCGCCGATGGCCGAGTCGAGCGCGGTGAGCCGGTCCGCCTCGCGGTTCACGGACGCGGCGGTCGCCACCATCCAGCGGCGGAAGAAGTCGGCGTCGAGCACTGGATCTCCTTGCTTGGTAGGGGAGTTGAGCGCCGTGGTACGGGTGATGGTCGCCTCGTCGGCCGTATCACATCCCCCACCGCAGCGCGGGAGTCCGCACCGGCGCGTCCCACAGGCGCAGCAACTCCTCGTCGGCCTGGCAGAGCGTCACCGAGGCGCCCGCCATGTCCAGGGAGGTGACGTAGTTGCCGACGAGCGTGCGGGCCACCGCGACCCCGCGCTCGCGCAGCACCCGCTGCACCTCGGCGTTGAAGCCGTACAGCTCCAGCAGCGGGGTGGCGCCCATGCCGTTGACCAGCACCAGCACGGGGCTGCGCGGCGGCATGTCCTCCAGGATCGCGTTCACCGCGAAGTCGGCGATCTCCCCGGAGGTCATCATCGGCCGCCGCTCCCGGCCCGGCTCGCCGTGGATGCCGATGCCCAACTCCAGCTCGCCGTCCGGCAGATCGAAGGTGGGGGAGCCCTTCGCCGGCGTCGTACAGGCGCTGAGCGCGACACCGAAACTCCGGGAGTTCTCGTTCACCTGACGCCCGATGGACTCCACGCGCTCCAGAGGCTGTCCCTCGGCCGCGGCGGCGCCGGCGATCTTCTCCACGAACAGGGTGCCGCCGGTACCGCGCCGGCCGGCCGTGTACAGGCTGTCGGTGACCGCCACGTCGTCGTCGACGAGCACCTTGGCCACCTGGATGCCCTCGTCCTCGGCCAGTTCGGCCGCCATGTCGAAGTTGAGCACGTCGCCGGTGTAGTTCTTCACCACGAACAGCACGCCCGCGCCGCTGTCCACGGCCGCCGCGGCACGCACCATCTGGTCCGGCACCGGTGAGGTGAACACCTCTCCGGGGCAGGCGGCCGACAGCATGCCCGGGCCGACGAAACCGCCGTGCAGCGGTTCGTGCCCCGACCCGCCACCGGAGACCAGCGCGACCTGCCCGGCCACCGGAGCGTCCCGGCGGACGATCACCCGGTGCTCCACGTCCACGGTCAGATCCGGATACGCCGCCGCCATCCCGCGCAGCGCGTCCGCCACGACGGTCTCCGGCACGTTGATCAGCATCCTCATGGGTGTCTCCTCGCGAGCTTGACATGTGGGCTCATGACCTGCGCCTTCGCAGGTCACCGGTGGTGAGGGCGGTTCTTGCTGACTCCATATCGACTTTGGTGACGGTATGTCAGGTGGTGCCGGCCGCCCGATGTAGCAGGTCGCCCGTCCCGTCTATGGGCAGTATCGACCTTGCGGCAGCGAAGGTCACCTGCGGCGGTGCGGCTGTCCGACCGGGGCACGTCAGGCATCGCGGGTGAGGAGGTTCTGCGCGGAGTCACGGAAGCGGGCGACGAGCGGGTTGCGGTCGCCCGCACGCGTGGCGACCACCACCTGGCAGGGTTCGATTCCCTCGACGGGGACGGTGGCGAGGTCGTCGCGGAGTGTGCGGCGCCGGTCGCCGACCGGCACCAGGGCGATGGCCCGGCCGTCGGCGAGTCCACACCGCGGCCATGCCGGCACAGGCCACGAGGGGCTCGCCGGCGGAGTCGTCCGGGGTGACCGACTCCTTCCCGGCCAGGCGGTGGGAGGCGGGCACGAGCAGGGCCCGGGGTTCGTCGTGGAGGACGGTGAGGTCCAGGCCGTCGTCCGGGATGGGCAGCGGGGTGCGGACGACGAGCGCGTCGACCCGGCCCTCCGGCAGGGCCCGGGCCTCGTCCCAGTCCAGGTGACGGGTGCGGACGTGGGCGTCGGGGTGACGGCGGCGCAGGTCCCGTACGGCAGGGGTGACGACCAGGTCCTCGACGTATCCCACGGTGATCGTACGAGGCGGCGCGGCGGCACGTGCGGCGCGCACCGCCTGCTGAGCCGTGTGCAGGAGGGTCTGTGCCTGCGGGAGGAAGGCCGCACCGGCCGCGGTGATGCGGCTGCCCTGCGGGGTGCGCTCCAGCAGGCGCACGCCGAGCGCGTCCTCCAGGCGCTGGATCTGGCGGCTCAGGGAGGGCTGGGCGACGTGCAGCGCCTCGGCCGCCGGGGCGAAGTTCAGATGCTCCGCGACGACCGTGAAGTACCGCACCAGTCTGAGATCCGGCTCGGGGCCGGGGCGGGACGCCGGTGGGGGCGCGGCTGCGTCGGGCATACCCGCAGCCTACTCGTCATGCGGTTCGTGCATGACGGGGTGCAGAACGGGTCTTGGACGCCCCCGCCAGGACGGTTGTTGACTCGATCCCGTCCGGCCGGGCCGACCGGCCGGACGACATCCCACCGCCGTTTCCCCAGAGGGAGTGTGTCCGCCATGGGCAAGTACGAGGGCAAGCATGCGGTGAGCCGGTGTGGCCGCCCGTGCCGGTCACGGGCGGCCACACCTGGCTGTGCCCGCTCCCTACTGGTAGGTGACGGTGACCGGCGTGCGGACGCTGCGTGGGGGCAGGGTGACCGTGAGCGTCCCGGTGGAGCTGTTCCAGCTGTAGTCGGAGGCGGCCAGCCGGACGCCGGTGGCGGTCACCTTCGTGGGCGCGTGGGACATCCCCAGCAGGGACAGCGTCCACTGCCGGTTCTCCACCTGGCCGGGGAAGGAGCCCCGTGCCGGACCGATCGTCACCGTGTGGCGCGAGCCGCTGCGGCCGTACCGGATGGTCGTCGTGGCGCTGTGTCCCTTCTGCATGGTGGTCCCGTCGTCCTCGTACAGGCGGTACGACCCCGGCGCGCCGGTGGCGACGGTCAGCGTGACGTCGGTCAGCTTGGCCTTGTCGTCACTGGTGACGTCGTGGGTGCGGGTGGGCAGGATGCCGCCGGCCTTGATGAACACGGGCATGGTGTCCAGGCCGGTGGTGACGTCCTGGGTGGTGCCGCCCTGGTAGGTCTTGCCGGTGAAGTAGTCGGTCCACTGGCCGGGCGGGAACCACACCGAGGTGGTCGCGGTCGTCCCCGGCGTCGTCACCGGGGCGACCAGGACGTCCGAGCCGTAGAAGTACTCGCTGCCCGCGGTGGCGTACGCCTGGGCCTCCTCCGGATACTCCAGGTAGGTGGGGCGGACGATCGGCACGCCGGTGCGGTTCGCCTCCTCGGCCAGCGAGTAGGTGTACGGCACCAGGTTCTCGCGGAGGTTGAGGAACCTGTCGGCGGACGTGCGGGCCTCGGTGCCGTACTGCCAGGGCAGCCGGTCGCTGTGGTTGCTGTGCAGGCGGTCGATCGGCTGGAAGGCGCCGAACTGCACCCAGCGGGCGTACATGTCGTCGGGCAGCTTGTGCGTGGTGCGGGTCTGGCCGGCGTCGGTGTAGGTCTCCGAACCGGTCAGTCCCGTCGTGTCGTTGTGGCCGCCGATGTCATGGGTGATGGCGGCCATGCCGGTCGCCGCCGACTCGCCCGGGGTGTAGCCGACCTCCAGCTTCAGGGCGCCCCAGGTGGAGGAGGTGTCTCCGGTGAAGTGCACGGTGGTGCGCTTGTCCGCCCAGGGGCCGGTCGGCAGGGCCTGCTGGCCGCTGTATCCGCCGGCCTGCAGGGAGCCGTAGGCGCGCGAGAGGACGAAGCCGCGGCCGAGGGTCTTGCCGGTGAGGGTGGCGTACTGCTGGTTGATCCAGGCGTCCGGCGTCACGCCCTGCAGCGATGACTGGGAGGAGTCGCAGCACCAGTCGAGCCACCAGAAGTCGTTGCCCTGCTCGTCCATGGTGCGGTGCAGGTCCAGATAGGCCTTGAGCTGGTCGGGATCACCGAAGTCGAAGGTGTAGCAGTTGTTCTCCACGGAGGCGCCCGAGGCGCAACCCCCCTTCGTCAGCTTGCCCTTGGCCGTGGCCTGCGCCTGGGCGAACTGGGGGTCGGAGGCGAGGATGCTGGGGTGCACGTTGAGCGTGTTGTGCAGCCCCTGCGCCGCCGACCAGTCGAAGAACCCCTTCGGATCGGGGAACCTGCCCGGGTCCATCTCCCAGCCGCTCCAGTTGTTCACGGCCTTGAAGTCCGTGTCGGTCACCAGCACGTCCAGCGGGACGCCTTCGGACCGGAAGGCGGGGAGGATGGTGTTCTCGTAGTCGGCCGCGGTGCGGTCGATGTACTCCGAGTACCACACGCCGTACGCCCATGAGGGCAGGAGCGCGGGCGGCCCGGTCAGGGTGGCGAGGTCGGTGAGACCCTGCTTGTAGTCGTGGCCGAAACCGAAGAGGTAGCCGTCCTGGTACGGCTCGCCGCCGTGCAAGGGGCGCGGTGTCACCTTCTGCGTCGCGGTGTCGTAGAGCGCCGACGGGGTGTCGTCCAGCAGGTACCAGCCGTCCCTGTGGAGCAGGCCGGGGGTGGTCGCGGGGGCGTCGCCGTTGCCGGTCACGCCGTCCAGGCCGCGGCGGTAGCCGCCGAGCGCGAGGTGCGGCTGCGGGGCCGCGGCGCCGGTCGGGGTCACGGAGACGGTGTCCAGGTTGACGTGGCAGCTCGCCGTGTCGGGGCAGCCGAGGGTGATGTCGTCCTCGCCCGCCTTCAGGGCCACCGGCATGGAGGCGGTCTGCCAGTCGTCCCAGTCCTTCGTCGCCGGCAGCGTCAGTGTGCCGGTGCCGGTGCCCGCGGACACCGAGGCGGTGCGGGTCTGGTGAAGACCGTCGCCGCCGGTGCCGTTGGCGTAGCGCACCCGCAGGGTGTAGGTGCCGTCGGCGGGCACCCCGGCCAGATGCGTGGTCAGGCTCGACCCCTGGTTCAGCTCGGCGACGAAGCCGTCGCCCGCGTAGCCCTGGTGGTCGGTGGCACTGGTCGCGGTGCCGGCGGTCCGGCCGGCCTCCGCCTCGCAGCTCACCCCGAGCAGGCAGTCGGTGATCGCCGTGCGGGACACCGGCGGGTACGGCTCGCCGGGGCGCACCAGCGCGACGCTGTCGACGTTGACGTTCCCGCTGTCCGACGCGGTACGGGTCAGCGCGATCGTGTGGTGGCCCGAGCCGAGCTCGACGCTCGCGGTGGCGAGCTTCCAGGTGTCCCAGTTCCCCGTGGCCGGCAGGGTCACCGCCTGCTGTGCGCCGCCGTCGACCGACAGGGTCAGCGTCCGGGTCTGGTTCTTGCCGTCGCCGCCGAGGGAGTTGGCGTACCGCAGGGCGAAGTCGTAGGTCCCCGCGTCCTTGACATCGATGTCGGCGGACGCCGAGCTGCCCGTTCCGGTGAATCCCGCGGCGAAGCCGGTACCGGTGTGCCCGGCGTGGTCGGAGGCCACGGACACGCCGTCCAGCCGGAGGTTCTCCGCCTCGCACAGATCGCCCGGCCCACAGGTCAGCCGCTGCCAGGGGGTGGCGGTCACCGGGGCGTCGCCCGCCTTCAGGCGCACCGAGAGGTTCTTGGCGTCGAACGGTCCGGAACCGACCCGGTAGCGCAGGGTCAGCGCGCTCGTGGAGATGGTCAGCCAGCCGTCGGAGGTCTCGGTGGTGTAGGAGGCCGGGGCGAAGCCGTCGCGGCCGATCGCGTTGAACGTGGGATCGTCGGTGAACTTACCGTCGCCCGCGTACTCGGTGCGGATCAGCGTCGGCGAGAGAACCTCGAAGCGGGCGTCGCCGGAGGTGACGGCCGGAATGCGGTGGCCTTGCCGCGCCTCGCCGGCCGCGGCGGGACCGCTGCCCGCCAGGGTCATGGCGGCGGCCACGGCCAGCGCCGCGGCCGCGCCCACCTGACGCCGCCATGTTCTGCGCCGTCGTTTCCTCGGTACGACTGTCATGTCAACTCCGTTCCTTCATCGGTCGGTTGACGAGCGGCTGCCGTGATCCCCGGAGGCGTCGCACGACTTCCCGCGCCGCCGGCACCAGCCGGCTGCTCAGGACGTCAGGTGCGGAAAGCGGAACTCGGTGCGGCTGCGGTACTCCTGGCCCGGGCGCAGGACCGTGCTCGGGTACTCCGGCCGGTTCGGCGAGTCGGGGAAGTGCTGGGTCTCCAGACACACGGCGCCATGGCGCTCGTAGGGCTTGCCTCCCGGCCCCGTGAGCGATCCGTCCAGGGCGTTGCCGGTGTAGACCTGGATGCCCGGCTCGGTGGTCCACACCTCCATCCGCCGGCCGCTGCCGGGGTCCGCGAGACAGGCGGCGCGGCGCAACACGCCCGGGGCTGCGGAGGGGGCGAGCACCCAGCAGTGGTCGTACCCTCCGGCGTCGGTCAGCTGGGCGTCCTCCTCGGCGATCCGGTCCCCGATCGGGCGGGCGGTACGGAAGTCGAAGGCGGTGCCCGCCGTGGGCACGGGCGGGCCGAGCGGGATCGCCTCGGCGGTCACCGGCAGGTACGCGTCCGCCTCCAGCTGAAGCGTGTGACCGAGCACGTCGCCATGGCCTCCGGCGAGGTTGAAGTAGGAGTGGTTGGTGAGGTTCACGACGGTCGCACGGTCGGTGCGGGCCCGGTACTCGACGGCGAGGGTGCCGCTGCGGTCGAGGCTGTAGGTGACCTCGACGTCGAGGACGCCGGGAAAGCCCATGTCGCCGTCCGGGCTGTGCAGTTGGAGGCAGAGCGCGGCCAACCCGCCGCTGTTGCCGGAGGCCGGGCCGCCCTTCCAGACCCGCCGGTGGAAGCCGTCGGGGCCGCCGTGCAGCGCGTGGCCGCGGTCGGTGACGGGCACGCGATGGGTCTGTCCGTCGAGGGTGAACTCACCGCCGGCGATGCGGTTGGCGTAACGGCCGACGAGTGCGCCGAGGTAGGGATGGGGGGCGGAGTAGGCGGCCATGTCGGGCAGGCCGAGCACGATGTCGCCGACGTCTCCGGAGGCATCCGGCACCCGCAGCCCGGCCACGATGCCTCCGAAGCTGAGCACGTCCGCGCTGACGCCGCTGCCGGAGTCCAGCCGCCAGCGGTGCACCGCCGTGCCGTCGGGAGCGGTGCCGTACGGTGAGCCGGTCACGGTGCGGTGAGGTATCGACATCCTCGTCCTCGGTCGTCGGAGGTGTACGGCGGCGCTGGGGGCGGTGTCGGTCAGGCCCTGCGGACCGCGGTGGACTCGCGCACGATCAGCCGGTAGCCGGGCTGGATCAGGCGGGCCGCCGGCGGCGTGTCGGTTCCCCGGGCGGCGATGCGCTCCACCAGACAGTCGACGGCGAGGCGGGCGAGGCCGGTCTTGTCGGGTGAGACGGTGCTCAGCGAGACCGCTCCGTAGCGGCCCTCCTCGATGTCGTCGAAGCCGACGACCGCGATGTCGTCGGGCACCCGCAGGCCGCGTTCGACCAGGGTGCGCATGGCGCCGAGCGCGATCAGGTCGTTGTAGGCGAAGACGGCGTCGGGACGCTGGTCGCGGTCGAGCAGAAAGGCCATCGCGGCGGCGCCGTCGGCCCGGTCGTAGCCCTCGGTGGCCACCACCAGGGACTCGTCGGGGACCAGGCCGGCCGCGGTGATGGCCTCCCGCCAGCCGCGCAGGCGCAGGTGGGCGGGCTGGCGGGCGCTCTCGCGGCGTGCGCCGAGGAAGGCCACCCGGCGCCGGCCGAGATCGAGCAGATGGCGCACCGCGATCCGGGCCGCACCCACGTTGTCGATCATGATGTGGTCGTAGGGGCCTTCGTACTCGCGCTCGCCCAGCAGCACCATGGGCGGACCCTCGGGCCGGTCCAGCAGGTCCTTGCGCTCCAGCCCGATCGGGCTGAGGATCAGGCCGTCGATGACGTGCGAGCGGAAGCCCTGAGAGACCAGCAGCTCCTTCTCCCGCAGCCCCGCGGTGTGGTCGAGCAGGACCGTGAGGTCGTGCCGGGCGGCGGAGTCGATCACCGCCCCGGCCACTTCCGCGAAGTAGGGGTTGCCCAGTTCCGGGATGGCCAGGGTGATCAGGCCGGTGCGGCCCTTGCGCAGGTGACGTGCCGTCAGGTTGGGCCGGTAGCCCAGCTCGTCGATGGCGCGCTGGACCCGCTCACGGGTGCGGGGGGTCACGTGCGGGTAGTCGTTGACGACGTTCGAGACGGTCTTCACCGACACGCCGGCGCGCAGCGCGACATCCTTCAGGCTGACGCCCACGGCGGTCCTTTCTCGAAAAGCGGAAGGGGGGTTGCGGCCGTACGCCGGGCGGCCGTGCCGGGCCGGATGCGGCGGCGGGTGCTCATTCCAGCTGCTGGGTGCGGCTGAGCAGGGCCTGCATCAGGACTACCACAGCCAGAAAGGCGCCGTTGACCGTGTCGGTGAAGGCGGAGCCGTACTGCGAGAAGTAGTGGTCGATGAGGTTGTGGATGACCGCGAGCAGCAGCACGCCGCTGACGGTGCCGCCGACCGAGCCGCTGCCTCCGGTGAGCAGGGTGCCGCCGATGACCACCGAGGCGATGGCGGTCAGTTCGTAGCCGACGCCGATGGTGGTCACACCGGAGCCCAGGCGCGCGCCGCCGAGTGCGCCGGCCGCCGCGGCCAGGGTGCCCGAGAGCACGTAGACCAGCACCTTGGCGCGGGCCACCGGCAGGCCGAGCAGCAGTGCCGCGTTCTCGTTGCCGCCGATCGCGGTGAGGGTGGCGCCGAAGCCGGTCCGGGTCAGCAGCAGCGCGCCCAGGGCGAAGAACACGGCCACGATCAGCACCGGGGTCCAGGTGCCCGCACCGAGGGAGCGGAAGGCGGAGTGCTGCGGCACGAGATAGGTGGTGGCGCCCTCGTCGGTGACGGCCTGCATCAGGCCGCGCAGTCCGAGGAGGCCGACGAGGCTGACGATGAACGGCGCCATACGGGCCCGGGCGACGAGCAGTCCCTGCACGGCTCCCCAGGCGGCGCCGACGGCCAGCGGCAGCAGGATCGCGAGCCATGTGCCGTGGGTGGCGCCGTAGGCCCCGAGCACTCCGCCGAGTGCGTACATCGAGCCGACGGACAGGTCGATGCCGCCCGTGATGATGACGAACGTCATGCCGAGGGCCAGCAGCCACACGAACGCGTTGTTGCCCAGGATGCTGCTGACGTTGGACCAGGTCGGGAAGGTGGAGGAAGTCGCGGAGGCGATCGCGACCACCAGCACCAGCACGGCCAGGGCGCCGCGCCGCTGGATCTGCGGGGCGATCCGCTCGCCGAGGGTGGGGCGCGGTGCGTCCGCCTCCGTCCGAGCGGTCGTCAGGACGGTGGAGGTCATCGGGTACCACGCTCCTGGGAGGCGTACACGGCGCAGCAGATGATGGCCGCCTCGACGATCTGGGTGTACGACGTGTGCACGTTGTGCTGGGTGAGCACCGCGGTGATCAGCTGCATGAACAGCGCTCCCGCGACGGTGCCGAGCACCCGCACCCGGCCCCCCGACAGCGGGGTGCCGCCGACGACGACCGCGGTGATGGCGTTGAGCTCCATGTTCAGGCCCTGGTTGGCCGGATCCGCCTCCGCGCCGTGGCCGACGACGAGCACACCGGCCAGCGCGGCCAGCACCCCCGAGACCACGTACACGGTGATCAGCACGCGCCGCACGGGCAGCCCGGACAGCCACGCGGCCTGCCGGTTGTCGCCGACGGCCACCAGCTGTCTGCCGAAGGTCGTACGGCGCACCAGCAGGCCGGTGAGCAGCGCGCACACCGCGGCGAGCCACGCCATCTCGGGCAGCCCGACGATGATGCGCGAGCCGAGGCCGAGGACGCCGGACTGGGTGACGGGCTTGGCGGAGTTGCCGTTGATGATCTCGGCCAGGCCCCGCACGCCGATCATCAGCGACAGGGTGGCCACGATGGGCTGGATACGGGTGAAGGCGACCATCGCGCCGCCGACCGCGCCCGAGCCCGCGCCGATCAGGAGGGCGACGAGGAGGACCCCGCCGAGTCCGTACCCGGCGTACAGCGGCACGACGGAGGCGGCCAGCGCGATGACGGCGCCGACCGACAGGTCGATGCCCTCGGTGCCGATGACCAGGGCCATGCCGAGCGCGACGAGCAGGGTGGGCGCGAGCTGGAAGAGCTGGACGCGGATGTTGCTCATCTCGACGAACGACGTGTCCAGGCCGACGGCCACGAGGAACAGCACGATCAGGGCGGCGTAGACGCCGTACTCCTGCAACAGGCGCAACAGGCGGGCCCGGTCGGTCACCGGGCCGCTCCACGTGAGCGACGTCATCGCTGGTTCTCCTCGACCGGTGTCGGCTCGGCCGCCGCGGCCCGGTCCGAGGCGGATGCCTCCTCGGGCGCGGGCGGTTCACTGGACGCATCCCCGGCCGCCGCGGGGCCGCCGGCTTCCTTCCCGGCGGCGCGTGCCCGGGCGGCTTCCTGCGACGCGGTGGCGAGCGTGCCGAGCAGGCCCTCCTCGGTGACCTCCCCCTCGGCCAGGTGCCCGACGACGTGGCCGTCCTTGAGGACCACCACACGGTCGGAGCCCTCGATCAGCTCCTCCAGGTCGGAGGAGATCAGCAGCACGCCGAGGCCGTCGCCGGCGAGTTCGTCGATCAGCGCCTGCACCTCGGTCTTGGCGCCGACGTCGATGCCGCGGGTCGGCTCGTCGAGCAGCAGCACCTTGGGGTTCAGGCACAGCCAGCGGGCGAGCAGCACCTTCTGCTGGTTGCCGCCGGACAGGTCGCCGACCTTCTGCTCGGGGCTCGAGGCCTTGATGCGCAGCCGCTTCATGAAGAACGCGACGATCTCGTTTTGCTTGGCCTGCGAGACCAGGCCCGCGCGCGACAGGCGCGGCAGCGCGGCGAGCGAGATGTTCTCGCGCACCGACAGGTTGGGGATGATGCCCTCGAGCTTGCGGTCCTCGGGGAGCATCACCACGCCGTTGCGGATCGCGGCGGCGGGGCTGCGCCGGTGCAGCGCCCGCCCCTCGACCTCCACGGAGCCGCCCTCGGTGGCGAGCGCGCCGACGATCGCCTTGGCGGTCTCGCTGCGGCCGGCCCCCAGCAGCCCGCCCAGGCCGACGACCTCCCCGGGATGGATGTCGAGCGAGACGCCGTGCAGCCGGTGACGCACCGACAGATCCCTGGCCCGGAGGGAGGGTTGGCCCGCACGGCGGTCGTGGCGCTCGGTGTCGAAGGCGGTGCTGCCCTTGTCCCGGACGGTGGCCATCTCCCGGCCGAGCATCAGGGAGACCAGCCGCAGCCGTTCGAGTCCGGCCATCGCACCGGTGTGCACGACCGCGCCGTCACGCATCACGGTGACCCGGTCGCAGACGGCGTACAGCTCGTCGAGCCGGTGGCTGACGTAGACCACCGCGATGCCCTGCTCCTTCAGGCCGCGGATGACCGAGAAGAGCATGTCCACCTCGCGCGGCTCCAGCGAGGAGGTCGGCTCGTCCATGATGACGACCCGGGCGTCGACCTGCACCGCGCGGGCCAGGGCCACCATCTGCTGGGCGCCCAGGCCGAGGGTGCGCAGCGGGCGGGTGACGTCGACGTGCACGCCGTAGCGGCCGAGCACCCGGGTTGCCTCGCGGTTCATCCGGGCGACGTCCACGAGCCCGAAGCGGCGCGGCTCGCGGCCGAGGTACAGATTGCGCGCGACCGACATCAGCGGGACGAGGTTGACCTCCTGGTAGATGGTGGAGATCCCGGCCGCCTGGGCCTCCAGCGGGTTGCGGAAGGCGCGTGGGCGGCCCTCCAGCCGCACCGTGCCCGAGTCCGGCCGGTAGACGCCGGTCATCACCTTGATCAGAGTGGACTTGCCCGCGCCGTTCTCGCCGATGAGCGCGTGCACCTCGGCGGGGCGCAACGCGAAGTCCACGTCGCGCAGCGCGTGCACGCCGGCGAAGCTCTTGTTCACCCCGGCGACTTCCAGGACGAAGTCGCCCCGGGGATCCGGGTCCTGCTGGACCACGTCTGCCTCCTCATGCGGAACTGCCGGACGCGGTGGCGCTGTTCGGCAGCCGGTGCGGCGGGCCCGGTGGCCGTGGACGTGGGCCTTCCACGGCCGCCGGACCTGGTGGCTCGGTCAGTACACCAGGCCCTGGGACAGGGCCTGCTTGGCGTTGCCGGACGTGAAGTGACCGTCCTTGATGATCACCTTGGGCTGCACGCCGGTGGTGCCGTAGAAGTCCTGCAGCGACTGGAAGGCGAGCGGGCCGAACCGCGGGTTGGTCTCGATGTCGGCGACGGCCTGGCCGGAGGCGACGTTCTGCACCATCTGCGAGATGCCGTCGATGGTGACAATCTTGACGTCCTTGCCGGGGGTCTTCCCGGCGGACTTGATCGCCTGGATGGCGCCGAGGGCCATTTCGTCGTTCTCCGCGTAGACCGCGTTGATGTCGGGGTGCGCCTGGAGCAGCTGCTCCATCACCTTCTGACCGTCGGTCTGGGCGAAGTTGCCGGTCTGGGAGGCCACGATCTTCATCTTCGGGTACTTGGCCTTGACCTGGTCCTCGAAGCCCTTGGTCCGGTCGGTGGTGACGTTGTTGCCGGGGCTGCCGGTGAGGATCGCCACGTGCGCGCTGCTGCCGGTGGCACCCGCCAGGTCGTCGGCGGCCATCTGGGCCTGGCCGTAGAAGTTCGAGCCGATGAAGGCGATGAAGTCCGTGCAGGCGGTGCCGGTGACGGAGCGGTCGATGGTGAGGACCGGGATCTTCTTCGCCTTGGCCTTGGCCAGCGCGGGGCCGAGGCCGTCGGAGTTCTCCGGGGCCACGATCAGGGCCTTGGCGCCCTGCGCGATCATGTCCTCGATCTGCGAGTTCTGGGTGTTGACGTCGGCGTTGGCGTTCCGCTCGATCAGTTTGACGCCGAGTTTCTTGGCCTGCGCCTCGATGCTCTTGGTCTCGGTGGCTCTGAAGGGGTTGCTGGTGGACTCCGACTGCGAGAAGCCGACCACGGTCTTGCCGTCGGTGATGTCGAGCTTCGGGACACCGCCGCCGTATCTCTGGTACGTGCACGCCGGGCCACCGGCGGAGGCGCTGGGGGAGGCGAGCTGCTGGGCGGCCGCGGTGTTGTCACCGCTGCTCGCGCCGGTACCGGAAGAGGGAGAGTCGTCACCGGAGTTGGTGCAGGCGGTCGCGGCCAGGCACAGGCCGGCGGTCAGTACCGCGGCGGACACGGCCTTGGCCCGGAGGAAGGTGTACATGCGCCGATCACATCCTCGTCGAAACGGTCGGAGCGTGCGGGAGTTCTGAGGAAGGGAGAGCGGGAGAACGGGCCGGGCGGGCTTGTGGGGCGACCTGGCCTGACACATCCATACAACGATGTAGACGCACAGTGGAGGACGGCCGCCGGACCTGTCAATACGTCAGTTCGCGTTCACAACATTCGGCTTGAGCGGTGACCATGTGAACCCCGGCGCGAGGGGTAAAGACTGACTCCCGGGACCGTCTTCAGTTGGTCATCCGAAGCCTTCGTAAGCTTCAAACGCCCAGCTAGAAAGGGTAGTTGTGTACGACCGCGCCGTAGTCCCCAAGGCCGGCAATCCGGTCGGCACCGAAGGGTGGACACGACAACCAGGCTGTGCTGTCATCGTCCTGCTCGCTTTTCTATCGTTGTAGTAGCGGCCCCCTCTGCGACCTTCACGCCCTGCCCTGTGCTCGATGCCGGGGCCGTCGCGTCGCCCCCATGGCTCCCTCCGGCAGATCGTGGCGCCAACCCCCCGCGTGCTCCCGTCAGTTCTTCACCGTCTTCCCCGAGCGGCTCCTCCAGGAGAACCGAATGACACCAAGGAACGACCACACCGAGCTGCCTGCGAACGACTCGAACGTCCCCGATTCCCCGGCCGGCCCGGACGCTCCTGACGGCAGACTCAGCCGCCGCGGTCTGATCCGGTGGACCGGCGTCGGCCTCGGTGCGGCCGGCGCAGGTCTGCTGCCGGGCTTCGCCCACAGTGCGCAGGCCGCCGCCCGGCCGCTGCAGGAGACGTCCGCAGCCGTCCCCGCCTCCTCCGGCAGCCGCGTCCCCGGCCTGGCAGCTCCGGCCTTCGACCCGATCCGGCCCCCCGCCGTACCGCTGGCCGTACGCTCGCCGTACCTGAGCACGTGGCTGAACGCCGATCTGCCGACCGGCCACTGGCCGGCGTTCTGGACGGGCCGCACCACCGCCATGACGGGCGTCATCCGGGTCGACGGCACCAACTACCTGTTCCTGGGCGCGCCCAACGTCCCCGACCACCCGCTCTCCCGCGGCGCGGCGCAGCGCTCGCTGACCCTCACCGCGACCCGCTCCCGGTTCGTCTTCGAGGCCGGCGGAGCGGAACTGACCCTCACGTTCCTCTCCCCGGTCGAACCGGGCGACCTGCGCCGCCAGTCGATGCCGCTGTCGTACGTCATCGCGGACGTGCGCAGCTCCGACGGCCAGGCGCACGACGTCTCGCTGTACTTCGACATCTCCGGCGAGTGGGCCTCGGGCGACTCCGGGACGAAGATCCGCTGGTCCCAGCAGCAGCTGTCCGGCTCCGGCGGCACCACGGCGACCTCGCTGTCCTTCGCTCCGGACAGCCCCGGAGTGCTCAAGGAGAACGGCGACATGGCCTCCTGGGGAACCGTGGTGTGGAGCGCCACCAACCGCTCGGGGCTCAGCTGGCAGATCGGCTCGGACACCAGCGTCCGCGCCACCGCGCTGGCCGGACACGCGCTGGCCGACTCCGCCGACACCCGGCAGCCGCGCGCCATCAACGACAACTGGCCGGTCTTCGCCTTCCGCTTCGACCTCGGAAGCGTGCACGGCTCGACCCGCGCGCTGCTGTCGGTCGGGCACGTCCGCGAGCCCGCGGTCGGCTACCTCGGCGAGCAACTGCCGCCGCTGTGGAAGTCGCACTGGTCGAACTGGCAGGACATGGCGGCCTTCTTCCACTCCGACGCGACCGCGGCGCAGAAGCGGACCGCGGCCCTGGACCACAAGGTCCGCACGGAGGCGACGGCCGCGGGCGGCGCGGAATACGCGGCACTCTGCGCGCTCTCCCTGCGGCAGGCGTACGCGGGCACCGAACTGGTCAGCAGGAAGGGCAGACCCTGGGCGTTCCTGAAGGAGATCTCCTCCGACGGCAACGTCTCGACCATCGACGTGACCTACCCGGCGATGCCGGTGTTCCTCTACCTGGACCCGCAGTACCTCGGCCTGATCCTGGAACCGCTCTTCGACTACGCGGAGAACGGCGGCTGGCCCAAGAAGTTCGCCGAACACGACCTCGGCTCCAGCTACCCCAACGCGAGCGGCCACAACGACGGCAACGAAGAGGACATGCCGGTCGAGGAGTCCGCCAACATGCTGCTGATGACCGCGGCCTACCTGGCGCGCAGCACCTCCGCCACGGCCGCCGCGTTCGCCTCCGCGCACTACACGATCCTCAAGCAGTGGGCCGACTACCTGGTGGACAACGCCCTCGACCCGGGCTACCAGAACCAGACCGACGACTTCACCGGCTTCATCGCCCACAGCGCGAACCTCGCCCTGAAGGGCATCCTGGCCATCGGCGCCATGGGACAGATCGCGACCGCGGCCGGCAACTCCTCCGACAGCTCCCACTACGGCAGCACCGCCCGCGACTACATCGGCCAGTGGGTGGACAAGGCGCAGGACACCGACAAGGACCACCTCAGGCTCGCCTACGACCAGCCCGGCACCTGGAGCCTGAAGTACAACGGCTACCCCGACTCGCTGCTCGGGCTGAACCTCGTACCGCGCGACGTGGCCCACAAGGAGGGCGACTGGTACCTGTCGCAGGCCAACCAGTTCGGTATCCCGCTGGACCTGCGGCACAGCTACACCAAGGGCGACTGGGAGATGTGGACCGCCGCGTGGCTGCGCGACCACCCGGTCAGCGACGTGCTGATCTCCGCGCTCTACCGGTTCGCGCACACCTCGCCCTCGCGCGTGCCGTTCACCGACTGGTACGACACCGCGGCGAACACCCAGAGCGGCTTCCAGGCCCGCCCGGTGGTCGGCGGCGTGTTCGCGCTGCTGAGCCTGCGCCGATAGCCCGCCCCGACCGGTGCCGGCGGCAGCGCCTTCACCGCCGGCACTCGCACACCGCCGCGTTGCTATGGTGCGCGAATGTCATCGATCAAGCAGTTCCAAGTCACCTTCGACTGCGCGGAACCCGAGCGCGTCGCTCGATTCTGGTGCGAGGTGCTGGGGTACGTCGTATCGCCGCCGAAGGGGTTTGCCACGTGGGACGATTTCGATCGCTCGCGGCCGCCTGAGGACCGGGGTTCGTGGTTCGCCTGCGCCGATCCCTCGGGCGTCGGCCCGCGGCTGTTCTTTCAGCGGGTTCCCGAAGGGAAGGTCGTCAAGAACCGGGTGCATCTCGACGTGCGGGTGGGCACCGGGCTCGTGGGCCAGGAGCGCCTGGCCAGGCTCGAGGCCGAATGCGCACGACTGGTCGCGCTCGGCGCGGTACGCGTGCAGCTCCTGGCCGACGACAACGATTCGTGCATCGCGATGCAGGACATCGAGGGCAACGAGTTCTGTCTCGACTGAGCACCGGCGCGGGACGCCGGGGGCTGGGGTGCGGGTCGGGTTCCGTATCGGCCGGGCCGTTCCGGGGAACTCGGGTCTGCGGGGCGGAGCCGCTGACCGGCGGAGGAGGTGCCGTTGCCGTGGACGACTGGGAGATGCACGACGACGTACGGCTGTCGCTGCGCGAACGGCTCGTGCTCGTGCAGATCGAGACGGACCTCAGGCGGGACCGCCGGTTCGCGCGCCGCATGGGCGGCACCCGGCGGGACGTGTGGCTGCCCGTCGCGGTGCTGCTGCTGGGGGTCGCCTCGGCGTTCGCGGCCGTCATGGGCGTCCGCACCTCGGACCCCGCACTGCTGTGCTGCTTCGCCCTGCTCTGGCCGCTGACCCTCGTCCAGGCCTTCCGCCTCCTGTGCCGAACGGTACGGCGCGGCGTCCGCCAAGGAGGGTCCACGAGGCCGTGGCTCTGAGCGGTGTCAGGGGCGAGCGCGGAGCGTCGGGGGGTGACCTCCGGCTATGGGCATCGAGGCAAGCCACGGACATCGGACCCCCCTTGGCTCCGTGGCCATGAGAGGCGAGACCTCCCCATGGCTCAGTGGCCGTAGGAGCGAGTGGCCGGGCTTGGTGGCGCCGTACGTCAGGCGAGTGGCTGGTCGCCGGCCCGTAACTGCAGGGGCACTCCGCAGCGCCGGGACGAGGGCCGCCGAGGGACGGGGGGCCGACACACACCGAGGCGGGTGAGGTCGAAAGACGCCGCCGGGCGGGTAAGGCCGGCCCGACGCCGGGTGGCGAGGCCGAAACACACCAGGCGGGGCGAGGCGGACCCGAGCCCAGGCGGGGCCGCAGCGCCGGGACGAGGACGAGACGAGGGCCGCGAGGGACCGGGGGGCCGACACACACCGAGCGGGTGAGGCCGAAGGGCCGCCAGGTGTGCAAAGCCGACCCAAAGGGGCCGGGCGGCGAGGCCGAAACACAGCTGACGAAGGGAGGCCGACCCGAGCCCAGGCGGCGGCCGAAGCGCAGTCCTCCGACCGGTCTAACCCGGACGGCTCAGCACCGAACTCATCCACTCAGCCCCGGACCGGAGCGCCCCGCTCCGGCACCCGGCCGCACCGCTCTGCCCGGACCGCCAGTGCCGCCCAGGCCGCCAATGCCACCCGGACCGCAACGCCCGCGCGGACCGGCCACCGCAGCCGGACCGCCAGCGCCCGCCCGGACCGCCGATGCCGCCCCGACCGGTCCGGCCTCCGGCCGCACGCGCCGCCCGAACCGCCATCACCGGCCCGGACCGCCATCACCGGCGCGCCGCCCGGACCGCTACGCTCGTCCGGACCGCCGATGCCACCCCGACCGCTTCCCCCCGCCGACGCCCGCCATGTCGCCAGTAGAGCCGCGGACCGCCCCACCGCCCCCCACCCGGCCCCGTACCGCCCGCCGGCACAGGTCTCAGCTCTGTTGCTTGCCGCGGCCCGTCAGGGCGTCGCGCATGCGGTCTACCAGGCCGGCTCCGGGGGCCAGGAGTTTGTTGGCCGGGGGAGTGTCCGGGGCGGACGGGTGGGGGCGGGTGGGGGCCATCTTCTTCGCGCGGCGGACCTTGTCGCCGAGGTCCATCAGCGCGTCAGGAGGACAGGCGGCCTCCAGCCGGGGGAAGAGGTTCTGCTCCTCGTCCGTGATGTGGGACCGGATCTCGCTCATCAGCTGGGCCATGAGCGAGTCGAACCGCGGATCGTCCGCCTGGCAGCTCTCCAGGTCCTTCATGATCTGCTCGGCCTTGGCGTGGTCCTCGATCTCCTTGTCGGCCAGGGCGTCCCCGCCGGTGATGTGCTCGCGCACCGCCGGGTACAGATAGGCCTCCTCCGCGACCGAGTGCCGTACCAGCTCGATCGTGGCCTGGTCGGCCAGGTCCTTGCGCTCCTTGGAACCGGGCGGCAGCGCCTCGATACGGCCGAAGATCTCCTCGACCTCGCGGTGATCGGTCGTCAGCTCCTGAATGACGTTTCCGCCGTGACCCATGTCCTTACCTCCTGCGAGACATCGCGGCGGCCCATGACGGCCTGCCGTCGCCGCGTCGAGTGCCCCGCGCACGGCGCGCTACACGGCCCGCCCCCGCCGCGTCAGCCCATCGAGTGGCGGGCCGCGGCCGTCCGGCCCGGCTCGGACAGCGCCCACCGCCACCAGTGGTCCAGCGCCTCCTCGCCCAGGTCCGCCGCGTTCACCAGCGCCGGCCAGCCCACCGCGCGCGCCTGGGCGGTGACCTTGGCGCCGCCCGCCACCGGGTCCACGGCGATCACCGGGGTGCCGGTGCGCAGGGCCAGCACCAGGCCGTGCAGCCGGGTGGTGACCACGAGGTCGCAGCGGGAGACCAGCGCCAGGAACTGCTCGGCCGTGCCGCACAGCCGCCAGTCGTCACAGGCCAGCCGGGTGTCGGCCGGCATCCGCGCGCAGTCCTTCCCGGCCAGCCAGCCGGTGATCTTGGCGTTCGCCTCCTCATGGCGGCGGCGGGCGCCGTACTCGCCCTGCCCGTGCGAGAGCACCACCGCGGCGACCGGCGGCAGCGGGCCCGCCGGGGCCGTGGCCGCGAGGTCGTGCCGGGCCGGGGCCGCTGCGCCGTCCCGGGCGACGATCTCATGGAAACCCGTGACCGCGGGATCCGCCGGATCGACGACCGAGACACCGGCGGCCAGTCGCCGACAGCTCCCGAACCTGGCATGCAGCGCGGCCACCTGAGGTCCGTGCACCGGACCGCACACGAAGAGCAGGGTGTCGTACACCTCCGGCCGCGCCGTCTCCAGCGACAGCGCGCCCGGACGGAAACCGGGGCTCCACGCCGTGTCGTGCCGGATGCCCGCCCGGGTCAGCGCGGCCGACACCTGCCGCTCGGCGAGCACGTCCCCGGCGGTCGCCTCGCCGTCCCGGAAACTGAACCAGCCCGTCAGCAGGACACGGCCCGGAGACCGGCCGGAGCGCCGCAGCGCGCCCAGCAGCGCGGCGGTGATCTCGTCGTGCATGCCCTCTCCCGCCTGGTCCGGGCCCGTCCTGCGGCCTTGAGCCGATCTGCCGTGTGACGCCGGAGTCGCGCGAGTACCCGTGGTTCCGGAGAATAAGAATCCAACGTGTGAAACCAACTGGCAGGGGCACTCTGCTGCCAGTGCCGTCCAGCCAGCGGCGGCCGCACAGGGCGGTCCTCGGACCAGCGGGACCCGAGCCCTGTCCCTGATTCCCGAGTTCGGGCCGGTGAGCCCGGCCCGGCGACGCGGTACGCGCCGAACGCCCAGGCAGGAGCGTTCCCGGGGCGCGACGACGTGGACGAAGGAACAGCCCCCATGACTGGTGACACACCGTTTTCCTGGCGGCGCGCTCTCGTGACCGGCGGCGCCGGCTTCCTCGGCTCCCATCTGTGCGAAAGGCTGCTGGATTCGGGGGTCGAAGTCGACTGCGCCGACAACCTCGTCTGCGGGCGGCGCGAGAACGTCGCCCACCTCGAGGACCGGCCCGGCTTCCGGTTCGTGGAGGTGGACGTCTCCGCGTCCGACTGCGTGGAGCGCCTGCCGGGGCCGTACGACCTGGTGCTGCACTTCGCCTGCCCGGCCTCGCCCGCCGACTACCTGCGGCTTCCCCTGGAGACCCTGGACGTCGGCAGCCTCGGCACCCGCAACGCGCTCACCATCGCCGCCCGCGACGCGGCGCGCTTCCTGCTCGCCTCCACCTCCGAGGTCTACGGCGATCCGCTGGTCCACCCGCAGCACGAGGGCTACTGGGGCAACGTCAACCCGGTCGGGCCGCGCAGCGTGTACGACGAGTCCAAGCGGTTCGCCGAGGCGCTGGTCACCGCCCACGCCGGCGCGCGCGGCACCGACGCCGGGATCGTGCGGCTGTTCAACACCTACGGGCCGCGGATGCGGGCGCACGACGGCCGCGCGGTGCCCACCTTCATCTGCCAGGCGCTCGCCGGGGAACCGCTCACGGTGACCGGCGACGGCAGCCAGACCCGTTCGCTGTGCTACGTGGACGACACCGTCGAGGGCATCCTCCGGGTGGCCGCGAGCAGGTCCGTGCGGCCGGTGAACATAGGCGGCAGCGACGAGATCACCGTCGCCGACCTGGCCCGCCGGGTGGTCGCCCTCACCGGCTCCCGCTCACCCGTCGCGTTCATCGACCGGCCCGTGGACGACCCCGGTCGGCGCCGGCCCGACACCTCCCTCGCCCGCGAACTGCTCGGCTGGTCGCCGCAGATCCCGTGGGAGGAAGGCCTGAAACAGACCATCGCCTACTTCGCCGCGCAGCAGCCGCAGGGCGAGCCGGCCGCCACGCCCGCCGAAGGCGAGCCGGTGCGGGAGCCGGCCGTGCGGCCCCCGGGAGGCGCGCCCGCGTCGCAGCCCTGACCCCCGACCGCCCGCCGCCCAGGAGAGAGACACCGCATGCACGTCCTCGGTATCAACGCACTCTTCCACGACCCCGCGGCCGCCCTGATCACCGACGGCAAGGTCGTGGCGGCGGCGGAGGAGGAGCGGTTCTCGCGCCGCAAGCACGGCAAACGGCCCGTGCCCTTCTCCGCGTGGGAGCAGCCGGAGCAGTCGGCCCGCTGGTGTCTGCAGCAGGCCGGCCTGACCCCGTCCGACCTGGACGCCGTCGCCTACTCCTACGACCCGGCGCTCGCCCGGCCCGCCGAGGAGATGGGCCTGAACGACCCCTGGGACCACCTCCGCCAGGAGTACGCCCGCCAGGCCCCCGGCTTCCTCGCCGAAGCCCTGCCCGGCCTGGACCCGGCCAAGGTGAGGTTCGTCCCCCACCACGTGGCGCACGCCGCCTCCGCCGGGCCCGTCTCGCCGTACCCGGACTGCGCCGTGCTCGTCCTGGACGGCCGCGGCGAATGCGGCTCCCACCTGGCCGGCCGCTACACCGACCGCGAGCTGACCGTCCTTTCCACCCAGCGGCTGCCCGACTCCCTCGGCCTGTTCTACGAGGACCTCACCCAGCACCTCGGATTCCTGCGCAGCAGCGACGAGTTCAAGGTGATGGCGCTCGCCTCCTACGGCACCCCGCGCTTCGCCGAGCGGCTGCGGGAGTACGTCCGCCCCGACGACGGGGGCGGCTTCAGGGCCCGGCCCGTGCCCTGGGCCGAGTTCGTCCCGCCGCGCCCGGCCGGCGGCTCCTGGAGCCAGGACCACGCCGACCTCGCGGCCAGCGCCCAGCTGTGCCTGGAGGAGGCCGTGCTCGCCCTGGCCCGGTGGCTGCGCGAGCACACCGGCGAGGACGCGCTCACCATGGCCGGCGGAGTCGCGCTGAACTGCGTCGCCAACACCCGGCTGTGGCGGGAGAGCGGCTTCCGGCACGTGTGGGTGCAGCCCGCCGCCGGCGACGCCGGAACGGCCCTCGGCGCGGCCGCCCATGTGGCGGGCCAGAAGGACACCCTGGAGCCGATGCCGACGGCCGCGCTCGGGCGGGGCTGGAGCGACGCAGAGCTGCGGCAGTGGCTGGAGCGGGCCGCCGTACCGTACGAGGAACCCGCCGACATCGCCGAGACCGCCGCCGAGGCGCTGGCCGCCGACGGGATCGTGGCCTGGTTCCAGGGCCGCAGCGAGTACGGGCCGCGCGCCCTCGGCCACCGCTCCCTGCTCGCGCACCCCGGCAAGGCGGAGAACCTGGAACGGCTCAACGCCGTCAAGGGACGCGAGGAGTTCCGGCCCGTCGCGCCCATGGTGCTCGCCGAGCGCGCGGCCGACATCTTCGACGGTCCGCTGCCCAGCCCCCACATGCTCTTCGTGCACGACGTGGCCGCCGAGTGGAAGGCCCGCATCCCGGCCGTCGTCCACGTCGACGGCACCGCGCGCATCCAGACCGTCGACCGCGCCCAGGAGCCCCTGGTGGCCCGCATGATCGACGGGTTCGAACGGCGCACCGGGCTGCCGGTGGTCGTCAACACCAGCCTGAACACCGCCGGACGGCCCATGGTCGACGACCCGCGCGACGCCCTGGAGTGCTTCGGCTCCGCACCCGTGGACCTGCTGGTGCTCGGCCCGTTCGCGGTCCGACGCGGGAAGGCGTTCGCATGACCGGCGCGCCCGCCTACAGCGTCGTCGTCCCGACGATCGGCCGCCCCTGCCTCGACGAGTGCCTGCGCGCGCTCGCCGAGGCCGAGGGGCACCCGCCGCACGAGGTGATCGTCGTCGACGACCGGCCCGCACCCGAGGGCGAACTGCCGCTGGACGCGGCCGGGCCGCTGCGCGAACGGATACGCACCCTGCGCACCGGCGGCAAGGGCCCGGCCGCCGCCCGCAACGCGGGCTGGCGTACCGTCACCACCCCCTGGACGGTCTTCCTCGACGACGACGTCCAGGTGCTCCCGGACTGGTCCCGGCTGCTCGCCGAGGACCTGCGGGAGGCCGGGGAGGACGTCGGCGGCATCCAGGGGCAGCTGCATGTCCCCCTGCCCCTGGACCGCCGGCCCACCGACTGGGAACGCAACACCAAGGGTCTGGAGAACGCCGCCTGGGCCACCGCCGACATGGCCTACCGCACCGACGCGCTCACCCAGGCCGACGGCTTCGACGAGCGCTTCCCGCGCGCCTTCCGCGAGGACGCCGACCTCGCCCTGCGGGTGCAGCGGGCCGGCTGGACGCTGCGGCGCGGCCGGCGCATCACCCGCCACCCGGTCCGCCCCGCCCACTGGTGGGCCTCGCTGCCCGCGCAGCGCGGCAACGCCGACGACGCGCTGATGAACCGGCTGCACGGCCGCGACTGGTGGAGCCGCGCCCAGGCGCCGCGCGGCCGGCTGCCCCGCCATCTGGCGGTCACCGGCGCCGCGCTGGCCGCCGCCGGCTGCGCCGTCGCCGGCCGCCGCCGCGCCGCGGCCGTCTGCGCCGCCCTGTGGACGCTCGGCACCGCCGAGTTCGCCCTCGCCCGCATCCTGCCCGGCCCCCGTACGGCCCGCGAGATCGCCGGGATGGCCGGCACCAGCGTGCTCATACCGCCCCTCGCCGTCCGGCACTGGCTGCGCGGAGTGGTCCGTCACCGGCACGCCCGACCACTGGGAGGCGCCGAATGACCGTGTGCGCCGTCCTGTTCGACCGCGACGGCACCCTCGTGGCGGACGTGCCCTACAACGGCGACCCCGACCGCGTCCGGCTGCTGCCCGGCGCCGCCGAGGCCGTCGCCCTCGCCCGGTCCCACGGCCTGGCCACCGGGGTGATCAGCAACCAGTCCGGCATCGGACGCGGACTGCTCACCGCCGACCAGGTGCGCCGGGTCAACGAGCGCGCCGACGCCCTGCTGGGCGGCCTGGACACCTGGGTGTTCTGCCCGCACGCCCCGGACGCCGGCTGCGACTGCCGCAAACCGCGCCCCGGACTGGTGTTCACGGCCGCCGCGCGCCTCGGCGTCCCGCCCGCCCGGTGCCTGGTGATCGGCGACATCGCCGCCGACGTGCTGGCGGCCCGGGCGGCGGGCGCCCGGGGGGTGCTCGTACCCAACGCGGCCACGGCGCCGGCGGAGGTGGCACGCTTCGCCGGGGACAGCGCCCCCGACCTGCTCACCGCCGTAAGCGGCGCGCTCCCGGCGGCCCCGGACGGGACGTGCCCGCTCCCGCCGCAGGCGGCGGTCCCGGAGGGGAGGCCGTCGCCATGAGGTCCCTCGTCGTCCGGCTCGACAGCTTCGGCGACGTGCTGCTCGCCGGCCCGGCCGTGCGCGCCGTCGCCGCCCACAGCACGCACGTCACCCTGCTGTGCGGGCCGCGCGGCGCCGACGCCGCGGAACTGCTGCCCGGCGTCGACGAGTTGGTGGTCTGGGAGGCGCCCTGGGAGGGCTTCGACCCACCCGACGTGGACCCGGGGGACATCGACGCGCTGCTCGCCCGGCTGCGCGCCGGCGCCTTCGACTCCGCGCTCGTCCTCACCTCCTTCCACCAGAGCCCCCTGCCCACCGCGCTGCTGCTGCGCCTCGCGGGCGTGCGCCGGATCGGCGCCGACAGCGTCGACCACCCCGGACGGCTGCTCGACGTACGGCACCGGAGGCTGCCCGGCCGGCACGAGGCGGAAGCGGCCCTGGACACCGCGGCCGCCATGGGCTTCCGGCTGCCCGCCGGGGACAGCGGCAGGCTGCGCGTCCTGCCGCCTCCCGACACCAGCTCCCTGACCGGCTACGGCCCGTACGTCGTCCTGCACCCCGGGGCCAGCGCCCCCGCCCGCGCCTGGAGCCCACGGCGCTGCGCGGAGGCGGTCGGCCTGCTCACCGACGCCGGGCACCGCGTGGTCGTCACCGGCGGCCCGCACGAGCGGGTGCTCACCCGCTGCGTGAGCGGCGACCTGGCCGTCGACCTCGGCGGGCGCACCTCCCCGCGCACCCTCGCCGGAGTGCTGCGCATGGCCGACGTCGTGATCAGCGCCAACACCGGACCCGCCCACCTCGCCGCCGCCGTCGGCACCCCCGTCGTGTCCCTGTTCGCGCCGGTGGTCCCCGCCGAACGCTGGGCGCCGTACGGCGTCCCCACCATCCTGCTCGGCGACCAGTCGGCGCCGTGCGCGAACACCCGGGCCCTGACCTGTCCGGTGCCCGGACACCCCTGCCTGGACGAGATCACCGGGCAGGACGTGGTGCGCGCGGTGCACAAGCTCATCCAGGAGCGGCACTCATGAACATCCTCGTCTGGCACGTGCACGGATCGTGGCTCACCGCCTTCGTGCAGGGCCCGCACACCTACCTGGTCCCGGTCACCGACGACCGCGGACCCGACGGGCTCGGCCGCGCCGTGACCTGGGACTGGCCGCAGACCGTCGAGGAACGCACCCCCAAGGAACTCTGGGACGCCGACATCGACCTGATGGTGCTGCAACGGCCGCACGAACTCGACCTGGCCCTGCGCTGGACCGGCCGCCGGCCCGGCGTCGACGTGCCCGCCGTGTACGTCGAGCACAACAGCCCCGACGAGACACCCGAACGCCAGCCCCACCCGCTGGCCGCGCAGTCCGCGATCCCGATCGTGCACGTCACCCACTTCAACCGGCTGATGTGGGACAGCGGCCAGGCCCCGACCGAGGTCGTCGAGCACGGCATCATCGACCCCGGCCCGCTGTACACCGGCACCGAGCGGCGCGCCGCCGTCGTGGTCAACGAACCCGTGCGCAGGGGCCGTACCACCGGCACCGACCTGCTGCCCCGGTTCGCCCGCTGCGCACCCCTGGACGTCTTCGGCATGCGCACCGAAGGGCTCGCCGGCCACCTCGGCCTGCCGCCCGAACGCTGCCGCACCCGTGACCTGCCCCAGCACGAACTGCACCGGGAGATGGCCCGCTGCCGCCTCTATCTGCACCCCGTGCGCTGGACCTCGCTCGGGCTGTCGCTGCTGGAGGCGATGTTCCTGGGCATGCCGGTGGTCGCCCTCGACACCACCGAGGTGCGCGAGGCGATCCCCGACGGCGCCGGGGTGGTCTCGAACCGCCTCGACGTACTGGAGGACGCCGTACGAGCCTTTCTCGCCGACCCCGAACTCGCCCGCCGCACCGGCGCGGCGGCCCGGGCGGCGGCACAGGCCCGCCACGGAGAGCGGCGCTTCCTCGACGACTGGGAGCGCCTGATCAAGGAGGTCACCCGATGAGCCGTACCCGCCACCCGGCCGGGCGCGTCGCCATGGTGTCCGAGCA
Source organism: Streptomyces sp. NPDC007189 (assembly GCF_040703635.1). Taxonomy (NCBI): domain Bacteria; kingdom Bacillati; phylum Actinomycetota; class Actinomycetes; order Kitasatosporales; family Streptomycetaceae; genus Streptomyces; species Streptomyces sp. NPDC007189. The sequence continues at coordinate 479,908 of NZ_JBEYEY010000004.1, forward strand.
CGCCAGCCCGCTGGCCGCGCTCGGCGGACCCGACGCCGGCGGCCAGAACGTGTACGTCGCCCAGGTCGCCCGGCAACTCGCCAGAAAGGGACACCGGGTCACGGTGTACACCCGGCGGGACTCGGCGGACCTGCCGGACCGGGTGACCCTCGACGACGGGGTGCAGGTGGTGCACGTGCCCGCCGGGCCGCCCACACCCGTCCCCAAGGACGAACTCCTGCCGCACATGAGCGAGTTCGGTGCCTTCCTGGCCCAGGAGTGGACGCTGAGCCCACCGGACGTGGTGCACGCCCACTTCTGGATGTCCGGCCTCGCCGCCCTCGCCGGGGCCCGCGAGCCCGGCATACCGGTCGTGCAGACCTATCACGCGCTGGGCACCGTGAAGAAGCGCTACCAGGGCGCCTCGGACACCAGCCCGCCGCAGCGCCTCGCCATAGAGGAGGCCGTCGGCCACGACTGCGCCCGCATCATCGCCACCTGCAGCGACGAGGTCGCCGAACTGAAGGCCATGGGCCTGGACGAGGACCGGATCAGCATCGTGCCCTGCGGAGTCGACCCCGACCAGTTCCGGCCCGCCCCCCGGATCCGGCCCGCCGGCGCCCGCAAACGGCTGCTGGCCGTCGGCCGGCTGGTGCCCCGCAAGGGCTTCGACCGCGCCATCCGCGCCCTCGCCGGCATCCCCGACGCCGAACTCGTCGTCGCGGGCGGCCCCGAGGCCGGCCTGCTCGGCACCGACCCCGAGGCCCGCCGCCTGGCCGCGATCGCCGCCGAGTACGGCGTCGCCGACCGCGTCACCCTCCTCGGCGGGGTCGGCCGGGACCGGATGCCCGCACTGATGGCCGACGCCGACCTCGTGCTGTCGCTGCCGCGCTACGAGCCGTTCGGCATCGTCCCGCTGGAAGCCATGGCCTGCGCCACCCCGGTCGTCGCCACCGCCGTCGGCGGCCAGCTCGACACGGTCGTGGACGGCACCACCGGCGTCCTGGTGCCGGCCGACGAGGACCACGACCTCGGGCCGGTCGTGCGCGCGCTCCTCGCCGACCCCGAACGGCTCGCCCGGTACGGGGCCGCCGGCCGGCGGCGCGTGCTGACCCACTACACATGGGACCGGGTGGCCGACGGCGTGTCCGCGGTGTACGGCGCCGTCTCCTCGATCCCCTCGCTCTCGGGAGTGGTGCGATGAAGACCGACAGCGACACCAAGACCGCCGTGGACACCGCCGTGGGCACCACCCACTGCGACGACCTCGCGAAGGCCCTGGACGCCTTCCGCGACCACGGCCCCCTCATCGAACGGTGGGGCCGCGAACTCGCCCGCCGGCTCGGCGCCGGAGCCCGGCTGCTCGTCGCCGGCAACGGCGGCAGCGCCGCCCAGGCCCAGCACCTGACCGCCGAACTCGTCGGCCGCTACCGCGACGACCGGCCGCCGTTCTCCGCGGTCGCCCTGCACGCCGACACCTCCTCCACGACCGCGATCGCCAACGACTACGGCGTCCAGGAGGTGTTCGCCCGGCAGACCGCCGCCCACGGCCGCCGCGGGGACGTGCTCATGCTGCTGTCCACCAGCGGCGCGAGCGCCAACCTGCTGGCCGCCGCCGACTGCGCCCACCGCCTGGGCATGACGGTGTGGGCGCTGACCGGGCGCGCGCCCAACCCGCTCCAGCTCGGCGCCGACGAGGCCCTGTGCGTGGACGCGCCGGTGGCCGCCACCGTGCAGGAACTCCACCTGGTCGCCGTGCACATGCTGTGCGAGGCCTTCGACCAGGCCGTCGAACGCGGAGAGGCCGGCCGGGCCGGCGGCGACGGGGTGGACGGCAGGCCGGGCGTCGTCGGCCGGCTCGTCGGCCGGGCCCGCACCGTCGCGCCCGCGGCGCACCGGAAGGGACAGGCATGACGAGCACGCGCACCCCCCTGGTCGTCGTCGGCGACGCACTGCTCGACCACGACCTGTGCGGCCGGGCCGAGCGCCTGGCCCCGGACGCCCCCGTGCCGGTGGTGCACGGCGCCCGGCGCAGCTCCCGCCCCGGCGGCGCGGCCCTCGCGGCCTGTCTCGCCGCCGCGGACGGCCGCCCGGTCACGCTCGTCACCGCGCTCGGCGACGACAGCGCCAGCCAGACCCTGCGCGAGCTGCTGGCGGGCCGGGTCGAGCTGGTGGAGGTGCCGCTGGAGGGCACGCTGAGCAGCAAGACCCGGGTCCTGGCCGGGGACCGGCCGCTGCTCCGCCTGGACGACGGCGAGGGACGCGCCCGCGCGGCGACGGGGGCCGCCGAGGACGCGATCACCGGCGCCCGCGGCATCCTGGTCGCCGACTACGGCCGGGGAACGGCCGACGTCCTGCGGGACGCCCTCGCCCGGACGCAGGCCCCCGTGGTCTGGGACCCCCACGTACGCGGCCGCCCCCCTGTCCCCGGCGTCCGCCTGGCCACACCGTCGGCGCAGGAGGCCCGCACGTTTGCCCGACGCTTGGCCGGTGGCGAGCGGTCTGGTGGGGCGGAAGGGTTGGCTGGGTCGGGCGGGTTCGATGGGGCAATCGACTCCGGCGCGGCACACGATTCCGGCGGGGCCGGTGAGTTCAACCGGTCCGGCGGCCTTGTGGACTCGGGCGGGTCCTACGGGACCGGCGGCCCCGACCGGTCCGGGGGTTTTGACGCGTCCGGCGGGCCCTACGGGCCCCACGGCTCCGGTGAGTCCGGTGACGAGGAGGGGCTGCGCGCCGCCGCGCGGGACGCCCGCACTCTGGTCCGGGCCTGGCGGGCACGGGCCGTCGCCGTGACCCTCGGCGAGCGCGGTGCGCTGCTCTCCCACGGTGAGACCCCGCTGCTGGTGCCGACCCCGGCCGCCGTGGCGGGTGACCCGTGCGGCGCCGGCGACCGGTTCGCCGCGACCGCCGCGGGCCTGCTCGCCGACGGCGCGCTCACCGAGGCCGCCGTACAGGCCGCCGTGCACGCCGCGACCCGCTATGTCGCCGAGGGCGGCGCCCGCGCGGTCGCCACCGTGGAGCAACCGGACCCGCCCGAGGCCGCGCCGGGGGACGGCGACACCACCGGCGACGCCGTGCGCACGGCAGCCCGGCTGCGGAGCGCGGGCGGCACCGTCGTCGCCGCGGGCGGCTGCTTCGACCTGCTGCACGCCGGGCACGTGGCCCTCCTGCAGGCCGCACGCCGGGCCGGCGACTGCCTGATCGTCTGCGTGAACTCCGACGACTCGGTGCGCCGCCGCAAGGGCGCCGGCCGCCCCCTGGTGCCGGTGGCCGACCGGGTCCGGGTGCTGCGCGCGCTGGAGTGCGTGGACGCGGTCGCCGTGTTCGACGAGGACACGCCGGAACGCATCCTCAGCGAACTCCGCCCGCACATCTGGGCGAAGGGCGGCGACTACGCCCGTACCGAGCTGCCGGAACAGCCCCTGGTGGAGAGCTGGGGCGGCCAGGTCCTGCTGCTGCCGTACCTCGACGGCCGCTCCACCACGGGCCTGGCCCGCCGCGCCGCCCAGAGCCCGGCCCCGACCGCAGGCCGCACACGATGACCACCTCAGCCCGTCCGGCCGGGGCTTCACCGGGAGCGCGCCACCTGCCTGCCGTCCTGACCCGGCCCCGGCAGGAGGACGCACCGGGCGACCGTGCGCCCCCCGTCCGGCCCGATGCCTTACGCCGCATACCGGACGCGGCCGGCCGCACCACCGTCATCGTCCACCCGGCCGGAGTCCCACCGCGCGCCCGGCACCCGGCCGCCGTCCCGGCCACAGCCCGCCGCACCACCACCGCCCGCCTGGCCTAACCCACCGACAACGCGTCGCCCGCTCGCCGCGTGGTACCCGCCCGTTCGTTCCGGCCCGACTCCCGCACCCTTCGGAGGACCCATCCGGTGACCCGCACCCCGCACCGCCCCCCGACCGTTCTGGTCCTGCGCGCGCTGGGCCTCGGTGATCTGCTCGCCGGTGTGCCCGCGTTGCGCGGTGTGCGCCGGGGTTTTCCCGGGCACCGGATCGTGCTCGCCCTGCCGCCGGGGCTGACCGAGGCGGCCATGGCCACCGGAGCGGTCGACGCCGTGTTCCCGGCCGAGGCGCCGGGGCGGGCGGTGCCGTCCCTGACGCACTGGGCCGGTCCTCCGCCCGACCTGGCGATCGACCTGCACGGCAACGGCCCCGAGAGCCGCGACGCCCTCGCCGCGCTGGGCCCGGGCCGGCTGCTCGCGCACGCCTGTCCGGACGGTCCGCCCTGGCAGGCCCAGGCCCACGAACGGGACCGCTGGTGTGCCTTCCTGCACGCCTACGGCATTCCGGCCGACCCCCTGGACCTGCGTCTCCCGAAGCCGGACACAGCGTCCCCGGCGCCGGGCGCCGTGGTCGTGCATCCCGGCGCGGCCTCGGGCTCCCGCCGCTGGCCGGGGGAGCGGTACGCCGCCGTCGTACGGTGCCTGCGCGCGGCCGGCCACCACGTGGTGCTCACCGGCGGCCCCGGCGAGGAGGCCCTGGTGCGTTCGGTCGCCGAGCACAGCGGACAGCCCGCCGGCGACGTGCTCGCGGGCGGCCTGCCGTACGGGGAACTGTCCGCGCTGGTCGCCGGGGCGTCCCTCGTGCTCAGCGGCGACACCGGCCTGGCGCATCTCGCGGTGGCCCACGGCACTCCCTCGGTCACCCTGTTCGGCCCCGTCTCCCCGCGCCTGTGGGGACCGCCCCCGAGCCCCCGCCACCTGGCCCTGTGGAAGCCCGGCCCGCCCGGCGACCCGCACGGCCGCACCCCCGACGCCCGGCTGCTGCGCATCCGCTCCGGCGAGGTCGCCGCGGCCTGCCTGACCCTGCTGCGTCCGGTCCGCGACGGCGAGCCCGAGGCCCGACCGGAGGTGGCCCATGCCCACTGAGTCCGTGCCCGGTACCGCCCGTGGGGCCGTCGCCGCGCGGGACCCGCGGGTCAGTGTCGCCGTCGTCACCCGCGATGGGCCGGTCGGCTTGCTGCGCAGGCTCGACGTCCGATGGGAGGTGGCGCATGTCCACTGAGTCCGTGCCTGGCGCCACGCGTGAGGCCGATGCTGCGGGGGGGCCTGCGGATCAGCGTTGCCGTCGCGACGGGCCGGCCGCCCTGCTGCGCACCCTCGACGTCCGATGGGAGATGGCGCATGTCCACTGAGTCCGTGCCCGGCACCGCCCGTGGGGCCGGCGCCGCGCGGGACCCGCGGGTCAGTGTCGCCGTCGTCACTCGCGACGTGTCGCCCGCCCTGCTGCGCCCCCTCGACGTCCGACCGGAGGTGGCGCATGTCCACTGAGTCCCTGCCCGGCACCGCCCGTGAGGCCGGCGCCGCGCGGGACCCGCGGGTCAGTGTCGCCGTCGTCACTCGCGACGTGTCGCCCGCCCTGCTGCGCCCCCTCGACGTCCGACCGGAGGTG
>NZ_JBEYEY010000004.1:485381-616171 GCF_040703635.1 Streptomyces sp. NPDC007189
GGTGGCGCATGTCCACTGAGTCCGTGCCCGGCACCGCCCGTGGGGCCGGCGCCGCGCGGGACCCGCGGGTCAGTGTCGCCGTCATCACCCGCGACCGGCCGGACAGCCTGCTGCGCACGCTCGACGCGCTGGCCGGGCTGCCCGAGCGGCCGCCGGTCATCGTCGTCGACAACTCCCGCGACGACAGCACCGGCAGGGCCGTGCTCGGCCACCCGGCCCTGGACCGGCTGCTGCGGCCCGCCGCCAACACCGGCGCCCTCGGCCGCAACCTGGCTGTCCGGCACGCCCGCACGCCCTACGTCGCCTTCAGCGACGACGACTCCTGGTGGGAGCCGGGCAGCCTCGCCCGCGCCGCCGATCTCCTCGACCGCCACCCCCGGCTCGGTCTGCTCGCCGCCCGCACCCTGGTCGGCGACGAGGCCGACGAGGACCCCCTCAACGCCGTCCTCGCCGACTCGCCCCTGCCGCCCCAGCCCGACCTGCCCGGCCGCCCGGTGCTCGGCTTCCTCGGCTGCGCCAGCGTGGTGCGCCGGGAGGCCTTCCTCGCCGTGGGCGGCTTTCACCCGCTGCTCTTCTTCGGCGGCGAAGAGACCCTGCTCGCCTACGACCTGGCCGCCGGAGGCTGGGGCGTCGCCTACGAACCCTCCCTGCGCGCCCACCACCACCCCGGCACCGACGGCCGCACCGGCCGCCCCTTCCTGGTCCGGCGCAACCACGTCCTCACCACCTGTCTGCGCCGCCCCTGGCCCGTCGTCCTGCGGGCCGGCGCCGACCTGGCGCTCGCCGCCGCGGCGGACCGCCCCGGGGCACGCCGCGCCCTGAAGGAGGCGCTCGCCCGGTTCCCCGCCGCCCTGGCCCGGCGCCGCGCCCTGCCCCCGCACGTCGAACACGCCGCCCGCCTGCTCGACCGGCAGCCGGCCGGCCGCCCCGGCCCCCGGAAAGGCCCCGCGCGATGACCCGGAGCGGACCCGACGGCCGTACGACCGTCGTCATGATCACCCACAACCGCCGCGCCGAACTGCTGCGCACCCTGCACCTGCTGCGCCGGCTGCCCGAACGCCCCCGCGTGATCGTCACCGACAACGCCTCACGCGACGGCACCGCCGAAGCCGTAGCCCGCGACTTCCCCGAGGTGACCCTGCTGCGCCCCGGCCGCAACCTCGGCGCCGTCGGCCGCAACCTCGCCGTCCGGTACGTCACCACCCCCTACGTCGCCTTCTGCGACGACGACACCTGGTGGGAGCCCGGCAGCCTGCGGCGCGCCGCCGACCTGCTCGACGCCCGGCCCCGGCTCGCCGCCGTCACCGCGCGGATCGTCGTGGAACCGGGCGGCACCGAGGACCCCGTCGTCCGCGAACTGCGCGAGTCCCCGCTCACCGGCCCCGACTGGCTCCCCGGACCGGCCCTCGGCTCCTTCCTCGCCGGCGCCACCGTGCTGCGCACCGAGGCCTTCCGCGCCGGCGGCGGCTTCCACCCCGGCCTGTGGCTCGGCGGCGAGGAGGAACTGCTCGCCTGCGACCTGCTCCGCCAGGGCTGGTGGCTGGCCTACGCCGAGGAGCTCACCGTCCACCACCACGCCTCCCGGCTGCGCGACAGCACGGCCCGCCGCGTCCTCGGCATCCGCAACACCCTGTGGTTCACCTGGCTGCGCCGCCCCCTGCTGCCGGCCCTGCGCCGCACCGGGCACCTGCTGCGGACCGTGCCCCGGGACGCCGCCTCGGTGCGCGCTTTCGCCCACGCCACCGCCGGTCTGCCCTGGGTGCTGCGCCAGCGCGACCCGGTGCCGCCGGACCTGGAACACCGGCTCGCCACGCTGGAACGGGCCCGCCGCACCTCACCCGCCCGGCGGTACGTCGGCTGAACCGGACGGGGCGCGACACGCCCGAGCCGAATCGTTGCATCACCTGTGGGGCCGGAGGCACAGTGAACTCCCGGTCAAGACGCGGCCGGCTGATCCTTCCCCGCACCTTCCCCAGCCAGGAAGTCCGACGCCCATGGAAAAAGGTCAGCTGTCCCGTCCCCGGGCCCGCCCCGGCGGCCCCGCCCCGCTGCTCCTGCAGACCGTGCACGAGCACCGGCCGGAGACCGGCGCGGTCAGCGTCCTGAAGGCGCGGGGCACGGTCGACGCCTCCAACGCCGTGGAGTTCTCCGAGGCCCTCGCCGAGCACATCGCGCAGGCCGACCGGGCCGACGAGCACGCCGTCCTCGACATGACCGAGGTGTACCTCGCCTGCGCCGCCGCCGTGCGGTCCGTGGACCGGGCCACCGGGGTCCTCGCCTTCTCCGGCCGCGCCCTGCCCGTCGTACAGCCGCGGCCGCACGTGCGCGAGGCGCTGCGCGCCGCGGGGCTGCCCGGCGTCCGGGTGCACGCCACCATGGCGTCGGCCCTGAGTGCCCTGGAAGCCCGAAGACGCACGGGCCCCGCACCCGGCGGCACCGATTGGTGAGCGCACGGCAGGTCGGCGAGCGCACGGCCGGCCCCGACCGGCGCGGTGGATGGCGCGGCCGGCCGCCGGGCCCCTACCGTGGCCGGTGGTCAGGAAGAGGCCGCCCCAGTCCGTCGCGACGTCCCGCCCGGGTGATGCCATGAAGCCCTCTTCCGACCCGCCCGCCGCCCCGGCACGGCTCGTCATCGATTCGTCCGTCGTCGAGGGACTGCCCGCCGAGGGAGCGCTGCTGCTGCGCATGTCCGGCAGCCTCGACGCCGCGGGCGCCCAGGCCTGGTCGGCGGAGCTGCGCGGCCACCTCGAGCAGGCCGACCGCGCGGGACTCAGGCCCGTGCTCGACATGGCCCACGTGCAGCTCGGCGGCGCCGCCGTGCTGCACACGCTCAGCGAGACGACCCGGGCCCGCACCGGACGCCCGGACCTGATCATCGTCCGCGCCCGCCCCGGAGTGCGCGAGGCGGTGCACCTGGCCCGCCTGGACGGCGTACGGCTCTACGCCACCCTCGACGAGGCGCTGCGCGAGCTGGCCCGCGCCGCCTCACCGGTGGAGGACCTGCCCGCCTGGCGGTCGCAGATGGCGGATCCGCTGCGGCCCAGTTACGAGGACCTGCGCACGGAGGTCCGCGCGCTGCGTGCCCGGGTGCGCACCGCCCCGGTCATCGGCATGGCGCAGGGCGTGCTCATGGTCCGCTACGGCCTGCCGGACTCCGGCAGCGCCTTCCGGGCGCTGCGCGAGGCCTCGCAGCGGTTCAACGTGCCGCTGCGCGTCCTCGTCTCCGCCGTCGTCGTGGCCCGCCCCCCGCACGGCGAGGTGTGGTTCCCGGGCCGCCGCTCCCTGCCCGTGCCGCAGCTGCGGATCCTCGCCCGGGACGGCCGCGACCCCCGATACCGGCGGCAGATGATCGACGCCGTGCTGCACGAGGCGCTGGCCATCGGGCGGGCCCCGGCCGGGTACGTGCGGTTCGTCGACCCGGCCGTGAACGCGCTGGTGCCGGAGACCCACTACGGCTGCCCGGACGCGTTTCTCGACCACCTCGTGCGCGGCTGGGAGGAGGGCACGGCCGACGCGCTCGCCCGGCTGCGCGGACGCCGGGTGAGCGTGCCCGACGTGGCCGCCGACGCGCTGCTCTCCGAGGAGTCGCGGCGCGTCCTGCTCAGCACGGGCACCGCCGCCCTGCAGAGCGTCCCGGTGCTGTCCTCGGCCGGCTCCTGCACCGGCGTGATCACCCTGCACTGGCCCGACGCCGGGCACCGGCCGACCGCGGCCCAGGTGGAGGCCCTCGGTCTGCTGGCCGCCGACACGGCGGCGTGGCTGAGCTGGTACCACCGCTCCGTACTCCTCGACGCCCTCGAACACCTCCACCGGGCGCTGGCCGCCACCGCACCGCCCGCCGAGCACGGCATGGGTGACCCGGGCCGGCCTGGGAACCCGGATCCCGCACGCAGCACGCACCACCCGGAGGGAGTCCGGCGCATGTCGAATCCGCAGCAGCCCGAACAGCGGCGCAGTGACAAGGGTGGCGCCACCCCGCAGGACAGCGGCGAGCTCAAGGCCCGCCAGGGAGCCGGCCAGGGCGCGGGCGCCCGCCCGCACGGCACGGACAAGGGCCGTAAGGGCGGTGGCGAAGGCGGAGGCACGCCGCCCGCGCAGCGCCCCGACCACCCTGAGTGAGCGCACGTCTCATCCCGGGCACCGCCGGGTGAGCGCACGGACGGGCGCGCTCACCCGGCGGTGCTGCCGGGCAGGAAGAGGGAACAGAACCGTCGGCCCTGGCCGTAGGGGCCGATTACGCTCGCCTGTATGCGTATCTCCGTCTCCGCCGACATGGACGAACCCGTGGCCCGCCTTCTCCTCGACGAGCTGACACGGCGGGGCCACGACGTGCGCCCGCACGGGGCCCTGCGGCCCGGGGCCGACGCCCAGTGGGCGGCCTGCTCGGAGGCGGCCGCCCGGGAGGTGGCGGACGGCACCGCCGACCAGGCGGTGGTGTGCTGCTGGACCGGCACGGGCGCGTCCATCGCGGCCAACAAGGTGCCCGGCGTGCGCGCGGCGCTGTGCACGGACGCCGTCACCGCGGACGGCGCCCGCCGCTGGAACGACGCCAACGTCCTCGCGCTGAGTCTGCGCCTGACCTCCGAGCCACTGCTCAAGGAGATCCTGGACGCCTGGTTCGCCGCCGAACCCAGTGACGACCCCGAGGACCGGCGGAACGTGGCCCGCGTCGGCCGCCTGGACGCCGCCAGGAGCGATTCGTAGCGGCGTACTCAGTGGGCGCCGAGTCCGCCGCCGCCGAACGAGCCGCTGGAACCCCGGCTCCAGCGCGGACGGTCCTTCGACTCGCTCGGCCTGGAGTCCATGTTGCTCAGCTCGTACGGGGTGAGCGGACGGCCGCCCTTGGTCATCTGGGGGACCTCCTGGGACTCCCTGTTCTGCCGTAGCTCGCCCACCGGGCCCTCCGGTGGCAGCGTGGGCTGTTCCTCGGGCCGCGGCCGGGGGGACTCGCGGTACTTGACCCGGGAGTTCATCCAGGCTCCCGCAGCGACCAGCGCCGCCGTGCCCACGCCGGCCACCAGGAACATGACGAGGCCCATCAGGCCGCTCGCCGCGGCCAACTGCATCGATGCGGTAGTCATAGGAGAGGAATACCCCACCCAGAGCAGGACGAACCGGACATGTGTGTGACTGGTGGCGGGCGGGCGGCGACCGCTCGACCCACCAGCGGCACCGGACCCGGTCCGGGGTGCCAAACCGGTCCCGCACGGTGGTTTGCGCCCCCTCGCCCCGGCTACCCGCAGGGTGTGACATCGCCGACTTCGCAGCAGCTCTACCGGTTCCTGGAGGACCGCTTCGCCTGTGCCCAGGCGTGCACGGAGTGCGCCCGGGCCTGCGCCGTGCGCGCGAGCCTGGTCGACCCGGACGGCGCCGAGTCCAACGAGCGGGTGCGCAGGCTGGGCATCATGTGCGCCGAGGTGTGCGACGCCACGTGCCATGTCCTCGGCGAGGAGAGCCTGAAGGACGAGGGGGAGATCCGGGTCAGGCTGGAGTGGTGCCGCTCGGTCTGCCTGGAGTGCGCCCGCGCCTTCGACTCGCAGTCCGGCGCCGAGTCGGCCGCGGCGTCCTGCCGCGCCTGCGCCGAGGCGTGCTCGGAGTTCCTGCACAGCCTCAGCTGACCTCCCAGGACGCGCGCACGACCCGGCTCGCCCTGCCGCACACGGGCGCGACGGCGCGGTCCAGCCCGAGATCATCTCCTGGACCGGGCTGGGGATGCCCAGGGCGCGGCGCTAGCCTGCGGGCATGGGCGACCCCGGGCTGTTCACACCGCACTCCGTGACCTGGCAGATGCACGGCGACCCCATGATGTGGGTCGCCGGCGTCCGCGCGCTCTACCTCCAGGCCCTGCACCCGCGCGCGGTACGCGGAGTCATGCAGAACTCCGACTTCCGCAACGACGCCTGGGGCCGGCTGATGCGCACCGCGAACTTCGTCGGCACGACGACGTACGGCACGACCGAGGCCGCCGAGCGGGCCGGCGCCCGGGTGCGGAAGATCCACAGCCTGCTGAAGGCGACCGACCCGGACACCGGCGAGCGCTACGGCGTCGGCGAACCCGAGCTGCTGCTGTGGGTGCACTGCGCGGAGATCGACTCCTATCTGCACGTCCTGCGCCGCTCCGGCTTCCCCCTCACCGACGCCCAGGCCGACCGGTACATAGCCGAACACCGGGTCAGCGCCCGCCTGGTGGGCCTGGACCCGGAGACCGTCCCCGCGAGCCGGGCCGAAGTCGCCGCGTACTTCGCCGCTGTGCGCCCGCATCTGGCGGCGGGACCCGAGGCACGCGCGGTGGACGACTTCCTGCTCCGCCCTCCGACGCACCCCCTCCTGGTCCCGGCGCGCGAGGTGCTGTGGCGGCGCGTGGCGCAGCTGGCGTACGCCGCCCTGCCGCCGTACGCCCACGCGCTGTACGGCAGACCGGCCCCCGCACCCGCGGTCGTCACCCGCCGGCTGCGGGCCACGGGCACCCTGCTGCGGTGCGTTCCCGCACGTGTGCGCTGGCAACTGCCGCCCAAACACATCCTGCGGGCCATGGCGAGGCTGGGACCCCAGGCGCGTCCGGCACCGTACAAAGTCCGGCCATAGGCCGCCATACTGGGCGAGCAGGGGGGTGACGCGGACCGGGCCGGCGCGGTGCGGCCGGCTGCGGTGCCGTGCGGCCTCCCGGCGGCGGGGCGGACGGCGACGGGGGCGGCGGATCGCTATGGGGGAGAACAGGCTGGTTCAGGGCCGGTACCGGCTGCTCGACCTGATCGGGCGCGGCGGGATGGGCGAGGTGTGGCGGGCCCGGGACGAGTCCCTGGGCCGGCGGGTCGCGGTGAAGTGCCTCAAGCCGCTCGGGCCGTACCACGATCCGTCCCTCGCCCCCGTCCTGCGGGAGCGGTTCCGCCGCGAGGCCCGGGTCGCCGCCGCCCTGTCGCACCCGGGGGTGACGGTCGTCCACGACTTCGGCGCGTACGACGGGATGCCGTACCTGGTCATGGAACTGCTGGAGGGCCGTGACCTGAGCCGGCTGCTGGCGGACAACAGGGGGCATCCGCTGCCGGTGGACGTCGTGCTCGACATCGCGGGGCAGGTCGCCGCCGCCCTCGCCTACACGCACAAGCAGGGCGTCGTCCACCGCGACCTGAAACCGGCCAACATCGTGCGGCTGACCGACGGCACCGTGAAGATCTGCGACTTCGGCATCGCCCGCCTCGCCCACGACATCGGCGTCACCGCCCGGCTGACCGGCACCGGCGTCGCCCTCGGCACCCCGCACTACATGTCCCCCGAACAGATCGGCGGTGACGGGGTGGACCAGCGCAGCGACCTGTACTCGCTGGGCTGCGTGCTGTACGAAATCGCCACCGGAGCCCCGCCGTTCGATCTTCAGGACGCCTGGGCGATCCTCATCGGACACCGCGACACCCCGCCCAGGCCCCCGCGCGAACTGCGCCCGGACCTGCCCGGACACCTGGAGGAGACCATCCTCGGCCTCCTCGCCAAACGGCCCGAGGAACGGCCCTACGGCGCCGGGGAGTTGGCCCGCCGACTCCGGGACGTTCGTACAACAGGCTTCTCCGTCAGGCCCGTCGAGATCCCGGAGAGGCGAGGCGCGGCCCGCCTGCCGTCCTGGACCTGCGGCATGACCACCGGTCACAAGGCGCTCGGCACGGGCCCCGGCGCCCTGCCCCCGGACGCCGGGGCGGCACTGTCGGGCCGCTGGAACGCACCCCGACGGGACGCGATGCCGTATCCCACAGGCGACCACCGTCACCTGGACAAGCCCGGCCGCCCCGGCCCCACGGCCGTACGGCGGACCGTGCCGGCCCCAGGCGCGGAGCGCACAGCCCCCGACAGCCCCGAGACCCTGGCCGGCCGGTACGCGTCCGCCCGCGCGCTCCTCCGCGCCGGCCGTGCCACCGAGGCGCTGGCCGCCTACACCGACCTCGCCCAGTCCGCCGCCCGGATGCTCGGCGCCGACCACCCGGACACCTTCGCCGCCCGCCAGGAGACCGCCTATGCGCTGGGCCGGGTGGGCCGCCACTTCGAGGCCCACCAGGTGTACGCGGAGGTGCTGGCCGCCCGGACGCGCGTCCAGGGACCCGACCACCCCGACACCCTGCGCTGCCGGCACAACCTCGCCTGCACCCTCGGCCGGCTCGGCCGCCTGGACGACGCCTGCCGCACGGCGCGGGAGACGGCCGCCGCCCGCGCCCGGGTGCTCGGCCCCGACCACCCCGACACCCTGGTCTCGCGCTGCGAAGTCGCCTACGGGGAGGGCCAGTCGGGCCGCTGGGAGGAGGCGCTGGCCCTCTACCGCGAGGTCGCCGAGGCCCGGGCCCGCGTCCTGGGCGCCGACCATCCCGACACCCTCGCCGCCCGCTACGAGACCGCCCTCAGCCTCGGCCGCCTCGGCCGCAGCGCCGACGCCCTGCGCGTGTACCGCGAGCTGATCACGGACCGCGCCCGCGTCCAGGGCCCCACCCACCCCGAGACCCTGCGCGCCCGGCACGGCCTCGGGGTCAACCTCGGCCGGCTCGGGCGCTGGGAGGACGCCCTCGCCGAGGCCCGGGACGTCTGCCTGCTGCGCGAGCAGATCCTCGGCCCCGCCCACCCCGACACGCTCGTCAGCCGCCGCGAGGTCGCGGTCGCCCTCGGCTGGCTGGGCCGCTGGACGGAGGCCCTCACCGAGTACCGGCGGGTCGCCGCCACCCGCGAGCAGACCCTCGGCCCGGACCACCCCGACACCCTCACCGCCCGCGGCGACGAGGCCCACTGCCTGGAACGGCTCGGCCGCAGCACCGAGGCGGGCGAGCTGTACCGCAGGGTCGCGGTGCTCCGCCGGCGCGAGGCGCCGGGCGGAGCCTGAGCGCACGGCTGCCGGTTGGGGATTGCGCGGCGGGTTTGCTCGGGACGTGTGGTCGTACTGGTCGGCAGGAGGGCGGAGCTCTGTGTCTAGGCGTAGCTCGATTTCGGTGCCGGGCTCAGGCAGTCGACCGAAGCCGTCCGACCGCCCTCCTGTTCGTGGCCGCCTGTTCGAAGGCCGTGCGAGGGGAGCCGCCTGTCCGTGGCGGTCCGATCCAACGGGCGTGTGGGGGAGCCGTCTGTTCCCGTCTCCGTAGGAGGAGATCCGCACTCCCGTCGCCGTATGCTCAACGCCACGCCACGCCACGCGACCCGAGTCGCCCGCCCGGGGCCGTGTGGTCGAGCGGCCGCGACCCGGCCCCGACCCGCCCGCCCGCGAACCCTCGGCGGCCCGCCCGACGCCACCGGCGCAGGTCACCCGGGCGAGCCCGGCCGGTCCACGGGCGGGGCATGCCTCTGGCCGTCGTGGATCACCACGTGTTACGAAGAACCATGCCTGCCAACGAGCACACCCGCACCTACGACGCCGTCATCGTCGGCGGCGGACACAACGGCCTGGTGGCCGCCGCCTACCTGGCCCGCGCCGGCCGCTCGGTGCTGGTGCTGGAACGGCTGGACCACACCGGCGGCGCCGCCGTCTCCACCCGCCCCTTCGCCGGCGTCGACGCCCGGCTGTCGCGCTACTCGTACCTGGTCAGCCTGCTGCCGCAGAAGATCGTCCGGGACCTGGGACTCGACTTCCAGGTACGCGCCCGCACCATCTCCTCCTACACTCCGGCGGAGCGCGACGGCCGGCCCACCGGACTCCTCGTCGGCGGCGGCGAGCAGCGCACCCGGGAGGCCTTCGCCCGGCTGACCGGCGGCGAGCGCGAGTACCGGACCTGGCAGCGCTTCTACGGCATGACCGCGCGCGTCGCCGAGCGCGTCTTCCCCACCCTCACCGAGCCGCTGCCCACCCGTGACGAACTGCGCCGCCGCATCGACGACGAGACCGCCTGGCGAACCCTGTTCGAGGAACCGATCGGCGTCGCCGTCGAGGAGAACTTCACGGACGACCTCGTGCGCGGCGTGGTCCTGACCGACGCCCTGATCGGCACCTTCGCCGACGCCCACGACCCCTCCCTCGCCCAGAACCGCTGCTTCCTCTACCACGTCATCGGCGGCGGCACCGGCGCCTGGGACGTGCCCGTCGGCGGCATGGGCGCCCTCACCGACGCCCTGGCAGCGGCGGCCCGCGCGGCGGGCGCGGTCATCGCGACCGGGCACGAGGCGGTCCGGATCGCCACCGACGACCACCGCGCCGAGGTCACCTACCGCACGGCCGACGGCGAGGGCGTGGCCGCCGCCCGGCACGTCCTGGTGAACGCCTCCCCGCACGAGCTGGCCGCCCTCACGGGCGACCCGGCGCCCGAGCCCGCCGAGGGCGCCCAGCTCAAGGTCAACATGCTCCTCACCCGGCTGCCGAGGCTGCGCGACACGGCCGTCGACCCGCGCGAGGCGTTCGCCGGCACCTTCCACATCGCCGAGGGCTACCGGCAGCTCGCCACCGCCCACGCCCAGGCCGCCGCCGGCGAACTCCCCTCCGTGCCGCCCTCGGAGATCTACTGCCACTCCCTGACCGACCCCACCATCCTCGGCCCCGACCTCGCCGAGCGCGGCTACCAGACGCTCACCCTGTTCGGCCTGCACACCCCGGCCCGGCTGTTCGACCGGGACAACGACGCCGTACGCGAGGAGCTGCTGAAGTCCACCCTGGCCCAGCTCGACGCCCACCTCGCCGAACCCCTCGCCGACTGCCTGGCCACCGACGCCGACGGCCGCCCCTGCATCGAGGCCAAGACCCCGCTCGACCTCGAACGGGACCTGAGGCTGCCCGGCGGCAACATCTTCCACCGCGCCCTGTCCTGGCCCTACGCCCAGGAGGGCACGGGCCGTTGGGGAGTGGAGACCCGGCACGCGAACGTCCTGCTGTGCGGCGCGGGCGCCGTACGCGGGGGAGGGGTCAGCGGCGTGCCGGGACACAACGCGGCGATGGCGGTGCTGGAGGCCACCTCGTGATTCACGAGCGAGGCTGAGGACAGCCCTCCAGGAACCCGGCGAGGCCTGAGGAGTCGGTGCCTATTTTGCGGTACACGCTGGACAGCAACTGCCGCACGCCCTGCTCGGTCAGGTGCAGCTCCTTGGCGACCACCGGCACCGGGTGCCCCTGGACGGTCAGTTCGGCGGCTCGGCGTTCCTGGGCGGACAGGGTGTCCGCCTGGGCGTAGCGCAGCGGCAGCGGGCGCAGTCCCGCGGTCGAGAGTTCCGCCCTGGCCCGGGCGGCGAGCGCCTCGGCGCCGCAGTGGACGGCGCCCTCAAGCCCCTGGTAGAGCCGGTCGGCGGCCTCCTGCAACCGTCCGTTGCGGGACAGCGCGGCGCCGTGCCCGATCTGGGCGCGGGCCAGTTCATAGGCGGCGGGCGACTGCTCCAGATGGTCGACGGCCTGTGCGTACAGGTCGAGTGCCGCCGGGCCGCCGGTCACCTCGGCGCGGGTGTGCAGGGCCTGGCCGACGGCGGAGGCCGACCCGAACTCCCGGGCCCGCTTCACGGCGTCCTGGGCATGGCCGAGCGCCTCCTCCGGCGCGGTGGGAGCGAGCGCGGTCGCGAGCCGCAACTGCCACGGACACCACGCCGGGTTGCGCCAGCCCCGCCCGTCCAGCCACTCCCCGACGCAGGCCAGCAACGGCACGGCTTCGGCGTGCCGGCCCTCGGCAAGGAGCAGTTCGGCGTAGACGGTGCGGGGGTCGGGATAGACCACTGCGTTGAGAGTCGTCTCACCGAAGTGGTGTTCGTCTGCGACGGCGCGTGCCTCGGTGACGCGCCCGCGGGCCAGCAGAGTCTGGATCAGGATGCCGACGGCGAACCACTGGGCGGGAACGGCCCCGTCCACCTCGCCGGCGATGCGCAGACCCTCCCGGACCAGGTCGTCGGCTTCGGCCAGGCATCCGCGGCGGTACCGGATGTAGCCGGCGAGAGTCTGGCCGAGGGCCAGGTGGGAGCCGCGCCACCCCTTGGCCACGCACTCCGCGATGCCCTTGCTGAACAGCTCCTCGGCCCGTCGCGGCTGGTCGCCGTACATGAAGACCAGTGCCACCGAAGCGGGTACCTCGAACCCGCGGTTCTCGTCGGTCCAGCTCATGCCGCCGTGCAGCGCCTTCTCGGCATACGCGACGGCGGTCTGCCGCGGTTCGCCGCGCAGGACGGCGTCCCAGGCCCGCAGTCCCAGGATGTAGCGCTCCTCAAGGCTGCGGCCGGGCAACTGCTCGGCCAGACGCGCGAGCCTCCGGGAACGCGCGCGTGAGTCGCGGTCGTCGGCGCGGAACATGCCCCAGACGAACTGGTCGGCCTGCATGCGGAGTTTGACGCGCGGATTCCTCGCCTGCCTCGCTTCCTCGGTGGCCACACTCACGGCCTCGGCAAGCTGGTCGGTGTGGGCCAGGGCCTGCGTGAGCCGGAAGACTATGGAGGCGCGCAGATCGGGGTCGACGTCGGGCTCGGCCAGCGCCTGGCGGAGATGCCTGACCGTCGCCGTGGGTTCGATCAGGAACGTGGCGCACGCGAGTTCGTGAAGGACGGCGGCACGGTCCTCGGGGAGGGGCGGCTCCCGCAGTGCGCGGTCCAGCAGACGCCGGGCGGCCTCGGTCGCCCCGGCGCGGAGATACTCGCGGGCGGCCTCGCGGAAACAGGCGACCGCCTCGGGCCTGCCCTCGCAGGGGACCTCCAGCAGATGCCGGGCGGCTGCGGTGGGACCGTATCCCATGGCCAGGACTGTTTCCCCGGCGGCGTTGTGCAGACCGGCGCGGAAGGCCGGGCTGATGGACCGGTAGATCGTCGTGGCGATCAGTGGGTGAAGGAACTCGATCTCCCCGTCGGGGCCGTGGCCGTCGGCCAGGATCCTTGCCGCGCGCAGCTTCTGGATCGCCTCGGCCGTGGCGTCCTCGCCGAGCGCGGCGATGGTGGCGGCGAGATGGGGGGAGAAGGGCGACCCGAGTACGGCCGCGATGTGGGCGAAGCGGACGGTCCCAGTGTCGAGCCGTTCCAGACGCTCGATCAGTCCCGGTCCCTTGATCGCCGCGGCGAGCTCGCGCATCGCGGGCAGGTCGTCCTCGGTGCCCCTGAGTTTCCGCTTGGCGAGGCCGATGGCGAGCTCCACCGCTTCGAAGGGGCTTCCGCCGGTGGCGGACCAGCATTCCTTGCAGAACCGGTCCTCGGCCGTCTCTCCGAGTTCCTTCCGGACGATCCGCGCCACGCCGTCGGCGGTGAGCAGCGCCAGGTCGTGCGGGCGCTCCCCGTGGTGTCCCGCGAGCGCGCGCAGTCCTGCCGCCTCCGGCGGCAGTTCGTCGGGCCGGTAGGCGGCCACGATCAGCAGGGGCAGGTCATCGACTCGTGGTGCGAAGGAGGCGAGCCACTTCAGAGACTCGGGGTCCGCCCAGTGCAGGTCGTCCAGAAGCAGGACGACGGGCGCCTTGTTCACCGTGAGGCGTGTCATGACCCAGTCGAGGCCTTCGCGGACCCCGGTGGGGTCGGGGGCAGGTGCGGGCCCCTTCGCCTCGAGGCCGAGCACGGCGGCGACGATGTCGTACCAACTTCCCAGGAGGGCGCGGAGCTCCGCCCCGTCCATGGTGGCCAGGGAGGGCTGCAGCAACTGGCGCACCACGCGGAACGCCGACCCCTGTTCCGTCTCCCCGCCCCTGCCCGACAGCACCGTGAATCCGTGCTCCGCGGCCCGGTCCCGGGCTTCCGTGATGAGTGCCGTCTTGCCCAGTCCGGCCGGCCCGGTGAAGGCGAGCAGTCCCCTGTGCCTGGCCCGTGGCCGGCCGTCCCTGGTGCGTCGCAGCTCGCGGAAGGCTGCGTCGAGGGCCTGGAGCTCCCGGCTGCGCTCGATCAACGTCTGTTGCTCCGAGACGGGTTGCCGCGGCTCCATCGCCATGTGCCGTACCGCCTTCTGTCGTTCGGCCGGGGAGTCGAGCGTACGCCTCGCCGAGATCCAACAGATCTGATTGGACACCATGGGATGAATCCTGCGGCCGAGGGGTAGAAAGCGTGGATGGGCTCCTCTCGGATCGCGCCGTCGCCGAGCGTGCCGGGACCCGCTACGGCACAGCGGGCACCGACGTCACATCGGCGTAGCGCGGCACGGTGCGGGACCAGTGGTAACACCCGCTGATCCAGCCGATCATGCCGTCCACATAGCCGACGCCCGCGGGGCTCAGCTCCGGTTCGACCTCCGTGCGGAGCTTCTGGACCTCCTCGATCGTGCTGTTGATCTGCCGGATGGCCAGGATGACGGCGGCCTGCAGCGAGCATCGGTGTTCGCGCTGCCGGGCCAGGGCCAGATTGATCATGTCGCCCGCCCGCTGTTCCTTCACCGCGGAGAACAGGTCCGGAATCCACACCGCCGCGTCGGCCGACAGGCGGCCAAGCCGCTGCACGAGGGGGTGGTGGAGTTCCTCCGGGGACAGCTCCTGTGGCTGGGCGGCCTCGGAAAGCGGGTAGAACGGTTCGACGCCCGCGGTCAGCGATCGTATGGCGGTGCAGACTTCGGCCCGCAGGAGGGCGGGCCGGGTCTGCGCCACCGCTTCGTACAGCAGGCCGTGCACGTATTCGCGGCTCTTCCAGGCCCATCGCGCGGCCTGCCCGGGAGTGCACCGCTCACGGACCTGCCGGAGGAGATCGGCCAGAGCCGCTCCGAGAGGGGTGCTGGGCGGCCGGCCGTCCCGCAGGATCCCGATGCTCTCGCACAGCATCGGCAGGAGCCGGTCCGGAGAGCGTCGGCCGAGGTCCTCGGCGCGGTCGTCGAACACGAACTGATAGGCGATCTGATTGGCCATGATCTGCAGGAGCCCGGAATCCATCGCGGGGCTGTTGCAAGACGCGAGCTCGGCGGGGCGTGTGCGGGCGATCATCGCCGTCACACCCGGTTCGTCGGTCAGCCCGCATTTGCGCAGCCATATGTCGACGCCGGCGCCCGCTTCGGCTTCATGGGGATTGCGCAGGAACGGGAAAGGCATGTGGAGTCGGGCGTCGATCAGGTCCCTGAGAGTGAGGAGCGCGGCGTGGTCCGGTACGCCGACCGGGATGTCCTCATGCGTTGCCGACAACGTGGTCACCTGCCATTCGGGAATCCGACGCGCGATGGGCGGCTGATGCCTGTGCACGGTCCTCGCAGACCATCACCAACGCCCGCGGCCCCATCGTGATGCCAGGACGCGGCGGCCGTTCCACATGCCCCGGCACCTGACGCAGCCGTCGGCGGCGTGCGATGGTCGCGAGTGCCGCCGTGGCCTCCACCATGGCGAACTCGTCGCCGAGGCACTTACGGCTGCCCGCGGAGAACGGCATCATCGCGCGCCGCTGTTCGGCGGTGGGCCGGCCCGGCAGCCAGCGGTCCGGGTCGAAGCGTTCGGGGTCGGGGAACGAGGCGGGATCGTGGTGCAGGAGATAGGGGCTGTACAGGACGGCGGCCCCCTCGGGCAGCCGGCGCCCGGCCAGTTCCGTCTCCCTGGTGGTGACGCGGGTGAACAGCCAGCCGGGGGAGGAGTGGCGCAGGGTCTCGGAGACGACGCACCGGGTGTAGGCGAGGCGCGGCAGGTCGTCGGCGCCGGGGGGCCGGCCGTCGGCGAGGACGGAGTCGACCTCGGCGTGCAGGCGGCGCTCCGCCTCCGGGTGGCGGGCGAGCAGGCTGAACGCGGCGGCCAGGGCCAGCGCCTGGGTCTCGGCGCCGGTGAGCAGCAGCGTGATCAGGTGGTCGTGGACCTCCTGGTCACTGATCGGTTTGGCCGCGCCGGTGCCGTGCGCGGCCGCGAGCAGGGCGCCCAGCACGTCGTCGCGCCCGGCGCCGCCGTGCCGTTGCGCGATCGCCGCGTCGATGATCGCGTGCAGGCGGGACAGCGCGCGCCGGTAGCGGCGGTTGGCGGGCGTGGGGAGGCGGAAGAGGGCGTCGATGGGCACGACCGTGCGGACGAACAGGCCGCGGACGACGTCGGTGAGGCAGTGCCGCACCTCAGCGGCCGTCGCGTCGTCCAGCGAGTCGGAGAGCAGGACCCGGCTGATCACGCGGGTCGTCAGGGCCGTCATCGCCTCGGTGACGGGCACCGTCCGGCCCGGTTGCCAGGTGCGGCACACCGCCTCGGCCTCCTCGGCGACGAGGTCGGTGTAGGCGGTGACATGGGAGGGCCGGAAGGCGGGTTGCAGCAGCCTGCGCTTGTCCCGGTGCGCCGGCTGGCGGCAGGTGACCAGGCCGTCGCCCATCAGTTTGCCGAGCCTGTCGTAGAGCGGGCCGCCCTTGTCGAATGTGTGCGGGTCCATGAGCACCTCGTGGGCCAGCTCGGGGTGGCACACCATCCAGGCGCGCTGCGGGCCCAGCCGTATCTCGACCAGGTCTCCGTGTGCGGGCAAAGAATTCAGAAACGCCAGCGGCCGGCGGTAGAAGGCGATACCGTGACCGAGGAGCGGGAATATGCCGGGAGCAGTACCTGTCGTCCACGTTCGTTTTTGTTCGGGCTCAGTACGGCTCATGGGTACCTCCTGACCGACGTGACACGCGAAATGGGTGGACTGGTTTCGGAGTTGAGCTGCCACCTGTCCTGCCCAGGTTCATCCGCGCGCGCTTTTCGGAAACCTTTCTGCACAGGGGCGCACAGGAGCACGCGGAAGCAAAAAGTTGAATTCCATGCGTGCTTGACCTGTCTCCGCGCCGGCTCCAGGATCATGAGCCATGACCCAGGGACACGGCAGCACGGTCGACGGGGTGCTGCGGCGCAGCGCCCGGCGCACCCCGGCCCGCCTCGCGGTGGAGTACGGCGAGCGCCGCTGGACGTACGAGGAACTCGACGCCGCCGTCTCACGGGCGGCCTCGGTACTGCTCGCGCACCGGCTCACCCCCGGCGACCGGGTCGGCGCCTACGGCCACAACTCCGACGCCTACCTGATCGGTTTCCTCGCCTGCGCCCGCGCGGGCCTGGTCCATGTGCCGGTGAACCAGAACCTCACCGGTGACGACCTGGCGTACCTCGTCGGCCAGTCCGGCAGCACCCTCGTCCTCGCGGACCCGGACCTCGCCGGCCGGCTCCCGGACGGTGTACGGGTGCTGCCGCTGCGGGACGCCGACGGCTCACTGCTCACGCGGCTGGCGGACGCGCCGCCGTACGACGGCCCCGAACCCCGCACCGAGGACCTGGTGCAGTTGCTGTACACCTCCGGTACGACCGCTCTGCCCAAGGGCGCCATGATGACCCACCGGGCCCTGGTGCACGAGTACCTGAGCGCGATCACCGCGCTCGACCTGAGCGCAGGCGACCGGCCGGTGCACGCGCTGCCGCTGTACCACTCGGCCCAGATGCACGTGTTCCTGCTGCCCTACCTCGCGGTCGGCGCGACCAGCATCATCCTGGACGCGCCCGACGGGGACCGGCTGTTCGAGCTGATCGAGGCGGGGCGGGTGGACAGCCTGTTCGCGCCGCCCACGGTGTGGATCGGTCTGGCCAACCGGCCCGACTTCGCCACCCGCGACCTCGACGGGCTGCGCAAGGCGTACTACGGCGCGTCGATCATGCCCGTGCCGGTGCTGGAGCGGCTGCGCGAGCGGTTGCCCCGGCTGGCGTTCTACAACTGCTTCGGGCAGAGCGAGATCGGTCCGCTGGCCACGGTGCTCGGCCCCGACGAGCACGAGGGCCGGCTCGACTCCTGCGGCCGGACCGTGCTGTTCGTGGACGCCCGCGTGGTGGACGACAAGGGCGAGGACGTGCCCGACGGCACACCCGGCGAGATCGTCTACCGCTCACCGCAGTTGTGCGAGGGCTACTGGGACAAGCCCGAGGAGACAGCGGAGGCCTTCCGGGGCGGCTGGTTCCACTCCGGGGACCTCGCGGTGCGCGACGCCGACGGCTACTTCACGATCGTGGACCGGGTGAAGGACGTCATCAACTCCGGTGGTGTCCTGGTGGCTTCACGCCAGGTCGAGGACGCCCTCTACACGCACGAGGCGGTCGCCGAGGCCGCCGTGATCGGCCTGCCCGACGAGCGGTGGATCGAGGCCGTCACGGCGGTCGTCGTCCCGCGCGGCGAGGTGACGCAGGAGCAGCTGATCGCGCACGTGAAGGAGAAGCTCGCCCCGTTCAAGGCGCCCAAACGGGTGCTGTTCGTCGACGAGTTGCCGCGCAACGCCAGCGGGAAGATCCTCAAGCGCGCACTGCGGGACCGCTTCGGCGACTAGCCGAGGCCCCGGCCGGCCGGCTCCTTTCCGGGCACCAGGGCGTCGGCCAGCAACCGCCAGTGCGGCAGCGCCGACTCGCCCGGCTCGACACCGATCACCTGCACCGCGACATGATCGGCGCCCGCCTCCACATGCCCGCGCAGCTTGTGTACGACCGTCTCCGGGTCGCCCCAGAACACCAGGTCGTCCACGAACCGGTCGCTGCCGCCGCCGGAGAGGTCGTCGTCGGTGTATCCGAGCCGGCGGAACTTCGCGACGTTGTACGGGGTTTCGAGGTAGCCGCCGAGGTGCTCGCGGGCGAGGGCGCGTGCCCGTACCGGGTCGGTCTCGAACAGCACCGCCTGCTCGACGGCCAGGAAGGCGTCCGCGCCCAGGATCTCCCGGGCCTGCGCGGTGTGGGCCGTGTTCACGTGGTAGGTGTGGGCCCCCTCGGCGCGGTCGCGGGCCAGCTCCAGCATCTTCGGGCCGTACGCGGCCAGCAGCCGCCGCACGGGCCGGGCCGGGCGGGGATTCGGGGTCGCCATGGCGTCCAGTTCGTCGAGATACCCGGCCATCGCGGCCAGCGGCTTGACCCCCGGGCGCGGCTGCCCGCCGAAGCCCAGACCGAGCACATGCCGCCCCGGATAGGCGTCCGCCAGCAGCACCGCGGCGCCGTGCGTCCAGGTCGCCTCCCGGGACCAGATCCGCGCGATGCCGTTCACGACGACGAGCCGCCGCGTGGACGCGAGCAGATACCCGGCGTGCGTGAACGCGTCCCGCCCGAGCGCCTCCGGGATCCACACGGCCCGCCAGCCCAGGTCCTCCAGCTCCTGGACCGAGTCCCGGATCAGCGCGGCCGGCTGGTGCTCGAAGTCGAAGGTGTAGATCCCGAACGTTCCGAGGTCCATGGGGGTGCTCCCTCGCGAGATGGATCGAACGATTCCGTTGCTCGATTCGAAATATCGCAGAATCTCGATATGAAGCGCAAGCGGGGAGCGGGTGCGGCGGAGGAGTGCGGAGGAGTGGGGAGCGGGTGCGGGGTCGCGAGGAGGGGTGCGAGGAAAACGGCTACGTCGCGTCTAGAGCGTCTGCCCCAGCTCCCTGACCAGGTCGGCGATGCGCTGCTCGTCCCGCTTGTAGTGGGTCCACTTGCCCACGCGGGTGGCCCGGACCAGGCCCGCCCGCTGGAGCTCGGCCATATACGCCGACACGGTCGACTGGGCCAGGCCCGCCTTGGCCTGGATGTGGCTCACGCACACACCCACCTCGGCCGGATCGGCGATGGCCGTCTCCATCGGGAAGTGCCGCTCGGGCTCGCGCAGCCAGCGCAGCATCTGCAGCCGCATCGGATTGGACAGCGCCCGCAGCGCGTTGACCAGGTGCGGGTCGGGGGTGGGGGCGGTGTCCGTCATGGATGCGGAGTATAGGGCGGCTACGACGATTCGCGGTACGTCGATACGACCGCCCCTTGCCCACAGTCGATCGCCGCCTTGCCGCAGTCGACCGCCCTCTTGCCCACAGTAGATCGCCAACTTGCCGCAGTCGACCACCCCCGCCCGCAGCCGAGCGCCCCCGCCCCGCCTACCCGGCGGCCCGTGGCCGCAGGTCGACGATCCGGCGGATCTTGCCCACCGACCGCTCCAGCGACTCCGGCTCCACGATC
Source organism: Streptomyces sp. NPDC007189 (assembly GCF_040703635.1). Taxonomy (NCBI): domain Bacteria; kingdom Bacillati; phylum Actinomycetota; class Actinomycetes; order Kitasatosporales; family Streptomycetaceae; genus Streptomyces; species Streptomyces sp. NPDC007189. Next base: position 505,127 of record NZ_JBEYEY010000004.1, read on the forward strand.
TCCACGTCGACGGAGACCCCGATCCCGTCCTTCACGGCCGCGGCGATGGACCGGGCCGCCAGCTCCCGCGCCTCCGGGCCCGCGTCCGGGCGGGCCTCGGCCCGCACCGTCAGGCGGTCAAGGCGGCCCTCCCGGGTCAGCCGGAGCTGGAAGTGGGGCGCCACACCGGGCGTGCGCAGCACGATCTCCTCGATCTGGGTCGGGAACAGGTTGACCCCGCGCAGGATCACCATGTCGTCGCTGCGCCCGGTGATCTTCTCCATGCGCCGGAACGCCCGCGCCGTGCCGGGCAGCAGCCGGGTCAGGTCCCGGGTGCGGTACCGGACGATCGGCATGGCCTCCTTGGTCAGGGAGGTGAAGACGAGCTCGCCCCGCTCGCCCTCCGGGAGCACCTCGCCCGTGATCGGGTCGACCACCTCCGGGTAGAAGTGGTCCTCCCAGATCGTCAGCCCGTCCTTGGTCTCCACGCACTCCTGCGCCACACCCGGCCCGATCACCTCGGAGAGGCCGTAGATGTCGACGGCGTCGATCGCGAACCGCTCCTCGATCTCGCGCCGCATCTGCTCGGTCCAGGGCTCGGCCCCGAAGACGCCCACGCGCAGCGAGGTGCCGCGCGGGTCCACGCCCTGCCGCTCGAACTCGTCGAGGAGGGTGAGCATGTAGGAGGGGGTCACCATGATGACGGCCGGCCGGAGATCCTGGATCAGCTGCACCTGCCGGGCCGTCATCCCGCCGGAGGCCGGGACGACCGTACAGCCCAGGCGTTCGGCGCCGTAGTGGGCGCCCAGGCCGCCGGTGAACAGCCCATAGCCGTACGCCACATGCACGAGGTCACCGGGCCGCCCGCCGGCCGCGCGGATCGACCGCGCCACCATGTCGGCCCACATGGAAAGATCGTTGTCCGTGTAGCCCACCACCGTGGGGCGCCCCGTGGTGCCGCTGGAGGCGTGCAGCCGGCGGATCCGCTCGCGCGGCACGGCGAACATCCCGTACGGGTAGTTCTCCCTGAGGTCGGCCTTGGTCGTGAAGGGGAAGCGGGCCAGATCGGCGAGGGAACCGCAGTCCTCGGGGCGGACGCCGGCCTTGTCGAAGGACTCCCGGTAGAACGGCACGTTGTCGTAGGCGTGCCGCAGCGAGGCGCGCAACCGCTCCAGCTGAAGCTCGCGCAGCTCCTCGTGCCCGAGCCGTTCGCCCGCGTCCAGCAGGTCCGTCGCATCCGCCATCGAGTCGTCTCCTCGCCGCACTCCCATTCCGGACGACCGATCATTCGGTCGATTCCGTCCGGGGTCAGTAATGCAGGCCATCCGGCTGCAGGCAAGAGGCCGACCAAGATTTTTTTCCGCGCAGATCGCGTCGGAGAAGTCGCAGAAGGGGCGCGTGGAGCTACGACGGGTAAGGCGTTGCGCCGTTCCGGGGCGGACCGACATGATCACGCCATGCCGACCTTCACCACGCCCGACGGCACCCGGCTCGCCTATCACCTGCGGGGCGACGGCGAACCCCTCGCCGTCCTGCCCGGCGGGCCCATGCGCGCCTCCGCCTACCTCGGAGACCTCGGCGGGCTGGCCGCTCACCGCCGCCTGGCCCTGCTGGACCTGCGGGGCACCGGCGACTCCGGGACGCCGGCGGACCCGGCGACGTACCGCTGCGACCGCATGGTCGCCGATGTGGAGCTGTGGCGTGCGCACATGGGGCTGGAGCGGATGGACCTGCTCGCCCACTCGGCGGGCGCGGTCCTGGCCGTGCTCTACGCGGCCCGCCACCCGCAGCGGATCCGGCGGCTGCTGCTGATCACGCCCAACCCGTCCGCGCTCGGACTGCGGGCGACCCCCGGGGAACGGCTGGCCGCGGCCCGGCTGCGCGCGGACGAGCCGTGGTTCGCGGAGGCGTTCCCCGCCTTCCGGGCCTGGCTGGCGGGCGAGGCCGCCTTCGACGACGTCTTCCTGCCGTTCTTCTACGGCCGCTGGGACGACACCGCCAGGGCGCACGCGGACGCCGATGCCGAGCAGACCAACGAGGAGGCGGGGGAGCGCTACTTCGCCGAGGGCGCCTTCACCCCGGATACGACGCGGACCGCGCTCGCCGCGCTGACCGCGCCGGTCCTCGTCCACGCCGGGGAACTCGACGGCGGCCCCCGCCCGGAGCTCGCCCGCCGAGCGGCCGAGGCGTTCCCGAACGCCGAGGTCGCCGTCCAGCCCGGCGCCGGCCACTACCCCTGGCTGGACGATGCGGAGTGGTTCCGCGAGCGCGCCCTCGCCTTCCTCGAGCAACCGGCGGGCGCGGCTCTGCCCTCGGCAGAGTCGGCGGCCGGGACGCGACCGCCCCGCTAGCGTGCCCGGCATGGACACCGGGGCGCCGTACACCATCGAGGCGAACGGCATCATGCTCGCCTGCCGCTCCTGGGGCCCGGCGCAGGCCCCACCCGTCGTGCTGCTGCACTGCCGGGGCGCCGACGGCGCGGACTGGACGCACATCGCCGAACGGCTCGCGGCACCCCCGCACCCGCGCCGGGTGCACGCCCCCGACCTGCGCGGCCACGGACTCAGCAACTGGCCGGGGGACTACCGGGCCGAGGCGATGAGCGACGACGTCCACGCGCTGCTGGGTGCGCTGGGCGTGGACAGCGCCGACGTCGTGGGCCATTCGCTCGGCGGCGTCGTCGCCTATCTGCTGGCCCAGCGTCATCCCGGCGCCGTACGGCGGCTGGTGCTGGAGGACGTCTGCGCACCGGTGCCGCTCGACCCGCCCCGGCCGCCCGCCGAACGGCCCGAAGGGGACCTGCCGTTCGACTGGGCGATGGTGCTCGCCGCCGACGAGCAGCGCAACGCCCCCGACCCTGTGTGGTGGGACCACATGGGCCGGATCACCATGCCGACGCTGGTCATCGGGGGCGGTCCCACCAGTTCCGTCCCGCAGGACCAGGTGGCGCAGCTCGCCGGTCTGATCCCGGGCGCGTCGCTGGTGACGGTGGACGCGGGGCACCTGGTGCACGAAACCCGTCCGGAGGAGTTCCTGGCCGTGGTGCGGGACTTCCTCGACCGCTGAGCGACCGAGGGCTACGGCTGCGGACCGAACGCCTTCAGGAACCGGTCGCGGAAGCGGTCCATCGCCCAGATGGGCGCGTTCGGGGCGGGCTTGAGGCCCTCCGTCCAGCCCCAGCCGGAGATCCGGTCCAGCACCTTGGGATCGCGGGCCACGAGGGTGACGGGCACGTCCTTGCGGGGGCTGTTCCCGGTGACGGTCGGCACGGGCTGGTGGTCGCCCAGGAAGACCAGCACGGTGTTCCGGTTGCCGTAGCGGCGCAGGAATCCGACGAGGCTGTTCAGCGAGTACTCGATGGAGTCGCGGTACGCGCCGCGCACGCTCTCGGGGTTCCGCCAGACCTCGTCCTGGGTCTTGCCCTCGCTCCTGATCTGCTGGAAGACCGAGCCGTCACCCAGCTTCCCCCAGTCGACCATGCGGGGCACGGGCGCCCAGGGATAGTGGCTGGAGGTGAGGATGATCTCCGCCATGAGAGGTCCCCGGCCGGGCTTGCCGAACTCCCGCCGCTGGAACGTCTGAAGCGTGAACTGGTCCGGCACCTGCGACCAGCCGAAGTCCGGGCCGCGGTAGTCGAGGTGATGGCCGTCGTAGACGTGGTCCAGGCCGAAGAACCGCCCCTCCGGCCAGGCCACCAGCACCCCCGGCACGACGCCGGCCGTGCGCCAGGCGCCGGTGCTGCGGAAGGCGCCCGTGAGGGTGGTCCGGTCGCTGGAGGTGAGGGTGCGGAACCGCTGCTGGTTGCTGATCCACAGGCCGGACAGGAAGGTGGAGTGGGCGAGCCAGCTGCCGCCGCCGGTGACCGGTGAGCGCAGCCAGCCGCTGCGGGCCCGGAACCCGGCCGCCTTGAGGGTGTCGCCGCTCGCCTCGAGGACCTTCTGGATCCGCGGGCCCATCTCCGGATCCTCGATCGCCGAACGGCCGTAGCTCTCGACGAACGTGAACAGCACGTCCTTGCCGCGCAGACCGGTCAGCAACCGGCCGGGCGGCGTGTGGGCGAAGGCGTCGTGGTCGGCCTGGCGCCGGAAGAGGCGGGCGTCCGCGAGGGAGACGCGGACCTGCGTGGCGCGTTGCCCGAGGAGCCCCGCGTCGAGCGTCGAGGCGACGGGACCGGCGCCCGTCCGCAGGCCGAACACGACGCAGGTGATCCAGGCGGTGCCCAGCAGCAGCACGACCCGGACGGACCGCGCCCGGTGCCGGACCAGCAGCGTGCTCAGCCGGAGCGCGGCGCCCGCGGTGAGGACGAGGACGGCGACCGCGAGACACACGGCGCCGGCGACGGCGGTCAGCTCGCCCGCGCGGCCCGACGTGTCCCGCACATAGTCCGCCGCGTTGCCCAGCAGACCCCAGTCCAGCACCAGGTCGAAGGGGCGGTACAGCACCGAATAGAAGCCGATGTCCAGGCACTTGACGAGCGTCACCAGCCCGATGAGCACGCCGATGGCCGCCGCCCCGGCCCGCCTCGCCCGCGGCGGCACCACCAGCAGCACGGCGGCGAGCAGGATGCCTTCGGCCGGCAGCCGCACGAACGCGGCCGGCCCCAGACGGTCGGGCTGGTCCGGCAGCAGCAGCGCGGCGAGCAGCACGGCGACGGCGAGGACGGCCGACCCCACGGCCACACCCCGCGCCAGGCGCGCCCGCCATCCGGGCGGCCGGACGCCGGCAGCCGGTCCCCCCACCGGCCCGGCGCCGCCCTCCGGTCCCGCCGGCCCGGTGTCCGTCTCGTCGTCCGTGTTCCCCGGCAGGTGACTAGGCGTGTGGTGAGACACCCGGAGTCCTTCCGTGCGTGGCCGGTGCCGGTGCGGAAGGTCGGGACCGGCACCACTCGTCCGACCGACAGTCACCCAAAGTAGTCGAAAGAGGTCGATCGTGCGCAGAGAGTAGCCCTACGGAGTGGTGCGGGCCGGGTGGGTCCGGGTGCTACCGCCGGCCGGCTGCCACCGCCGCCTCCCGCCCCCCGGGAGTCGGCCACGGCGACCGGTTCGTGCGTCACCGGAGCCACCGGCCTCGTACGGGAGTTGACCTCTCCGTGCGGCTCGTGGGAGCGGAGCCGCCGGAGTCCGGAAAGTCCTGCCGACGTGCCCTGTCGGGCATCGTGAGCGGTCGCTAGGCTGGCCCGCGGACGACGAACCGGGAGGAGCACGGACGTGGCCGAGAGCACCATCCAGCAGCACCCGCTCGCGGGCTGGGACAAGCCGGAGCTGGATCTCAGCAAGGCCGAGTGGCAGTCCAGCAGCCGAGGACTGGGCGATGTCCAGATCGCCTTCGTCGAGGGCTTCATCGCGATGCGCAACAGCGGCCGTCCGGAGAGCCCATCCCTGATCTTCACGCCCGCGGAATGGGGCGCCTTCGTCTCCGGAGCCCGGGAAGGGGAGTTCGACCTCACCTGAGCCGGCACGTCGGCACGGCGACACGGCGGTGCGACCCCCGGCACCGGCACCGGACGCGAGCCGCGCGGATGCCGGCAGCACCGCACCCGGACCTGCGCCGTGCTCGCATCCGCGCCGTGCCCGGGCCCGCGCCGTGCCCGGATCCGCGCCGTGCTCCTGCCCGTGGGCACCCGGGGCACCCCCGCCGTCCTGGGCCTTGCCGCTGCGGCCGGCATCCGTGCAGTGCTCGGATCCGTGCAGTGCTCGCATCCGCGCCGTGCCCGGATCCGCGCCCTGCTCCCGATCTGCGCCCACACGCACACACCCGCACGGCACTCGCACCGCGCCGCACGGCAGTCGCACCGCACGCACCCGCTCGCACCCGCACCGCACGGCACTCGCACCCGCACCGCACGGCACTCGCACCGCCCCGCACTCGTCCCGCGCCAGCACCGCACGGCAGTCGCACCGCACGCATCCGCGCCGCACGGCAGTCGCACCGCACGCACCCGCACGCACCCGCGCCGCAAGGCACTCGCACCGCACGCACTCGCACGCACCCGCACCGCACCGCAGACGCCCCGCCCCGAACCCGTCCCGCGTCGGCACCGGCAGCCGAACCGGGTGTGTTCCGTGCGGATTTCCGGACACGCGACCGGCAGGGACCCGCTGGGGACGGCGCCTGCGTCAGGCTGGCCCGGCAAGGAGAAGCGTGTGGCGGAAGGTGAGGGACGATGAGCACTGCGCCGGTCATCGCCGCGGTCGACGGCTCGGAGGACAGCCTGCGCGCGCTGGAGTGGGCGTTCGACGCCGCCCGCCGCCGCGCCGCACCCCTGCGCGTGGTGCACGTACGGCAGTACGCCGCCTGGGGCCAGGCCGATGTGCTGGTCGCCGCGCCGCCCGAGGCGGAGGGCGACCCGGTCCTGGACGAGGTGCGCGCCCGGCTGGCCGACCGCGGCGTAGAGCCCGCGGTGGAGTACGTGGCGCTGGAGGGCGTACCGGGCGCCGTGCTGCCCGAACTCGGCACGGACGCCCAGCTGTTGGTCCTCGGCTCCCGGGGCCGCGGCGGCTTCGCCAGCCTGCTGCTGGGCTCGAACGGCCTCGCCGCCGCCCGGGACGCGGAGTGCCCGGTCGTCATCGTGCCCCGGCCCGGCCGCGAGGTGCACGGCGAGGGGCCTGCCGAGCCCGGTCCCCGGGTGGTCGTCGGCCTGCACGCGGACAGCCCCGACGATGCCACCCTCGCCTTCGCCTTCACCGAGGCCGCCCTGCGCGGCGCCCGTCTCCAGGTGATCGCCGCCTACCCCTGGCCGGTGCAGACCTGGTCCGCGCCCGGCCAGCTCGTGCCGCCGGTGATCGACCAGACGGCCGTCGAGGCCGAGACCCGCGTCCTCACCGAGGGCTTCCTCGCCCCGCACCGCGAGCGGCACCCCGACGTCCGCGCCGACGCCGAGGCGCTGCCCGGCGACGCGGCCGGCCGGCTCGTCGCCGCCTCCAAGGACGCCGATCTGGTCGTCGTCGGCCGGCACCGGCGCCGACTGCTCGCACCGGCCCGCATGATGGGCTCGGTCACCCAGGCCGTCCTGCTGCACGCGGCCAGCCCCATCGCGGTCGTGCCCCCGCTGCCGGCGGAGGGATGAGGGGCTGGGCACACTGGCGGCGGCCCCCGGCCCAGGGCCTCTGACCACTCCGGTCAGCCGGGCTTCGGGCGACGATGCGCATGGCCGGACAGGCCCTAGCAGAGCGCGCGGCGCCCCGCAATCCGTCCGGTGCCGACCGGCGCGGGCACGACTGTGGTGCCCCGCGCCATGGTGACGCCGGCCGGGCGTACGTACGGTTCCGCCACACCCGGCGCTCCCCGCGCCGCCCCGCGCACGAGCGGCCGGGACACGTGTCCTGCGAAGGAGCCGCCCATGCCCCAGCCCCCGTTCGGCGCCGCGCCCCGAGCACAGCTCCGCGCCCGCCTCCACCGCACCCTGCTGCGCCTGCTCGCCGTCGTCGCCGTGGTCGTCGGCACCGCGCTGGCCGGACCCCTGCCCACCGCCCAGGCGTCCGTGACGCTCACCACGGTGAGCGACTTCGGATCCAACCCCGGCGCCCTCACGATGTACGTCTACCGGCCCGCGTCCCTGCCCGCGCATCCACCGGTGGTCGTCGCCCTGCACGGCTGCACCCAGAACGCGCAGGTCTACGCCGACAACTCCGGCCTGCCCCGGCTCGCCGACCGTGACGGCTTCCTGCTGGTGTTCGCGGAGACCACCACCGCCAACAACCCGAGCCAGTGCTTCAACTGGTTCCAGACCAGCGACAACCGGCGCGACCAGGGCGAGGCCCTGTCCATCCGGCAGATGGTGAGCCAGGCCGTGACCGCCTACGGCGCCGACCCCCAGCGCGTCTACGTCACCGGTCTGTCCGCGGGCGGCGCCATGACCGCCGTCATGCTCGCCACCTACCCCGACGTCTTCTCCGCCGGCGCGGTCGTCGCGGGCCTGCCCTACGACTGCACCCAGGACAACAGCCCCTACACGTGCATGAATCCCGGCGTCGACCTGAGCCCGGACGCGTGGGCGCAGCGGGTGCGGGCCGCCTATCCGTCGTACACCGGGCCATGGCCGCGTACGGCCATCTGGTACGGCGACCAGGACACCACCGTCGTCCCGCGCAACGCCATGGAACTGCGCGACCAGTGGACCGCCCTGCACGGCCTGACCCAGACCCCGAGCCGCACCACGTCCATCGGCCCCGACGCCACACAGCAGGACCAGTACCTCGCCGCCGACGGCACCGTCGCCGTCGAGGTCGACAAGGTCCCCGGCATCGGCCACGGCACCCCCGTGGACCCGGGCACCGGCACCGAGCAGTGCGGCAGCACCGGAGCGCCCTACTTCCCGGCGTCGATCTGCTCCAGCTACTGGATCGCCCGGTTCTTCGGCCTGGAGACCGCCGACCCGGGCGGCGGCAGCGGCGGCGGAGGCACCGGCGGTGGCGGCACCGCCTCCTGCTGGACGGCGAGCAACTACGCCCAGGTGCAGGCCGGCAGGGCCACCACCAGCGGCGGCTACACCTACGCCAAGGGATCCCAGCAGAACATGGGCCTGTACAACACGTTCGTCACCCACACACTCAAGGAGCAGCCAGCGGGTTACTTCACCATCGCGGACAACGGCTGCCCCTGACGGATGGTCAGTAGTGCAGTCATGGCGGCCGACAACGCTGCCGGGGCCGTCTTCATGGCGGCCCCACACATGTCCGGCGCACCCACTCCGCCCCTAGCCTCCAGCGCGTCCACCCACAGCCGGAGGAACCCGTATGCCGACCGCACCGCACAGACGGCCCACCCGCCGAACCGCCCTGAACGCACTGTCGCTCACCGCGGCCTGCCTGCTGCTGACCACCCCGGCCACGGCGGCGTCCACCGGCGCACCCGACGGCCACTGCGCCGGCCGCGCCCAGCTCCGGGTGCCCGGTGCCGCCCGCCAACAGGCCGACTGCCTGGACGAGCTGACCACCGCCGGCACCGTCGCCACCGGCCACACCGACCCCGCCGACTACGCCGGACTCACCCCCAAGGACCTGCCCACGCCCAGCGGCGTCCCCGGCATCCAGATCGACGGCTACTTCCCGGACACCTCCACCACCAACACGAACCACGGCTGGAACCACGACTCCCAGTTCGTCATCCGCCTGCCCGACCACTGGAACGGCGGCCTGGTCGTCGCCGGCACGCCCGGCAACCGCGAGCAGTACGCCAACGACAAGGCCGTCTCCGACTGGGTGCTCGCCCGCGGCTACGCCTACGCCGCCACCGACAAGGGCAACACCGGCACCGCCTTCTACCGCGACGGCACGCGGCCCGGCGACGCCATCGCCGAATGGAACACCCGCCTCACCCAGCTCACCCGGGCCGCCCGTGCCGTGGTCGCCCAGCGCTACCGCCGGCCGCCCGCCCGCACCATCGCCACCGGCCTGTCCAACGGCGGCTACCTGGTGCGCTGGCAGCTGGAGAACCACCCCGAGCTGTACGACGGCGGAGTCGACTGGGAGGGCACCCTCTGGCGCGCGGAAGGCCCCAACCTGCTCACCTTCCTGCCTCAGGCGCTGCGCAACTACCCCACGTACGCCGCGGGCGGTCCCGGAGCCGCCGAGGCCCAGGCCTCCCTGCACCGGGCCGGCTTCCCGGCCGGCTCGGAGTTCCTGTGGCCGTACCACTACCAGGTCTACTGGGACCTCACCCAGCGCATCTACCGGGAGGAACTCGACCCCGGCTACGACGGCGCCACCGAGGCCGGCACCCCGTTCTGCACCCCCGGCTCAGCCGCCTGCGACGCCGACTACGACTACGCGTCCCGGCCCGCCGCCGTCCACCGCGCCGTCGAGCGGATCGCCCTCACCGGACGCATCGGCAAACCGCTGATCACCCTCCAGGGCACCCTCGACGTGCTGCTGCCGATCAGCCAGGACTCCGACGTCTACGCCCGCATGGTCCACGCGGCGGGCCGCGGCTCCCTGCTGCGCTACTACCGCATCCAGGACGGCACGCACACCGACTCCCTCGTCGACGCCTTCCCCGGCAGGCTCCGCCCGATGGTGCCCTGCCACCACGCGGCCTTCGAGGCCCTGGAGCACTGGATCACCGGGGACGCACGCCCGCCGGCCGACCACACGGTCCCGCGCCCGCCCGACGCGACGCCGGCCACTTTGCTGAGCAGCTGTCCTCTGGGCTGAGCGGCAGCGCCCGACGAGCCGCGGGGAGGAGCCGAGCGGCAGGCGCCCGAGTCACGAGGCGCCCGCAGGCGACCGGCAGTCCGGGCCCGGCCCTTCCGGCGGAGCCGCTCCGCACTTCCCGCACAGCCCACGTACCATGGCCGCATGTCGTTCCTCCGCCGCCGCAGCGCCACCCCTGCCGGACCAGACTTCGACGTGCTGGCCATGGACCCGGGCGACTGGCCGGGCAACCTCGGCGCGGGCCTGCTGCCCGCCCCCGACGGCACCTGCCAGGGTGTCTTCCTGCGCTACGACCTCTTCGGCGGCCGCGGACCCGCCATGATCATCGGCAACCTCCCCGAGGGCTCCCCGGCCCGCGAGGTCGCCGAGGGTGAGATCCCCTTCGAGGTGGGCCAGCTGCTGCTCGCGCTGGAGAACGACGAGGAGGTCACCGTTGTGGGTGTCGAGGACACCCCGGTCCTTCAGGGCGACAACCTCCTCATCGTGCGGCGGCTGAAGCTGTCCGAGTCCCGGATCTCCTGCGTCCAGTTCGACCGCAGTGACGGCGTCCTCGTCACCATCGCCGCCTGGGACCGCCCCATCACCGACGACCTGTACGCCCTGCTGAAGCCGCTCCCGGCGGAGCTTTTCCAGCAGGGCTGAGGCCGCCCGGCCGCGGTCAGCCGGCCGAGCCCTCCAGGGTCACGTCCGCCGCGCGGACGAAGCCGACCCGGTGGCCGTACTGGATCTCGTAGTACAGGTCCTTGCCCACCACGACCCGGTGCGAGTCGGTGGTGAAGGTGACCGCGTAGTAGTACTCGCCCGGCACCTCGTCACCGACCACGTACTTCTGCCCGGCCGGGATCGTGTACGGCAGCGGGACGACCGACTGCGCGGGCACGCCCGCCGGGTACGCCTCCTTCTCCGGATAGGCCCTGCCGTACACCGGGATGCTCGCCAGGCCGTCCTTCGGCGTGATCACCACGCCCTTGGCCGGCACCGCCGCCGGAGCCGAGCGCGGGTCCTGGAACCAGGCCTTCTGGCCCAGGTACCAGATCGCCGTCCAGTCGCCCCAGCGGTCGGCGACCGCGTACTGCTGGCCGGTGGAGACCCGGGAGGACAGGTCGTTCACGTCCTCGGTCGGGTCCTTCTTCAGCCCGACGTCCTTGATCAGCGGGGCGTTCACGTCGTGGTCCGAGTACAGCCGCACCTCGCTGGAGCCGTGCGCCGCGCACGGCTCGCCCGCCGTGGTGCAGCCCGTGTACGCGGGCTGGTTCGCGGCGTAGTCCGGCAGGATCGTCACCAGCCCGCCCTGCGGGCCCGCGGTGCGCCGGAAGGGGTGGCCCAGCAGCTGGAAGTAGTGCCGCCAGTCCCAGTACGGACCCGGGTCCGTGTGCATGCCGGGGATCGTGGACGCCGTCGGACCGGGCACGTTGTCGTGGCCGAGGATGTGCTGCCGGTCCAGCGGGATGTCGTACTCGGCGGCCAGGTACCGCACCAGCCGGGCGGAGGAACGATACATCGCCTCCGTGTACCAGGCGTCCGGGTTGGCGAGGAAACCTTCGTGCTCGATGCCCACGGAGCGGGCGTTGACATCCCAGTTGCCCGCGTGCCAGGCCACGTCCTTCGCCTTGACGTGCTGGGCGATCAGACCGTCCGTGGAGCGGATCGTGTAGTTCCACGACACATAGGTCGGGTCCTGGATCAGGTTCATCACCCCGTCCCAGGCGCCCTCCGTGTCATGGATGACGATGTACTTGATCGCCTGCGACACCGGCCGGTCGCCGAGGTCGTGGTTGCCGTAGTCGCCGTCCCCGAACTCCGCGTACGGCGCCCAGACCGCCTCGCAGGACACCGACCTCGGGCACTCCACACCGTCCGTGGGCAGCGAGCCCAGCCCGGCCTTCTGCAGCTGGGCGGTGTCGGCGGCCAGCCCCGGCTCGGCGGCCAGCGCGACCTGTTGGCCGTCGTCCGTGACGCGCTCCTCGCCGGTGCGCAGGACGTCGTACACGTCGTCGGCGTACGCCGCGGCGGTCGCCTTGTCGTCGGCGCCGGAGAAGCGGGCCACCGCGCCGTACCAGGCGGCCGGGTCGGAGCTCAGCGGCTCACCCAGCTGCTTCTGCGCGGCGGCGAGCAGGGCGGCGCCGCCCGCCACGTTCGCCTCCGGGTCGGTGCGCAGCTGCCGGTCCGTCAGACCGGTCAGCTCCGCCGCCTTGGGCAGCGTCTTCAGGCGGCCCGGGAGCGCGGACTCGGCCGGCACCTTGATGTCGGGGTGCAGCGCGGCGCGTTCGCTGTCGCCGCGGGCGTCCTCGGCGCCCTCGGCGTAGTGCTCCGTGGTGGCGATCGCGGTGCGGGCGTCCGTGAGGTGCATCGGGCCGTAGCCGCCGGTGACGCTCGGCGCGCCGGCGTGCCAGTCCCAGCGGGACTGCAGGTAGGAGACGGCGAGCAGGACGCTCTGCGGTACGTGGTACTCGGCGGACGCCGTGGCGAACGCGTGCTGCAGCCGGCCGGCGGAGGAGTCGCCGGCGCTCTGGGCGGGGGCCGCGCCGAGCAGCGGCAGCAGCAGGGCCGCCGAGGCCAGCGGGACGGCGGCGCGCCGCAGATGTCTGTCGCCGGGCGTGGACGGGGAATCGGTGGCGGAACCTCGCAATGCGGCCTCCTGTGACCGGTGGGCGTGGCGGGGCGTCTGGCGCCGAGCTGGGTCAGTGGTACCCGCTTGCCGACGATCCGTCAATGATGCCTGGGGTCAGGCGATTTCCCACGTCACGGAGGGTTTTCGGCGAGTTTCGCGACGGCGGTGCGCGGGCCTGCGCGGCGTCACTGGCATACACCAGTGGCCATGACCGGCCCCGGACGCACGAAGGTCCGCGGTGCGCCGCCACTCGGGCGCACCGCGGAACCGTCGTCCCCGTCAGCGAGTGCCGACCGCCGCTCGGACGGCCCTGCGGGCCATCTGGCAGTCGTCGTGCAGCCGCCTGAGCAGCAGCCGCTGTTCCTCGCCGGACGGCGCAGCACCCGGGTGGGCCGTGCCCGGTGCCGCCGGGGTCACCTCGTGCATCGAACGCTGCACCGCCGTCTCGTAGGTCCGGATCTCCCGGGTCAGCAGCAGCATCAGGTTGACCAGGAAGGCGTCCCGCGAGGCGGGGCCCGCCGACTGGGCGATCTGGCTGATCTGCCGCCGGGCCACCGGCGCGTCCCCGAGGACCAGCCACAGCGTCGCCAGGTCGTACCCCGGCAGATACCAGCCCGCGTGCTCCCAGTCCACCAGCACGGGACCGGCCGGTGACAGCAGGACGTTCGACAGCAGGGCGTCGCCGTGGCAGAACTGGAGCATGCCGTGCCGGCCCACCTCGTGGGCGATGCCGTGCAGCAGCTTCTGCAGGTCGCCCAGGTCCCGGTCGGTGAGCAGGCCCAGTTCATGGAACCGGGAGATCCGGGCGCCGTAATCGAGCGGCATGTCGAAGGTGCCCGCCGGGGGCCGCCAGGCGTTCACCCGGCAGATCGCGCCGAGCGCGGCCCGGATGTCCGCGCGGGGCGGCGCCTCCAGGGGATGGCGCTGCAGCGCCGCCACCCGGCCCGGGGCCCGCTCGATGACCAGGGTGCCGTTGTCCGGATCCGCCGCGATCAGCCGGGGCACGCGGACCGGGGGCCGGTGCCGGACGAACGAGCGGTATGCCGCTATTTCATGACGGATCCGCTCGGCCCAGGCGGGCGAGTGGTCCAGCAGACACTTGGCCACGGCCGTGCCGCGCCCCGCCGTCCCGACCAGGAGGACGGACCGTCCGCTGCGCCGCAGCACCTGCGCCGGAGTGAACTCCGGACAGATCCGGTGCACCGCGGCGATCGCGGTGCGCAGCTGCGCGCCCTGGGGACCGGACAGGTCCAGTCTCCCGCTGAGCGGCTGGGGGCCGGGCTGGCCCGGGACCCGCCGGAGCCGGCCCGCGGCCGGCACGGGGCCGCCCGGGCGCGCCGCCGGGTCCAGGTACGGTCCGCCGCCCGCCGGGCGGGTGCGAAGCGGCCGGGGCGGGGCGGACACGGAGGACGATGCTGCGTACATGGGAGATACAGATCCCTTCGTGTGCCTGCGGTGCCTGCCTGTGGTGCTTGCTCGGCGCACATGCCAGAGGCCGGGGCTCGCGTGAGCCCGTACTCCGTTCGCATGCACTGCGAGCATCCGCCTGCCCGGCCCGGTCGCCCGGGTGCACCCTGGGGAATGCACCCGCGGGCTCCGTGAGGTGCGAGCGGCGACCGGGTCGGGATGGCGCGTTCCTACTCGACACCCGATGCCCAGTGGCACACCATCTGGCGGACCCTGGCGAACCCTGGCGAATAGTCGCCCGGCAACCTTCACCGGGCTAGTGTCAACTCAGCCGAGAACCTGGGGGCTTACGTGAGCGGACAACCCAACACCCGTCTGGCGGACCTGTTCGGCCTGGCCGGCTGGTCCAAGGGTGAACTCGCGAGGCTGGTCAACAAGCAGGCGGCGGCCATGGGCCACCCCCAGCTGTCGACCGACACCTCCCGGGTCCGCCGCTGGATCGACATGGGAGAGATCCCGCGCGATCCGGTACCGCGGGTGCTGGCAGCCCTGTTCACCGAGCGTCTCGGCCGTGTCGTGACCATCGAGGACCTCGGTCTGGTACGGCACGGGCGTGCGGGGAAACGGCAGGGCGACGGGATCGAGGAACATCCCGACGGCGTGCCGTGGGCGCCCGAACGGACCGCCGCGGTCCTCACCGAATTCACGGGAATGGACCTCATGCTCAACCGACGCGGCTTGGTGGGCGCGGGTGCCGCGCTCGCCGCGGGATCCACGCTCAGCAGTGCCATGTACGACTGGTTGCACACCGACCCGGCCCTGAGGGCCGACGCCCCTGTCCAGGACGATCCCCTGCACGCCGACCCCGCTGGGTACGACCGCTACGAGGCCGCCCCCATCGGGTCGCAGGAGATCGAGGAACTGGAGAACTCGGTCAAGGTGTTCCGCGCCTGGGACGCGGCCCGTGGCGGCGGGCTGCAGCGCAAGGCGGTCGTGGGCCAGCTCAACGAGGTGGGCGGCATGCTCGCCTACCACCATCCACCCCATCTCCAGCGGCGCCTGTGGGGCGTCGCCGCCAACCTCGCCGTCCTCGCCGGCTGGATGTCGCACGACGTCGGCCTGGAGCCCACGGCGCAGAAGTACTTCGTCATCGCCGCCCATGCCGCGCGTGAGGGCGGTGACCGGCCGCGCGCCGGTGAGGCCCTGTCGCGGGCGGCCCGGCAGATGGTGCACCTGGGCCGGCCCGACGACGCGCTGAACCTGATGAAGCTCGCCCAGTCCGGCTCCGGCGACCGGCTGCAGCCGCGCACGAAGGCGATGTTCCACACCATCGAGGCCTGGGCGCAGGCGTCGATGGGCAAGGGCCAGGCGATGCGCCGCACGCTCGGGCAGGCGGAGGACCTGTTCGTCGCCGACCGGGGCGACGAGGAACCGCCGGACTGGATGCAGACCTTCAAGGACGAGGATCTGTACGGCATGCAGGCGCTCGCCTACCGCACGCTGGCGGAGTTCGATCCGAGCGCGGCCACGCACGCCCAGTACTACGCGGAGAAGGCGCTCTCGCTGCGGATCGACGGGCGGGAGCGGTCGAAGATCTTCGACCATCTGTCCATGGCCTCGGCCTGCTTCATCGCCGACGACCCCGAACAGGCCGACCGCTACGCACGGCTGGCCCTGATGTCGATGGGCTCGAACTCCTCCCGGCGCACCTGGGACCGGCTCCGTCAGATGTACCGGCTGACCGCGGAGTACGCCGGCTATCCGAAGATCCACGAACTGCGGGAGGAGATCCGGCTCGCCCTGCCCAAGCCGAGGGCGAAGGGCGGCGACAGCGCACAGGCGTGAGCGCACGGGCACCGGGCCTGGGCGCGGGATCGCAACAGCGGTCTCTCCGCCCTCACTTCATGCGGTTCATACGGTTCACGCGGTGACCTTGGCGACGAGCACACAGGCGTCGTCCTCGCGTGCGGCTCCGCCGAACTCCTCGACCACCGTCCGCACGCAGTCCTGCGCGGTACGCGCCGCGCCGAACCGCGGGGCCAGGCCGAGCAGGCGGTCCACGGCCGCGTCCGGGCTGTGCCCCGGCACCAGGCCGTCGGTGTGCAGCAGCAGGACGTCGCCCGGCCGGAGGGTTTCTTCGGCCTGCCCGTAGACGGCGCCCGAGGTGGCGCCGAGCAGGACACCGTCCGGTGCGTCGAGCAGGCGCCCCGTCCCGTCGCGGTACAGCAGCGGGGCGGGGTGTCCTGCGCGCGCCCAGACCAGGGTGCGGGTGTCGGGCCGGTAGCGGCAGCAGACGGCGCTGCCGAGGGCGGGCTGCACGGTGGCGTCCAGTAACTGGTTCAGCATGCCGAGCAGTTCACCGGGCCGGCTGCCGGCCAGCGCCATGCCGCGCACGGCGCCGAGCAGCATCGCCATGCCGGTGGCGACGGCCACCCCGTGCCCGGTGAGGTCGCCGACGCTGAGCAGGGTCTCGCCGTCGGACAGTTCCAGCGCGTCGTACCAGTCGCCGCCGAGCGGTGTGTGCGTCGCCGCGGCGAGGCGGCGGGCGCCGAGGTCGAGGGTGCGCGGGCCCTGGTGCGGGAGCCGCAGGGAGCCGCGCCATGGCGGCAGCACGGCTTCCTGAAGCTCGACCGCGATCCGGTGCTCGGTCCGCTCCTGCCGGCGGTGCCGCTGCAACGAGTCACGGGTCTCGTGCACGGTCGTCCGGCAGCGGCGCAGTTCGCTGACGTCGCGCAGCACGGCCCACATCGAGGCCGCGCCGCCGTCGGCGCCGAGCACCGGTTCGCCCATCATGTGCACCGCGCGCACCGAGCCGTCGGGCCGTACAATGCGGAACTCGCCGTCGATGGGTTTGCCGTCGACCAGGCAGTCCGTCACCATCGCGGTCAGCCGCGGCCGGTCCTCCTCCAGGACCAGGGAGGGCAGCTCGTCCAGGGTGAGGGCGGGGGCGTCGGGGTCCAGGCCGAGGATCTGGTACAGCTCCCCGGACCAGGTCGCCTCGTCCGTCAGCAGGTTCCACTCCGCGCTGCCGACCCGGCTGAGCAGCGAGCCGCGCGGGGCGCCGGCGGGTACCGGCCGGGCGGCGGGCGCCGCGGTGCTCTCGGCGGCCGGTCCGTCCCTCAGCTGGGCCAAGTGGGCGTCCAGGTCGTCGAGTTGGTGCAGCGCGAGGTCGTACAGGGCGCGCTGCCAGCGTTCCTCCGGGTCCGTGCCGTCGCTCCGGGTGTCCCGCCGTACGGCGTCCACGTCGCCCTTGAGCCGCCGCGCCTGCGTGATCAACGCCTCGACCGAGCCGCGTCCGGGTGGCTGGGCGGCTGAGCGGTCCGTGGAGACCGGTGACGGCATGACGCACTCCGTTGGGGAACGAGACGGCCGGGGACGACGGGGACCGTTACTGACTCTGGCACAGCCCGCGACGCCCCGTAAGGGATTCGGCAACACACGATACGGTGGTGCTTTTGGCATATGCCAGAGTCTTCCCGGAGCGATTCCCGCACACGAATGCCGTACGCGCCCGGCAGGTCAAGTCTTAGTCCCACTACGCCGGTTGCCTGGTGCGGGCCGGCTTTTTCCCGACGCCCACGCGTGTGTTCGTCGCTCTTGTGTTCCCCTGTGCGGGATGCGTCTTGTACCCGTCGAACTCTGACCGGAATTCATGGCATGCGAGGAGCCCGTACGGACTCCATTAAGGCATGGATGCCATCACCGTCGCACAGCTCGCCCAGGCCCGGCTCATCACCGCCGAGGACCAGGAGATCCCCGTGTCGGCCACGCTGCGGTACACCACCGACGACCCCTTGGCCGTCTTCGTCGACTTTCCCGCCGAGGCCGCCCTGGACGGCGAGGAGGTCACCTGGGTCTTCGCGCGTTCCCTGCTCGACCAGGGGCTGCGGGCCCCGGCCGGCCATGGGGACGTCCAGATCTGGCCCTACGGCGGCACCCGGACGGTGCTGGAGTTCCACTCGCCCCACGGCCTGGCCCTGCTGCAGTTCCCCTCGTCGGCACTGCGCCGCTTCCTGCTGCGCACCTATGGAGCGGTGGGTGCCGGACAGGAAGACCTGGGCGGGGTGGTGGAACGGGGGCTGAGCGCCCTGTTCGGCGGGGTGTAGGGACGTGCCGGCGTCAGCGGCCGGCCCCGCCGCGAGGGTCGTACAGGTCCGGGCGCGGGGCGAGGTCGACCGCCACCCGGCCGCCGCTCTCCAGCGCCCGGACCCCCGCCTCGGCGACGACGCAGGCGGCATAGCCGTCCCAGACGCCCGGACCGGTGACCTCGCCGCGCCGGGTGGCGTCCACCCAGGCCTGCACCTCGCGGTCGTAGGCGTCGGCGAAGCGGACGAGGTAGTCCTGCGCGACCTCCTCACGGGCGCTGCCCGCCGTGGTGACCACCATGGTGTGCTCCTCGCCGATCCGCGCGCTGCCCCTCTCGCACACGGCCTCGCAGCGCACCTGGTAGCCGAAGCCGCAGTTGACGAAGACCTCGACGTCGACCAGTGCCCCGCCGGCGGTCTCGAACAGCACCAACTGCGGGTCGAGCAGGCCCTCGGGAGCACCCGCGGACGGCGTGGGGCGCAGCACCGTGACCGCCGTCAGCTCCTGGCCGAGCAGCCAGCGGGCCGCGTCGATCTCGTGCGAGACCGAGCTGTTGACCAGCATGGCGCTGGTGAAGCCGGCGGGGGAGGAGACGTTGCGGTGCGTGCAGTGCAGCATCAGCGGCCGGCCCAGCGTGCCGCCGTCCAGCAGCGCCTTGAGCCGGCGGTACTCGGCGTCGTAGCGGCGCATGAAGCCGATCTGCGCCAGCCTGCGGCCGAGCCGCGCCTCGGCCTCCACCACCCGCAGCGCTCCGGCGGAGTCCGGCACCATGGGCTTCTCGCACAGCACCGGCAGCCCCCGCGCGAACGCGGCGAGCAGCGCCTCCTCGTGGGCGGGGCCGGGGGAGGCGATCAGCACGGCCTCGACACCGGGCGCGTCGAGCGCGGCCACCGGGTCGGTGTGGACGGTCACCGAGTCGCGGCCGGCCACGGCTTCCTTCGCCCGCTCGAGATCGGGGTCGGCCACCGCGGCGACCCTTGCTCCGCTGACCACTTGGTCGAGGCGTCGTATGTGGTCGGCCCCCATGTGCCCGGCCCCCAGTACGGCCACTCCCAGCAGGTCACCCATGTGTGCGCTCCCTTACGCCGACGATCACGCCGTAGCGTACGCCGGGCAGGGAGCGCTGCCGGGGGAGGACCGGAGGGCAGGAGGGCAGGGGACCTCAGTAGCGCAGGACCCCGGCGATCCCGTTCGCGTCGCCGAGCGCGCCGTCGGGCACGAAACGCACCTCGGCGCCGGTCTCCAGGCACTGCTCGACGATCTCGTCCACGATGTCCTCGCGGGCGTCCAGGTCGCCGGGCATGGCCGGGACCAGATGGCCGCCGAGGTCGCTGACGGTCGCCCGGTAGTTCTCCTCCACGGCCAGCAGCCGCACCCGGCCCTCCCGGGCGCTCTGCCACAGCTCGTCGAGGCCGGCCGCGTAGGTCCGGTGACCGCGTGCCGAGGTCAGCTCCTCCGCCACGGCCGTGGCGCCCTTGCGGGCCTCCGCCTCCAGCACCGGCCGCAGCGCCTGCCACACCGCCTCGGGACCCGCGTGCGCGAGGCCGCCGCGCGGAACGTGCACGGCGCACTTGGCGACGCTGCCGACCTCGTCCAGCAGGGCCAGCGCCGCCTGTTCGCCGGTGACGTACAGCGGTCGGGGCTGCTCGCGCAGGACCGCGCTCATGGCCGTGTCGGCCTCGCGGAGGAACTGCCGGGTGCCCTCGTCACGGAAGGCGCTCTTCAGGTCGCCGATCTGCATCTGGCGCTCGGCGTCGAAGTTCTGCCGTCTGCGCTCCAGCGGGAAGCCGCCCGAACGGTCCCGCAGCACCCGGTCCTCGCCACCGCTCCAGAGCGTGACGAGGTCCGCGGAGACCGACAGCACCCAGAAGGGACGTTCGGCGACCTGGGCGGCGACCAGGTTGCGGGTGAGGAAGGTGTCCGAGAGCACCACCCGCTCGGGGACGGCACGGGCCAGGGACCACACCTGGTGTTCGCCGGGCGCGGCGAAGATCGCCAGGCCGTCCTCGGCGTGTGTCAGGTCCACCTCCGCCAGCGCCCGGTCGAGCTGCGCCACGACCTCGTTGCGCCGCTCGCGGGTGACGGCGGGATCGGACTCCAGGCGCCTGCGGGCCTCGGTGACGACATTGCGCAGCCGGACGGGGTCCTGGCCGCTCTCTGGCTCACGGCGGTGCGTCGGGGTCAGCACGGACACCGCCGGATACGGACGCGGCCGCCGCAGCTCGGCGAGGGTCGCGGGACTCAGTGCGTGCTCCATGACAGCACGATAGGTCGGATTCGCATGTACGGCATTCGGGGTAATCCGGACCGGATTCGGCTGCGGACCGCGTGCGTGGACACCGGTGACGCGGCGCCCCGCGCACCGCTACCGTACCGGCCAGTAACCGGATCGTGGCGCACCCCAGGAGGCCTGACATGCCGCAGCTCGATGTCGACGGAGCGGCCCTGACGTACGACGACGAGGGCCCCCGGGACGCACCCGAGGCACCCCTCGTCTTCGTGCACGGCTGGACCGCGAACCGGCACCGCTGGGACCACCAGATCGCGCACTTCTCCGAAAGACGCCGGGTGATCCGGCTGGACCTGCGCGGGCACGGGGAGAGCACCGGGGCCGGGGTGCGCACCATCGCGGAACTGGCGCGGGACGTCCTGGCCCTCCTCGATCACCTCCAGGTCGAGCGGTTCGTGCTGGTCGGGCACTCGATGGGCGGGATGATCGCGCAGACCGTCGCGCTGGCCCATCCGGAGCGCGTGGAGCGGATGGCGCTGGTCGGCTCCATCGGCCGGATGACCTACAGCCGTGGCCGGGGCCTGCTCATGGCCGCCTCCACCCTGGTGCCGTACCGGCTGTTCGTGGCCGCCAACATCCAGCGGGCCTTCGCGCCCGGCCACCCCCGCGAGGAGATCCGCGCGCACATCCGCGCCTCGGCATCGACCCCGCGCGAGGTCGTGATGACGCTGTACGCGGCGATGCGCGCCTTCGACGTCCTGGACCGGGCCGCCGAGATCCGTACGCCCACACTGATGGTGCACGGCTACCACGACGTGCAGCTGCCGGTGCGGCAGATGCTGCGGATGGCGAAGGCCTACCCGGACGCGGTGGTCCGCATCCTGGACGCGGGTCATGAGCTGCCGCTGGAGAAGCCGGCCGAGCTGACCGCCGTGCTGGACCGGTTTGTGACCGAAAAGATCTGACGCGCTCGGCGCTTGGGGAAGTTTTTGCCTGTGGCCGGTTCGTGACGGAGCCGGCCCGGCGCCATGGGCGGTGTCAGATTTCGCGTAAGCAAAACCCGTCCGAAACCATGGGGGTGCGGGTGTCGTCCGTGTTGCGTCCGTGTTGACTGCCTCGGGCAACTGACGGAGGCTGGCGATATAGGTGCTAGTTACAACTGGTTTGTCGGCCGGCCCCTGGTTCACCTGAGGAAGCCCAGGTGAGCGCCGGAGCCGGCCGCGAGCCGGAGGCAGGAGGCAGCGCATGTGCGGCATCACCGGATGGGTGTCCTTCGACCGTGACCTGACCGCCGAGGCCACCACATTGCATGCGATGACCGAGACCATGGCCTGCCGCGGCCCGGACGACCGCGGCACCTGGACCCAGGGCCCGGCCGCCCTCGGGCACCGCCGGCTCGCGATCATCGACCTTCCCGGCGGCCGTCAGCCGATGTCCGTGGACACCCCTGAGGGAACCGTCGCCCTGGTGTACTCGGGGGAGGCCTACAACTTCACCGAGCTGCGCCGCGAACTGGAAGGCCGCGGGCACCGGTTCACCACCGACTCCGACACCGAGGTCGTCCTGCACGGCTACCTCGCATGGGGGGACGCCGTCGCCGAACGGCTCAACGGCATGTACGCGTTCGCCGTGTGGGACGGCCGCCACGACAAGCTCGTGATGATCCGCGACCGCATGGGCATCAAGCCGTTCTACTACCACCCCACCCCCGACGGCGTCCTGTTCGGCTCCGAGCCCAAGGCGATCCTCGCCAACCCGCTGGCCCGCCGCCGGGTGACCCTGGACGGGCTGCGGGAGCTGTTCGTCATGGTCAAGACGCCCGGACACGCGATCTGGGACGGCATGCGCGAGGTCGAGCCGGGCACGGTCGTCACCGTCGACCGCTCCGGCCTGTCCACCCGCGTCTACTGGCAGCTGCAGACCCGCGCGCACACCGACGACCGCGACACCACCATCGCGACCGTGCGCTCGCTCCTCGACGACATCGTGCGCCGCCAGCTGGTCGCCGACGTGCCGCGCTGCACCCTGCTCTCCGGCGGCCTCGACTCCTCCGCCATGACCGCGCTCGCCGCCCGGCAACTCGCCGAACAGGGTGAGAAGGTGCGCAGCTTCGCCGTCGACTTCGTCGGCCAGACCGACAACTTCGTCGCCGACGAACTGCGCGGCACCCCCGACACGCCCTTCGTGCACGACGTCGCCGAACTCGCCGGCACCGACCACCAGGACATCGTGCTCGACACCCAGTCCCTCGCCGACCCCGCCGTACGCGAGCAGGTGATCCGCGCCCGCGATCTGCCGGCCGGCTTCGGCGACATGGACGCCTCGCTGCTGCTGCTCTTCCGCGCCATCCGGGAGAAGTCCACGGTGGCCCTGTCCGGCGAGTCCGCCGACGAGGTCTTCGGCGGCTATCTGCAGTTCTTCGACGAGGAGGCGCGCCGCGCGGAGACCTTCCCGTGGCTGACCACCATGGGGCGCCATTTCGGCGAGGACGCCGACGTCCTGCGGCCCGACCTCTCCAAGTCCCTGGACCTGGAGAACTACATCGCCGACGGCTACCGCACCGCCGTCGCCGGCATCGAACGGCTCGACGGCGAGAGCGACTTCGAGTACAAGATGCGGCAGATGAGCCATCTGCACCTGACCCGGTTCGTGCGCGCCCTGCTCGACCGCAAGGACCGGATGAGCATGGCCGTCGGCCTGGAGGTCCGGGTGCCGTTCTGCGACCACCGGCTGGTCGAGTACGTCTACAACGCCCCCTGGGCGCTGAAGTCCTTCGACGGCCGGGAGAAGAGCCTGCTGCGGGAGGCCGCCGCGGACGTCCTGCCGCGCTCGGTGTACGAGCGGGTCAAGAGCCCGTACCCGTCCACCCAGGACCCGCAGTACGCCCGCGCCCTCCAGGACCAGGCCAAGGACCTGCTCGCCCGGCCCTCGCACCCGGTCTTCGACCTCGTCGACCGCGACCGGCTCCGCCGGGCCGCCGAACGCGAGGCGCCGGTCAGCACCCAGGCGGCCCGGCGCGGCCTGGAACGCGCGCTGGACCTCGCGCGGTGGCTGGAGCTCTACCGGCCCGAGGTGATCACCGGCTGAGGCCGATGGCCCGGTCCGCCGCCGCCCGCGTGGGCTGCCACCACGTCGTCACCGGCTCCCACACCAGAACCCGCGTCCCGGTGCCGAGCCGCGCCGCGGTGAAGGAGCGGCCCCGGTGGGCGGCCGAGGCGGCCACGGTCACGGTGTCCACCCCGCGGGCCTCGGGGTCCGCAGGGTCGGCGATGGTCCGCACGTCGGCGTAGGCGGTCCGTCCGGCCGCGAGCCGGTAGTCGCCGGCGCCGCCCTCGGGCGTCGGCAGCGCGGCGCCGTCGAGGGTGCCGAAGGTCACCGTGGGCACGCGGTCGACGGCACAGGCGCGGGAGCCGTGGTTGGTGACGCCGACCCGCAGCACGGCCGGAACGCCGGGCACGGCCCGCGCCCGGACCGTCAGCGCCGTCTCGGCGCAGCGGACGGGCCGGACGGGATCGGTGGTGGCGGCCCGGCCCTGCGGCGCGGTCAGCAGCAGGACCGCGGCGGCGGCCGAGGCGGCGGGTACGGCGAGGGCGGCGCGGATGCGCATGGTGGTTCCCCCTGTCGTGGTCTGAGAAGTCGGATGCGGCGGCCGGAGTGGGCCTGCCCGGTGTGACGGCCGGGCGGCCCGGCAGGTTGTGCCGGGTGCGCGGCCGTCACCCGGACGGCCCCGCGGCGGCGTCAGCCGGCGGTGTGCGTCGTGGCGCTCCAGTCGTCGCCGTCCGCCGGGCAGGAGCTGCCGCTGGGCGGCAGGGAGCCGTAGAGCAGGAAGTCGTCGATCTTGCGGTGCACGCACGTGGAGGAGGAGTAGCCGGTGTGGCCCTCGCCCTTGTTGTCGAGCACCACCGCCGACGGGCCGAGCCGTGCGGCCGTCTCCTGCGTCCACCGGTACGGCGTCGCCGGGTCGCCGCGCGTGCCCACCAGCAGCATCTTCGCCGAGTCGACGTTCTTCACCCGGTCACGGATGAAGTCGGTGCCCTTGGGACGGCCGTAGCACATGAGCAGCTGGGTCAGCCGGTAGCGGCCGAAGACCGGCGAGGCCTGCTCGTAGCGTGCCCGCAGGTTTTTGAGGTCCTTGGCGATCTGCGCCGCGCCGGGCCGGTCGGGATCGTCGGCGCAGTCGATCGCCATCAGCGCGGCCTCGAGGTTGTCGGCGGGGATGTCCTGCGGGTCGACCAGGCCGCCGTTGCCGTGGCGCCCGCTGCGGGGCAGGCCGGAACCGCCGGTGGCGAAGTTCAGGATCCCGCGCGTGTCGCCGTCCTGGACCAGCGAGACCAGGGCACGCTCAAGAGAGGGCCACAGCTGCTTGCTGTACAGGCCCTGCACGAGGGCGCCCACCAAGTCCTGTCCGGAGAACGAGCCGCCGAAGTCAGCCGGCACGGGGTCGGCGTCGAGCGCGCCCACCAGCCGGACCACCTCGTCCCCGGCCGTACGCCGGTCCTGGCCGAACGGACAGGCGACATCCGTCGTACACCAGTCCAGGAAATCGTCCAGCGCGGTCTGCTGCCCCTCGGCGCCGGCCACCCCCTGCTCGGACAGCGGCTCGGTCAGGGTGTCCACGCCGTCGAGGGCGAGCCGGCCGACCTTGTGCGGGAACTGCGCCGCGTACACCGCGCCGAGCCGCGAACCGTAGGAGAAGCCGAGGTAGTTGAGCTTCTTGTCGCCCAGGGCCTGGCGGATGACGTCCAGGTCGCGGGCGGCGTTCACGGTGCCGATGTGGGGCAGCACCGGGCCGGAGGTACGGGCGCACTCCGCGGCGGCCTGGCGCAACGTCGCGAGCAGCGCCTTCGGATGGTCGAGGTCGGCGTCGCCGGCCGTCGCGGACGCGGCCTCGTCGCTGCCGTCGCCGCAGCTGACGGGGGAGGAGCGGCCGACGCCGCGCGGGTCGAAGGTGACCACGTCGTAGCCGTTGGTCAGGTCCATGAACTGCTCGCCGTCGGTGGCGAGTCCGGCGACGCCCGCACCGCCCGGGCCGCCGAAGTTGAGCAGCACCGAGCCCTGCTTCTTCCCGGTCGCCCGGTAGCGGGCGAGGGCCACATCCAGCGTCCCCGCCCGGGGGCGGGCGTAGTCGAGCGGGACGGTGACCTTCCCGCACTGCATGTCGTGCGGCATGTCGAGGCCCTTGCAGGCGGTCCAGGTCACCTTCTGCCCGTAGAAACGGGCCAGGTCGGGCTGCGGCCGGTCGGCGCCGGCCGCGGGCAGGCCGGCGCCGAGCAGCGCCAAAGCGAGGACTCCGGTACCCGCGCAGCGCCGCACGGCGGGCCGTGTGGACAGCTTGGCCAGCATCGATCGCCTCCCGGGACGCCTGTCGCGGACCGGGCACGGCGCCCTCGGATCACCATAAGCGGGCCCCGGACGGCCCGCCTCCCGGCGAGCGGGCCGGCTGCCGGCGCCGTATTCTGCCCTTCCCCCCCGACCCATTTAATGATCATTGAGCCCTTTACATCAGGTTCGATACCACTATCGCCCGACGGGGTGAAAGAGCGATCAGCCATAACTCGGATGGTTCACCCGCGTTTTACGGGGTGCGGGTGAGTGCCCGCGACAAGTCTGGAAGGCAGGGAACTATGAGACGGGCTACCCGTAACGGTGTGATCGCCGTCGCCGCCGCGTCCGGTGCGATGGTCGTGGCACTTCCCGTGTCCGCCGCCTTCGCGGCCGACGGCGCCACCGCCGACGGCTCCGCGGCCGGCTCACCCGGGCTGATCTCCGGCAACGGTGTCCAGTTGCCGGTGGACGTACCGGTGAACGTGTGCGGCAACACCGTGAACGTGGTGGGGCTGCTCAACCCGGCCGCGGGCAACGCCTGCGCGAACCACGGCTCCGCAAAGGCCTCCGGGAAGGGGGGATCGTCCGCGTCCGGCGGCGCCTCGGCCCACGGCGGCGCGCAGGACTCGCCCGGCGTGCTCTCCGGCAACGGCCTGCAGCTTCCCGTCGACCTGCCGGTGAACGTCAGCGGCAACAGCGTCAACGTGGTGGGGGTGGGCAACCCGGTCCAGGGCAACCAGTCGGTCAACGGCCCCGGCGACGAGCATCCCGGCACCCCTCGCCACCCACACAGCCCGGCCCCGAAGCCTCCGGCTCCGTCCCGGCACCTTCCGCAAGCGCCCAGCCCCGTCGCGCCGCCGACGACGTCCACCCTCGCCCACACCGGTGCGGACGCCACCGTGCCGGCCGTCGCGGGCAGCGCCGCCCTTCTCCTCGCGGGCACGGCCCTCTACCGCCGCTTCCGCCCCGGCCGCACCGGCTGACGTACGACCCCACCCCCTCCCACGTCCCACCGGACGCCGGCCCGGTGGGACGTGGGTGACTGGTGCGTGCCGCGCGCAACGGCTGATCTCCCCGTGGCGCGGCCTTGTGTTGATCCGGAAGGATGCGGAACGGCAGTCCCGTCCCGACGGAAATGGAGCGCATCGATGACCTCTGCGGCCCCCTACGACCTCGTCGTCACGCAGGCCACCCTCGACGACTGGCCGGTGATCGCCGGGTGGGCGGCGGCGGAGGGCTGGAATCCCGGGCTGTCCGACGGGCCCGCGTTCTTCGCGCAGGATCCCGACGGGTTCTTCCTCGGCCGCATCGACGGGGAGCCCGTGTCGGCCGTCTCCGTGGTCAACTACGGCTCGCAGTACGCCTTTCTGGGCTGCTACCTCGTCCGTCCCGACCTGCGCGGCCACGGCCACGGCCTCACCACCTGGAAGACCGCCCTCGCCCACGCCGGCAACCGCACCGTCGGCCTGGACGGTGTCGTCGCGCAGCAGGACAACTACCGGCAGTCCGGATTCGAACTCGCCTATCGCACCATCCGGTTCACCGGCACCGCCCCGGTGGGCGAGACGCCGGCGGGCGTCCGCCCGGCCGCGGCGGACGACCTCGCCGCGATCACCGCCTACGACAGCGCCTGCTACCCGGCCGACCGCCCGCGCTTCCTCGCCGAATGGCTCGCCGCCCCCGGACACCGGGCGTTCGTCCGCCACGACGGCGCGCGACTCACCGGATACGGCGTGCTCCGCCCCGGCCACGACACCCTGCGCATCGGCCCCCTCTTCGCCGACACCGCGGACGACGCCCGCGCCCTCTTCACCGCCCTCACGGCCGAGGCCGCCGGACGCGAGCTCTGCGTCGACGTGCCCGAGCCGAACACGGCCGGCGTCGCGCTCGCCGAAGAGGCAGGATTCCAGGCCTCCTTCGAGACGGCCCGCATGTACACGGGCCCCGTCCGCGAGCACGCGCAGCACCGCGTGTTCGGCGTCACCACACTCGAACTCGGCTGACCCGCACGAACGTTGCGCGTGCAGGCGGCCGCGTACCTGGCTCCGGGGAACTCCGCCCTGTGCCTGACCGGTGGGCGGCCGCCCTGTTCGCTCGGCTGACCGCACGAGCGCTGCGCGTGCGGGCGGCCGCGCACCTGGCTCCGGCGGACTCCGCCCTGTGCCTGACCCGCGGACGGCTGCCCTGTTCGCTCGGTTGACCCGCACGAGGCTCGCGCGTGCAGGCGGCCGCGCCCCGTGTCCGGCGGACTCCGCCGGCCTGCCGGGTGTGTGCCCCCGCGTACGTCCGCTCTGTTCGGCTGACCCGTACGAGCGCTGCGCGTGCAGGCGGCCGGCACCTGGCTCCGGGGAACTCCGCCCTGTGCCTGACCGGCGGACGGCCGCCTTGCTCGCTCGGCTGACCCGCAGGAACGCTGCGCGTACAGGCGGCCGCGCGCCCGGCTCCGGCGGGCTCCGCCCTGTGCCTGACCGGTGGGCGGCTGCCCTGTTCGCTCGGTTGACCCGCACGAGGGTCGCGCGTGCAGGCGGCCGCGCCCCGTGTCCGGCGGACTCCGCCGGCCTGCCGGGTGTGTGCCCCCGCGTACGTCCGCTCTGTTCGGCTGACCCGTACGAGCGCCGCGCGTGCAGGCGGCCGGCACCTGGCTCCGGGGAACTCCGCCCTGTGCCTGACCCGCGGACGGCCGCCCTGTTCGCTCGGCTGACCCGCACGAGGGTCGCGCGTGCAGGCGGCCGCGCCCCCGTGTCGGGCGGACTCCGCCGGCCTGCCGGGTGTGTGCCCCCGCGTACGTCCGCTCTGTTCGGCTGACCCGTACGAGCGCCGTGGGTGCAGGCCGCCGCGCACCCGGCTCCGGCGGGCTCCGCTCGCCCGCTCGCCGGGGTCGTGACGCTGCGTACGGCCACCCTGGCGCAGCGACCGCATCCAGGGTCGCCTCGACTGCCTCCCCCGCAACCGCGACCGGCTCGGCGCCGTGTGTCCGTCGGGCGGTGCGGGGTTATTCCATTGCCCTGGCCGCTCCGGCGTGGTCGAGTGCTGTGCATGGATCATTCGGCGGTGCTCGCCCTCTACGACCGGGACATGCGGGAGAACGCGGCTCCCGACGGCCCCGGCGCCCGGATCGAGCGGGCCGGTGCGGTGGTGCGTCACGTCGCGGACCCGCAGGGGTGGAACGGCGTGCTCTGGTCCGCTCTGGACGCGGTGGGCGCGGACCGGGCGATCCGGGACCAGATCGCGTACTTCACCGGCCTCGGCCGCGACTTCGAGTGGAAGGTCTACGGCCACGACCGGCCGCACGACCTCGGCGCCCGGCTCCGCGCCGCCGGATTCCGTGCCGAGCCCGAGGAGACCCTGATGATCGGCGAGACCGGCCGGCTCGCCCTGGACGCCGAACCGCCCGCCGGTATCCGGATCGTGCAGGTCGCGGACCCGGCCGGCGTCGACCTCGTCGTGGACGTCCACGAGAAGGCCTTCGGCACCGACGGCACCCGGCTGCGGCACCAACTGCTCGCCCGCTTGGCCGACGACCCCGGTACCGTCGTCGCCGTGGTCGCGCTCGCCGGGGACGAACCCGTCAGCGCCGCCCGCATGGAACTGACGCCCGGCACCCGGTTCGCCGGGCTGTGGGGCGGCGGCACCGTCGAGCACTGGCGGGGCCGAGGCGTCTACCGCGCCCTGGTGGCCCACCGCGCCCGCGTCGCCGCCGCCCTCGGCTACCGCTACCTCCAGGTCGACGCCTCACCGATGAGCCGCCCCATCCTGGAGCGCCTCGGCTTCCACGCGCTGAGCACCACGACGCCGTACCTGTACGGCGGCTGACCGGGCGTCAGCGGTGTACGCGGGAGCGGTCCAGTGCCGCGATCCCGACCGCGGCCAGCGCGATCTGGATGAACCACTCGATCCAGTCGGGCCCCTTGGTGTCCGCGACCCCGAACCCGGCGGCGATGGCCGAGCCGAGCAGCGCGGCCACGATGCCGACGACGATGGTCCACAGGATGCCGATGTGCTGCCGGCCGGGAACGACCAGGCGGCCGAGGATGCCGATGATGAGCCCGATGATGATGGCGCTGATGATGCCCGAGATATGCATGTCCACCCCTTGTGGTGTTGCCTCCCGTTCATCGTCTTCCCGCTGTAAGCGGAGGCAGTCGGCTCCGGTTATTGCCGGGACTTTCTGTTCACCGGCCCTTCATGCCATGTACCTTTCAATCAATCGACGCGTGTAGAACCCTCAAGCGGGCTCTACGCGCGCAGAGTTGGCGCCCGCACCGCCTCTCCCCACCCCCTCACGGAGGTTCGCCGGATGCTCGGATCCCTCAGATCCCGCCGCAGACTCACCACCGCCCTGGCCGGTTTCGGGCTGCTCCTGACCGGAGCCGCCGTCCAGGTCGGCAGCGGCACCGCCGCGCACGCGGCGACGACGCACCGCATCCTGTTCGACAACGCCCACGCCGAGACGGCCGGGAACGCCGACTGGATCATCTCCACCAGTCAGCCCGACCCCCTGGGCCAGAACTCTTCCCCGTCCGCCGAGACCGACTGGACCGGCGCCCTGTCCTCCTGGGGCGTGGCGCTGCAGAAGACCGGCGGCTACAGCCTGAAGACGCTGCCGTCGGGCGCCGCCCTCAGCTACGGCGGCTCCTCCTCGACCGACCTGTCGAACTTCGACACACTGGTCCTGCCCGAGCCGAACACGCTGTTCACGAGCGCCGAGAAGACGGCGATCATGAACTTCGTGAAGAACGGCGGCGGTCTGTTCATGATCTCCGACCACACCGGAGCCGACCGCAACAACGACGGCTCCGACGCGGTCAAGATCCTCAACGACCTGATGACGAACAACAGCGTCGACTCCACCGACCCGTTCGGCTTCTCCATCGACTCCCTCGACATCTCCTCCGGCTACCCGGCCGCGGTCAACGACAGCACCGACCCGGTACTGCACGGCTCCTTCGGCACGGTCACCAAGAGCCTGATCGCCGACGGCACGACCGCCACCCTCAAGCCGTCGGACAACGCGAACGTCAAGGGCCTGGTCTACCGCTCCGGTTACTCCGGCAACACCGGCGCCTTCTTCCTCACCAGCACCTTCGGCAGCGGACGGGTCGCCTTCTGGGGCGACAGCTCCCCGATCGACGACGGCACCGGCCAGTCCGGCAACACCCTGTACGACGGCTGGAACGACTCCGGCGCGACCAACGCCGCCCTCGCCCTGAACGCCACCGCGTGGCTCTCCGGCGCGGGCGGCACCAGCGGCGGCGGTGGTGGTGGCACCGGCACCTGCACCGCCGGCCAGCTGCTCGGCAACCCGGGCTTCGAGTCGGGCAGCAGCACCTGGGCCGCCAGCAGCGGAGTCATCACCAACGCGACCGGCGAGAAGGCCCGTTCGGGCTCGTACTACGCCTGGCTCGACGGCTACGGCACCGCCACCACGGACACCCTGTCGCAGGCGGTGACCATCCCGTCCGGCTGCTCGTCGGCGACGCTCAGCTTCTGGCTGCACATCGACACGGCCGAGACCTCGACCAGCACCGCCTATGACACCCTCAAGGTCCAGGTGCTCAGCAGCTCCGGCACGGTCCTCGGCACCCTGGCGACGTACTCGAACCTCAACGCCGCCTCCGGCTACACCCAGCGCAGCTTCAGCCTGAGCGGCTACGCCGGGCAGACCGTCACCCTGAAGTTCACCGGCACCGAGGGCTCCCAGTACCAGACGTCGTTCGTCGTGGACGACACCGCGCTCAACGTCGGCTGAACCGGCCGGGGGCGGGCCGCACAGGCCCGCCCCCGCTTCCTCAGGCCGCCGGCACCGTCCGCTCCGGGGTGTTCCAGCCGGCGACCCGCACACCCGGTGCCGAGCCGTGCAGATCGGCCGTCCGGAAGGTGGCGGTCAGGGTCACCGACTCGCCCGGCCACAGGCTCACCTCGTTGTCCGACCAGCGCACCGGCAGCACCGGCTCGCCCCGCGCGTCCACGAGGTGGACGTCCGTCAGCAGCGCCGGGGTCTTCCCGCTCCCGGTGTTCCGCAGGGTGACCGTCGTGGTCGACGTGCCGTCCGACGACCGGGTCGCCGCGGTCGCCGACACCGGCGCCTGCGCCATCGAGGCGAGCCCCGTCAGATCGGCGTAGCCGGTCGTCGGCGTGTAGTACCAGGTGGTGCCGCTCCAGTCGAGCGTGTCGGGCCGGGTGGAGAGCCAGTACACGTTCCGGCTCACCTCCCTGCCGTCCTCGCCCGTCAGCACCAGGCGAAGCAGATACGTCGAGGACAGGCCGCTCACCGACGACGGCAGGGTGAGAGCGGTGCCGTGCGCGCCGTCGCCGGGCACCGTCAGACCGGTCACGGTCCTGTCGTACCGCTGGGTGCCGTCGGGGTCGAACAGCGTGGCCCGGGCGGTGAGTCCGGTGGCGGAGGTGTGATGGTGGTTGACGACGACGACCGAGCGGTTGTCGTACGAGTACTGGATGTGCAGCGGCTCGTTCGCCTTCTTCGCGCCGAAGTAGGCGCCGCCCTGATCGAGATAACGGTCCGTCAGCTGCCAGTGCAGGGAGGTCCAGCCGCTGTTGAACATCCAGTGGATCACCCCGGTCGACGGCTTCGACGTGTCCGTGGCGTTGCGGCCGTACGCCTCGAACTGGGCGCGGACGTTCTCGTACTGGGCCAGCTGGGCCTTGCGGACGTAGTCGGCGAGGCTCTTCGGGGCGCCGTAGCGGCCGGTGAGGGCGGCGTCGTAGATCTTCAGCGTGCCGAAGACCGGGGACGGCGAGCGGTGGTACTGCCGGTCGTCCGGGTTCCTCCAGAGGGTGTCCAGTTCCGCCGGGGTCATCATGCGGTGCAGCGTGTCGAGAGTGGGGATGCTCGGGCCCGCGCTGGTCTCGGAGTTGAAGCCGGTGGCCCCGCCCTCGCGCTTGGCGTACCAGTAGCCGGGCGGCACCCAGTCGTAGGGCCCGGTCATCTTCATGCCCGAACCGCCGAGCCGGGGCGAGGAGTTGTCCGAGGCGGCGGAGACCACCGGGTCGGGCCAGTCGGCGGCCTTCAGGGCGTCCAGGTAGGTCTTCTCGATCCTCGCGTCGGGGGCGAAGTCGCTGCCGATGAGGAAGGAGATCACGCTCGGGTGGTCGCGCAGCCGGGCGGCCTCGGCGGCCATGGACGCCTGCGCCACCGGATAGTCGGCCTCGGTCCACTTGTCGCCGGTCTCGCTGCCGTTGACCTGGCCCTCCCACTTGTCGCAGCACTCCCAGCCCGGAAGCGTGAGGATGCCGTAGCGGTCGGCGAGGTCGAAGAACTCGTCCGGCTCCAGGTGACCTTCCAGGCGGATCGTGTTCAGCCCCAGGTCGACGGCGTACTTCAGCCGGTCCTCGGCATAGCCGCGGTCCCAGCGCAGGAACTCGTCCGGTGACCAGCCGCCGCCCTTGATCAGCAGCTTGCGGCCGTTGATCCGGTACTGGCGCGCGCCGTCCGCGTCCAGCGGCGCCCGGACGTCACGGATGCCGAAGCTCGCGTGCGCGGTGTCCGACGTCGTACCGGCGACGGATGCGGTGAGGTCCAGGGTGTAGAGCGGCTGGCCGCCCATCCCGGCCGGCCACCACACCTTCGGTGAGGTGAGGTGCAGGCCCGGGGTGTCGGCGGGGGAGAAGGCGACGGTCTTCGTCTCATGGGCGGCCAGCGGGACCCGCCGGGTGAAGGCCGTGGCGCCGATGCGGCCGGTGACCTCGGCGGTGACCGGGGTGCCGGTGTCGTTGCGGGCCTGCGCCTTCACCGTCAGGTCGGCGGACGCGAGCGACGGCACGGCCAGCTTGGTGATCACGTGGGCGTCGCGCAGCGCCACCGGGCCGCCCCGGCGCACCAGCACGTCCCGGACGATGCCCATGTTCCGGTCGGGCGGCGGCTGGAGCCAGTCGATCCAGCCCATGGTGAGGTCCGCGTTCGGATCGTTGGGCCGGACGCGGAGGGCGACCGTGTTGGTGCCGGGCCTGACCAGCGAGGTGACGTCCAGCTCATGGCGGGTGTAGGCGCCGGTGACGTCCGCGGCCGTCGCCGCCCGGTGGCCGTTGACATAGACGTCGGCCGCCGAGATCACCCCGCTGAGGTCGAGGTAGGTCCGCCGCACGGTGTCCTCGACGGAGAAGTCGGACCGGTACCACCAGGGGACCTGGAAGTCGGCCCGCGGGATCTTCTGCTGGTTGGTGGAGAAGAAGGGGTCGGCGTACACGCCGTCGGCGAGCAGCGCGGCCAGGACGGTGGAGCGGGGGCCGGCCGGATACCAGCCCTTCGCCGGATAGCCGGGGGAGGAGACGGCTTCCGGGGAGTCGGTCACCTTCGCCGAGGACTGGACGGCGTACCCGGCGAGCGGGGTCTCGGTGCCGGCCGCGGAGGCGACGCGCGTGGTGCGAGCCGTCGCCGGCCCGAGCGGCGGTGACGGTGGCCGGGCACCGGCCCACGCGCCGCCGGCCAGTGAGCCGAGCAGGCCGAGGGCCAGCGCCGTGACGGCGTACCGGCGGGCGGGGGCGGGGCGAGGAGACATGGCAGGGCTCCCGGCGATGTAAAGTTAGGAAACTTTACTAACTTGCCTCAAGCTAGGGGCCCGTGCGAGGCGTGTCAATGACCGCGGGGGGCGGTGTCGCCTGAAGGCCCGTCGCGCAGGCCTCCGTTCGGGGCCTGCTGCCGAGGAGCGTGGCACGCGGGCGCCTTCCGGACGGTCAGGCTCCGGCGGCGGTCCTGCGCTCGAACACCAGATCCCGGGCCGTGTCCAGCGCCGTGGCGACCGCGCCGAGCAGCACCGCGTCCTCGCCCAGCCGGCTCGGCGCGATCCGCGGGCGCAGCGGGGTGAGGGCGCGCACCCGGTCCTGGACCGGGCGCAGCAGCAGGTCGACGCTGTGGCCGACACCGCCGCCGAGCACCACCAGGTCCGGGTCGAGCACCGCGGCGGCCGCCGCCACGGTGTGCGCGATGCGCTCGCCTTCCAGCTCCACCGCCCGCCGGGCCGCCGGATTGCCCTGCCGGGCCGCGTCGAAGACCGCCTTCGCCGTGAGCTGACCGCTCATCCCGAACTCCCGGGCGGCCTCCACCACGGCCACCCCGGACACCGCGTCCTCCAGCCGCTCCGGCTTCTGCCGGCCCGGCCAGGGCAGGAAGCCGATCTCGCCGGCCAGACCGTGGGCCCCCGTGAACAGCCGCCCCTCGCTGACCACGCCCATGCCGAGCCCGGTGCCGATCAGGATGTACGCGAACAGCCGGCTGCCCGCGCCGACGCCGTACGTGTACTCGCCGAGCGCGGCCAGATTGGCGTCGTTGTGCACCTCCAGCGGCACGCCCAGCTCCTCGCGCATCCGGTCGACGAGCCCCGCGCGCCCCCAGCCCGGCAGGTGCATCGCGTACCGCACGCGGCGCTGCTTCTCGTCGTAGACCCCGGGCGTGCCGACCACCCCGTGCACCACCTCGGCCGGGTCCACGCCCGAACCCGCGATCACCTCACGGGCGGTGTCCACCACCAGGTCGGCCAGCGCGGCCGAGGAACGGGCCCGGTTGCGTACGTCGGTGCGGGCGACGAGCGCGCCGTCGAGGTCGGCGACCGCCACCCGCAGCCAGCCCCGGCCGATGTCCACGCCGAGCGCGTGCCCCGCGGCCGGGTCGGGGGCGTACAGCACGGCGGTGCGTCCGCGCTCCGGGGCGTGGGTGCCGACCTCGTGCACCAGACCGGCCGTCTCCAGGGAGGCCAGCGCGCTGGAGACCGTCGGCTTCGACAGGCCGGTCTCCCGGGCCAGTTGGGCGCGCGAGGCGGCGCCGAGGGCGCGCAGCCGGTCCAGCAGCAGCCGCTCGTTGGTGCTGCGCAGCCGCCGGCGGCTCCAGGGCTGTGCTTGCTGCTCTTCGACGTCCCAGGCGGCCATCGGACCATTCTCAGGTATTCCCGGCGCGTACTTGACGCATCTAGTAAGGCTCCTTAACTTTATCGCCCAGTCAGCCCGCCGGGCGCCGTCGAGGGCGCTCGTGGCGTCAGGAGCCCCCATGTCCGGTAGCCCGCCACCCACGGGTGGTTTCGTCCGCCGTGTCGGCCTGTTCCAGGCCACGGCCATCAACATGAGCCAGATGTGCGGCATCGGCCCGTTCGTGACGATCCCGCTCATGGTCGCCGCGTTCGGCGGCCCCCAGGCGGTCATCGGCTTCGTCGCGGGAGCCGTCCTCGCCCTCGCCGACGGACTGGTCTGGGCGGAGCTGGGCGCCTCCATGCCGGGCTCCGGCGGCAGTTACGTCTATCTGCGGCAGGCGTTCCAGTACCGCACCGGCCGGCTGATGCCGTTCCTGTTCGTGTGGACGGCGATGCTCTTCATCCCGCTGATCATGTCCACGGGCGTCGTCGGCTTCGTGCAGTACCTGGGCTATCTCGCCCCGCACCTCGGGCGGACCGCGGGCGACCTGATCGGCCTCGGCATCATCGCCCTGGTGGTGGTCCTGCTCTGGCGCGGCATCGAGCACATCGCCCGGATCACCGCCGTGATGTGGACCGTGATGATCGCCTCGGTGCTGATGGTGATCGTCGCAGCAGCCACCGACTTCAGCCCGCACCGGGCCTTCACCTACCCGCCGGGCGCCTTCGACCTGACGAGCGACCACTTCTGGCTCGGCTTCGCCGCGGGCCTGACCATCGGCATCTACGACTACCTCGGCTACAACACCACCGCGTACATGGGCGCCGAGATCAAGGACCCCGGCCGTACCCTCCCGCGTTCGATCCTGCTGTCCATCGTCGGCATCATGGCGATCTACCTGCTGCTGCAGATCGGCACCCTCGGCGTCGTCGACTGGCACCGGATGACCGACCCGCACGACATCGCCTCCACCTCGGTCGCCTCGGCGGTGCTGGAGGACACCTGGGGCAAGGGCGCCGCCGACACGGTGACCGTGCTGATCCTGGTCACGGCCTTCGCCTCCGTCTTCACCGGCCTGCTCGGCGGCTCCCGGGTGCCGTACGACGCGGCCCGCGACCGCGTGTTCTTCCGGCCGTACGAGAAGCTCCACCCCCGGCACCGCTTCCCGATGCTGGGTCTCGCGACCATGGGGGTGATCACCGCGGTCGGCTTCCTGATCGGCCGGCACACCGACCTCGCGACCCTGATCCAGCTGCTCACCACGGTCATGGTGATCGTGCAGGCACTCGCCCAGATCGTCGCCCTGACCGTGCTGCGCAGACGCCAGCCGGGACTGCGCCGCCCGTACCGGATGTGGCTCTACCCGCTGCCCGGCGCCGTCGCGTTCGCGGGCTGGTGCGTGATCTACGGCTACGCCGACAAGAACTCCCCGGGCCGCCACCCCATCGAGTGGTCCCTGGCCTGGCTGGCCCTCGGCTGCGTGGCCTACGTCGTGTGGGCGCGGCTGGAGAAGGTGTGGCCGTTCGGGGCGAAGGAGATCAGCGAGGAGTACCTGGCGGGCGCGGACCCGGACGTGGCGCCCGCGGGCTGACCGGACGCCCTCGACCGGCCCCTTCACCCAGCGTTGGCCTCCCCGGCCCGGACCCGAGTCCGCGGGGAGGCTTTTCGCGTGTGACCGGCTCGGTCCTTGACATGCAGGTGATTGCCTGCATAACGTGGAGTGTGCGATCAGAGGACGACACCGGAATGGACAGGGTCTTCAAGGCGCTGGCGGACGACACGCGCAGGCGTCTGCTGGACCGGCTCCACGAGAACAACGGCCAGACCCTGGGCGAGCTGTGCGAACGCATCGCCATGACCCGGCAGTCGGTCACCCAGCACCTGGCCGTCCTGGAGGCGGCCAACCTGATCAGCACCGTGCGGCGGGGGCGGGAGAAGCTGCACTACCTCAACCCCGTACCGCTCCACGAGATCCAGGAGCGGTGGATCGACAAGTTCGAGCGCCCGCGCCTGACCGCGCTCGGCGTCCTGAAGCGACGAGCCGAGGAAGCCATGACCGACAAGCCGAGTTTCGTGTACGTCACCTATATCGCGAGCACACCCGAGAAGGTCTGGGAGGCGCTCACCGACGCCGACCTGACGGCCGCCTACTGGGGTCACCGCAACGAGTCCGACTGGCAGCCGGGGTCCCGCTGGGCGCATGTGCGCACCGACGGCTCCGGCATCGCCGACGTGGTCGGCAAGGTGGTGGAGAGCGAGCCGCCGACCCGCCTGGTCACCACCTGGGCCGCGCCCGCCCAGGAGGATCAGGAGGACCGGCACTCCCGCGTCACCTTCGAGATCGCCCCCTACCGGGACATCGTCCGGCTGACGGTCGTGCACGAGGACCTGAACGACGAGGGGGAGCGCTCGGACGTCGCCGGGGGCTGGCCGGCCGTGCTGTCCAACCTCAAGTCGCTGCTGGAGACCGGCCGCACCCTGCCGCAGGAGCCCTGGCTGGTGCCGGGCCACTGAGAGGGATGCGTGAGGCCGGTCCGCCTGGGCGGGCCGGCCTCACGTGCTGCAGGTTCTTCCTGTGCTTCCTTTCCTCGTGTCTCCGGTTTACGGCCTGGGGGCGGGGGTGCTGCGCGCCGCCGTACCGGCACAGACCAGTCCGAGCACGAGCGCCAGTGCGCCGATGACGACGTTGTTGATGATCACTCCCTGGTCCGGGCCGCTGCCCACGATCCAGGGGGCGATGATCATCCAGATGCCCAGGGCGCACATGGCCCAGCTCAGGCCGTACATCCGCTCGGGGGCCCGGGTGAATCCGAGTGCCAGCAGACCTATCGCGATGCCCATGATCAGGT
The DNA here is from genome assembly GCF_040703635.1 of Streptomyces sp. NPDC007189. Lineage (NCBI taxonomy): Bacteria > Bacillati > Actinomycetota > Actinomycetes > Kitasatosporales > Streptomycetaceae > Streptomyces > Streptomyces sp. NPDC007189. The sequence continues at coordinate 543,623 of NZ_JBEYEY010000004.1, forward strand.
TGTGGGTCATGAGCGCGGGCTGGCTCGCTGTGTAGTGCACGATCCACGGAGATGCCGCGCAGTAGAGGCCGAGCAGGAAGACCGGGCCGTCCACGAGCGCCACATCACGACCGCCGAGCATGCGGGCGTAGCGATCCCGCATTTCGGAGACATCGGGGTGGGTCGATATGTCACCCCTGTGCACGTTGGCCATGTCTCGTCTCCTTTGACTTGCAGGCCAGATCGCGTCTGGTGCGGTGCACAGGCAGCACCGCATGCTCCCATTTTGCTCTTATTTATTCTTTATGTGTAGGCCTGTGATGCTGTTGTGACCACGCGTGTCGACCGGGTGAGGGGCGGACACGCAGTGACATGGCCGCGCTGATTCCGGGCAGGGGAGAAGTACAGGATGTACATTCCGACCGCTGTCGACTGCGGAGGTGACCGGCCGTCATGGAGGCGAAGGTGCTGGAGCGGTTCCCCGCCGGGGCCCCGCGAGGATCCTGGCCCGCGGAGGAGTACGCGGCCGCGCGCCGCGCCGAGGGCGAGCGGGTGACCGTGGTGATGGACCTGAAGTCCGACGCCTTCCTCGTGGTGGCCGAGGCGCCGGACGAGGACGGCTGAGGCTGAGCGGCACGGCCGGCCTCCCCTGCCGGACTGCGGGCTCAAGCGCATCCCAGTGCCCGTAGATGCGCCGTGCGGTTCTCCGTCGTCTGCCCCTGCACCAGGAGGAACAGGGCCTCGCGGGCGAGGCGCTGGGCGCGGTTGGCCAGGGTCATCGAGCGGCCGCCTCCGGCGACCACCGCCGCCGTGGTGGCCGTACGCAGCATCTCGTACGCCTCCGCGCGCACCGCCAGCCGCTCCGCGACCCGCTCCAGCGGCGCCGGATGGTCGGCCAGGGCATAGGCACGCCGGCGGACGTCGGCGAGCCGGGCCGCCAGGGGAGCCGCCGTTTCCGGATCCAGCAGGGACAGGGCGGCCTGCGCGACGCCGAACACCGCCGGGTTGGTGTTCAGCGTCTTGGCCCGGTCCACCGGCGCCCATTGCTCGTAGGGCATGCGCAGGGCCACCGCCTCCTCGGGCAGCCACAGCCCGGACAACTCCAGCGACACCGTGCGCGCGGCGGTGAGCGCGGCGAGGCGCATCGGCTCCGAGGCCCGCAGCCCCGGCTGCTCGCGGGCTTCGGCGAACGCCAGGAGCACCTCGCCCGCCTCCGTGACACCGGCGAGGAGCATCACGTCGTTCAGGCCCCATCCGGTGTACCAGGGCACGGTTCCGTCGAACCGCCATCCGCCGCCCTCCCGGCGGACCCGCACCCGGACGTGGGGATACGACCGCACATGCGCGTACGCCACCCCGGACAGCAGCTCCCCGCGCGACAGCCGGCCCAACAGCCGCTCCCGCACCGGGAGTGCACCCCGGACCAGGATCCGCACCGGCGTGTGGTGCTGGGTCTGCACGAACCACGTCGAACAGCACGCCCCGGCCAGGATCTCCGCGGTCCGGCGCAGCACGTCCGGCGGCGCGCCCGAGCCGCCGTACTCGACCGGAGCGGCCGCCCCGAGCAGCCCCGACCGTTTCACCGCCTCGATGTGACTCATCGGGACTCCCTCCTGGTCGACCCGCTCGGCCTCGGGCGCGAGCAGGTCCGTGGCGAGCCGGTGGGCGCGGTCGACGAGCGGGTGCGGGGTGGTGGCTGTCATACGGGCGATTCTTTCGGAGAGGATGCGGCCTCGCCCGGCGGCCCGGCCGGGCGGCCCCGGCCCCGAAAAACCTTCGCGTGTGCTCGCCTTGTCCGGTACGGTCCCGAGCGTGTTGGCGCTGCGGGGAGTCCAACTGCTCCGCGCGCGCCCGGTCCTGCGGTTCTCACGCTGAGAGTAGGTTTCGTCCATGGCATGTCGTATCAGTGAACTCGTGCTCGGTTGCCGCGAACCCGAGGTGCTGGCGCGGTTCTGGTGCGAGGTCCTGGACTTCGTGGTGCTCGATCGCGAAGGGGACGACTGCATCGAGATCGGGCCGCGGGAAGGGTTCGGCGGCCCTCAGCCGACGATCATCCTCAGCCGCAGGGACGAGCCGGAGCCGGGGAAGACCCGCCTGCACATCGACGTCAACCCCACCGACCGCGACCAGGACGCCGAGCTCGAACGCCTCCTGAAGCTCGGGGCGCGCCCGGCCGACATCGGCCAGAGCGGCGAGGAGCCGTGGCACGTGCTCGCCGACCCCGAGGGCAACGAGTTCTGCCTGCTCAAGGCCCGCCTCAACCCGCTCTGACGACTCTGTGCGCCCGGCACGGTCCCAGGGCCCGCCGGCGCACGACGACCCACCGCGCGGCCGTCGCCGGCGAAGCCCTTCGGCTTAATTCCCTTGCACGGCAAGACAGATGTGCGAGACTCCGCCGGATGACCGCTGAAACGATCACCGCGGAAGCCTCCGGCACCTTCACACTCGGTGACCTGCCCGTCCACCGCATCGGCTTCGGAGCCATGCGGCTGACGGGCAGTGCCGCGTTCCACCTCGGCACGCCCAGCGACCGTGCCCGCTCGATCGCCGTGCTGCGCCGGGCCGTGGAACTCGGCGTGAACCACATCGACACCGCCGCCTTCTACTTCTCCGCCACACGCTCCGCCAACGAACTGATCAACACGGCCCTCGCCCCCTACACCGACGACCTCGTCATCACCACCAAGGTCGGTCCCTTCCGCGACTACTACGGGGAGTGGGGCGACGCCGCCCGCCCCGACCAGCTGCGCGGTCACGTCGAGGAGAACCTGCGCCAGCTCGGGCGCGACCACCTCGACGTGGTCAACTTCCGCCGCCAGAACCAGGATTCGATCGCCGAGCACTTCGGCGCGCTCGCCGAGCTGCGCGCCGCCGGGCTGATCCGGCACCTCGGCATCTCGGGCGTCCAGCCGCGCCACCTCGCCGAGGCCCTGGAGATCGCCCCGGTGGTGTGCGTGCAGAACCGGTACGCCCTCGACCGTCCCGACCCCGTCGACGACGAGATGCTCCGCCTGTGCGGCGAGCACGGCATCGCGTTCGTGCCGTTCTTCGCCGTCGCGGGCAACGCGGGAGCGCGGGCGGCGGCCGACGACCATGACGACACCGTGCGCGACATCGCCCGCGCCCACGGGGTCAGTCCCGCGCAGATCCGGATCGCCTGGACCCTGAACCAGGGTCCGCACGTCCTCGCCATTCCCGGCACCGGCAACCCGGACCACGTCGCGGAGAACGTCGCGGCCGGCGCCCTGCGCCTCACCGCGGACGAACTGGTCCGCCTGAACGCGCTCCACATCCCTACGAACTGACGCACACCTGACGGCCGTTCCCCCGGGTCGCCCGAGTCGGCGGCCTTCCGCACCGACCGCGCCGGATCCGGGTCCAAGGCGCGCGTCCCGCAGCGGCCGCCTCTCGGCCTGGGTCTCGGAGGCGGCGGCCCACAGGGGGTCACTACTGGCCCGGGTTCCGGGGCGGCGTGCCAACGGTCGCCTCTGGCCGGGGCCCCCGGGTGGCGTCCCCACGGTCGCCTACGGCTCGGGTTCCGGGGTGCGTGCCAACGGTCGTCTCTGGTCCGGGCTCCTGGGCGGTGCCCAAGCCGGCCTCTGGCCGGGGTTCTGGGGTGGCGTGCCAACGGTTGCCTCCGGCTCGGGTTCCGGGGCGGTGCCCCAAAACCGCCTCCGGCTTGGGTTCCGGGGCGGTGCCCCAAAACCGTCTCTGGCTTGGGTTCCGGGGTGGCGTGCCAACGGTTGCCTCCGGCTCGGGTTCTGGGGTGCGTGCCAACGGTCGCCTCTGGCCGGGGCCCCGGGGCGGTGCCCCAAAACCGTCTCTGGCCTGGGCTCCGGGGTGGCGTGCCAACGGTCGCCTCCGGCTTGGGTTCCGGGGTGCGGGCCAACCGTTGCCTCTGGCCTGGGCTCCGGGGCGGCGTGCCGACGGTCGCCCCTGGCCCGGGCTCCTGGGTCGCGTGCCAACGGTCACCTCTGGCCTGGGCTCCGGGGGTGCGTCCGGCAGCCCTCGCCACTCGCCCGGCCCAGTGGCATGCATCCCGCACCCATTGCCGCGCGCACCATCCAGCCGGTGCCGGCCAGTGTCGGCCCCAGACCCTCCTCCTCCGGAGAGCCGCCCTCGACCCAACCCTCCCCTTGAGTCGCCTCCCGGCGGCGACCAGCAGCCCTGGGCCCGCGCGGCGGTCCGTCCCTCCGGGCGGCGGGCCACGTGCCGGGCGCGCCAAGCCGCCCGCCCTTTTCGCGCGCCCCTTTTCGCGCCCTCCTTCTCGCGTCCCCTTTTCGCGGACGGCTGCCCCGCGAGCGGCGCTCACATAATGGGTGCGAGGGCACAGCCGTACGAAGGAGCGGTTGACTACTATCGTGTAGACGGTCGCCCGGGCCGCCAGACCAAGACGGGGTGAGGGACGTTCCATGACCGAGGCGAAGGACGAGCGCCGGCCGGCCGGTGAGCTCGAGGCGAGCGTCATGGCCGCGCTCTGGGCCGCCGGCGCCCCGCAGACGCCCGGCCAGGTGCAGCGGAGCCTCGGCGCCGGCCTGGCCCGTACGACGGTGACGACGATCCTCACCCGCCTGTACGACAAGGGCGTCGTCGAGCGGCACCGCCAGGGGCGCGGGTACGCCTACTTCCCGGTCCGCGACGTCCAGGACGCCCACGGTCTCACCGCCCGCCGGATGCACAGCGAGCTGGACCGGGACAGCGACCGCGAGACCGTCCTCGCCCGGTTCGTCGCCCAGCTGAGCCCCGGCGACGAACGCATCCTTCGGGACCTGCTCGAAGCCGACGAACGATGACCGCGCTGCTTCTGCTGCCCCTGTTGCTGCCGCTCGCCCTGCCGGCGCTGGCCCGCCGGGCCCTGGGCCGGCTCGCCCCGGTCGCCGCGCTGTGGGCCGTCACCGTCTGCGCGGTCGTCCTCGCGGGCTGCTCGCTGGCCGCGCTCGGCTCTTTCATGCTCATCGGGCTGCTCAAGGTCCCGCTCTTCGCGGCGGTCGGCGAGCTGATCCACCCGCTGCGCACCGCCTCGGACCTGGTCGTGCTGCCGGCCGCCGCGACCTCAGTCGGCGCCCTCGCGGTCTGCGGCTGGACCCTCGTGCGCTCGGTGCTGCGCCAGACCCGCGCCTTCCGCGCCGCACAGGCCGAGGCCGGGCGCCGGCCCGCCGCCGGCGACCTGTGCGTGGTGGACTCGCCCCGGCCGGACGCCTACGCGCTGCCCGGCCGCCCGCACCGCATCGTCGTCACCACCGCCATGCTCCGCAGCCTGGACGGCTCCGAGCGGGAGGCGCTGTTCGCGCACGAGCGGGCCCACAACGACGGCCGCCACCACTACTTCCTCGCCGCCGCCGAACTCGCCGCGCACTGCCATCCGGCGCTGCGCCCGGTCCGGGACACGATCCGCCTCGCCGCCGAGCGCGTCGCCGACGAGGCCGCCGCAGCCAGCGTCGGCGACCGGCGTCTGACCGCCCGCGCCATCGCCCGCGCGGCCCTCGCCGGCCAGGGCGCCCACACCGAACGCCCAGGCTTCGTGCCCGCCGCGACCGCCGGTCCCGTCCCGCAGCGCGTCCAGGCCCTGCTGGCCGCCCCCCTCGTGCCCCGCGCCGGCCGTGCGATCGCCGCCCTGCTGCTCGCCTGCACGGCCCTCTCCTGCACGGCCTCCGTCGCCGGGCTGGCCGACTTCCACCACCGCGTGGAGATCGCCCAGGGCGACGAGGCTCCCTGACCGGCAGGCCCGCAGAGCTTCCCTGGGGCCTTTTCGTCCACGCTGGGCAACGCGCGTAGAACGGGACTGGCGTCGGTGACGTTTTACGTATAACCTCACCCGCTAACCACCCCCACCGGAAGGTCCCGATGCGACGCGTCGCCCTGGTCACCCTCGTCGTCGACGACTACGACGAGGCCATCCGCTTCTACACCGAGGCCCTCGGCTTCCGGCTCGCCGAGGACGCCCCGCGCCCCGACGGCTCCCGCTGGGTCGTCGTGGAGCCCGGCGGCCCGGCCGCCGGCACCGGTCTGCTGCTGGCCCGCGCCAAGGACGAGGCCCAGCGGTCCCGGGTCGGCGACCAGACCGGCGGACGCGTGGGGTTCTTCCTGCACACCGACGACTTCGCCCGCGACCACGCCCGGATGACCGCGGCCGGCGTGACGTTCCTGGAGGAGCCGCGGCACGAGCCGTACGGAACTGTCGCCGTCTTCCAGGACCTCTACGGCAACCGCTGGGACCTGCTCCAGCCCGCCGCCTGATCACTCCCCTGAGCACCCCCCGAAACACCGTCGACCCACCTGCCGAGGAACGCCCAGCCATGACCGCGCCCCGCATCGACACCGAGACCCTCCGCCGGCTTCCCAAGGCCGTGCTGCACGACCACCTCGACGGCGGCCTGCGCCCCGCCACCCTCGTGGAACTGGCGGCCGAGGTCGGTCACACCCTGCCCACCACCGACCCCGACGAGCTGGCCGCCTGGTTCTTCGAGGCCGCCAACTCCGGCGACCTGGTGCGCTACATAGCCACCTTCGAGCACACCCTCGCCGTCATGCAGACCCGCGAGGGCCTGCTGCGCACCGCCGAGGAGTACGTGCTGGACCTCGCCGCCGACGGTGTCGTCTACGCCGAGGTCCGCTACGCCCCCGAGCTGAACACCCGGGGAGGGCTGTCGATGCGCGAGGTCGTGGAGGCCGTCCAGGAGGGGCTCGCCGCCGGCATGGCCAAGGCGGCCGCCGCCGGCACCCCGGTCCGGGTCGGCACGCTGCTGTGCGGGATGCGGATGTTCGACCGGGTGCGTGAGGCCGCCGACCTGGCCGTCGCCTACCGCGACGCCGGGGTCGTCGGCTTCGACATCGCCGGCGCCGAGGACGGCTTCCCGCCCGCCGACCACCTGGAGGCCTTTGAGCACCTGCGCCGCGAGAGCGTGCCCTTCACCATCCACGCCGGCGAGGCGCACGGCCTGCCCAGCATCCACCAGGCCCTTCAGGTGTGCGGCGCCCAGCGCATCGGCCACGGGGTGCGCCTGACCGAGGACATCGTGGACGGCAAGCTCGGCCGGCTCGCCTCCTGGGTGCGCGACCGCCGGATCGCCCTGGAGATGTGCCCCACCTCCAACCTGCAGACCGGCTGCGCCACCTCGATCGCCGAGCACCCGATCACGGCCCTGAAGGACCTCGGCTTCCGGGTCACCCTCAACACCGACAACCGGCTGGTGTCGGGCACGACGATGACCCGGGAGATGTCCCTGCTGGTTCACGAGGCCGGCTGGAGCGCCGAGGACCTGCGCACGGTCACGGTGAACGCCGTCAAGAGCGCGTTCCTCCCGTTCGACGAGCGCAAGGCCCTCATCGAGGACGTGGTCCTGCCGGGCTACGCGGCCGCGCTCTGAACGAGCCCCCTGAGGTAGGCGGCCTGTCCGACGTGCTGAAGGTCGTCGGACAGGACGCTCACCAGCCGCACGCCCAGGCTCACCGGCGGATCCCAGCGCTCGTCCACGATGCGTTCCAGATCCTTGGCGGCCAGTGAGCGCAGCGCGCCGAGCGTCTGCTCGTGCACGGCGTCGTAGTACCCGGTGAGCAGGTCGGCCGACTCGACCCGCACCTTCGCGACCTTCGCGGGGCTGTGCCCGTAGCCGGTGTCGTGCCGGGGCAGGTCGAGGCCGAAACGCTTCTCCCAGCCCTGGCTCAGCCACACCTGGTCGAGGTCGAACGCGTCGGCGACGTGGTCGTCCTGCACCCGGGCGAGATGCCAGACGAGCCAGGCGACGGAGTTGGCGTCGGGGGCCGGACGGTGGTGCAGCGCGTCCGGGCCGAGGCCGTCGAGGGCGGCATGGACTTCTTCCTGGATGCGGGCGTAGCCGTCGATGAGGATGTCCTTCGCATGCATACCGTCCACCATCCCAAACAGCGGGCGTTCACGCGTCCGGAATCCAGCTCCCGTGGAAACCGAGCGGGACCCGTCCGGGCAGGTGCACCCGCGCCACCGGCTCCCCGCCGAAGTCCTGGGCGGCCAGGATCACCAGGTCGGCGGCGCCGCGGTCCGGGTTGTGGATGTACGCGATCGCGTACCCGTCGTCCTCGGCCGCCCGGTGGTCCGAGGCGTTCCGCGGCACGAACACCGCCTCGCTCGCCGCCGCGCCCCTCGGCAGCCGGTGCACCTGGGTGGCGCCGCGCAGCAGGTCGTGCTTGACGAGCGCGTTGGAGAACGCGTCGTCGGGCGGGGTGCCGCCGTCCGGGGTCAGATACGCCGCCATCATCCCGGCCGCCTCCGCCGTGTAGCCGTAGCGGTGCCGCCTGGAGACCAGCGACTCGTTCACACGCGGGAAATCCTGCGGCCGGTCGTCCAGCACCCGCTGCCGTACCCGCCCGTGGCGCAGATCGATCGTCCAGCGCTCCAGCTTCGGGGTGCCCGTGGCGGTCGGCCCGTCCGAGCCGCGCCCGGCCACGTGGAACGGCGCCGGGAACGTCGTCAGGTCGACCACCACCGACTCGCCCTCGTCGTAGGCGTTCAGGGTGTGCGAGTAGAAGACCGGATCGATGCCGAACCAGCGCACCGGGCCCCCGGCGCGCGGCATGACACCCACCCGGGTCGGGTGGTGCGGGTTCCACACGTACGGCACGAGCGCACCGCGTCCGGCCGCCGCCGCGTCGAAGGTGACCGGGATGTCGATGACGACGACGTGCCGCTCGGTCAGCGCGAAGTCGTGCATCATCGGCGCGTCCGCCACCGGGATCCGCGTCGTGCGCGCGATCTTCCCGGAGCCGTCCACGACCAGGTGCCGGACGTGGTCCCAGGCCGGGTCGTAGGCGACGGCGTGCAGCTCGCCGGCGTGCACGTCGAGCTTGGTGTGCGCGGCGAACGCGCCGTCCACGGTGCCCTGGAAGTCGTACGGCCCCGACGTGCCCAGCTCGCCGTCGAGTTCGTATGGAAGCGGGCCGCTCTCCTGTAGCGCGAGGATCCGTCCCCGGAAGGGGATCACATGCGTGTTGCACGCGAAGTCCGCCTCCGGCACCGGGCCCGGATGCGGTTCGCCCAGCTTCCCCGCCACCTGCGCGGAGCGCACCCAGCGGTTGCGGTACCACTCGGCCTTGCCGTCGCGCAGCCGGACGCCGTGCACCATGCCGTCGCCGAGCATCCAGTGGTGGGCCCGGGGATCCTCGAGTCCCAGCACGTTGGGGCCGTTGCGCAGGTAGCGGCCGTTCAGCTCGCGCGGGATGCGACCGGTCACCGGCAGGTCGAAGGCCGTCAGTTCCTCGGTGACGGGTGCGAACGCCCCTTCCAGGTAAGGGTAGTGACGCTGTGTCGCATTCGCTGCGGTGCGGGCGGTCGCCCGGCCGGTGTTCAGGCCGGTGAGCGCGCCCGCCGCCGCGACCCCCGCCGTAGCGCGCAGCACGTTCCGCCGTGTGTGTTCCGCCATGACATGTCCTCCTGACCGTCGTCTTCCTGGCCGACGGTCACGAGTCTGGTGCGGCGGGCGGCCGTCAGCAGGAGGGCTGGGCCCCGTCTCGGGGTGGTGCCAGGCCCCCTGTCTCGCCGGCCGTCTCCAGCAGTGTGACGAGCGCCCGGGCGGCGGGGCTGGTGGCGCGGTCGGGGGGAAGCAGCGCCACGGTCTCGTACTCCGTCTCGCCCGCGCCCTTCACGGGCAGCGCCGTGAGGGAGGGCCGCTTGTGCCGGAAGTGCCGGGGTACGACCGCGATCCCCAGGTTCTCGTCCACCAGGTCCAGCAGGCTGTGCACGTCGTTGACCTCCAGGGCGACCGTGCGCCGCACCCCGGCCGCGGCGAACGCGGCGTCGGTGGTGCGGCGCGGGCCCCAGTCCGGTTGGAAGTCCACGAAGACCTCGCCGGCCAGATCCTCCGGCGTCAGCACCGCGCCGGCCGAGGCCAGCCGGTGCCCGGGATGGCACAGCACGGTCATCGGCTCGCTGGTCAGCGACACCGAACGCAGCTGGTCGCTGTCCGCCTGGGTGCGGTAGGCGAAGGCCAGGTCGAGCCGGCCGGCCCCGACCTCTTCGGCCAGCGCGCCCGAGCCGGCCTGCCGCAGCCGGATCTCCACGTCCGGGTGCCGGCCCCGGAACGCGGCCAGCAGCCGGGCGACGTGCACCCCGGCGATGCACTGCTCGGTGCCGAGGGCCAGCGTGCCGCGCAGCACGCCCTGCACCGCCGCCACCGCCTCGTGCGCGGCGCGCACCTGCGCCAGGATCCGCTCGGCCTCCATCAGCAGCGCCCGCCCGGCCTCGGTGAGCGTGACCCGGCGGGTGGTGCGCACGAACAACGGCGCCCGCAGCTCCCGCTCCAGCGCCCGGATGGACGCCGACAGACCCGACTGGGACACCATGAGGCGTTCGGCGGCCCGGGTGAAATGCTGGTCCTCGGCGACGGCGACGAAGTGCTGGAGATGGCGCAGTTCCATGATTGAGAAGCCTAGCCGCACAATTCCATCGGATTCTTCTGTTGGACCACTGCCCGGCCCTCGGGGAAGAGTGGGACCGGCGACCAGGAGCCCGTCGCTCCCGGGAGCCGCAACACCGTGTGCCAACCCCTATGGAGTCGCGTTGTACACCGCACACCCCGACCGTTACGCCGACATGCCCTACCGGCGCACCGGACGCAGCGGACTGAAGCTCCCCGCGCTGTCCCTCGGCCTGTGGCACAACTTCGGCCCGGACCGGCCCGCCGAGACCCAGCGGGCGATCCTGCGCCGCGCCTTCGACCTGGGCGTCACCCACTTCGACCTCGCCAACAACTACGGCCCGCCGCCCGGCGCCGCCGAGTCCGCGCTCGGCGAGGCCCTGAAGGCCGACTTCGGGCCGTACCGCGACGAGCTGGTCATCTCCACCAAGGCCGGCTACCTCATGTGGCCCGGCCCCTACGGCGAATGGGGCTCGCGCAAGTACCTGCTCTCCTCGCTGGACCAGAGCCTCGCCCGGATGGGCCTGGACTACGTCGACATCTTCTACTCGCACCGCCCCGACCCGGACACTCCGCTGGAGGAGACGATGGGCGCCCTGCACACCGCGGTGCAGCAGGGCAAGGCGCTGTACGTCGGCGTCTCCAACTACTCGGCGGAGCAGACCCGCGAGGCCGCCCGCATCCTCGCCGATCTCGGCACCCCGCTCCTCATCCACCAGCCGCGCTACTCGATGCTCGACCGGCGCCCCGAGGACGAGGGCCTGCTCGATGCCCTGGACGAACTCCAGGTCGGCTCCATCGTCTACTCCCCGCTGGAGCAGGGCCTGCTCACCGGGCGCTACCTGGACGGCATCCCCGAGGACTCCCGCGCCGCGAGCGACAGCCCCTTCCTGAACAAGGACGCGGTCACCGAGGACCTGGTCGCCCGCCTGCGTTCCCTGAACGAGATCGCCACGTCCCGCGGCCAGACCCTGGCCCAGCTGGCCCTGGCCTGGGTGCTGCGCGGCGGCCGGGTCACCTCCGCGCTGGTCGGCGCGAGCAGCCCGCGGCAGCTGGAGGACAGCGTCGGCGCCCTCGGCAACCTGGACTTCGACGCCGAGGAACTGGCGCGGATCGACGCGATCGTGAAGGGCTGAGCACCCCGGGCCGGTGGCCGCGGTCAGGAGGTGAGCCGTTCGCTCACCTCCCACAGCCGGGCCGCCGCCTCCGGGTCGACGGCGTACGGGAGCACGCCGGCCAGCCCCGGTTCGGCCCTCCACGCGGCCTCGCTCTCCGGGGCCACCAAGGGGCTGATGTCGCAGTTCTCGCAGTAGAGGCCGCCCAGCCCGTCGAGCCGCGGGCTGGTGGCGCACCACGCGCTGGTCGCCGCTCCCTGCGCGACGGTCTTCAGCTGCCTGGCGGGGTCGCGCACCGGCCGGCCCTCCTCGTCGACGGCGCCGGCCGCCCGGAGGGCCTCCTCGGGGAGGTGCTTGGCGAGACCGGTGTCCACGATCGTCCCCGGGTGCACGGAGAAGGCCCGCACCCCCTCCGCCCGGCCCCGCCGGTCCAGTTCCACCGCGAAGAGCGCGTTGGCGGTCTTCGACTGGCCGTAGGCGAGGAACGGCTCGTACGGCCGGCGCTCGAAGTGGAGGTCCTCGAAGACCACGGGGGAGAAGCGGATGCCCCGCGAGGACACCGAGACCACGCGCGCCCCGCGGGCCGCCGCCAGAGCCGGCCGGAGCCGGGCCACCAGCCGGAAGTGCCCCAGATGGTTCGTGGCGAACTGCGACTCGTAGCCGCGCGCGTCCCGCCGCAGCGGGGTCGCCATGATCCCGGCGCTGTTCACCAGGATGTGCAGCGGGCGCCCGGAGGCCAGGAACGTCTCCGCGAAGGCGTCGACCGACGCCGGGTCGATCAGGTCCATCTCCTCGACCTCGACGCCCTCCACCTCCTTCAGCGCGGCGCGCGCCCGCTCCGGATCCCGGGCCGGTACGACGACCTGGGCGCCCGCCGCCCGCAGGACGCGGCTCGTCTCCAGGCCGATGCCCGAATAGCCGCCGGTGACGATCGCGACCTTGCCGGTCAGGTCGATGCCCTCGATGACGTCCTCGGCGGTGGACGCCGGGCCGAAGCCGGAGCGCAGGGGCTGCTGTGCGGTGGTCATGTGGGTGTCTCCTCGGTGTGAGCCGTGAGACCACCGTAGATCCGTCGCTCCGAACGATGAATGCTTGAGAATGCGCACTACTTGCGTGATAGTTCGTGCATGTCCACCGATCCTCTCTCCGACGCCCTCGCCGTGGCGGACGCGCGCGGGGTGTTCTCCGGCGGCTTCACGGCCGGCGGGCGCTGGGCGATCCGGCTGCGGGGGCGCGACAAGCTGAAGGTGAACGTCGTGGCGCGGGGCGGCTGTCTCCTCGTCGCCGAGGGTGGCGCCGACACCATCGCCCTGTCCGAGGGCGACGTCGTGGTCTCCGACGGGCGGCGGTCGTACGTGCTGTGCAGCGAGCCCGGACTGGAGCCGGTCGAACCGGCTCAGGTCGCCGTGGATCCGCACACCCGCATGGCGGCGCTCGGCGGGGGAGAGGAGGTGGTGTGCGTCTCGGGGCACATCGACCTCAGCCGCGACAGCGGGGACCTGCTGCGCCGGGCCCTGCCCGAGCTGATCCACGTGCGCGCCACCGCGGCGGAGGCGCCGGTGCTGCGCTGGCTCACCGCACAGCTGATGCGGGAGATGGCAGGCGGCCGGGCCGGTTCCTCCTTCTCCTCGGACCACCTCGCCCAGCTGATGTTCCTCCAGGTGCTGCGGGCGTGCCTGAGCGAGGCCGCGGGCCTGCCGACCGGCTGGCTGCGGGCGCTGGCCGACGAGCGGCTGGCTCCCGCCCTGCGCCTGATGCACGCCGACCCGGCCCACCCCTGGCGGCTGGAGGAGCTGGCGCGCGCCGCCGCGATGTCCCGCACCACCTTCGCCGTGCGCTTCCGGGAGGCCGCGGGCGTGCCGCCGCTGGCCTATCTGCAGAACTGGCGTATGAGCCTGGCCGCCCGTGCCCTCAGACAGGACTCCGTGCCGGTGGCGGAACTGGCCCGCTCGGTCGGTTACAGCTCCGAGAGTGCCTTCAGCAACGCCTTCAAGCGCACCCTCGGCGTCGCACCCCGCCGCTACCGGGAGTCGGTCGTCAGCTGAGCCGTTCCACCAGGCGTACGGACACGGTGTCTCCCTCCCGCTTGCCGATCGCCTTCCGGATGTCGGCTTTCACGGGAAGTCTGTGCCGGCCGTCGCCCAGGGCCATGAACGACCTTCGGAACGGGTGGCCGTCGACCGTGCCGCGGACCTTGACCGGGCCGCGGGGGCCGAAGAACTCAGCCGAGCGCGGCCAGACCGCATAGGTCCAGCCGCCGCTTCGCCGGGTCGTCGTTCACCGGGACAGACCGCCGCGCGCGCTCGAACTCAGCGCGGCCAGGCGGTGTCAGGCCTGCGCCGGCACCCGGTCGAGAAAGCCCAGCACCTGCCGGATCCGCCCCTCGCCGTCCAGCGTGACGACGTCGAACCCGGCCACGGGCGCCGAGCCGTCGGCCTCGCTGACCAGCTCCCAGCCGAAGCGCGCGGTGTCGTGGTGCCCGTCCACCGCGCCGAGCGGGCGGAAGAAGAACCCGGGGAACTGCTCGTGGGCCGCCGCGATCACGGCCGCGATGCCGTCGTGGCCGCGGACGTCGGCGAGCGGGTCGGTGTAGCCGCCGTCGGCGGTCCACGCGGCGGCGACCGCCTTCCTCAGCGCCTCCGGCTCGGTGGCGTTCCAGGCCTCGAAGTAACGGGCGGCGGCGTTCTCGTAACGGTCGGTGTTCACGGACATGCTGCATCAGCCTCCATCGAGGTCGTAACCGCTGGTCGGACCCGGATCCGGGGCTTCGCCGATCCGGTGTGACCACCATGCCGGAGCACGGGGGAGCGGGTCGATTACCTCCCTGGTAATGACCGGCTCCCCAACCCCCGCCGCATTCCGGTCGGAACGAGCGGTGAATATGCCAACAGACTGGCCGGAAAGTCATGGTGACAGTGTTTCGGCAGTGGCGATACTCGAACATCAGGGGCACTTCACCGCACAGGAGCCGCACGGAGAGCGAGGGTCGGGCCGGCAGCAGCGAGGCGACGGGGGAGTGAGACGTGCACGACGAATTCCTGTGCCATGTCACGGCGTACGGCATGTGCGACGGCCGGCGCATCGGGGTACCGCTCGGCACCTATCGCGCGCCGACGCTGGCCCTGGCCCTGTGGTGGCTGCGCGACCGCGCCTCCTGGATCGCCGAACGCCTGGACCCGAGCCCGGAGGACCCCGCCTTCCCGGCGGGCTCGCTGGTGCCGGTCGCCGGCACGGTGGCCGACGTACCCGCTCTGCTGCGCGCCTGGTGCGCCGACGACGCCGGGCAGGAACGGGTGGCCGACGAACTGGCCGGCGGGCGGATGGTGCGGATCGCCGCCAGCGACGACACCACCGAGTACGAACTGCTCGCCGAGTCCGTCGACGCGCTGCGCATGCAGCGCACCCTGCCGGTGCTCGTCGTACCCGTCGCCTGACACGTGTCCGCCGCCGGTGCTCCCGCGGGCCCTGGACGGGACTCCGGGCGCGAAACCGGGTGTATCGGTAGAATTCTGGCCATGGCGGAGCGGCCGGTCGCCCCCACGGCGCCCGAACTCCTCGTGGAGACCGACACGGGCTCCACGGTGATGAGCCCGGGCCATGACTACCACGTAGGACGCGACCCGTTGAGCGACATCGTCCTCGACGATGCCCGGGTCTCGTGGCACCACGCCGTGCTGCGCTGCGACCGGGACCGCTGGACCCTGAAGGACGAACACAGCACCAACGGCACCTACGCCGACGGCCACCGGATCGACGAGTGGGGCGTGCACCCCGGCAGCGTCATCCGCTTCGGCAACCCCACCGACGGCCCCCGTGCCGTCCTCACCGGCGCCCCGCCGCCCGCCCCCGGCCGTCCCTCCGCGGTGTCACAGCCCCTGCTGACCGGCACCTTCCGCCGGCCCAGCAGCGTCCGCCCGCTGCCCGTGCGCTCGGTGCGCATCGGCCGGGCCGCCGACAACGACCTCGTGGTGGACGACCTGATCGTCTCCCGCCGCCACGCCGAACTGCGCGCCCACCCCGACGGCACGTACGAGATCGTCGACCTCGGCAGCCACAACGGCACCTACCTCAACGGACGGCCCGTCACCCGCGCCCCCGTCGGCCCCGGCGACGTCATCGGCATCGGTCACTTCGCGTACAGCCTGGTCGGTGACGAACTCCAGGAGTACGTCGACACCGGCGAGATCTCCCTCGACGTCCAGGACCTCACCGTCGCCGTGGACGGCGGCCGCAAGGTGCTCCTCGACCACGTGTCCTTCCCGGTGGCGGAGAAGTGCCTGCTCGCGGTGGTCGGACCGAGCGGCGCCGGCAAGTCCACGCTGCTCAACGCCCTGACCGGGCAGCGGCCCGCCGACCGGGGCACCGTCCTGTACGACGGCCGCGACCTCTACCGCGACTACGCCGAACTGCGCCAGCGCATCGGCCTTGTCCCGCAGGACGACATCCTGCACCCGCAGCTCACCGTGCGCGCCGCGCTGTCGTACGCCGCCGAGCTGCGCTTCCCCCAGGACACCGCCCGGGCCGAGCGGCGCGCCCGGGTGGACGAGGTCATCCGGGAACTCGGCCTCGAGCAGCGCGCGGGGCAGCCCGTGCACAGCCTCTCCGGCGGCCAGCGCAAGCGGGTCAGCGTGGCCCTGGAACTGCTCACCAAACCGTCCCTGCTCTTCTTGGACGAGCCGACCTCCGGCCTCGACCCCGGCATGGACCGGTCGGTGATGCACATGCTGCGCGGCCTCGCCGACGACGGCCGCACCGTCATCGTGGTCACCCACAGCGTCCTCAGCCTGGCCGTCTGCGACCGCCTGCTGGTGCTCGCCCCCGGCGGCAAGGTGGCCTACTACGGGCCGCCCGACGACGCCCTCGCCTTCTTCGGCTTCGAGCAGTGGCCGGAGGCCTTCGAGGCCTTCGACCGCGACCTGGAACGCGACTGGGCGCGCGAGTACCGCGAGTCGCCGTTCCACCGGCACTACGTCACCGAGGCCACCACCCAGCCCCACCACCCGGGCCCCGCCCCCGTCTCCCCGGCGCCGCCGCCCCACCCGCGCGGCTGGGCCGCCCAGCTCGGCACCCTGATCCGGCGGTACGCGGCCGTGCTCGGCGCCGACCGCACCTTCCTGGCCGTCATGATCGCGCTGCCGTTCGTCATGGGCGCCATGGCCCGCGCCCTGGCGGGCGGCCGACTCGGCCGGGACACCGCGATGAACGCCCTGCTCATCCTGTGCGTCGGCGCGGTGCTGACCGGCGCCGCCAACGCGGTGCGCGAACTCGTCAAGGAACGCGTGGTCTACCAGCGCGAACGTGCCGTCGGACTGCCCCGTTCGGCCTATCTGATGTCCAAGGTGGTGGTGCTCGGCACGGTCAGTGTCGTCCAGGCCGTCGTGCTGACCCTGGTCGGCCTCCTCGGCGTCGACCTGAACACCCCCGGCGGCAGGGGCGTGCTGCTGCCGCCGCTCGCCGAGATCGCCCTGGCCGTCGCCCTGCTCGCGTTCACCGCGATGATGCTCGGCCTGCTCATCTCCGCGCTGGTGCGCAAGGAGGAGGTGACGATGCCGCTGCTGGTGCTGCTCGCCATCGTCCAGGTCGTGTTCTGCGGGGCCCTGCTCAAACTGCACGGTGTGCCCGGTCTCGAGCAGCTGTCCTGGCTGGTGCCCTCCCGCTGGGCGCTCGGAGCCATGGCGGGCACGGTCGGACTGTCCAGGACCATCCCCGGCAAGCTGACCGCCGACCCCCTCTTCCGGCACTCGACGGGCGTCTGGCTGCTCGATCTGGCCATGCTGGTGGTGCTCTCCGTCCTCTACGGGCTCGTCGTCGCACGGCTGCTGCGCCGGCAGGAGCCCGCCGTGATGCGGAAGTAGGCGAACGCGATGGCCCCCACGCGGAAGCAGGCGCTGCGATGAGCAAGGCGACCGGTCCCGGTTTCCGGCCCACGCACGTGGTGCCGCGGCACGGCATGCCCGCCTGGGAGGCCCCCGACCCGGCCCGGCCCACCGTGCCCCTCGACCCGCTGCTGCCCGTCGAGCTCGTGGAGCGGTGCGGCGACTGGGGACACGTCCGCTGTTCCAACGGCTGGGCCGCCTGGGTCGACGGCCGCCGCCTCGTCGCCGTACCCGAGGACCCGCCGGCCGCCGACGGCCCGGCCGCCACGGCCGCCGACCCCCGCCCTCTGCTCGCCCGCGCCGAACAGGCACTGGCCGACTACCGGTCCGCCGTGGAAGGGCTGGCCGCCGGCGCCCTGGACGGCGAGGACTTCGCCGACCGGACCGGCGGCCTGCGCATCGGCCTCGTCGTCGACGGGGAGTCGATGTGGCTGTACGACCCCGAGGCGGGCCGCTGGGTCTACGGCGACGGACGGCGGCTGACCACCTACGCCACCGACCGGCAGGTCACCGGCGCGCAGGACGCCGGACACGCCCCGACCCGGGTGGTCGCGCCGGAGGGCGAGCGCTGATGGCACCCGGAACCAGCCTGTCCTCCGGCCCGCCCGCGGAACCGGTCGGCCGGCGGATCGCGGGCTACCTGATCGAGGGCGAGATCGGGCGCGGCGGCATGGCCGTCGTCTACCGCGCCCGCGACCTGCGGCTTGACCGCACGGTCGCCCTGAAGCTGCTCGCCCCCGAACTCGCCCGCAACGACACCTTCCGCAAGCGGTTCACCCACGAGTCCCAGGTGGCCGCCGCCATCGACCACCCGCACATCGTGCCGGTCTTCGAGGCGGGCGAGACGGACGGGGTGCTCTACATCGCCATGCGGTACGTCTCCGGCAGCGACCTGCGCCGCCTCCTCGACCTGCGCGGACCGCTGCCCCTGCCGGACGCGGTGCGGATCGCCGCGCAGGTGGCCTCCGCGCTCGACGCCGCCCACGAGCACGGTCTGGTGCACCGGGACGTCAAGCCCGGCAACATCCTGATCGCCGAGGGCATCGACAGCGACCACCCCGAGCATGTGTACCTCACCGACTTCGGGCTCACCAAGAAGTCGCTGTCGCTGACCGGCTTCACGAGTGTCGGCCAGTTCGTCGGCACCCTCGACTACATGGCCCCCGAGCAGATCTCCGGCCGCCCGGTCGACGGCCGCTGCGACGTCTACGCCCTGGCCTGCGTGGTGTACGAGAGTCTCGCCGGCCGTCCCCCGTTCCTGCGCGACGACGACATGGCCCTGCTCTGGGCGCACCAGTACGACGAACCGCCCGCGCCGAGCCGGGCGCGCCCCGGTCTAGCCGCCGGGCTCGACGCGGTGTTCGCCAAGGCCCTCGCCAAGAGCCCCGACGCCCGCTACCCCACGTGCCTCGGCTTCGTCGCCGCCCTGCGGTCCGTCGCGGACACCGCGGACCCGGCCGGCTCCCACCCGGCGGAGGAGCCCGACACGGAGACGGATCGCGCGGTGGCCGGGCCGGCACCGGATCGCCCAGTGGTCGGGCCGCTGTGCGGCCGCGCGGCGGCAGGGCCGCGTCCGGAGCATCCGGGGGCCGGGCGCACGGGCGATTCCGTGGTGGCCGGGGCCCCGGGGCCGCCGCAGTGGGCCGGGCCGGTGTTCCATACCTGAGGCCGGTCTACCGTGGTGGCGGGGCCCGGCACCGGATCAGCCAGTGGTCGGGCCGCTGTCGGACCGCGCGGCGGCCGGGCGCACAGACCATCCCGTGGTGGCCGGGACCCCGGGCCCGCCGCAGTGGGCCGGGCCGGTGTTCCACACCTGAGGCCGGTCCACTGTGGTGGCGGGGTCGGCACCGGATCGCCCAGTGGTCGGGCCGCTGTGGGGCCGCGTGGCGGCAGGGCCGCGTCCGGAGCATCCGGGGGCCGGGCGCACGGGCGATTCCGTGGTGGCCGGGGTCCCGGGGCCGCCGCAGTGGGCCGGGCCGGTGTTCCACACCTGACACCCGCCCACCTCGCCTCAGACCGGTCCACTCGCCCAGGACCGGTTCCGCCTCGGCTGACACCGGTCCGCTCGGTCAAGGCCCGTCCACCTCGCCGCGCCGCCGTACGCCCTTGGCCAGCAGGCCGCCCAGGAACCCGGCGACCAGCCCCCACAGCGCGCCCAGGCCCACCGCCTGCCACAGCCGGGGTCTGAGGAACAGCTCCCCGGACAGCCCGCCGCCCAGGTCGCCGATGCCGAGCAGGGAGAGGCCGTAGTGGGCCGAGATGCGGCCGGTCAGGCAGATCATCAGCACCGCCAGCGCCAGCGCCACCGCCAGATGGACGGCGTGCTGCCACAGCCGGATCCGGGCCGGTGAGCGGGCCGCCATCCGGAAGGCCACGGCCAGCAGCAGGATCGCGTCCACGGCCACCAGCCACCACCAACGGCCGTCGTACCTGGTCAGCGAGCGCAGGCTCAGTTCGGAGACGTGCGGGGTGCGCAGGATCGCGTCCAGGACTTGCGGCATCGGCAGACCGAACGGGCCGTCCACCCGGCCGTTCCACGTGGCGCCCAGGCCGATGGTGAGGGCCAGCCAGGCCAGATTGGGCAGGCCCAGCAGGATCACGGCGAAGGTCGCCGGGACGTGCCCGCGCGTGGCGGCCGTGATCAGCGCGGCGACGAGGGCGACGACGACATAGGCGAGCAGCAGGACCACCATCGCGTGCGCCGCCGGGCGCACCGACTCCTGGAAGCGCAGCAGCCGCCCCGGCAGCGGCGCCCCGCGCGCCACCATCAGCGCCAGCAGCAGCACCCCCGCCAGCCACAGCAGGCCGAACAGCACCGTCAGCGGCACGTCCGTGGTGAACCCGACGCGGGGCGCCGAGTCGAACAGCCCGGTGAGATCGCTGAGGGTGCCGTTGCCCACGTCGACGGCGAAGGTCTGCCGGGCGCCGAGGGCCAGCCCGATCAGCACCAGCAGCCACAGCACCGCGATCCGGGCGGCCCAGCCGGCCAGTTCCCGGGCCGAGGCCACCGCCCGGTGCCGCAGCGGGCGCAGGAAGCCCGCGCCGATCACCAGGGCGCCGGCGAGGGTCACCGACAGCGGGATCACGGTCAGCCCGGCCCGCGTCTGCGCCAGCACGCCCGCGTTGCCGGAGAGGTCCACACTGCCGCCGACCGACGTGACCAGGGTCGCGGCCACCACCCGCGGGAAGGCGGCGTCCGGCAGGCCGGTCGCCCCCGCCGCCCACAGTCCGAGTGCCGCCGCCAGCGCCATGGCGGCCAGCCCGGTCAGCACCGCGGTCAGGGCCTGCGCCCAGCCGTGCCGGGCGGCGGGCCGCGCGGAGACGGTCGGAACGCTCACGAGGGACACGCTAAGCACCCACCGGGCAGCCCGCCCGCCGAGTGGGGCCGTCCGCGTCGGCTTGCGGCCCTCATCCCGCGACACACAATGGGATCAACGTGCAGCCAAATGCACCAAAAGGGACTTGACTGAGCAATGCCGCGTGTCGCACCGCGTATCGCGACGATCGCGACGGGAAGAAGTGCTCGTGAGCGCCGAACCTCCGTCTTCCGGCCGCCCGACCGGACCGCCCTCCGGCCCGCTGTCGGGCTCGTCCCGGCCGCCCTCCGGGCCACCGCCCGGACCGCCGCCCTCCGGGCCGGGCGGAGCCAAGGGGCCGCACGGGCCGTGGTGGAAGTCCGTACCGCGCGTGGCGGGCATCACCGCCGTGGTCGTGGCCGCCGTGGTGCTGGCGGTGGTCTTCACCCGTCCGGGCGGCGGCTCCTCCGCCAAGGGAGGCGAGGTCTTCCTGCAGTCCGCGAACAGCAGCGGCGAGGACCCGTTCACGGAATCGACGGCCCGGCAGAGTTCCGCCCCGCCGCCGCCCTCGGCCTCCGCCGCGCCCTCCGGCCCGGCCAACGCGGTGCAGGGCGTGGACGGCGCGGCGCCCGGCCTGTACGGCGGCACCAAGAGCACTCCGGCCTGCGATGTCGAGAAGCAGATCAGGTTCTTCCAGTCCGACCCGGCCAAGGAGAAGGCCTTCGCCTCCGTGGCCGGCGTCCAGCCGTCCGGCGTGCCCGCCTACCTGCGCTCGCTGACGCCGGTGCAACTGCGCGTCGACACCCGGGTCACCAACCACGGCTACCGCGACGGCGCCCCCACCTCCTACCAGTCGGTGCTCCAGGCGGGCACCGCCGTGCTGGTGGACGGCCACGGTGTGCCGCGCGTGCGCTGTGCCTGCGGCAACCCGCTGACCTCGCCGGTCGCGCAGAAGGCCGCACCCAAGCTGGTGGGCCCGCGCTGGCCTGCGTACCGGCCCTCGAACGTGGTCGTGGTGACCCCCGCGCCGAAGCCCGTCGACGTCTTCGTGCTCTACGACACGCACCGCAACGACTGGATCCACCGGCAGCGCGGCGACCACGACTGCCGGCACGACCAGCACGCCCAGCCGCCCAAGGTCGCGCACCCCTGGACGACCCCACCCCGGCCCGCGTCACCGTCGTGCCCGCCGGGCATGAAGCACTGCCCGTCCCCGTCCGGCAAGCCGAGCCCGTCGGCGTCGTCCTCCCCGTCGGCTTCCCAGCCCTCCTCGCCGTCCTCGTCTCCGTCCAAGCCTTCTTCGTCCCCGTCGTCGTCGCCGTCGAAGTCCTCGGCGTCGCCGGGTTCGTCGGTGTCGTCCTTCCCGGCCTCCCCCTCGGCGTCGAAGCCGACGCCGTCCCCTTCCTCGGCCTCCTCGGCCGCTTCGCCCTCGGCGTCGACGTCCGCGGAGTCGAAGCCGGCGTCGTCGCAGACGTCCTCCGCCGCGCCCGCCTCGCCGTCCGCGGGGCCCCAGTCGACCGCGCCGTCGAGCGAGCGGACGGGGTCGGCCTCGACCGGGCAGGAGTCGGCCGGTTCCGCGTCGCCTTCCTCGGTAAGCTCTGCTCCGGCCCCGGTGACCACCGGGCCACCCACTCAGCAGCAGTCGTAGAACGCTCCCACGGCGGGAGCGGTCGTGGGTGCCGGACGGCGTGAGCCTCGCCACTGTGCGCGGCGGGCGAACGCCTCGGGGGACTGCCGGGCCCGGCTCGGGGTACGAGGACAGGTGCAACACGTGACCGGCCGGATCCGGCTTTCCGAGAGAGACAGCATGAGCAAACACCTGGGCGGGGATGTGATACCGACTGGTTTCGACGTTCCCGTGGAACCGCTGCGCCGCGCGGCGCACTACACGGGCGAGCCCGGATGCATCGCCGAGGCGCGCGACTTCGCCGCCCGTTTCCTGGAGCAGCTGCGCACCGAGTGGTGCGCGGACGCCGACCACCGGGCCGGCGGCGAGCTGCTCCTGCTCGTGAGCGAACTCGTCACCAACGCCGACCGGCACAGCAACGGCCCGTACATCCTGGAACTGGAGGGCACGGACAGCGAGGTCACGGTGTCCGTCTACGACAGCAGTTCCGCCCTTCCCCGCCGCTTCCCCAAGGACCCCGAACGCATCGGGCGGCACGGCCTGGAGATCGTGCACGCCCTCGCCTCGGAGGTCACCGCGGAACGCGTGCCGGTGGGCAAGCGGATCCGCGCCCGCTTCCGGCTGAACCGCTGAGGCGCCCCGCTCGACCGACCGCTGGGGCGCCACGCTGGACGGCTTGAGCCCACCGGCGTCCTCACCCCGGCGGGGCCGGACCGGCGTCAGGCGCAGCCGAGTTCGCCGAGCATCCCCTCACGCAGCCGGGTGATGATCCGCTTGATCAGCCGGGACACGTGCATCTGGGAGCAGCCGAGCCGTTGCCCGATCTCCGCCTGGGTGGCCTCCTCCACGAACCGCATATGGATGATCTGCCGGTCCCGTTCGCTGAGTTCGGCCATCAGCGGGGCGAGCGCGTGGAAGTCCTCGACGAGCCGCAGCCCCTCCTCCTCCACGCCGATGAAGTCGGCGAGCACCGCCTCGCCGTCCTCCGGCCCGTCACCGGTGAGCGCCGCGTCCAGGGAGGCGGAGTTGTAGCCGTTCGAGGCGAGCTGGGCCTCGATCACCTCGTCCTCGGTGATGTTCATGAGGGTCGCCAGCTCGGCCACCGTCGGGTCCCGGTCCAGCCGGCTGGACAGCTCCTCGCGTGCCTTGGCCAGCTCCACCCGCAGCTCCTGGAGCCGGCGCGGCACGTGCACCGCCCAGGTGGTGTCCCGGAAGAACCGCTTGATCTCGCCGACGATGTACGGCAGCGCGAAGGAGGTGAACTCCACCTCGCGGGACAGCTCGAACCGGTCGATGGCCTTGATCAGGCCGATCATGCCGGTCTGGACGATGTCCTCCATGTCGTCGCCGCGGCCCCGGAACCGTCCGGCGGCGAACCGCACGAGCGACATGTTCATCTCGATGAGGGTGTTGCGCGCGTACTGGTACTCGTGCGTGCCCTCCTCCAGCTCGGTGAGTCGCTGGAAGAACTGGCGGGACAGCTCCCGTGCGTCACGTGGTGCGACGGATGCCGGGTCCGCGATGCCAGGCAGTGACCCCTCGCCCGTCCCGTCCTGCTCGGTCCTCTGGGTGACCTCTGCTTCCGACCGGATCCCGGCGGTGTTCATTACCTCTCCCACGGTAGTCACGGTTGTGCGGCTGCCTCGGCGGCCTTCTGCTTCTGTCAACTCCTCGCGGTGTGCCCGCATACCCCCGGACCGGCGTTGCATGCCTGACCGTGCGGTGTGCTCACGACGCGGGTACCCCTGGTCACGGATAGCATGCATGCCTGCTTCGCCTGTCGGCGGAAAACGCTCGGTGCCCGTCCGGCGGGGTGGTTTCCCTCAGGGCGCAATGCCGGCCCCTTGTCCCACGGCCCTCGGTTCCTAGGCTGGCGGGGGTGAGCAACCAGGTGAGCGACGATGCCCGAGTGATCCCCCTGCGACCGGCGCCCGCCCGTCCGCCGGCCCCCGAGTCCGAGCCCGCGGCGGACAAGGAGCCGCTGTGGCGCGATCTGGTCGGTGAGGTGCTGCGCCGAGAGCGCCGGGCCCAGGGGCGCACCCTGAAGGAGGTGGCCGACGCGGCGCGGATCTCGCTGCCGTATCTGTCCGAGATCGAGCGCGGCCGCAAGGAGGCCTCCTCGGAGGTGCTCGCGGCCGCCGCGCAGGCCCTCGGCCTGGGCCTCGGCGGCCTGCTGTCCCTGGCCCACGGCGAGCTGACCCGCCGCACGGCCGCGCCCCGCCGCCCGGCGGCCGCGCCCCGCCGCCCGTACAACGGCCTCTGCCTGGCGGCCTGAGCCCCGAAAGTCCCGCAAGGCCGGCACGCACCGATGAGTTTCGCCGCGAGGACCGGTCGACACAGATGACCGCGTTCCCTCGCCCAGGAGGTACTCATGACCGCCGACGGTTTCACCACATGTCTCTGGTTCGACGGCCAGGCCGAGGAGGCCGCCGAGTTCTACGTCTCCGTCTTCAAGAACTCCAGCATCGGCCGCGTCGGCCGCTACAACGAGGCAGGGCCCGGTCCGGCCGGTTCCGTGATGGCCGTGGAGTTCACGGCCAACGGCCAGAAGTTCGTCGCGCTCAACGGCGGCCCCCAGTTCACGTTCAGCGAGGCCATCTCGTTCCAGATCTTCTGCGCCGACCAGGACGAGATCGACTACTACTGGACCAAGCTCACCGAGGACGGCGGCGAGCCCGGCCCGTGCGGCTGGCTCAAGGACAAGTACGGCCTCTCCTGGCAGGTCGTCTACGACCGGCTGATCGACCTGATCGGCGACCCGGACCAGGAGAAGGCGTCGCGGACCATGAAGGCCATGATGAGCATGGGCAAGCTGGACGTCGCGGCGCTGAACAGGGCGTACGCGGGGGAGTAGGGGCCACCACCGGCGCTTCCCGCCGGCCGCTCGGCTCCCGTCACCCGGCCTCGGCGAGGATCTCGGCGATCACATGCCGGGAGTTCTCCGCCAGGGCCGGGTTGGTGTCCCAGTAGTACGGCAGCTGGATCAGCGCGATCGACAGCGCCCAGCCCCGCCCCCGCGCCCACTGCGCGTCGTCGGCGCCGGCGGCCTTGCGGAAGGCGTCCCGGGCGGAGGCGGGCAGCAGGTTCCAGGCCACGATCAGGTCCACCGCCGGGTCGCCGGCCCCCGCACAGCCGAAGTCGATGACCGCGCTCAGCCGGCCCTCGTCCACCAGCACGTTCCCGGGGGACAGGTCCCCGTGGGCCCACACCGGCGGCCCGGTGTGCGCGGGGGCGCGCAGCGCCTCCTCCCACAGCGCTGTGACGGCACCCGTGTGGACGCGTCCGTCCAGTTCGGCGAGGGCGGCCCGGGTGGGCTCGTCCCGGTCGCGCAGGCGGCCGACCCGATAGCCGGCCGGTGCGCCCCGCGGGTCGGCGCGGCGCAGCGCGCGCACGAACACCCCGAGGTCCTCGGCGAGCCGCTCGGGGTCCCGCAGGGCGCCGGCCACCGGATTGCTCCCCGGAAGCCAGCGGTAGACGGACCACGGCCACGGATAGCCCTCGTCCGGCTCGCCGAGGCCCACCGGTTCCGGCACGGCGACCGGCAGCAGCGGCCCGAGCCGGGGCAGCCAGCGCTGCTCCAGCCGGAGGTCCGGCACGGCGCCGGGCCGCCGGGGCAGCCGTACCAGCAGGTCGGCGCCCAGCCGGAACATGGCGTTCTCGGTCCCGGAGGACGCGAGCCGGCGGACCGGCAGTGGGGCCCACTGCGGGTACCGGCGGGCGATCAGGCGCCGGACCAGCGGGGCGTCGAGGTCGACCTCGTCCGCGTGCATCTTGGGCATCGCCGGCGGCGTCCATCTGTCGGAGGCAGTCATCGGGGCCCATGACAGCGCCTCGGCGCCCTGCCTGTCGACGCGATTTCCCGCGGACCCGTGCTCAGACCCGGTCGGCCGCGATCAGCAGGTACTGGAAGCTGCCGTTGCGGTAGGCGTCCAGGAACGTGGCCTCGATGCCGGTGACCAGGTGCTCGGCCTCCCGGCGCAACTCCCAGTACGGGATGGTCGCCTCGGTCAGGTCCTCGACATGGACCGGCACCAGGCGGTTGCGGGCCATCGCCTTGAAGTACTCCGAGCGCGGGTGGATGTCGCAGATGTAGTGCGCGTTGATCAGCGACACCTCCCGCGAGGCCTGACCGTAGGTGTCGTTGTAGCAGCCGGTGATCACCACATAGCGTCCGCCGCGGCGCAGCAGCCGGGCGTGCTCGGCGAACAGCAGGTCGAGTTCGACGTACATGGTGGACTCGTTGTTCCACGACGCCGCGTACGCGCCGGTCTCCAAGCCGGTGTCGAGCATGTTGCGGTGGTGGTAGCGCACCTTGTCGTCGATGCCCCGGGCGCGGGCCTGCTCGCCTGCGAAGGCGGCCTGTTTGGCGGAGATGGTGACGCCGTCGGCGTGGCAGCCGTAGAGCATATGCGCCACGACGCTGCCGCCGCCCCGGCCGCAGCCGGCGTCGAAAACGCGGTCGGCGGGGGAGAGCGGCCCGAGATGCGAGGCCAGCAACTCGGCCTGGGCGTGCTCAAGGCGGTGCAGTTCGGCGGTGATGCGGTGGCGGCGCGCCCCGGGATCGGGCTCGTCGAGCACCGACCGGTCGGCGGCGCCGATGCCGTAGTGGTGGTGGTACAGGTCGTCGATCTTGCCGAGTTCCAGGTTGACCGGGTTCTCCTCGGCGTTCCAGTAGTCCGCGACCCGGTTCTGGTAGACGGACTGGGCCGGGACCGGGACGGGTGTGGTCCGGGCGACGGGGGCGGAGGTCAAGGGTGGCTCCTCATGGCGCGTGTGACGGTGTTCCGGAAGGCGGGGGTCACCAGTAGTCGGGCAGGTGGTAGCGGTGGGTGTTGGTGGCGTGCCACTCGTGGTTGCCGGAGACCCAGGCGGCGAGTCCCCGGGCATAGCGCTCCACCAGCGGCGAGGTCGACGACAGCAGGGCCGACTCCTCCTCGAAGGCCGCCATGATCCGGTTGTGGATCTCGACGGACTTCAGATAGGCGGCCTTCAGCCCGCGCCGCTCCTGGGCGGCGACGACCTGCGGCAGGTTCAGATGGTCGGGGTCGCTGGCCAGTTCCTTGGTGAAGGAGTACAGGTCGTTGACGATCGTGGTGGCGTTGCAGGCGAGCGCGGTGATCCGCTGGATCTCGGGCCGGGCGTAGATCGGCTCGGGCAGCTCGTAGCCGTCCACGGCGTCCACGACGGACAGACAGGGCCGGAAGTTGTTGAACTGCCGCATCACCAGGTACTCCCAGACCCTGGGCATGTACCGCGTCTCCGCCCACGCCGCCTCCGCGAGGTAGCCCAGGTGCAGCCGCGCGATGTCGTGCACGAACCGGTCGGTCTGGCTGGGCGTGGCGAAGCCGGCGAAGTCCTCCAGGGCGAAGTGGTACGACCGCAGCGGCCCGTCCGCCCGCACGCCCCGGCGCCACTCCTCCTCCAGCTCCGGGACGCCGTGGTAGGGGTCGAGCGCCGACTGGGCCATGATCAGCCGGCCGCCGAGGCCGCGGCGCGCACCGCCCCGGCCCTCGTCCTCCTCGCAGTAGCAGGAGTCGACGATGTTCTCGGCGAGCAGCAGCTTCCCGGCGGCCGTCAGCCGGTCCAGGTCGAGCGCCCCGGGATGCTGCAGGACGACGGCCCTGCCGAACTGGAAGCCGGAGAAGTCCCCCTTCCAGGCCTCCGGGAACAGATCGAGGCCGCGGGCCCAGGTCTCCAGCCGGCGGTCCACCTCGGCGGCCTTCACCGGGTCGGCGGGGACGGCCGGCCGGTGGTGCAGTCCGGGGACGGCGCCGGTGCGCCGGGGTCTGCGCAGGCGCGCGGCGATGTCGGGCGGTCCGGGCAGCGTGTACGGCACGGGGGCCGTGCCCGGCGAGTTGTCGGACGTCATTCGGGGAACCGCCCGATCTGCACGTTCTCCAGGATGCCGGCCGCGTCGGGCACCAGGATGGCCAGCGAGTAGTAGGCGGTGACGAGGTAACTGATGATCGCGGCGGAGTCGATGCCCATGAACCGGACGTTGAGCCCCGGCTGGAACTCCTCGGGGATGCCGGTCTGGTAGAGGCCGATCACGCCCTGGTCGGCCTCGCCGGTGCGCAGCGCGATGATGCTCGTGGTGTGGTCCTCGCTGATCGGGATCTTGCTGCACGGGAAGATCGGCACCCCGCGCCACGCCGGCACCTCGTGGCCGTCGACGCTCGCGGTGCCGGGCACCAGGCCGCGCCGGTTGCACTGCCGGAAGAAGGCCGCGATCGCCTTGGGATGGGCGAGGAACACCTTGGTCTTGCGCCGCATCGACAGCAGCTCGTCCATGTCGTCCGGCGCCGGCGGTCCGGTGAAGGTGCTGATCCGCTGCCCGTAGTCGACGTTGTGCAGCAGCCCGAACTCCCGGTTGTTGACCAGCTCCCACTCCTGGCGCTCGCGGATCTCCTCCACCGTGAGCCTCAGCTGCTGCTGGGTCTGGTCCATCGGGTGGTTGTAGAGGTCGGCGACCCGAGTGTGCACCCGCAGCACGGTCTGGGTCAGGGACAACTCGTACTCGCGCGGGGCGAGTTCGTAGTCCACGTAGCCGCCGGGCAGCGTCGGCTCGCCGACATGGCCGGCCTGCACCGGCACCTCCGCCTCGCCCTTGCGGTTCATCGGCCGCCGCTGCCGCTCGACATACGCCTGAAAGTGGTCGGCGAGGGACGGCACCCGCTCGGTGAACTCCCGCACCACGCCCCAGGGCAGCGCGAGGACCACGCCCGCGGTCTCGGCCCGCACCGAGGTCAGCCACAGCGGATCGGACTGGCCCACCGCCTCGTCGCCCATCTGGTCGCCGTCGGTGACGACCCCGATGATCTCCTCGTCGCCGTACTTGCCGGTGGTGTAGCGGGTGAACCGGCCGTGCACGACCAGGTAGGCCTCGGTGACCGGCTGGCCTGCCTCGAACAGCACCTGTCCGGCGCGCACCTCCCGCGGCTGGAAGCGGCCGGCGACCTCCCGCAGCACGTCGGTGTCGGGGTAGCCGCGCAGGATCGGCAGTTCGCGGAGCGTCTCCGGGATGACCCGGATGTCGTCGGCGCCGTTCTGCTCGAAGTGCACCCGGCCGCGCCCCGTGCGCAGCGTCAGGCGGCGGTTGACCCGGTAGGCGCCGCCCTTGACGTCCACCCACGGCAGGGTCTTCAGCAGCCATCGGGAGGTGATGGCCTGCATCTGCGGTTCGGACTTGTGGGTCGTGGTGAGCTGGCGCGCCGCCCGGGTGCTCAGGCTGGTGAGCTGCCCGTCGGCCGCGGGCTCGGGAGCGGGCTCGTCGACGGCGGAACCGGCGGCGGTGTCCGGAGTGGTCACATTCCCTCCAGCGGAGCTGCGTGCGAACAGGGGTGGCGGGATCGAGGGGTGGTGATCCTGGTGGTCCTGCACCCGGGCCAAGCCAAACAGCCCTCGTGAGGTGCCCGGTACAGCGCGAAGGGGGCGGATCATTCCGCTTGGGGGCGTAAACCCGTGGACCGGGGCATCTCCGGCGAACCGTGTGCCGTCGCGCCGGTGTACTGCGCCGCCCGCGGACGTTCCCGCGCGCCGGTGTGGTGCGCCCCGGTGGCTCAGGTCAGGTCGTCGACCAGTACGGCGGCTCCGTCGAACCGGCCGGCCTTGAGGTCGGCGAGCGCCTGCGGGGCGCGCGACAGCGGATAGGGGTGCGTGGTCGCGCGGACGCCGTGCCGGGCGGCGAGCGCCAGGAACTCCCGGCCGTCCGCCCGGGTGTTGGAGGTGACGCTGCGCAGCTCCTTCTCGTAGAACAGCTCGGTCTCATAGCGCAGCGCCGGCACGTCGGTCAGGTGGATGCCGGCCAGGGCCAGCACCCCGCCCCGGTCGAGGGCGCGCAGCGCCACCGGGACCAGGTCGCCGACCGGGGCGAACAGGATCGCGCCGTCCAGCGGCTCCGGCGGCGGCTCGGTCACGTCGTGCGCCGAGGCCGCGCCCAGCTGAAGGGCCAGCCGCCGGGCCGCCGCACTGCGGGTGACCACATGCACCCGGGCGCCCTCGGCCAGCGCCACCTGCGCGCACAGATGGGCGCTGCCGCCGAAGCCGTACAGCCCGAGCCGGCCGCCGGCGGGCAGCGCCGTGCGGCGCAGCGCCCGGTGGCCGATGATCCCCGCGCACAGCAGCGGCGCCGC
Organism: Streptomyces sp. NPDC007189; assembly: GCF_040703635.1. NCBI lineage: Bacteria > Bacillati > Actinomycetota > Actinomycetes > Kitasatosporales > Streptomycetaceae > Streptomyces > Streptomyces sp. NPDC007189. The sequence goes on from NZ_JBEYEY010000004.1 coordinate 574,036, forward strand.
CGCCACGTCGTCCAGGGCGGCCGGCAGGCGGTGGGCGAAGGCGGCCGGCACGGTGGTGTACTCGGCGTACCCGCCGTCGGCGTCCCAGCCGGTGTACTCCGAGCGGGGGCACAGGTTCTCGGCGCCCCGCGCGCAGTACACGCACACCCCGCAGGTGCGCCGCAGCCAGGCCACGCCCACCCGGTCGCCCGCCGCGTAGCCCCGCACCGCGGCCCCGGCGCCCACGACCTCGCCGACCGCCTCGTGGCCGGGGGTGACCCCGGCCCGGTGCACCGGCAGATCGCCCTCGGCGACATGCAGATCGGTCCGGCACACCCCGCAGGCCCGCACCCGCACCAGCAGCTCGTCCGCGCCGGGCGCCGGCACCGGCCGCTCCAGCAGCCGCAGGGGCCGCTCCTCGACCGGTCCCGGCCGCACCACCGACCACGCCCGCATCGCGCCCGTCCTCATCGCGCCGTCGCCTCCCCTCCCAGTGTCCGGCGGGCGCCCGGTTCGGCGCGCGGGCCGGCGGCGGGATGGCTAGCGTGAGCTTCGGGACGGGGGCCTTGAAAGGGCGGGGAACCATCCGTACGGGACACACACCAGGAGGGCGGCAGCATGGCCGTGCAACCCGAGGGAACGCCCTGTTGGGCCGATGCGATGTTCGGCGACGTCGAGGGAGCCAAGCGGTTCTACGGCGACGTCCTCGGCTGGACCTTCGGCGAGTCGTCGTCGGAGTACGGCCACTACACGCAGGCCTACGCGCAGGGCAAGGCAGTGGCCGCCGTCGTCCCGCCCATGCCCGGCCAGGAGGGCCAGTCGCAGTGGTGCCTGTACTTCGCCTCGCCGGACGCCGCGGCCACCGCGGAGAAGATCCGGGAGAACGGCGGCGAGATGCTGATGGAGCCGATGCAGGTCGGCGACTTCGGCACGATGTGCCTGGCCCGTGAGCCCAGCGGGGCCGTCTTCGGCGTCTGGCAGGCGGGCGTCCACGAGGGCTTCGAGGCGAGGGCGACCCCGGGCGCCTACTGCTGGGCGGAGGTCTTCACCCGCGAGCCCGAGAAGGCCGACGCCTTCTTCTCCGCCGTCTTCCCGTACCGGATGAAGGACATCGTGGACGACGCGGTGGACTTCCGGATGTTCGACATCGGGGAGGACACCGTGCTCGGCCGGATGCGGATGACCGACGACTTCCCGCCCGAGGTGCCCTCGTACATCAACGTCTACTTCACCGTCGACGACTGCGACGAGGCCGTGGCCCGCGCGACCAAGCTCGGGGGCGTCCTGCGCTTCGGGCCGATGAGCAGCCCCTTCGGCCGGTTCGCGGCGCTCAGCGACCCGCAGGGAGCGAACTTCTCCGTGATCGACATCACGACCACGGAGGGCGAGATGCCCAGGGTCGAGGAGGTCTGACCGGCACGGGACGGCGCCCGCCCTGGCCGTGGCATGATCGGGCGTATGCGTGAACGTGTGGTGGCCGCGTGCGACGGGGCTTCGAAGGGAAACCCGGGACCGGCCGGATGGGCATGGGTGGTCTCGGACGGCGACGAGCGGACCCCCGCCCGCTGGGAGGCCGGTCCGCTCGGCCGGGCCACCAACAACGTCGCGGAGCTCACCGCCCTGGAGCGGCTGCTCACGGCCGTCGAGCCGGACGTGCCGCTGGAGATCCGGATGGACTCCCAGTACGCGATGAAGGCCGTCACCACCTGGCTGCCCGGCTGGAAGCGCAACGGCTGGAAGACGTCCGCCGGCAAGCCGGTCGCCAACCAGGACCTGGTCGTCCGCATCGACGCGCTGCTCGACGGCCGTGAGGTCGAGTTCCGCTACGTCCCGGCCCACCAGGTCGACGGCGACCCGCTCAACGACTTCGCCGACCGCGCCGCCAGCCAGGCCGCCACCGTCCAGGAGGCGGCGGGCAGCGCGCTGGGCTCCCCTCAGCCGCCGCCCTCGCCCGACACCCCGAAGGCGTCCGCCCCGCGCGGGAAGGCGCCCCGCCGCACCGGCGGCGCGGCGTCCGCCCGCACCATCAAGGCCAAGTTCCCCGGCCGCTGCCTGTGCGGCCGCTCCTACGCGGCCGGCGAGTCCATCGCCAAGAACGCGCAGGGCTGGGGCCACCCGGAGTGCCGTACCGCCGAGGCCTGATCCGCCGTCCTCAGGTGTCGAACGTGTAGAACGCCGTGTGGTCCAGCAGATCCGCCGGGCGCACGTCGTTCCACGGCTTCATCGTCTCGTCGAGGTCGACGACGTCGGGCGTGCCGCCCGTGGGCGCGTACCCCGCGTCCGGGTGCCGCCGCTGCCACTGGGCCCACAGCTTGTCGACGTAGGCGTGGTGCAGCCAGAACACCGGGTCGTTGGGGGAGACCCCGGTGGCCATGTGCCCGCCGACCCAGACGTGGACCCGGTTGTGCAGATTGACCCCGCGCCACCCTTCCAGATGATTGCGGAAGCCGTCCGAGGCGCTGTTGTACGGCGGCCTGTCGTACGCCGATATGGACAGCACCGACTCCACCTCGGCGGGCGTCGGCAGGTCGCGTACGGCCGTGCCGAGCGAGCGGCGCAGGAAGGTACGGCCGTCGACGCGTACGGTGATCGGCCAGTCGCCGGTCGCGGCGGCGAACGGGCCGTCCGTCACCCGGCCGTCGGCGCTGCGCCCGGTGCCGCCGAGGAAGTCCGGCGCCCACAGCGCGGCCCGTACCGTGCGGTCGGTGCTCCAGTCCCAGTACGGCAGCGCGACCGAGGCATCCACCGACTGCAGCGCCCGCTCGAAGTCGAGCAGGAATCTGCGGTGCCAGGGCAGGAAGGACGGCGAGCGGTGGCCGGTCCGCTCGCCGGTGTCGGTGTCCGCCATGATGAAGGCGTTGTGCGTGCGGACGAAGTCGTCGTAGCGCCCGCTGTGCTTGAGCTCGAGGACGGCGGCGACGAAACGGCGCTTCTCCTCGGCGGTCAGGGCGGCCTGGTTCTTGCGTACGGTCATGGTGCGCGGTGCTCCGGAGGTCCTTGCGGCGGCGGTCAGTTGGCGGGGAAGGGCAGCAGCGGGGCACCTCGCAGGTCGTCCACCGCGGCCCGGGCGGCGGCGCGCGGGGTGGGCACCGGGTCGTAGTGGCTGACGACGCTGATCCAGGTGCCGTCGGCGTTGCGCATCACATGCAGCCGGACGCCGTCGACCAAAACCTCGTACCCACCGCCGTGTTCGTGGTGGTGGTCCCCGCCGCTCGTCGGACGGCCCTGTATCCGGCGGCCCCGGTAGACCTCGTCGAAGGCCTGCGGCATCGGCATGGGGTGGTCGTGGCCGCCGGCCCGGGCGGCGGGGGCCGCGAGGACGGTGACGCCGGCGGTCGCGGCCAGGGCGGCCGTCGCGGTGAGCGCGCGGCGCCGGGTGATGTCGGGCATACGGGTCCTCCTGAAGGGTGATTGCCGTGGTGACGCCGTATGCCTATCGGGGCCTTCGGGGCGGGAGGAAATCACCCGGAACCGGTGGGCTGCGATCCGGACAAGTGGCCACATGTCGTGCAGAGTTGAATCAAGATGATCTTGCCGCTGCAGGAGGGCGGCCCGCCCCGGAACGGGGAATTCCTTGCCGCGCCCGACCCGTTTCCGGTGATCCTTCCCGCGCGCCGTCCGTCCGAGTGGCCCGGCTCACCACGCCAAACTGACGCGATCACACGGCCCGGCCGTCCTGCTACCCTCCGGTGCCGTTCGATCACGTCGAGTGACTGCCAGGGGTGTGCGTGTGAAGATCGTCTGCGTCGGGGGCGGGCCCGCGGGTCTGTACCTCGCCATCCTGCTCAAGCGGCAGAACCCCGCCCATGACATCACCGTCCACGAGCGGGACCCCGAGGGCTCGACCTACGGCTGGGGCGTGACGTACTGGCGCTCCTTCCTCGACAAGCTCCAGGCGCACGACGCCGCCTCCGCGCGGGCGATCGAGGACGCGTCCGTCCGCTGGAGCGACGGGGTCGCCCACGTCGACGGCCTGACGACCCGTCACCGCGGTGACGAGGGCTTCGGCATCGGCCGCCACCGGCTGCTCGACCTGCTCGCCGACCGGGCCCGCCGGCTCGGCGTACGGCTGGAGTTCGACAGCGAGATCACCGAACCGCCGGCCGGCGCCGACCTCGTCGTCGCGGCGGACGGGGTGCGCAGCGCCCTGCGCACCCGGCACGCCGCGGCCTTCGGCACCCGGATCGTCCCCGGCCGCAACCCCTACGTCTGGCTCGGCACCACCAAGATCTTCGACGCGTTCACCTTCGCCTTCACGGAGACCGAGCACGGCTGGATCTGGGTGTACGCCTACGGCTACAGCGGCGACCACAGCACCTGCGTCGTCGAGTGCGCACCGGAGACCTACACCGGCCTCGGCCTGGACCGGGCGAGCCAGGCGGACGGCCTCGCCCTGCTGGAGAAGCTCTTCGCCGACGTCCTCGACGGTCACCCGCTCATCGGCCGCCCCGGCGCCGGCTGGCAGACCTTCCGCACCCTCACCAACCGCACCTGGCACCACGGCAACCTGGTCCTGCTCGGCGACGCGGCCCACACCACCCACTACTCCGTCGGCGCGGGCACCACCCTCGCCCTGGAGGACGCCATGTGCCTCGCCCGCGCCCTGCACGAGCACGCCGCCCTGCCCGAGGCGCTGACCGCCTACGAGCGCCGGCGCCAGGCCGAACTGCTGCCCGTGCAGAGCGCGGCCCGCCACAGCGCCCAGTGGTACGAGAACCTGCCCCGCTACATCCACCTGCCCCCGCACCGCATGTTCGCCCTGCTCGGCCAGCGCCACTCGCCGCTGCTGCCGTACGTCCCGCCGCAGCTGTACTACGGCCTCGACAAGGCGGCCGGCCGGCTCGAGACGCTGCGCAGGCTCAAGCGCTGGCTCGGCCCCAGGATGGCGAGCACCCTGCACGCCCGGTCGTCGGCCCACCGCCACTGACCGCCGGCCCCCACCGCACCGAGGAGAACCGCCCATGGCCGTGCCCGACTCGTTCGACCAGACCTCGTCCGGATACAGCCTGCGCCGCGCCTACTGGCTGGCCCGCGCGGCCGACCTCGCCCACAAGGACCGCGCCGCCGTCGAGGACCAGGCCGCGCGGTGGGGCTTCGACCGGGTGCGCCACCACGAGAGCCGGTTCACCCCGCCCTTCCCGCTGCAGGAGGTCCAGGGCTGCACCCTGGCGAGCGACCGGATGATCGTCACCGCCTTCGGCGGCACCGAACCCACCCGGATCAAGGACTGGCTCACCGACTCCGGCACCTCACTCAAGCCCGGCCCCGGCGGCAACGGATACGTCCACCAGGGCTTCGCCGAGGCCCTGGAGGCGGTCTACCCGGACGTCCAGCGGGCCGTCGCCGACCTGCGCACGCACGGCCAGGCCGTCTACTTCACCGGGCACGGCCTGGGCGGCGCCCTCGCGATGCTGGCCGGCGCCCGGATGTACCTGGAGGACCCGTACCAGGCCGCCGACGGCGTCTACACCTACGGCCAGCCGCGCGCCTGCGACCGGCTCCTCGCCGAGGCGTTCCACCAGGGGTACGGCGGCCGGATGTACCGCTTCGTCAACAACGGCGACATCGTTGCCCAGCTGCCGCCCGAGCCCGTCTTCACCCACGTCCGCGCGCTGCGCTACATCGACTCAGGCGGCAGGCTGCACGAGAGCATGCCGATGTTCTCGGCCCTCACCGACCGGGCCAGGGGACTGACCGCCGACGCCTTCGCCCCCGCCTCCGACGGCATCCGCGACCACCTGATGCACAGCTACCTGGCGGCCCTGGAGAAGAACCTCGGCTGAGCGCTCCCGCGGGCGACGGAGGGAGCATGAGGGGGTGAGCACCCCACCCGCACCGAGGATGTCCGCCCGCCGCGACGCCGAGGCCACCAAGGCGGCCATCCTGAAAGCGGCCCGCCACCTGCTCGCCCGGCACGCGCACGCCGACATCACGCTCAAGGCGGTCGCCGAACGCGCCGGTGTCAGCCCGCCGCTGATCGTGAAGTACTTCGGCAACAAGGACGCCCTGTTCACCCGCGTGATGTCTTTCGACACCGACGCCGACGCCCTGCTGGACGCGCCGCTGTCCGGCCTCGGCCGGCACATGGTCCGGCACGTCCTCGCCGGCCAGCGCGAGCGCGGCGCCGACCCGCTGCTGCGCATCGCCTTCGCCCCGCTGCACGGCGACCACGGCGACATCCTGCGCACCAACTTCGGCGCCCAGGTGACCGAACGCCTCGCCGCCCGCCTCACCGGCCCCGATCCCGGCCTGCGCGCCGAACTCGCCGTCGCCGCGCTCGTCGGCCTCGGCGTCATGTACGGCATCGCACGCGGCCCGCATCTGCGCGGGACCGACCCCGACACCCTCGCCGACCGCTACGGGCCGCTGGTGCAGGCCCAGTTGACGCCCGGAGTCCGAGTGCGGGGCCCCGTGCACCCGGGCGGGTGAACGGCACCCGGCCGCCGACTCCGGAGCGGTCCGTTCCGTGTGGTCCGGTGCCGGATGACACACTGGCGCCATGGACGAACGCGTAATCGGCAGGTCGGGGCAGTGGGCATCGGTGATCGGCCTCGGCACATGGCAGCTGGGCGCCGACTGGGGCGACGTGGACGCCAAGGAGGCGGAGGCCGTCCTGGAGGCGGCGGCCGAGTCGGGCGTCACCTTCTTCGACACCGCCGACGTCTACGGCGACGGGCGCAGCGAGGCGACCATCGCCACCTTCCTGCGCACCCGCCCCGACCTGCACGTGCTGGTGGCGACCAAGATGGGCCGCCGGGTGGAGCAGATCCCCGAGAACTACGTCCTGGACAACTTCCGCGCCTGGAACGACCGCTCGCGCCGCAACCTCGGCGTCGACCGCATCGACCTGGTCCAGCTGCACTGCCCGCCCACACCCGTCTACTCCTCCGACGCGGCGTTCGACGCCCTGGACACCCTGGTGGAGGAGGAGCGGATCGCGGCGTACGGGGTGAGCGTGGAGACCTGCGCCGAGGCGCTGACCGCGATCGCCCGGCCGCACGTGGCGAGCGTGCAGATCATCCTCAACCCGTTCCGCATGAAGCCCCTGTACGAGGTGCTGCCCGCCGCGCGCGAGGCCGGCGTCGGCATCATCGCGCGCGTGCCGCTCGCCTCCGGGCTGCTGTCCGGCAAGTACACCAAGGACACGGTGTTCGCCGCCAACGACCACCGCACCTTCAACCGGCACGGCGAGGCCTTCGACCAGGGCGAGACCTTCTCCGGCGTCGACTACGAGACGGGTGTCGAGGCCGCCGCCGAGTTCGCCGCGCTCGCGCCCGAGGGCTACACCCCGGCCCAGCTGGCGTTGCGCTGGATCATCGAGCAGGACGGTGTGACCACGGTGATCCCCGGTGCCCGCAACCCTGAGCAGGCCCGCGCGAACGCGGCCGCCGCCAAGCTGCCGCCGCTGCCGCAGGAGACCTTCACCGCGATCCGCGAGCTGTACGAGCGCCGGATCAAGGACCAGGTCGAACACCGCTGGTAGTCGAGGCGGCACCGATCGTTTGAAGGAACGGCCGTGCGGTTACCCGAGACCGCATGACGCAGGACGGACGGCGCAGAGGACGGCACGAGACCGAGGAAGAGCGGGCCGACCGGATGTGGGGCGAACTCATCCAGGAGGTCCGCGTCGCCCAGACGGGCGTGCAGATCCTGTTCGGTTTCCTGCTGACCGTCGTCTTCTATCCGAAGTACGCGACGCTCTCCCACACCAACCAGGTCATCTACATCGTGACCGTCATCCTGGGCGCCTGCTCGACCGGCGCCCTCATCGGCCCCGTCTCCCTGCACCGCCTGATCTCCGGCCGCATGGTCAAGCCGCAGGCGGTCCGGCTGGCGTCCCGGATGACCCTCGTCGGCCTGGTGCTGCTGTTCGGCACGATGACGTTCGCGCAGCTGCTGATCCTGCGGGTGGCCACGCACAACCCGTATGTGCCGTGGCTGGTGACGGCCGTCGTCGCCTGGTACCTGCTGTGCTGGTTCGGCCTGCCCCTGTGGGCCCGCCACAGGTACGCGCCCCACTCCGCGGACCGGCCCGCGAGCGCCGACTCCGCCCAGGACGGGCGCCCGGACCGGCCGTGAACACCGGCTGCCCGTAAGGGCCGTGAACACCGGCTTCCCGGCCGCTCAGCCCGTCGAGAGGATCTCGGCCAACAGCGCGTCCACCGGGACCCGTTCCCGGCCCGGCGGGACGATGCGGTGGGTCTCCCGCAGGAACGCGGCGACCGCGGGCGCCCAGGCGAACACCACCGCGTGGTGCCGCCCGCCGTCCGGCCGTACGTCCCCGAGGAACTCCATGCGCAGCTCCCGCAACGCGCCCGTCACGACCGGCCGCAGCCGTACGTCCCCGACTCCGACGGGCCGCTCCAGGCCGGCGCAGAGCATCTCCCGGTCCAGCCGCCAGCACGCCAGCACCCGGCCGTCGTGGCCGAAGGCGGCGGTGACGGCGAACGGGTCGTCGGCGTCGTAACTGAGATGGGCCAGCACGGGACACCGGCCGGTGCCTTCCGCGCGGAGCTGTACCACCAGCGTCTTGTGCACGAACGTGTTCACGGGCGGGCCTCCGGGCCTCGATCGGCTCAGGGCCTCCTAGTACCCCGTGGCGCCGGGGATGTTCACCTCTGTGGCCGATTCCCGGCGGTTGTGCGCGGACGCCGACGACTCCGTGTCTCCCCGGCGGGCCGGCCGCCGGTCCCGGCCCGCCGCGTCCCCGGAGTCAGCCGAAGGCCTCCCGGAGCGCGGGCAGCAGGGTCTTCGCGGACCAGTCCAGGAACTCCGGCTGCGCGTCGCCGCCGATCTGCACCAGCGCGACCTCCCCGAACCCCGCCTCGGCGTAGGGCCGTACGGCCTCCACGAAGGCGTCCGGGTCGTCGCCGCACGGGATGGAGGCGGCCACGTCGTCCTCGTCCACGAACTGCGTCGCGGCCTCGAAGGCGTCGGGGTGCGGGAGTTCGGCGTTCACCTTCCAGCCGAGCCCGAACCAGCGGAACTGGGAGTGGGCCCGTTTGACCGCCGTGTCCCGGTCGGGGTCGTAGCACACCGGCAGCTGGCCGACGCGGGGCTTGCCGCTGCCGCCGTGCCGGTCGAACGCCTCCAGCAGCCCCTGCTTCGGCTCGGTCGCGATCACCAGGTCGGCGAGGTGCCCGGCGAGCTTGCAGGACTGCTCGCCGGAGACGGCGATCCCGATCGGCGGCGGCTGCTCCGGCAGGTCCCACAGCCGGGCCGACTCCACGTCGAAGTGCTGCCCGTGGTGGGTTACATGGCCGCCCTCGAACAGCGCGCGGATGATCCCCACGGCCTCCTCGAGCATCTCGTGGCGCACGTCGACCGGGGGCCAGCCGCCGCCCACCACATGCTCGTTCAGGTTCTCGCCGGCGCCCAGCCCGAGCCGGAACCTGCCCTGCGACAGCAGCTGCACGGTGGCCGCCTTCTGCGCCACGATCGCCGGGTGGTAGCGCAGGATCGGGCAGGTGACGTACGTCATCAGCGGAATCCGCGAGGTCGCCTGGGCGGCGGCGCCCAGCACGCTCCACGCGTAGGAGGAGTGGCCCTGCGAGCGCAGCCACGGGAAGTAGTGGTCGGAGATCACCGAGAAGTCGAACCCGGCCTCCTCGGCCCGGACGACATGGTCGACGAGCTCCCGGGGGCCTGCCTGCTCGGTCATCATCGTGTATCCGATTTGCACCATAAGGGGCGAGTCCCCGCGTCGGCGGTGTGAAAACGAGCCGCGGGCGCCGGTCAGTCCCCCGGCGCCCGGAACGTGCGCAGGAACGTCGTCAGCGCCAGCCGGTTGGCGGCGTCGTCCCAGGCCGTGGCCGGGGTGGTGAAGCGCAGGGAGAAGCCGTCGCCGCCGGTGAGGAAGCCGCGCCCGAAGGTGTGCACCCGTGCGGCCCCGGACCCCGCGAGCCACTCCAGGTCGGCGGCCCGGTGGCCCTGGTAGGTGAGGGCGCGCACATCGCCGACGCGGTCGTAGCCGGGAAGCCGCCGCAGCCCCGGTTCCACGTCGTCCCGCCAGATGGCCACGGGATCCGGGCCGACGTGCTCGCTGTGGGTGACCGCCAGGGTGGGGGAGGCGCCGTCCCGGCCGAAGACGACGCGGTAGGCGCCGGTGACGCGCGTGGTGGTCAGCCGCTTCCAGGCGTCCGGCAGGGCCACGGAGAAGCCCTCCGGGGCGGTGTAGCGGCGGTAGCCGGCCGGCAGCGCGGACGACGCGCTCGCCGTGGGGGACGGCGTGCCGGTGCCGGTGCCGGTGCCGGCGTCGGCCGGCGGGGCAGAGACGCTGGGGCGGGCCGGTGCCTGGGCGGTGCCGGGACCCGTATGCCCGTGGGTGGCGGCCAGGACGGCGGCGGCGACGGTGAACACGGCCAGCGCGGTCCCGACGGCCAGGGCCGTTCTGCCCCGCTGCCGCGCGGCGAGGCGCACGCCCGCGTACGCGGCGCGCAGCCGGGGCACGGGAGCCGGCCGGCGGTCGGCGTCGGCGTCCTCGTCCAAAGTCCGGATCAGCGCCTCCCGGACCACCGGCCGGGTCAGCCGCTCCCGCGAGTTCTTCCTCAGCAGCCCCTGCACCGCCTGGGTGAGCGGGCCCGCGCGCAGCGGGGTGCGCAGCGGCAGCCGGTCCACGGCCTTCAGGGTGGCGTCGGGCCGGCCGCGGTCCCGGAACGGCGGCCGGCCCTCCACCATCGTGTACAGCAGCGCACCCAGCGCCCACAGGTCGGCGGCCGGCCCGATCCGCTCGTCACGGGCCTGTTCCGGCGAGGCGTACGACGGCGCCGTGAGCCGCGGCACCAGGGTCGCGCCGGCCAGCCCGAACCCGGTGACGACGACCGGGCCGCTGTTGCGGACGAAGACCTGGCCGGGGCTCAGCTCGCCGTGGGTGATGCCGTCCTCGTGCGCGGCGTGCAGCACGTCCAGCAGCTCCAGGCCGATCCGGGCCGCCCGCAGCGCGTTGAACGCGCCCTCCCGGTCCAGGAGTTCGCCGAGCGGCGTGCCGTCGATCCACTCGGTGACCGTCCACAGGACGCCCGCCTCCACCACGGCGTCGACGACCTGGGCGATCTGCCCCGGGCACAGCAGCCGCATCGTCTCCGAGGTCCGCACGACACGGGCCGTGATCCGGCGGGCGGAGTCGTCGTCGGCGGGCTCCGGCAGGGCGGTCTGCGCCACCAGGCGGGGCTGCTCCGCCGCCACGTCCTCGGCGTACCACCACAGGCGGTTCGTCTCGCGGGCGAAGACCTCGAGGAGCCGGTACCGCCCGGCGACCAGTTCGTGTGCGGAGACGTGCGACTTGGTCATGGTCATCCCTCGCTGAAACCCCTGTTTCGTGTCCTGACAGAGGTACGCGGCGCGTGCGGGGGTGCGTTCAAAGAATCCGTGACCCGGTGCCGTTCCTGCCTTTCATTCACTTCTCCGAAAGGGCTTGCGACTTTGCGATGGCCGCACCCGGCGGTGGTTCGACCTGCGGGTAACCGAGGGTAAGTCGCCGGATGCGGCCCCCGCTCACAGCAGACCGAACCGCTCGGCCCAGCCGGTCAGTTCGCGCGGTGTCGTGTTGCCGCCGCACACCACGAGCCCGATCCGGGCGCCGTCGCCGACCCGTGCCGCGATCCGCCGGGCCGCCGGCAGCAGACAGCCCGCGGCCGGCTCGGCCCACACCTTGGCGTGCTCGGCGAGGTCCAGCGAGCCCTGCACCGCGTCCCGGTCCGGCACCACCAGCACCTCCTCGACCAGCGCGGACACATGGTCGTACGTCAGCTGGGACACCGAGGGCGCGGTGAGGGTGGTGACCAGGGACGACACGGGCACCGGCACCGGTCCGCCCGCCTTCAGCGCGGCCGACATGGCCTCGGCGCCCTCGGTCTCCACACCCCACACGCGCACGCCGGGCCGCAGGGCGGCGAGGGCCGCCGCGATCCCGGCGATCAGCCCGCCGCCGCCGATGCTGACGACGACGTCGGTCAGCTCGTCGCCCGCGTCCTCGGCCAGCTCCAGCCCGACCGTGCCCTGCCCGGCGATCACCACCGGGTCGTCGAACGGGTGGACCAGGGTCAGACCCTCGTCACTGAGCCGCGTCACCAGCTGGAAGGCGCTGTCCATGCCGTCGGTCAGCCGCACCTGCGCCCCCGCCTGCCCGGCGAGCGCGATGGAGCGCTCGGGCGCGGTGCGGGGCATGACCACGGTCGCCTTCACATCGAGGGCCGCGGCCATCACCGCGAGGGCGATCCCGTGGTTGCCGCCGCTGACCGCGACCACGCCCGCCGCCCGCTCGGCCTCGCTCAGCGACAGCAGCTTCGCCGTCGCCCCGCGCGCCTTGAACGAGCCGGTGCGCTGGAGCAGTTCGAGCTTGGCGGTGACCGGGACGCCGAGCAGCGCGGTCAGACCCGGACTCGGCACGGTCGGCGTCCGCACGACCTGTCCGGCGATCCGCTCCGCGGCGGCTTCGATCTCCTTGATGCCGATCAAGGTGCTTCACCCTTCCGGCGCGGGGGTGAGGTCCGCGCCCGAGGGCACCCTGACCCGCGGGGAGTGCGGAGGTCAACACGGTTTCGCCCGCCGCCTACAGCATGCGGCCCGCGAGGAAGTCCTGCAGCTGGTGCAGTTCCCCTGCCGCCCCGGCGGTCGTGTGCGCGCGGGCTTCGGCCTTGATCAGGGTGGCGGGCTCGCCGGGACGGCCCCGTGTGCCGCAGCTACAGCATGCGGCCCACCAGGAAGTCCAGCAGCCGCAGCAGATCCCCCGCCGCCGCGGGGGCCGCGGGTGCCTGTGTGAGCAGCGCCCGTGCGGCGGCCGTGTGCGCACGGGCCTCGGCCAGCGCCGCCGTACGGCCGCCCGCCGCCTCGATCAGCGCGGCGGCCTCGCCCGCCCGGCCCGGCGCAGCGAGCAGCTCGGGCAGCCCGCGGGCCGCCGGGGAGCCGAGCGCGGCCAGCACCGGATACGTCTTCTTGCCCTCCCGCAGATCGCCGCCCACCGGCTTGCCGGTGACGTCCGGGTCGCCCCAGATCCCCAGCACGTCGTCGACCAGCTGGAAGGCGACGCCGAGCCGCCGCCCGGCCCGGTCCAGCGCGCCGACCGCCGCTTCGTCCGCCCCGCCGAGCAGGGCGCCCAGCGCGACGGCGCAGCCCAGCAGCGCACCGGTCTTGCCCTCGGCCATCGCCCGGTACTCCTCGAGCGTCACTCGCTCCGGGCCGGTGCACGGGCGGGTGGCGAACAGCAGGTCGTCGGCCTGCCCGCGCACCAGGTCGGCGAGGGCCGCCGACAGCAGCCGTACGGCGCCGGCGCCCCGCGGCGCCGCCGCCAGGGTCTCCACCGCCAGCGCGAACAGGGCGTCCCCGGCGAGCACCGCCGGGCCGGTGCCGTAGGCCTGCCACACGGCCGGGCGGCGTCGCCGGGTCGCGTCGCCGTCCATGATGTCGTCGTGCAGCAGCGAGAAGGCGTGCACCAGCTCCACCGCGACGGCGGCCGGGACGCCGGTCAGCCCGTCGGCCCCCGCCGCCTCGGCGCCGAGCACGGCCAGCGCCTGCCGTACGCCCTTGCCGCCGGGCGCGGCGGCGGGCGCCCCGCCGACCTCGCACCAGCCGAAGGAGTACGCGGCCATCTCCGCGACCCACGGGTGCAGCCTGCCGACCGCCTCGCGCAGCGCCGGGTCCGCCAATCGACGGCACCGGGCGAGCACTTCGGGAGCGGACGGCGGAGCCTGTACGGCGGTCACCGGGCGGCCTCCGTGTCGAGACCGAACTCCTCCTGGGCCCGGGCCACCATCTCCCGGGCGTGCTTGAGTCCGCTGCGCTCCAGTGTTCGTGCCAGGTCGGCGAGTTCGGCCGCCGTCTCGGCGCGGTCCCGGCCGAGCTGGGCCAGCGACTTGGCCAGCCCCAGCCGGGCCAGCGCCTCGCCGCGCGGCTCGCTCATGGCGCGGAACTCCGTCAGCGCCAGCTCGTACATCCGGCGCGCCTCGGTGTAACGCCCGGCCCGGTACAGGACGTTGCCGCGCATCTTGTGGTTGTAGGCGAGCGCGCTGGCGAGGTTCATCGCCCGGCAGTCGGCCTCCGCGCGGGACAGCAGCTCCAGCGCCCGCTCGGTGTCCTTGTCGCGCACCGAGAGGATGTCGGCGAGTCCGCGCAGCGCCCAGGCGTGCCCGCGCCGGTCCTCGGCCCGCTCGGCTATCTCCGCCGCCTCCTCGAACAGCGCGTACGCCCGGTCGTGGTCGCCGGTGTTGCGGTGCATCTGGGCGATGCCCTCCAGCGCCCACACCGTGTGCCGTGCCTCGCCGCGCCTGCGCGCCTCGGCCAGCAGCTGCTCGTGCAGCCGGCCGACCGCCGCGTAGTCGCCCTGGATCCGGCCGGTCTCCGCGAGACCGGCCAGTGAGTAGCCCCGGACCACGACGTCCCCGCCGCGTTCGCCGAGTTCGGCCGCGAGTCCCAGCAGCCGCCAGGCCAGCGGGAAGGCGCCGCGCTGCCGGGCGAGGGTGCCGCCGCTCCACAGGGCCCACGCCATCGCGGCGGTGTCGCCGGCCGCGCGGGCGGCGCGGTAGCTCGCCTTCCACGCCCGGTCGGCGTCCCGTACGTGGCCGAGCCGCCGGTGCGCCTCGGCCACGGCGAGCCCGCAGCGGGCCACCTCGGCGTGGCGCCCGGACCTCTCGGCCTCGCGCAGCTTCTCGGTGCCCTCCGCCAGCACATCGACCAGCGAGGAGTTCACGGACAGGGTGGTCAGGGCGCCCTGGTACTCGGGGGCGAAAGCCTTGCCGTACATGCGTGCCTTTCTATACGCGATGTGTATACAAAGCGTGTATACATGGCGTGTATAGGTGGGTCCGAATTCGCCCCGGCCGTAAGGACCGGGGCGTGTCGGTCTGTCGACGATCAAGACGCGGGTACGGCGAGGCGGGTTGCCCGTGCGGTGCGGATCACCCTGTGAAGGTTCAGTGCTGCTGGGCCTTCTGCGCGGTCAGCTCGCTGGGGCGCACCACGACGAAACCCTCGCCCTGGAGCATCAGCTGCACGGCTTCGCCGGAGCCGCCGCGCAGCATGGAGCCGATGGACTGCGACCGGTGCAGCGAGGTCTGCAGGTCCGCGGTCCAGCCGACCACCGCGTCGGTGTCGACGTACACCGGCGCCTGCGCCGAGACCGGGATGACCAGCGGGCTGCCGTCGCAGACCAGGCCGAGCCGGCCGTGCCCGCTGAACACGCTGTTGAACAGGCCGCCGCCGGCGATGCCCGAACCCTTGACGGTCTTGATGTCGTACGACAGCGAGGCGTCGAAGCACAGCACGTTGCGGCCGTTGACCGTGAATCGGTCGCCGGGCTCGACCTCGACGATGAAGCAGTTCTGCGCCTCGTGCGCGAACCAGGCCTCGCCCTGCCCGCGCACCGCCATGAGGGGCAGCCCCTCACCGGTGACCGCACGCTTCAGCATGCCGCCCACGCCCTGCCCCTTGCGCTCGAAGGCGAGGCTGCCCCGGTAGGCGACCATCGCGCCCTGGCGGGCGTACATCTCGCCGTCCACCGCGTACTTGATGCACTTGGCGTTCTCGACGGACATGCCCGGCTCCACGGCCGGCTGCACCACGTGCTCACTGGAAAAGAGATCACCCTTCATGCGGGACATGGTGTCTTCCCGCAAAGCGCCGGCGCCAGTGGCCCCCGCCCACGCGAAGGCATGCGACGTCGCTCACATTCCGGCCGTGCAACCCAGGGGGTGGCCTGAACGTCTCCACAGGCGACACACAGTTGGTCAGTCAGTGATCACTCTGTGGCACGCATTCGTAAAGGATTGCCATAGAAGGTCGCGAAATCGATCATTCCGCCTTTACGTGCACATGACTGATCCGCAAGGGTTACGCCCTGGGGCCCGACCAGCCCCCGTGGCGCGCAACCGCGCCACGCCTCAAGGCGGTTGGTGACCCCGGCTGCTGTAGACAAAAAAGGAACCTTGATCCTTGCGTAGACCGCACATACGCAGCGTCGCCGTCGCCATCGCGGTGACGACCGCTGCCACGGGCCTGGCCGGTACGGCATTCGCGGGTCCCTCGACGGGGGTGGAGCGGTCCTCGGCGTCCGCCACCACGAACGCCACCGCGGTGGTTGAGGCGGCGCGCACCGCGGCCTTCGCCCACGCCTCGGCGACCGGCGTCTCACAGGGCGACGCACTGCACGCGCAGGACGTCATGCTCGACCCCGAGGGCGCCCGGCACGTCCGGTTCGTCCGGACCCACGACGGCCTGCCCGTCCTCGGCGGCGACCTCGTCGTCCACCTCGACCACAAGCTGGCCTACACCGGCGTGACCCGCGCCGCCGATCACGCCGTCAAGCCGGCCTCCGCCAAGGCCGAGCTGACCGCCGCTCAGGCCGCCGCGAAGGCCGCCCGGGCGGCCAAGGGCGAGGCGGGCGCAGCCCAGCTCGTCGTCGATGCGCGCGACGGCTCCTCCGCCCTCTCCTACCAGGTGAGCGTCACCGACGACCAGGGCGGCTCGCACACCGTCGTCGTCGACGCCGTCACCGGCAAGGTGCGCAGCAACACTCCCGACAGCGACGAGTTCCTGTCGCCGAAGCTGCTCCAGAGCCTGCGCGAGCACGGCGAGACCATCGACCCGGCCACCGGCACCGGCTCCCCCGAGGCAAGCCTGCTCGGCTCCGGCGTCTCCGGCGCCACGACGAGCTACCCGTCGGCCGCCAAGGGCACCGGCAAGACCCTCTTCGTGGGTTCCGTCGGCCTGACCACCACGCAGACCTCGCGCGGCCACTACCAGCTGAAGGACCCGAGCCGGTACGGCACCGAGACGCGCGACGCCAAGGGCTCGTACACGGAGAAGTTCAGCGCCGGCACCAAGTTCACCAGCACGACCAACGTGTGGGGCAACGGCACGACCAGCAGCCGCGCCAGCGCCGCGGCCGACGCCCAGTACGGCGTCACCAAGACCCTGGACTTCTACAAGAGCACCTTCGGCCGCAAGGGCATAGCCAACAACAGCAAGGCCGCCCAGGCGATGGTCCACTGGGGCAAGAAGGTCGCCAACGCCTTCTGGGACCCGACCTGCAACTGCATGCTGTACGGCGACGGCGACGGCGACATGTTCAAGAAGCCGCTCGTCGTCCTCGACGTCACCGGCCACGAGCTGACGCACGGTGTGGTGGATGCGACCGCCAAGCTGGAGCCGACCTACGTCGACTCCGACGGCAACCAGTACGGCGAGCCGGGCGCGCTGAACGAGTCGCTCGCGGACATCTTCGGCTCCAACGTCGAGTTCTACGCCAAGAACCCGAAGGACACGGGGGACTACCTGATCGGCGAGAAGCTGGGCCTGGCGCAGAAGTTCCTGCGCCGTCTCGACCACCCGTCGCTCGACAAGCTCGAGGGCACCATCGACTACTGGTCGCCGGACACCTACTACACCGAGGTGCACGCCGGTTCCGGTGTCTCCTCGCACGCCTACTACCTCCTCGCGGAGGGCAGCGGCAAGAAGACGATCAACGGCGTGAACTACAACTCGCCGACCTACAACCACTCCACGGTCACGGGCATCGGCCGCACCAAGGCCACCGCCATCTTCTACCGTGCCCTGACCCGCTACATGGTCTCCACGACCGACTTCCACGACGCGCGGAACGCGACGCTGAAGGCGGCCAAGGACCTGTACGGCGCGAGCAGCACCGAGTACAAGACGGTGGACAAGGCGTGGGCCGCGGTCAACGTCACCGCCGCCAACACCCCGGCCGCCCGTCACTGACGCAAGGCCGCCGCACCACCGGATGCCCCGCCCCGCGCGGGGCATCCGCATGTCCGGGCATCCGCATGTCCGGGGCGCTGCAGGGCACCGGTACGGCCCTGCCCGTGCGTCACCGCCTGGAGGAGAGGATGGCCCCGGACAACCGCGGCGAGACCACCCGCGCCGGACGGGACACCCGTCGAGGTGCGCGACGGGGGCGTCGGCGCGACCATGATCTGCGTGGGATGGGCAGCTGTCTCCCGGAGGACCCGCAGACGGCCCGGCGGGTCCGGCACGCACCTGGACGTCGCGCCGTGACCGGCCGGTTCGCCCGCGGCTGCCGCGTCGCCGCCGCCCTGCTCACCGTCGCCGCCTGCCAGTCCGCGCCCGCCCGCGTGGGCGCCCGTCCTGCGTCCCCCGAGCCGGCCGCCGGGGTCGTGACCTGGGCGGCGAGCGCCGACCGCCTGGGCGAGGGCGCCGCCGGCCAGGACTACCGGCTGATCGTGCACACCAGCGTCGGCGGCGACGAGCTGCGGGTCCGCCTGAGCAACGCCTTCGGCGACCGGCCGCTGACCGTGGACGACGCCCACGCCGGGGTGCGCGCCGCGGGCGCCGCCCTGCGGCCCGGCAGCAACCGGCGGCTGACCTTCGGCCGCGCCCGCACGGTCACCGTCCCCGCGGGCGGCACCGCCTGGAGCGACCCCGTGCCCGGCCGGGTGCCCGCCGGCACCGATCTGGCCGTCAGCCTGCACACCCCGGACGCGGCGGGACCGGCGACCGGCCACTGGCTCGCGATGCAGACGTCGTACACCGGCCAGGGCGACCACACCGCCGAGGACAGCGGCGCCCAGTGGACGCGGACGACCGGCGCCTGGTGGTACCTCGACGCGGTGTCCGTACGGCCGTCACGCCCGGGCACCGGGGCCGTCGCCGTGCTCGGCGACTCCCTCACCGACGGCTGGCACTCCACGCCGGACACCGACCGCCGCTGGCCCGACTACCTGGCCCGCCGCCTGCACCGGGCCCACGCGGCCGTCCAGGGCGTCGCCGACGAGGGCGTCGCGGGCAACCAGGTGCTCGCGGACGGCGCCGGGCAGAGCGCCCTCAGCCGGCTGGACCGGGATGTGCTGTCCCTGCCCGGGGTGCGCACCGTGTTCCTCTTCGAGGGGGTGAACGACCTCAAGGCGCACACCGGCGTCCGCCCGCGGGACCTGATCGCCGGCTACCGGAAGATCGCCCGGCGGGTGCACGCGGCGGGCAAGTGCGTGGTCGCCGCCACGATCGGCCCGTTCGAGGGCCGGCCCGAATGGGACCCGGGCGCCGACGCCGTACGCCGGAAGGTGAACCGGTTCATCCGCGGCACCGGGGAGTTCGACGCCGTCACCGACTTCGACCGCGTCCTGCGCCACCCGCACGACCCCGCGCGGCTGCGGCCGGCCCTCGACGGCGGCGACCATCTGCACACCGACGACCGCGGCATGCGGGCCCTGGCGGACGCCGTCCGCCTGAGCAGCCTCCACTGCACCCGCTGACCGGCCGGACGCGGAAGACGCGCGCAGGGGCACGGCACCCCCCGACCCGCTAGGTGCTCAACCCCGCAACGTCTCCGCCCAGTTCGCCGGCACCCGCCCGGCGGGTCCCGGCGTCGGCTGGTCCGCGGGATGGCTGGCGGGCGGCGCGAGTTCGGGTCCCGCCGTGTACAGCTCGTCCGTCGCGTAGTTCCAGAACCACTCCTCGCCCGGCTCGAAACTCCGGATCACCGGATGCCCCGTGGCGTGGTAGTGGGCGGTCGCGTGCTTGGCGGGGGAGTCGTCGCAGCAGCCGATGTGCCCGCACTGCGCGCACCGGCGCAAGTGGAACCACCAGCCGCCCGCCGCCTCGCACTCCACACATCCCGGGCCGCTGGGCGGGACGCCCGGGTCGACTCCTTCGACGGTGCTCATACGGTTTCCTCCACTTCCTCCGGCGTCTCGGCGGTCAGCGGCAGCAGCACCTGGAAACGGGTGTCACCGGGGACCGAGTCGACGCGCAGGCTGCCGTGGTGCTTGTTGACGACGATCCGCCAGGAGATGTCCAGGCCGAGCCCGGTGCCCTCGCCGACCGGCTTGGTGGTGAAGAACGGGTCGAAGATCCGGTCCTTGATCTCCGGCGGCACACCGGGACCGGTGTCCCGGAACTCGACCAGCAGCCGCTCGCGGTCGAGCGCGGTGCGCACCGTCAACGTGCCCGAGCCGCCCGCGCCGTTGATGGCGGACACCGCGTTGTCGACCAGGTTGGTCCACACCTGGTTCAGCTCGGCCGGGTAGGCGGGCACCGGCGGCAGCGTGCGGTCGTACTCCTTGACGACCTTGATGCCGGCGCCGATCTTGCCGGACAGCATCAGCAGCGTGCTGTCGAGGAGTTCGTGGACGTCCACCACCCGGTAGGGCGCCCGGTCCAGCTGGGAGTACTGCTTGGCGGCGTCGACGAGATGCGAGATCCGGGTGGTGGAATCCTCGATCTCGTTCATCAGCAGCTCGGTCTCGATGGTGTAGTTGAGCCAGCCGACGGCTCCGGGCAGGATCTCCGGGTCCACGGCCGCCGCGACCTGCTCCAGCCAGTCCACGTCGAGCCCGGCCTGCACGAACGCCGGCGCCAGCTGCCAGGCCTGGCCGATGCCGTGGTCCTCCAGCCAGTCGGTGAGCAGGTCCTCCCGGTCGGCGGCCTCCAGCGGAGTGAGCACCGGGGCCTTGGCGACCCGTTCCGCGGTGCGCTCCTGCATCTCGATCAGGCTCGCCAACGCGTCACGGGAGAAGGGCCCTTCGGAGATCACGGCGAGCTTGCGCCGCATCTTGGCGACCCGTTCGCGCAAGGTCGAGGTGGCCCGGACCGCTGCCGCCGCCGGGTTGTTCAGCTCGTGCGTGAGCCCGGCCGACAGCGAGCCGAGCGCCAGCAGCCGCTCCCGCTGCCCGATCGCCGCCTGGGTGTTCTTCGAGCCGAAGAACAGGCCCTCCAGCAGGTGCACGGCCATCGGGAACCACTCGGTCATGACGTCCGCGAAGATGTCCGCCGGCAGCACGAAGAACCGCGACGGCTCCGTCACCCGCATCGAGTTGTTGTACACCTGCCGCACCCGGTCGCCGAGGTAGGCCTGCATCGCACCCGCGTACACCCCGCGCTGCGAGGTGCGGCTGACCTCCACGTCGTCGCCGGCGACCCGGCGGGAGAGCACCACCGTGCCCTCGATCAACACGAAGAAGCAGGTCGCCGGGTCGCCCTCGGTGTACACCGGGCCGGGCTCGAACAGCTCCACCCGCCCCTCGCTGCACAGCCGCCCGAGCTGCTCGGGGCTCAGCTTCTCGAAGAGGAACAGCGAGCTGATCTCCTTCGGACTGCACGGCATGATCCGCCCGCTCATGGCTGCTCCCCGTCGTTCATGACTGTTCCAGATACCGGTGGACGAGCATGACGGCCATCGCTCCCTCGCCGACGGCGGACGCCACGCGCTTGGCGGACTCGGCACGGGCGTCACCGGCCACGAACACGCCGGGGACGCTGGTCTCCAGGTGGTACGGCGGCCGGTCCAGCTCCCAGCCGGCCGGCGGCCGCCCGTCGGCGGTCAGGTCGGGCCCGGCCAGGATGAACCCGCGCTCGTCGCGCAGCACCGTGTCGCCCAGCCAGTCCGTCAGCGGCGCGGCGCCGATGAACACGAACATCCACTGCGCGTCGACCCGTTCGCTCTCGCCGGTCACCGTGTGACGGAGCGTCAGCTGCTCCAGGTGGTCCGAGCCGTGCGCCGAGTCCACGACGGTGTGCGGCCGCACCGAGATGTTCGGCGCCTCGTTGATCTGCTGGATCAGGTAGTGCGACATCGACGCCGACAGGTCCGGCCCGCGCACCAGCAGCGTCACCGACTTGGCGCCCCGGGACAGGTACATCGCCGCCTGCCCTGCCGAGTTGGCGCCGCCGACGATGTAGATGTCCTGCCCCTGGCAGGCGGCGGCCTCGGTCAGCGCCGAGCCGTAGAACACCCCGCACCCGGTCAGATCACTGCAGCCGGTGGCTTCCAGCTGCCGGTACTGCACGCCGGTCGCGAGGATCACGCTGTGCGCCGCGATGGCCGTACCGTCCGCGAACCGTACGACACGGGCGGCGCCGTTGGCCTCCAGTGCCGTCACCTCGCGGGCGGTGAGGATCTCCGCGCCGAACTTGGCGGCCTGCCGGCGCGCCCGGTCGGTGAGCTGGGCGCCCGAGACCCCGTCGGGGAAGCCCAGGTAGTTCTCGATCCGGGAGCTCTGCCCGGCCTGCCCGCCGGTGGCCGACCGCTCCACCAGCACGGTCCTGAGCCCCTCGGACGCCCCGTACACGGCGGCGCCGAGCCCGGCCGGCCCGCCGCCGATCACGATCAGGTCGTAGAAGTCGGCCGTCGGCGTCGTCGCCAGGCCCACCCGGGCCGCCAGCTCCGGCGCCTCCGGCTCGACCAGCGTGCCGCCGTCCGGTGTGATCACCAGCGGCAGCCGCGCGCCGTCCGCTCCGGCGGCCGCCAGCAGCCGCCGGCCCTCCGGCTCCTCCACCGAGTACCAGCGGTAGGGCACCTGGTTGCGGGCCAGGAACTCGCGCACGTTCGACGACCGGGCGGACCAGCGGTGCCCGACGACCTTGGTGCTGGGCACGGGCCGGTAGGCGCTGCAGCGCCAGGCCTCCAGCAGGTCGTCCAGGACCGGGTAGAGCTTCTCCTCCGGCGGGTCCCAGGGCTTGAGCAGATAGTGGTCCAGGTCGACGACGTTGATCGCGTCGATCGCCGCGTTGGTGTCCGCGTACGCGGTGAGCAGCACCCGCCGCGCGCCCGGATAGACGTCCAGCGCCTGCTCCAGGAACTCGATGCCGTTCATCTGCGGCATCCGGTAGTCGGCCAGGATCACCGCCACCAGGTCGCCGCGCAGCTTCAGCTCGCGCAGCGCCTCCAGCGCGGACTGCCCGGACTCCGCGCGCACGATCCGGTACGACTCGCCGTAGCGCCGCCGCAGATCGCGGGCGACGGCACGGGAGACCCCCGGGTCGTCGTCCACGGTCAGGATGACGGTCCGCGCTGTGTCGGCGGCCTGTGCCATACGTCTCCCACCCCGAGCTTCGCTGTCACGGATCGGTGTCGTGGGGACCACCGCGCCGGTTCCCAGCCATCGTATGTTCGATCGCCCCGGTTCGCCCTGGGATAGGGCAGGCGGCCCGGCCCCCCGGGCGGCGCAAAGATCACCGGGCCCGTGTGCGCCGGTGCCCGATAGTGGGCACCAGGACCACGACGGCGGCGACGAGCGAGGGGATCACGCATGACACGCCCGATCACGGCAGGAGTGGACGGCACCGAGGAGAGTCTGGCCGCGCTGGACTGGGCGTGCCGGGAGGCCGTACGCCGCGGGCTGGCCCTGCGCGTGGTGCACGCCTGGCGCTACGCCGAGTCGCTCGCCACCGCCGACCGCGACACCCAGTACGGATGGGCGTCGCAGGGCGTGGCCGACGCCGTGCGGGCCGCCTGCGAACGGCATCCTGAGGCGGCGGTGAGCGTCGACGTCGTCGAGGGCGACCCCGTGGACGCGCTGGTCCGTGCCGGGGCGGAGGCCGAGATGCTGGTGCTGGGCTCGCGCGGGCACGGAGCCGTCCTCGGGTTCCTGCTGGGCTCGGCCGGGCAGCAGGTCATCGCCGAGGCGACCGGGCCGGTGGTCCTGGTGCGCGCCGGGGACCGGCCCGCGGCGGAGGCCGCCGGGCGGGATGTCGTGGTCGGCCAGCACGGCGACCCCGAGGACAGCGCGGCCGCGCTGCGGTTCGCCTTCGAGACGGCGGCGGCCCGCGGCGCGACCGTCCGGGCCGTGCGCGCGTGGACCCTGCCGCCGGTGTTCGCCTACAGCCCCGGCTCGCTCAAGCTCCTCGACGACGCAGGCGGCCTCGAACCCTACGAGCGGCAGGCGCTCGCTGAGGCGCTGCGGCCGTGGCGGGAGCGGTTCCCCGAGGTGCCCGTCGCCGAGCAGGTCGAGATGGGCAGTGCGGGCCAGGTGCTGCTGTCGGCGACCGAGCGGGCCCAGCTGGTGGTCGTGGGGCGCCGCGCGCGCCGCGGTGCCGTGGGCGCGCGGATCGGCTCGGTCGCGCACGGGGTGCTGCACCACGCCAAGTGCCCGGTCGCCGTGGTCCCGCACGACTGAGCTACTCGGCCTCGACCGGCTCCAGGCCGGCCCGTGCCTTGGGCAGCACCCTGTCGATGTAGTCCTTGACGGCGGTGTCGAGGCCTATGTCGTGCTGGGCGCGCTCGGACAGGTACCAGCGGTGCTCGAGGAGTTCGTGGTAGATCTCCGCCGGGTCCATCGAGCCGCGCAGCTCGGGCGGCACGGCCCGCACGGTGGGCCGGAACACGTCCCGCACCCAGCGGTGGGCCAGCACCTCGGGGCGGGCGGCGAGGGGGTCGCCCGGGGCGTAGTCGTCCTGGGTGGCCATCCAGCTCTCCAGGTCGTTCAGGAGCCTGCGCGCCTGGTTCTCCTCGGCGTCCAGGCCGGTCAGTCTGAGCAGCTGGCGCTGGTGGTGGCCGGCGTCGACGACCTTCGGCACGAAGGTGACGGTGTCGCCGTTGGAGGAGTGCTCGATCTGCATCTCGGCGACGTCGAACCCGAGGTCGTTCAGCCGGCGGATCCGGCGTTCGATGTAGTGGTACTTGCCCGCCGGGTACACCGAGGTGCGGGTCAGCTCCTGCCACAGCCCCTGGTACCGGGTGCAGATCTCGTGCCCGAACTGCACCGGGTCGACGGAGGGGTGCAGCGCACCGGAGGCCTCCAGGTCCAGCAGCTCGCCGCTGATGTTCACCCGGGCCAGATCGAGGTCGTACTCCCGCTGCCCGGGGCTCAGCCGGGGGTACAGGTCGCCGGTCTCCGCGTCGACCAGGTAGGCGGCGTAGGCGCCTGCGTCCCGCCGGAACAGCGTGTTCGACAGGGAGCAGTCGCCCCAGGCGAAACCGGCCAGGTGCAGGCGCACCAGCAGCACGGCGAGGGCGTCCATCAGCCGGTGCATGGTCGCCGGGCGCATGGTCGTCTCGAACATCGAGCGGTACGGCATCGAGCCGCGCAGATGCCGGGTGACCAGGACCGGCTCCAGCGGCCGGCCCGCGCGGTCGGTGCGGCCGGTGACCACGGCGAGCGGGTCGACGGCGGGGATGCCGAGCCGGTCGAGGTCGCGCAGCAGCTCGTACTCGCGCAGCGCGGGGCGCTCGGCCAGCTCCTTGACGGCGATCACCTCGTCACCGGCGTGCGCGTACCGCACGACGTGCCGGGAGATGCCCCTCGGGAGCGGCACGAGGTATTCCTCGGGCCACTCCTCCAGGGGCACGTCCCAGGGAAGGGCGAGCAGCAGGGCGGGGTGCTCCGGGTTCGTGGCGCTGATGTGCAAGGCCATGACACGAACCCTAAGGCCCCGCGCGGCCGTTCTAGGAGGCCCGCTCCAGCGCCTGCTGGGCCGCCGCGCGCACCGGGCCGCGGTGCACCGGGCCGTGGCCGGGCAGCAGGGTGTCGCCGTCGAGCGCGCCGATCAACTCCAGCGAGGCCACGGCCCGGGCGCGCTCGTGGTGGAAGAAGTCGAGGAGCATCTGCGGGCCCTTGATCCGCGAGGTCGCGTGGCCGGTGGCCAGGGCGTCGCCGGAGATCACGATGCCCGCCTCGGGCAGGTGGTAGACGCAGTGGCCGTCGGTGTGGCCCGGGGTGTGCACGGGCACCGGGCGGCCGGGCAGGTCGAGCGGGCCCTCGGCCGGGAACGGCTCGGGCTCGGTGACGGGGTTGTGCCGGGTGCCGCCGACCTTGATGACGTGCCGCGCCCACGGCACGACACCGGGCCGCCAGGCGTTGCGCACCACGTCCCCGATGGTGGCCTGCTGCAGGAAGTCCCGTCGGGCGTGCGGCACTTCGGCCGGGTGCAGATAGACGGGGGTGCCGTGGGCGGCGCGCAGGTACTCGGCCGAGCCCAGATGGTCGTTGTGCGCGTGGGTGATCAGCACGGCGGCCACCGCCTCCGGTGAACTGCCCACCTCGGCCAGGGAGTCCAGGACTCCCTGGCGGTCGCCCGGATAGCCGGTGTCCACCAGCGTGACGGCGTCCCCGTCCTTCAGGATCACCCAGTTGACGTGGTTGCCGTGCACCAGATAGGTGCCGTCGGCGACCTGGTGTACCTCTGCCCGCATGATCTCCCCGAGCCCTGTGCGGCCGATCGTCGGGGGACAGCCAACCAGATACGCCGTCGCCCCGCACCGGTGGGCGCCGTCGAAGCGCCAGCGAGTGAACAGCAGCCGGATGCCACTGGGGACGGTGGCCTGGATCGTCATGGCCCCGGGGATGTTGGCCAGGGCCGGCTTGGTCTCAGGATGGGCACGACAGCCCTGCGGGCGCGGCTCGCGGTTCGTGTCATACGAGGAACTCGGCGAGCGGGAAGGAGCGGTGGCGGCGTGGTGGAACCAGATAGTTCTGCCGGTGGGTCGTGTGCAGGACCGAGTTGATGCCGGCGTGGGGACTGCGCGGTTCCATGGGGAGCGTCCTGTCGGAATAGTGGCCGTCCATCGCGAGCCGAACGCGATTGAAGATTCCAATGGTCGGCTGGAACGCAATGAAGTGCACCCCGGCCGCTTTCTTGTTGCTGTAGTGGTCTCCCGTCGGATCGGATGTGTAGTGGAACGGATTGTCCAGCGTGTCGAAATCGCCGCGTACGGGGATGGTCGTCCCCGCGGGATATTTCTTCCCGTAATTGCTGGTCGTCGGTGATGTGGTGCTGTCCACCTGCGACATGCTCCCCGTGTGGCCGTAGGCGTGGTACCGCTTGACCCCTTGCTCCACTTCGGCCTCGGTTTGACCTGGTGGTTGGAAGGCATACGTCCCCGGCGCAGGCGAGAGGCCGGGCTGGATCATCGCCTGGACGCGATCCGCGTACGTGGGGTACTTCTGTTCGTACCAGGCCACCAGGTCCTGAAACAGGTGCGAGAGATGCATGGTGGTCCCCTGTTTGAAGTAACCGTTGGGCCACTGATCGGTGAGGCCGGGCAGGGTCTCCAGGCTCACGATGTTGTCGGGTCCCATGTTCGAGTCCAGGGTGGTGGCGAAGCCGAGGAAGCCCTGCGCCTGCCGAGGGATTTGGTGTGCGCCGGGGATATTGGCCCTCAGTGCCAGCTTGCTCGGCAGGCCCTGTTGCCCGTAGAAACCGCCCCCGGAGAATCCCTGGCGGATACTCGTGACCTTGAACAGGCTGCCCGCCTGGTTGCTTCCAAGCCCGAAGAGGGCCTTTTGGACGTCCTTGATTCGGTCGATCGAGTCACTGCGGAGGAGCACGGCCACGTCGTTCTGTTCCAAGCGGACCGGCCCGAAGCCAGGCGGGGGCTGGTCGCTGGGAAACGTCCTTGCCTCCTGGAGCGCATATACGGTGCGGTGCTCCGTCTTGGAGGTCTGCAAATCGACCGGCAGATACGCTGGGTAACGTGTTCCCGCCTTGAAGAAGTCTGACGTCTTGCCCAGGACTGGGATGTAGTGGTGGAAGTAGGGGAGTCCCCAGGCTACCGTGATGGCCACTCCTGAAGGAGTGGGCGGAAAATGGCGTTCCAGATCCAGGAGGGCGGACTCGAGGTGGTGTGCCGCCTCCTGCAACGCTTTGGCTTTCGCCGGTACATTCAGCTTTGCGGTAATGACGTGATCGTGCAGGGCCGGCACCCGGGCCGCGATCGTGCCCTTGCTGCTCTTCACGCCCGAGCCGTCGATGTTGATCACTTGCTCGTTCTGCAGGATGTATTGTTCCTGGATGTTGTCGGCGGCAGTGGCCCGGTCCGGTGGTGTCACAATGCTGTCGATCACCTCGTAGATGCCGGCGGATGCCAGAGCGGCACCGAAGGTACCCGCTGTCCCCTGAAGAAGGCGTCGCCTGCTCAAGTTCCCCTGTGATCGTTCCGCGCGCGCATTTTCGTTGTCATCTGTCATGGAATGGATTCCTCTCGCTCATGCGCATCGCAGGGGGTAAATGAAGGCGAGGACCAGGTGAGTGCGCCGCCGCTGAGGACCGTCGCCCGAGCGCCGATGCGGCCTTTCGCACGTGCCGCCGGACAGCCGATGACGCATGGGTGTGCTGACCAGTAGCCATCGTCATCACCCTCGCTGTCGCGATATCATCACACGGGGCCTGGATCCTTGAATACGACACGCGGCGACATACAGCGTTGCGGCCAATCCTTGAGCCCTGGCGGTACACAACCTCGCGCTCGTTGAATACATCGACGCCTTCTGCCGGTCCCGCCGCATCCAGAATCGCATCGGCTACCTCAGCCCCACCGAATTCGAGGAAACGAACTACGCCGACCGGGCAACGACCGAACCAGTGAAACCCGGGAACGTCGGCGGTGCTCTCTGCCGCTGTTGACGAGACGCGTACGCGGAAGGCTGTCGACGCGATGTACCGCACGGCCCGCAAGCCCGACGGCCGGTGCAGGCCGCGGCGTCCCCGGAACCGCCAACCTCTGCCGGCCTGCCGCACCTGCCCCCCCCCGCGCCCACCCCGACGGCGACGCACGCCGCGCCACGTGCGCCTTTGCCTTGCCCGACCAACCGGGCCACGTCGCCGCGCATCGGGGTGCAGAACGCCGCTCGAACGGCTCAGTCGGGCTGCGTGCGGCTTCCTTCGGGGGTTTCGTGGTGGTCAGTTACGCGACCCTGGTGTCCCTCAGCGGAGGCGTCATGCGATCCCGTTCCAGGCTGTCTTGCCTCACCATGGCGCTGATCCTTGCCGCCTTCGGTGCCCTGATGAGCGGCTGTACCAGCGCGTCGTCGGAGTCGTCGACGCCGTCGTCGCCGTCGCCCACACCCTCGTTCGCCGCGGGGGCTCCTCTCAGGGACCCGGCGCAATTGGCCAGTCGCAATGGGCTGCTGCGGGCGAACATCGTCGTGGAGAGACGGCGCGTGAACCTCGGCGGCCACGCGTTGTGGGCTCTCACCTACAACGGCAGCTACATGCCGCCGACGCTGCGGATCCGGCCGGGCGACAAGATGGAGCTGGCCCTGAAGAACACGCTCAACGACGAGACCAACCTGCATGTGCACGGTCTGCATGTGTCACCGAGCGGCGCCGCCGACAACGTCTTCCTCCACATCCGTCCGGGCCAGACGTTCCACTACTCCTTCCAGTTCCCCCGTACTCTGCGTGCCGGCACCTACTGGTACCACCCACACACCGACCACACCTCCGCGGCGCAGGTCGCCGGGGGCATGTCGGGCCTCCTCGTCGTCGACGGCCTGCAGCAGTACCTTCCGGCGAACCTGCGCCACATCACCGAGCACGCCATCGCGCTCAAGGACTTCCAGCTCCAGGGCGACGCGGTCAAGACCCAGGGTCTTCACATCGGTGCGCCCACCCATCGCACCGTCAACGGCCAGCTGAACCCGGTCATCCGCATCCGGCCGGGTGAGACCCAGTTGTGGCGGCTGGCCAACATCAGCGCCAACATTTATTACAAGGTCCACCTGCAGGGCCAGAAGTTCCGTGTGGTCGCCCACGACGGCACACCCGTCGACCGCATCTGGACGGCCGACTCGCTGCTCCTTGCGGCCGGGGCTCGCTTCGACGTGCTCGTACAGGGCGGTCCGGCCGGCCGCACCGAATTGCAGACGCTCCCGTACCAGACCGGCCCCGGCGGCAACTCCTTCCCACAGGCGACCTTGGCGACCCTGGTCTCCGCAGGGCCTTCCGCGTCACCGACGGCGCTGCCCACCTCGTCCTTCGCGCCGACGGTGGATCTGAGCCACGCCAGGATCGCCGCGCGGCGCACCGTGGTGTTCTCCGAGAACGCAGCCGGCACCAAGTTCTACATCAACGGCAAGCAGTTCGATCCGAACCGCGTGGACATCCGGGCCAAGCTGAACACGATCGAGGAGTGGACCGTGGTCAACGAAAGCAACGAGGAACACTCCTTCCACGTGCACACCAATCATTTCCAGCTGATGAGCATCAACGGCCGTCCGCACCACGGTCACGGCTTGCAGGACGTCGCGAGTGTTCCCGCCAAGGGCCGGTTCGTCATCCGGATGCGCTTCAAGGACTACACCGGCAAGACCGTCCTGCACTGCCACATCCTCAATCACGAGGACCGGGGCATGATGGCGGTGCTGGACATCGAGAAGTGACGCACATGCGCTGACGCGGCGACCCAACGCGGAGTCCGGAAAGACGTGGAGTCCGAAAAGAGGGCGGTGGCGCCGTGCGGGGCGTGCCGTAAGATCTGATGGATTCCCGGCCGCGCCCTCCGCCGGGTGGACTGACGGCGTCCCCGGTGATGTCTTCGAAGCTCGCAGAGGACGGCCCGCTCCGGTAGAGCCGTACGCTTGAGGGATACAACCCCGGCTTGGAGCTGGGAGGGCGCACATGGCTCTCAGTACGCACGTCCCTGACCTGGCCGCGCTGGAAGTGCTGCTGGGCGTGGCGCGGGAGGGCAGCCTGAACAGCGTCGCCCGGGCGGTGGGGGTGAGCCAGCAGGCGGTCTCGGCGCGGATCAGGGCGATGGAGGCCCAGACCGGCGTCACGCTCGTGCACCGGAGTCCGCGCGGCTCCAGACTGACCGCCGAAGGTGTCGTGATCGCCGAGTGGGCCGCCCGGCTGCTGGGTGTCGCGGCCGAGATGGACGCCGGAATCGCCGCCCTGCGGGCCGACCGCCGTGACCGGCTGAGGGTCAGCGCCAGCCTGACCATCGCGGAGCAGCTCCTGCCGGGCTGGCTGTCGTCCTTCCGTGCGGCACGGCGACCGACAAGCGCCGCGCCGGAGATCCTGCTGACCGCGATCAACACCACCACAGTGATCGCCCATGTCACCGAGGGCACGGCGGACCTCGGATTCACCGAGGGCCCCCAGCGGCCGGCCGGGCTCCACGGCAGGGTCGTCGGCCACGACAGGCTCGCCGTGGTGGTCACTCCGGGCCACCCTTGGGCTCGCCGCCGCCGACCGGTCGGCGCCGCCGAACTGGCCGCCACACCGCTGGTCAGCCGGGAGGGCGGTTCCGGCACCCTCGACACCCTCACCGCCGCACTGGCCGCGGTGCTCGGTCGTGGCGCCCCCCAAGTCGTCCCGGCGCTGTCGCTGCCCACCACGGCGGCGGTACGCAGCGCCGCACTGGCCGGCACCGCACCAGCCGTCATCAGCGAACTGGCCGTCGAGGACGATCTGGCCACGGGCCGGCTCGTGACGGTGCGGACACCGGAACTCGACCTGCGCAGGACGCTGCGCGTCATCTGGGACGGCGCCGCCACCCCGCCGAGCGGTGTGGCACGCGACCTGATCGCTCACATCACGCGCCGCGATCAACCTGGGCGGACCCGTCGGCCCGCATCCGGCGCGCAGCCGGCAACCGGCACCGGCATCCCCCGCCGTTCCGCCGCGTGACGGCGCCCGGCCCACGCCACGCGTTCTCTGCGCGCAAGTGCCGTCGCCGGCACGCCCCTTGACTTCCGACGCCACACCACCGCGTGTCGCACTCCTGGAGGGCCGATCGACGCAGGCCGCCCGGTTGCTGTCCGGGTCGCTGAGTACTGCCGACTCCGGCATCGGCCGGCGACCGCGTCACGCCTGCCCGGTACAACGAGAGCCTGTATCCCGGCAAGCGCAGGGCCACTACCGGCGGCTTCCGGTGGGTGTGAGCGTCGAGACAGGAGGTTCCGCCCACCTGAGGAGGACGACATGCGGACGGTGACACTGGGCGCATCCGGACTTGCGGTGACCCCGGTCGCGTACGGCACGTGGCAGTTCGGCGGGGACTGGGGACCCGTGGACGAGCGCGTCGCGATCGAGGCGATCAGGCACGCGAGGTCGATGGGCATCAACTTCTTCGACACCGCCCAGGCCTACGGGTTCGGCCGCTCCGAGCGGCTGCTCGGAACCGCACTGGCCGACGAGCTGCGCTCGGACCGCGAGTCGGTCGTGATCGCCACGAAGGGCGGGCTGCGCATGGACGGGGACCGGCTGGTCCGGGACGCCAGTGCGGCGTGGCTGCGCAAGGGAGTGCAAGCCAGCCTCGAAGCGCTCGGCACCGACCACATCGACCTGTATCAGGTGCACTGGCCCGACCCGCACACCCCCCTGCCGGACACCGCTGCCGCGCTTGCCGAACTGGCGGCGCAGGGGCTGATCCGGCACGTGGGCGTCTCCAACCACACCCCCGCGCAGATGACCGAGTTCGCCACCGTACTGCCGGTGGAAACCGTTCAGCCGCCCTACCACCTCTTCCGCCGTGGCATCGAAACCGACTTCCTGCCCTACGCCACCGAGCACCACGTCGGCGTGCTGGCCTACGGGGCACTGGCCCACGGGCTGCTCGGCGGGACCATCACCCCCGACACCACGTTCGATCCCGACGACTGGCGCGGCCGCAGCCCGGCCTTCACCGGTCCAGGGCTCGTCCGCAATCTCGACGTGGTGGCGGCGCTGCGCGCCTTCGCAGCCAACCGCGGCGCATCGGTCGCCGAACTGGCGGTGGCCTGGGTGCTGGCCCACCCCGCCGTCCAGGTCGCCATCGTCGGCGCCCGCACCCCAGCTCACCTGACGCAGAGCCTCGGCGCCCTCGACCTTCACCTCAGCCGGTCCGACCTGGCCGGGATCGACCACATCATGGCCACCGCGGTCTCCGTCGGCGGTCCCACCCCGGAAGGAATGTCATGACCACCACCCAGCCGCCCTCGCCGCACGACACTCCGGCCGCACTCGGCGACCGCACCGCGAAGACACCGGTGATCGCCTTCTTGGGCGCCGGACGGATGGGCCGCCCCATGGCCGAGAACCTGGTCCGCAGCGGCTTCCAGCTGCGGGTGTGGAACCGAACCAGCAGCCGCGCCACCGCCCTGGCCGAGCAGGGAGCATTCGTCGCACACACCCCTGCGGAGGCGGTCCAGGGCGCCGGAATCCTCATCACCATGCTCGCCGACGGGCCCGCCACCGAGCGGGCCGCGAACGGCCCCGACGATTTCCTGGCCCGATGCCCCGGACTGATCTGGGTGCAGATGGCCACCGTCGGAGCCCGCTGGTCGGCCCGGCTCGCCATGACAGCCGGCCGCCACGGGGTGACGTTCGTGGACGCGCCGGTCTCCGGCAGCCAGGGACCGGCCCGCACCGGGCAGCTGATCATCCTGGCCAGCGGCCCCGACCGGGTGCGTGACATCCTCGTCCCGGTCTTCGGCGCGCTCGGCCGGGCCACCGTCTGGCTGGGACCGGCCGGCGACGGCACCAAGGCGAAGCTGGTGCTGAACAGCTGGCTCGTCGACCTCGTCGAAGCCACCGCGGAGGTACTGTCCTTCGCCGGCCGGCTCGGCCTGGACCCCGCCTCGATCGTGGAACTGCTGCGGGTCACCCCGCTCGGGTCGCCGTATGCGGTGCAGAAGGCCGGCACCATGCTGGCCGGCGACTTCGCACCCGCCTTCGCGCTCAAACACGCCGTCAAGGACGCCGAGCTGGCCGTACAGGCCGCATACGGCCTCGGCACCCACCTGCCGCTCACCGAAGCGCTGCTGCCCCGCTGGCGGCGCACCGCCCTTGAGCACGCCGACGACGACCTGTCCGCGGTCTACATCAC
Organism: Streptomyces sp. NPDC007189; assembly: GCF_040703635.1. Taxonomy (NCBI): domain Bacteria; kingdom Bacillati; phylum Actinomycetota; class Actinomycetes; order Kitasatosporales; family Streptomycetaceae; genus Streptomyces; species Streptomyces sp. NPDC007189. Next base: position 607,289 of record NZ_JBEYEY010000004.1, read on the forward strand.
CGCGTGATCAGACGGGCGCAACGAAAAGAACGCCCGGAGCCCGACCCGCTCGTGCAGCCGGCTCTGTCGCACATCCACGGCTTGCGCAACGCCAGCGCCCTCATGCTCCGCGCCGTCGGAAAGCGCCTTGGTGGCCATGAGGCTGCTGCGGTTGAGTGACAAGGAATACGGCTCCACGAGGATGTTCACGATGCGGCGAGTTGATTTCTCATAGCTTCTTCTAAGTGCACATGTATCGCGCAGCAGGCGGTCGCCTGCGTCCGCCTGTCATGGAGGTCATCGAATGAATCTTCGCCTCTGGGTTGCAGCTCCGCTGGCGGGTGCGGCTATCGCCTTCGTATTTCCGTCGGTCGGCGTCGCTGCGCAGGGGTCTGCACGGTATGTGTCCGGCTCCCCGTGGCTGGATGACGGGGACGGTGACCGCGGTCACAGCAATCCCTGGCGGCACTGCTACAGCCAGCGCCGTGTCGTGCTCATCGACAAGAGACTGAGGGTGATTCTCACCAATAGCCGACGTGGGCCCGAGGCACTCTTCCTCGAAGCGGAATCGGGGTCCTCGTCCTCGTCCTCGTCGCCGGTGGCACCGTGGGCCAACTTTTCTGTCGAGGGGTATATGGATGTGAAGTATCCCACCCATACCACAGCCCAGTATGAGTTTGAGATTCGTGACTTCTTCAGGGTGCACCCGCTCTTCGTGGCGAAGGCCTTCGACCGCCACGAGCGAGTCTTTCCCTTCCCGGCCGCCCACTGCGTCAACGACCGTGACGACGGGGACCGTGCAGGTCCGCATGGTGGGGCTCCTGATGGGAATGGCTCGTTCGGATCCCCGTCGCCCGGTACTCCCAGGGGCACACTTTCACCTGTTCCGCGTGATACTGCGGCTGCCGGCTGGAGCACTCGGCTTCTGAGCGCGAAGTACATCGTGATTGCGGCCGGCGGTTTGCTGATGGTTCTGGGAATGCTGGCTGCGGCCTGGCTTCGCCGACGTCGTTCTACCGAGTGACACTCCCGCGGCCCACGCGGTGGTCGGACAGGCGAAGTGAGGTTCCCCCGTCGTTCGGTCGGTGCTGACCAACTCGGCGCGCCAGGGCCCCTCGGCCGCGAGCTTCTCGAACAGGGCGTCGGCGCCGCTCAGCCGGCCCGGAAGCACGTCGATCCAGGCTCGGCGCCCAGTTCGCTTCGCTCCGGCGTAGCCCGTCCGTTTCGATACACGGGTGTATCGGATACATTGGCGTATCGAACGGAGGGAGCCGCGATGGACGACACCGCCCGACGCGTCACCAGGCGCCGGGTGCGGACGCGGGCGCGGCTGCTGGACGCCGCGTTCGGAGTGTTCGCCGCCAAGGGCTTCGGCCGGGTCTCCATCGAGGAGGTCTGCGAGGCGGCCGGATTCAGCCGGGGCGCCTTCTACTCGAACTTCGCCACGCTGGACGAGCTGTTCTTCGCCCTGTACCAGGAGCGCGCCGACCTCATCGCCTCCCAGGTGGCCGAGGCCCTCGCCCAGGAAGGGCCCGGACTCGACGTGCCGGCCTCCGTGGACCGGGTCACCGAGGTGCTGCTGCTCGACGTGGACTGGCTGCTGGTCAAAACCGACTTCCTGGTGCACGCCGCCCGCGACCCCGAGGTCGCCCGGGCCCTCCTCGACCACCGCGCCCGGCTTCGGGAAGCCATCGCCGACCGGCTGTTCCGGGCTCGCGGCCACACCGGTCCGCCCGCCGTGCTGGGGGACGCGGACGGCGCCGCGCACGCCGTGGTCGCCGCGTACGACGGCGTCACCGTCCAGCTGCTGCTGGACAAGGACGTCGAGGCCGCCCGGGTCTGGCTCAAGCAGCTGCTCACCGCCCTCCTCACCGACGGCAGCCGCACCCCCGGCAGCCCGCACACGACCGCACGTCCCCGTACGACTCCGCATGAGGATCCTCAGGAAGGACACAGCCACGATGGACGCTGACGTCATCGTCGTCGGAGCGGGCCTCGCCGGCCTGGTCGCGGCACATGAGCTGACCAGCAGGGGCCGCCGGGTCGCCCTGGTCGACCAGGAGAACGCCGCCAACCTCAGCGGACAGGCGTTCTGGTCCCTCGGCGGGCTCTTCCTCGTCGGCTCCCCGGAACAGCGCCGCCTCGGCATCAAGGACTCCTTCGAACTGGCCTGGAGCGACTGGCAGGGCAGCGCCCGGTTCGACCGGCTGGACGACGAGGACTCCTGGGCGGTGCGCTGGGCCCGCGCCTACGTCGAGTTCGCGGCCGGCGAGAAGCGGTCCTGGCTGCGGGGCCACGGCATCGAGCTGCTGCCGACCGTCGGCTGGGCCGAGCGCGGCGACCTCAGGGCGGCCGGCCACGGCAACTCCGTGCCCCGCTTCCACATCGCGTGGGGCACCGGCACCGGCGTGGTCGCACCCTTCGTGACGTACGCACGCCGGGCCGCCCGGGACGGACTGCTCACCTTCCACCACCGCCACCGGGTCGACGAACTGGTCATCGACAACGGCACGGCACGCGGGGTGCGCGGCACCGTCCTCGCCGACGACCACGCGCCGCGCGGCGTCGCCTCCAACCGCGACCGGGTCGGCGACTTCGAACTCACCGCCCAGGCCGTCGTCGTCACCACCGGCGGCATAGGCGCCGACCACGACATCGTCCGCCGCTACTGGCCCGCCCGGCTCGGCACGCCGCCCGGCGAGATGGTCACCGGCGTCCCGGCCTACGTGGACGGGCGGATGCTCGACATCAGCGCCGAGGCCGGCGTCCGGCTGGTCAACCGCGACCGCATGTGGCACTACACCGAGGGCCTGCAGAACTGGGACCCCATCTGGCCCGGCCACGGCATCCGCATCCTGCCCGGCCCGTCCTCCATCTGGCTCGACGCCCTCGGCCGCCGGCTGCCCGACCCCTGCCTGCCGGGATACGACACCCTGGGCACCCTCAAGTACCTGCGCACCACCGAGGACATAGCGGGCTACGACCACTCCTGGTTCATCCTCACCCGGAAGATCATCGAGAAGGAGTTCGCGCTCTCCGGCTCCGAGCAGAACCCCGACATCACCGCCAAGGACCGCAAGGCCGTACTGCGCGACCGGCTGCTCGGCAGCGGCGCACCCGCACCGGTGCAGGCCTTCGTCGACAAGGGCGCGGACTTCGTCACCGCGTGCAGCCTGGAGCAGCTCGTCGGCAAGATGAACGCGCTGACCGGCAAACCCCTGCTGGACGCCGCCGAGGTGCGCCGCCAGATCGAGGCCCGCGACCTGCAGCTGGCCAACCCGTACAGCAAGGACTCCCAGGTCCAGGGCATCCGCAACGCCCGCCGCTACATAGGGGACCGGCTCGGCCGGGTCGCCACGCCGCACCGCATCCTCGACCCCGCGGCCGGCCCCCTCATCGGCGTCAAGCTCCACATCCTGACCCGCAAGACGCTCGGCGGCATCCAGACCGACCTCGACTCCCGCGCCCTGGCCGCCGACGGCACGCCGATCGAGGGGCTGTACGCGGCCGGTGAGGTGGCCGGCTTCGGAGGCGGCGGTGTGCACGGCTACAACGCGCTGGAGGGCACCTTCCTCGGCGGCTGCCTGTTCTCCGGGCGCGCCGCGGGCCGGCACGCGGCCGCGCACACGGGCTGAGACCACAGACGGAGGGTGCCGCGCGCCTGACGCGCCGACACCCGGGCCGGTGGCGAGACTTGACCAGAATGAGAGGGAGCCCGGCACACCGGCGCGCCTAGTCTGTCGGCCAGCCGATCACCCGCCACCCCCTCCCGAGGAGCGCCCGTGACGCCACCCCCCGGACAGCCCGCCCGCCGCCGCACCGGCGTCCTGCGCCGCGAGGCGGTCCTCGCCGCCGTCCCGGCCGCCGTGGCGGCACTGCTCGGCGCCGCCGCACCCGCGGCGCCGAGCACGGCCGGCGCGCCCGGCGCGGGCGACCCCTACTTCCCGCTCAGCGGCAACGGCGGCTACCACGTCCGGCACTACGACCTGACGCTCCGTTACGACACCTCCGCCCGGCACCTCGACGGCACGGCCGTGCTCGCCGCCCGCGCCACCCAGAACCTCAGCCGCTTCGACCTCGACCTGACCGGCCTGAAGGTCACCCGCGTCACCGTCGACGGCGCCCCCGCGGCCTTCCGGCGCACCGGCCAGGAACTCGTCGTCACCCCGCGCCACACCCTGCACACCGGCCGGGAATTCCACATCACCGTCGCCTACCACGGCACCCCGAAACCGGTCACCGACCCCGACGGCAGCGCGGACGGGTGGATCCCCACCGACGACGGCGCCTTCGTGGCCGGCGAGCCGCAGGGCGCGATGACCTGGTTCCCGGCGAACGCCCACCCCGAGGACAAGTCGTCGTACGACATCACGATCACCGTCCCCCAGGGGCGCACGGCCGTGTCCAACGGCGTCCTGCTCGGACAGCGCACCGCGCACGGCCGTACCACCTTCCGCTGGCGCGAGACCCAGCCGATGGCCGCCTACCTGGCCACCGCCACCGTCGGAAAGTTCAAGGTCGAGCAGTACACCACCCGCGACGGCATCCGCGTCTACAACGCCGTCGACCCGCGCGAGGCGAGCGCCGCGGCACCGGTGCTGAAGGAGCTGCCGTCCGTCCTCGCCTGGGAGAGCACGCTGTTCGGGCCGTACCCGTTCCGCTCGGCCGGGTCGGTCGTCGACCACGCGAACGTCGGCTACGCCCTGGAGACCCAGACCCGGCCGCTGTACGACTCCGCGCCCGACCTCGGCACCCTCGTCCACGAGAGCGCCCACCAGTGGTTCGGCGACTCCGTCTCCCTGACGGCCTGGAAGGACATCTGGCTCAACGAGGGATTCGCCACCTACGCCGAGTGGCTCTACGCCGAGCAGCACGGCGGCGACAGCGCCCAGAAGACCTTCGACGCGCTCTACGCCCGCGGCGCCGGCGACCACCTGTGGGCGTTCCCGCCCGGCGACCCGGGCAGCGGCGCGCACATCTTCGACACGCCCGTCTACGCCCGCGGCGCCATGGCCCTGCACGAGGTGCGCCGCGCCGTCGGCGACCGGGACTTCTTCCGGATCCTGCGCGCCTGGTCGGCCGGCCACCGCTACGGCCACGGTACGACGGCCCAGTTCGAGCGGCTCGCCGAGAAGGTCTCGGGCAAGCGGCTGGACGGGCTGTTCCACACCTGGCTGTTCACGAAAGGCAAGCCGAACCGCGCCTGAATCCTGACCGGTTCCCCACAAGTCCCCGCCAGGGTCGGCACCATGAACCGTCGCGCGACCGCCGCCGTCCCTCAGGGCACACGCCCACAGGCCCGCCCGCTGAGCCTGCCGGGCGCCTAGGATCCGAACTCGTGTGCGCACATGTGCTGGTCGCCGAGGACGACGAGAAGCAGGCCGAACTGATCCGCCGCTCCCTGCTGGCCGAGGGACACACCGCCACGGTGGTGCACGACGGCGCCGCCGCCCTGGACGCCGCCCGCGGAATCAGACCCGACCTCGTCGTCCTCGACCTGATGCTGCCGGTCGTCGACGGCTTCGAGGTGTGCCGGGAGCTGCGCGGCGGCGCGGACCCGGAGATACCGGTCGTCATGCTCACCGCCCGCTCCGCCGAGGACGACGTGCTGCTCGGCCTCGGACTCGGCGCCGACGACTACATGACCAAGCCGTACAGCCCGCGCGAGTTGATGGCCCGCATCCGCACGGTGCTCCGGCGCAGCGGGCGCGGCCCGGGCGGCCGGGACGGCGACCCCGCCGTCCGGGCCGCCGGCATCAGCGTCGACCCCGTACGGCACGAGGTGCGCTGCGACGGGGTGCCCGTGGACTGCACGCCCGCCGAGTTCCAGATCCTGCTGGCCATGGCGGCGGAGCCGGAACGGGTGTTCACCCGGCGGCAGTTGCTCCAATGCACCCGCGGCTTCGACCGGGCTTCCACCGAGCGGGCCGTCGATGTGCACATCATGAACCTGCGCCGCAAGATCGAGACCGACCCGCGCCGCCCCGCCCGGCTGCTGACGGTCTTCGGCGTCGGCTACAAGCTGAGCGGCCCCCGCCCGTGAGACGCCCAGCGCGCACGGACGACCGCCCGGACCGTCGGGCCGGGTCCGTGAAGCGGCGGATCCCGGTGCGCAAGAGGCTGCTGGTGCGGCTGCTGTCCGTCTCCGCCCTGATCGCCGTCTGCTCGGTGGCCGCCACCGCCTGGCTCGCGGTGACCACCACCACCAGCGCCCTGAAGGAGGAGCAGGGCCAGGACCTCGCCGCCGACAACAGCATCCTGGCCCGGCTCAGCGGGTACGCGGCCACCCACTCCGACTGGACGGACGTCCGCAGCACCGTCCGCCGGCTGGCCGCCGAGACCGGCCGCCGGATCGCCCTCACCACCACCGACCGCACCCTCGTCGCCGACTCCGCGCCCCGCGGCACCCCGCTGCCGCCCCGGCCCGCCGCCACGGTCGACCCGCTGCGCACCGACACCTACAGCGAGACGGGCGCCCAGCTCAGCGGCATCGACCCGCGCGTGGTCGGCCCCTACCGGCTCCCGGCGAAAGAACGCGCCGACTTGGACGCGCTGGCCGCCAGGCGCAAGCAGTGCTACGCGCACTACGGGCTGCAGGCCGCCGTCGTCCACACGGCGAGCGGACGGCCCGTCGTCACCGCCGGCGACGGCACCGACCCCGCCGCGTACGGCGCGGCGGTGTGCGAGGACGGCGGGCTCGACACGCCCACCCCGACGGAACGCAAGGCCCTCACCGACCTCACCGGCCTCGCCCGGCCGTGCCTCGGCCAGGCCGGGACCGATCCCGGCGGGCAGTTCCTGCTCACCCTCGACCCGAGCGGCAAGGACCCCTTCGGCGCCGGCTACCTCGTCGCCAAGTACGCCGGGGCGGGCAGGAAGACGACGGCGCGCGCCGTCCAGCAGTGCATCCTGACCGCACGGCGCGCCCAACTGGAACCCTACGTCGCCCCGGTCGCCGACCTGTTCCTCGGCATCGGCGACCGGAACACCTCCCGCTTCGACATGTCCCCGGCCAACAAGGCCAAGGTGATCGGCGCGGCCGGGCTGGTGCTCGCCGTCACCGTCGCCGTGACCGCGCTCGTCGCGACCCGTCTGGTCCGGCCGCTGCGCGCGCTGACCGAGGCCGCCGGGGCGGCGCCCGACCTGCACGTACGGGTCCCGGTGACCACCCGGGACGAGACCGGCATCCTCGCCGAGGCCTTCAACGACCTCACCGAGCGCCGCGCCCGGCTGGAGGCCCAGCGCAAGGCGATGGTCAGCGACATCGCGCACGAGCTGCGCAGCCCGCTCACCAACATCCGCGGCTGGCTGGAGGTCGTGCGCGACGGAGTCGTCGAGCCCGACCCGGCCCTGCTGGACTCGCTGCACGAGGAGGCGCTCGTCCTGCAGCGGATCATCGACGACCTCCAGGACCTCGCCGCCGCCGACGCCGGCACCCTGCGGCTGCACCGCGAGCCCCTCAGGGCCGGCGATCTGCTGGACCAGGTCGCCGCCGCCCACCGGATCGCCGCCGGCACCGCCGGGGTCGCCCTACGCACCGAGGCCGACGCCGGCGCCTGGCTGGACGCCGACCCGGTGCGGATGCGGCAGGCCCTCGGCAACCTGGTCTCCAACGCCCTGCGGCACACCCCGGCCGACGGGACGGTCGCGCTCGCCGCCCGCCGGGACGGCGCCGACGTGGTCCTGACCGTCACCGACACCGGCACGGGCATCGCGCCCGAGGACCTGCCGAACGTCTTCGACCGGTTCTGGCGCGCCGAGAAGTCCCGCAGCCGGCGCACCGGCGGCAGTGGCCTGGGCCTGCCGATCGTGCGCCACCTGGTCGCCGCCCACGGCGGCACCGCCGAGGCCGCGAGCGAGTGCGGCAGCGGTGCGGTCTTCACCCTGCGGCTGCCCGCGGCCGGCCCGCCGGCCGACGTCACCTGACCGCCTCCGATTCCCCGCGCGCACCAGGGGTACTCCGGTCGCGCGGCGCAGTCGAAGGAGGTCAGGTCATGAGCGCAGCGGAGAACATGCCGGTCGTGTCCACGCTCGCCGAGGTGGCCCGCCTGCTGGACGGCCGGCAGGGCCTGTACGTGCGCTGGTCCAAGGGGCCCGGCACCGACCTCGCCGACGTCTCCAGCACCGACGACCTCACCGGCGCACCCATGTCCGGGCTGTCCGCCAATCCGCTCGACGTGGAGGAGTGGTGGGCCGACCGGTCGGTGGAGCTGTGGGTGGCCCGCCGGCTGTACGACTACGCGCACCTCCCGCACGAGAAGGGCCCCGGCGTACGGCCGTGGGTCCTGCGGGGCCGGGAGACGGGCCGGGGCCCCGACAACGAGCCGCTGGTGACGGACGTCGAGCCGCTGTGCTGGATCGCGGACGAGGCGATCACCGAGGCCGAGACCGAGGTCACCCGCCAGGAACGCGCCTGGGGCACCCTGCGCCGCACCGGCCGCTGAGACCCGGGGGCTGCCGGACGGGGCCTTGGGCGGTGTCCAGGGGGTAGCCGCGCTGGCCTCGGCGATGAGAGGACGACCGGACCGCCGGTGCCGGGCCGAGGGCGGGCCGACCGGAGCAGTGGCGGTTCGCCCTGGGCCGGTGTCCACGCGGGGCGCGGCCGGAGCCGAAGCGGTCGGCGCGTGCCCGGGTGGGAGCGCCCGGGGCCGGGGCGGGGCTGGACCCGCCGGAGCGGCGGTGGTTCGCCGGAGCGCGGCCGGGGCTGGGCTGCCGGAGCGCCCTGGGCCGGTGTCCACGCGGGGCGCGGTCGGAGCCGAAGCGGTCGGAGCGTGCCCGGGTGGAAGCGCCCGGGGCCGGGGCGGGGTTGGACCCGCCGGAGCGGCGGTGGTTCGCCGGAGCGCGGCCGGGGCTGGGCTGCCGGAGCGCCCTGGGCCGGTGTCCACGCGGGGCGCGGTCGGAGCC
>NZ_JBEYEY010000004.1:616268-634978 GCF_040703635.1 Streptomyces sp. NPDC007189
GCCGAACCGGCCGGAGCGTGCCCGGGTGGAAGCGCCCGGAGCCGGGGCGGGCTTGGACCCGCCGGAGCGCGGCCGGGGCTGGGCTGCCGGAGTGCCCTGGGCCGGTGTCCACGCCGGCGCGGTCGGAGCCGAACCGGCCGGAGCATTCCCAGGTGGAACCGCCCGGAGCCGGCCGGCCGGAGCGGCGGTGGTTCGCCCGGGCGTGGCCGGGCGGTCGGCGTCAGGGCGTCAGCCGGAGTGGGGGCGGGAGCGGGCGCGGGCTCGGCGGTGCAGGGCCCGGCGTTCCAGTTCGGTCGTTCCGCCCCAGATGCCGATGCTCTGGCCCGTCTCCAACGCCCAGTCCAGGCAGGGCTCGCGGACGGGGCACTGCTCGCAGACCGCCTTCGCCCGCTGGGTCTGCACCTGCGCCGGCCCGGTGGTGCCGACGGGGAAGAACAGGTCGGGGTCCTCGCGACGGCACGCGGCATGGTCGCGCCAGTTCTCCATGGAAGTCTCCTGGATCGGATGGAAGTCGTCCGTGCCTGTCGTATGCACTGCGGGTTCGGGTGACCGGTCGGGGCGGCGTGAAACGGCCGCACCCCAGGGGGAATCGCGCGACACCGCGATCCGGCCACGGGCACGCGCACGGCGCGAGGCGAGCCGTACGCGCTCAACAGGCCGGGGAACGGGGCGAACAGCCACGGGGCCGGGGCCGCCCGTACCCGACCGGGCGCCGGCGGCGCGGAGTTGGGGGCGAGAACCGGCCGGGACCGCCGTCCGCCGCGCCACCGCCCGACCACCGTACTCCGCGGGGCGCCTCCGGAGGTGCGAAACGGATAAAACGCACCGGGTGCGTCAGCGGCGCAGCGCCGAGGCCGCCGTCGCCGTCACCGCCTCGGCCAGCGCGGCCAGCGCGGGGGAGTCCAGCCTCCACTGCTGCCAGTACAGCGTGGCGTCCATCCACTCCCGGGCCAGCAGCACCAGCCGGCCCTCCGCAAGCAGCGGTTCGGCCTGGACCTCCGGGACCATGCCCCAGCCGAGCCCGGCGGCGACCGCGTCCAGGAACCCCTCCGAGGTGGGCACGAGGTGCCTGAGCGGACCGGCGGCGCCCCGGCCGAGCCGGCGCACGAAGGCGTCCTGGAAGTCGTCCTTGCGGTCGAAGACGACGACGGGCGCCTCGGGCAGGGCGTCGGGCAGTGGCCGCCCGTCGAGGTGGGCCGCGGTGAACTCCGGCGCGGCGACGGGGAGATACCGCATCCTGCCGAGCGGCCGGACCGCGCAGCCCGGCACCGGATCGGCCGCGGTGGTCACCGCCGCCATCACCAGCCCCTCGCGCAGCAGGGCCGCCGTGTGGTCCTCGTCCTCCCGGTGCAGCTCGAAGCAGAGGCCCGGCACCCGGGTCAGCGCCGGCAGGAACCAGGTCGCCAGCGAGTCGGCGTTGACCGCCACCGACACCCGGGTCGGCTCCCCGGCGCCGCTCAGCCCCAGTTCCCCCCAGGCGTCCCGCTCCAGCCGCGCGAGCTGCCGGGCGTACCGGACCAGCACCGCGCCAGACTCCGTGGGCCGCACCGGTTTGGTGCGCTGCAGCAGCACCCGGCCGGTGCGCTGTTCGAGCGCCTTGACCCGCTGGCTGACCGCCGACGGCGTCACGTGCAGGGCGGCGGCCGCGGCGTCGAAGGTGCCTTCGTCCACCACGGCGAGCAGCGTCCGGATCTGGTCCAGCGGCAGGTCTGGCATCACGAAAGCTAAGGATACTTAAGAATCTTTAGCTGTACTTGAGCACCAGCTCTCCTTAGCGTCGAGCGCATGAACCACGCACTGACCGCCGCTGCCGCCGGATTCGGCACCGGCCTGTCGCTGATCGTCGCCATCGGCGCCCAGAACGCCTTCGTCCTGCGGCAGGGGGTGCGCCGGGACGCCGTTCTCGCGGTGGTGGGCATCTGCGCCCTGTCCGACGCGGTGCTCATCGCCCTCGGCGTCGGGGGAGTGGGGGCGGTCGTGGTGGCGTGGCCGGGCGCGGTCCGGGCGGTCGGGATCGTCGGCGGACTTTTCTTGCTCTGCTACGGCCTCCTCGCCGGCCGCCGGGTGCTCAGGCCGGCCGTGGCGGGACTGAGCACCGAGGGGGAGGCCGCCGGCTCCCGGCGCCGCGCGGTGCTCACCTGCCTGGCGATGACCTGGCTGAACCCGCATGTCTACCTGGACACCGTGTTCCTGCTCGGCTCGCTCGCCGCCGACCGGGGCGCGCTGCGCTGGACCTTCGGGCTCGGCGCTGCGCTCGCCAGCCTGTGCTGGTTCGCCGCGCTCGGCTTCGGCGCCCGGCTGCTCGGCCGCTTCCTGGCCCGGCCGGCGGCCTGGCGGGTGCTGGACGGCCTGGTCGCCGTCACCATGCTGGCGCTGGGAGCCACGCTCATGACCGGATCCTGAGGCCACACCAGTTCGGCGTGCACAGGGGTTGCTGAGATAGTTAGGCTCTCGAATCGAAAAGATGTAGCCGACAACATCTATGCGCAACAGGACACCCGTGGACACGAGCGAGAGCAGCACCACCGAACGCGACACCGCGCCGGACCCGGCGGCCCCGCCCCGGCGCGGCTGGCGCCGCTGGGCGATGGACACCCGTCCGTTGCGCATCCCCGCCTACCGGCGCCTGTGGACGTCGACGATCGTCACCGCCGTCGGCAGCCAGCTCACCGCCGTGGCCGTGCCCAAGCAGATCTACGACGTCACGCACTCCTCGGCCTGGGTCGGCTACGCGAGCCTCGCCGGGCTCGTGCCCATGGTGGCGTTCGCACTGTGGGGCGGGGCGGTCGCCGACACCGTGGACCGCCGCAAGCTGCTGCTGGTCACCAACTGCGGCATCGCGGTGACCTCGCTGCTGTTCTGGGCGCAGGCGGTCACCGGGCTCGACTCGGTCGCCGTACTGATGGTGCTGCTCGCGCTGCAGCAGGCGTTCTTCGGGCTCAACGCGCCCGCCCGCAACGCCTCCATCGCCCGGCTGGTCCCGGCCGGGCAGTTGCCCGCCGCCAACGCGCTCGGCTCCACGGTGATGCAGACCGGCCTGGTCGCGGGCCCGCTGCTGGCCGGCGTGCTGATCCCGGTCATCGGGCTGCCCGAGCTGTACCTCATCGACGCCGTGGCGCTGTGCGTGACCGTGTGGGCCGTCTTCGGGCTGCCCGCGCTGCCGCCGCTCGGCGACGCCTCCCGCCGGGCCGGAGTGCGCGAGATCGCCGCGGGCTTCCAGTACATGTCCCGGCACAAGGTGCTGCTGCTGTCCTTCCTCGCCGACATCGTCGCCATGGTGTTCGGCATGCCGCGCGCCCTGTTCCCGCAGCTCGCGGCCGAGACGTACCACTCCTGGGGCGAGGGGCTGGCGCTCGGCGTGCTGTTCGCCGGCATCCCGGTCGGCGCGGTGCTCGGCGGACTGTTCTCCGGGGTGTTCTCGCGGGCCCGCCGGCACGGCTGGATGGTCATCGGGGCGGTCGTCGGCTGGGGCGTGGCCATCGCCGGGTTCGGCCTGAGCGGCAACCTCTGGGCGGCCCTCGCCTTCCTCGCCGCGGCGGGCGTCGCCGACATGGTCTCGATGGTGTTCCGCGGCGCGATCCTGCTGTCGGCGGCCACCGACGAGATGCGCGGCCGGATGCAGGGCGTGTTCACGGTGGTCGTCGCGGGCGGCCCGCGCCTGGCCGACGTACTGCACGGCACGGCCGGCTCGGCCTTCGGCCCGCGCGCCGCGGTGGCGGGCGGCGGCGCCCTGGTCGTCGTGGTGATGCTGGCCCTGGCGGCCGCCGTACCGGCGCTGCGCCGGTACCGCATCTGAGCTACAGCGGACCCGTGCGGCGCTGGATGGCGTACTGGTCCATCAGCTTGCCGCGGGTGGTCTCCAGGCGGTGGGCGAGGATCTCGGCCACCGTGCGCACCAGCGACAGTCCGAGCAGGGGGTCCTCCACGCACACGGCGAGCACGGAGGGCCCGTCGAACTCGTAGGCGCGTACGTCGGTGAAGGCCACCGCGCCGAAGTCCCACTGGTACGGCGGGAACAGCCACGACCAGCCGAGCAGGTCGCCGGCGCCGAGCGAGGCCACCGTCACCCGCCGCCGTGAGGTGACCTGGGTGTCGAGATGGACCGCGCCCGAGCGGATCACCCAGAACCGGTCGGCGGTACCGCCCGCCTCGAAGATGCGGGTGTCCTCCCGGAACGAGACCTCCTTGGCCAGTTCCATCAGGCGCTCGCGCTGTGCCTGGGGCAGGGCGGTGAGCAGTTTGATCGCTTTGGTCATGGCGCGGGACTCCTCGCCGGCGGCGGTTCGGGTGGTTCCCCTAAGCCCATTTCAGCCGCTGCCGCCCCACCGGGCACCTCGAAGGGCCCGGCGCGTCCCGGCGCGCCCCCGGTCAGGTGCCGTTTCCGGGCAGCAAAAAGCCCTGGCTGGACGGGGGAAACCAGCCAGGGCCGTATGCGGTGGCGCGCGGGGAGGGAGGAAGGACGGTTCCGGTCACCTCCGGCACCACGTATGTATGAACGATAAACCATCCGATGGTCTTTCTACCAATCGGTAGCGGGTTACGTGACCTGTTTCACGCCTCCGGCAGCGGGTGGCTGCCTGCCCGGGCAGGTGATCTCCGTCAGCACCCGCCCCACCGCCTCGAACGCCCACGCCCGGACCGCCGCCTCCCGCGCAGCGTCCGGGTCCGTCGCCGTCAGGCTCTGCGCGCGCTCCCGCCAGGCCTTCTCCTCGTCGGCCGCGTGGTCCCGGCCCCGCTGGATGCGCCGCAACAACTCGTCCGCGTCCACGACATCGGTCATACCGGTCTCATACCCGGCAGGTCCGCGGTGATGACACGAGCACGGCATGTGTTTGAGGGCGCCCACAGGGGTCAGCCGAAAAGGAGGCATGGTAACAATCCCGGCACCGCCCAGGGAGGTAGGGATGCGCGCCACCCACCGGAACAGCGCCCCCACGACACGGCCGGACCCGTGCCGCCGACTGCCGTCCCGGCCGGCCGACGCCCGCAGAGCCGTGGAGTGTGTGGTGGCCGAACGGTGCCGGGCGCGCGCCATCCCCTGCGGTGCCGACGCCATGGAGGACGCCCTGCTCGTCACCTCCGAACTCGCCACCAACGCCATCCTGCACGGCGGCGGCATCACCGGCTTCGACGTCGACGTCGACTCCGGCGGCGTACGCGTCTCGGTGAGCGACAACAGCGACGAGATGCCGATGGCCGCCCCGCCCGCCGACGGCCCGGGCCGACTTCACGGCCGCGGCTGGCCCATCGTGTGCCGGCTGGCCCGGGACGTCCGGGTGGCCCAGCTGCCCTGCGGGGGCAAGCGGATCACGGCCGTCGTGCCGCTGCACTGAAACCGCGCGGAAGTTCCGCGAAGTGGTGTTTGCTCCGCGGGCCGGGGGGCAGGCGGAATCTCGTGCTTCGGACCGGAGGCGCGCACCCGGCGGGACTCGTATGACCGCCCGGGTCCGCCTCCCGGCGGCCCGGGCCACGATCCCGCGGCGAACCTGACACCACCGTTCGGGCCACGCTCCGGAACCTCGCTTCCGGTTTGGTGTGCCCTGAAACCACGTTCAGGAGCGATTCCGCATGCTGACCGACATGCCGACAAGCCGTCCCGGCACGCCCACCAAGGACTCCGCCACCACCACGTCCACACGGCGGCCCCACGACGACGCCCCCGACACCGCGGCCCTGTTCGCCCGGCTGGCGGAACTGGACGACGGCCCCGAACGGGACGCCGTACGCGACGAACTCGTCGAAGCCTGGCTGCCCATGGCCCACCGGATCGCGTCCCGCTTCCGGGACCGGGGCGAGTCCGTCGAGGACCTGCGGCAGGTGGCCGCACTCGGGCTGGTCAAGGCCGTCGACCGCTTCGACCCGTCCCGCGGGGCCTTCGAGAGCTACGCCGTGCCCACCATCACCGGCGAGGTCAAGCGGCACTTCCGGGACCGGATGTGGGCCCTCAGGGTGCCGCGCCGGGTGCAGGAACTGCGCAACCGGGTGCGGGTGGCCCGCCGCGAACTCACCCAGAACCCCGGCAGCCCCGAACCCACCGTCGCCGACATCGCCGCGCACACGGGCCTGAGCGAGGAGGAGGTCGCCGCGGGCCTGGAGGCGCTGGAGAGCTTCAGCACCCTGTCCCTGGACGCCGAACTGTCCACCGGCGACGACGGCTACAGCCTCGCCGACACCCTCGGCGCCACGGACGCCTCCTTCGACGTCGTGGTCGACCGCGAGGCCGCCAAGGAGGGGCTGCGCCGGCTCCCCGAGCGCGAGCGGGCCATCCTCTACATGCGGTTCTTCGAGGACATGACGCAGAGCCGCATCGCCGACCAGCTGGGCATCTCCCAGATGCACGTCTCCCGGCTCATCAGCCGCAGCTGCGCCCGCGTGCGCGACGAGGTCATGGGACGGCGCGCGGGCGGGAACGGGCCGGCCTGAACGCCCGCCCGGCCGGCCGTCACCGCTTCGGCCGGCCCGGCGCGGTGGCGAGACCCAGCGGCCGCGCCAGCCCCACCACCGCCTCGTCCAGCCGCTGCAGATGGCGCAGCACCCGGTCGGTCACCCGGCCGTAGCGCGGGGTGCGCAGGGTTCCCGGCTCCAGCATCGAGGCGATGCTGGAGCCGGACTCGATCCGCGCCCCGGCCCGCGGGTCGGCGACGTGCGCGGCGATCGCCTCGATGTTGCGCACGATCCGCGCGCACGCCCCGCGCAGCCGGGGATCCGCCGCGATCGACGGGTGCGTCGGCAGCAGCTCCGCGGTCGCCGCGAGCGAGCGCCCGTGGTAGGCGCAGGTCTCCAGCAGCGCCACCACGTACCGGGCGGTGTCCCGGCGGGCGCGCAGCGGCGTGATCGGATGGGTCAGCGGCTTGGTGGCCGCGCGCAGATCGGCCAGCGCCTGGTCCAGATCGCGCGCCTGCTCCACCAGATCGGCGCTCGCCCCGCCGCTCAGCTGGTCGACGGCGGACCGGGTGACCCCGGCGAGCCGCTCCAGGACCGTGACGAGGAGTTCGTTGGTACGGCGGTCCGTGCGGACCGGCAGCACCACCGCCGCCGCGATCACCCCGCAGGCCGCGCCGAGCGCCGTCTCCTCCACCCGCAGCACCAGCACCGCCATGCTGTAGGTGTTCAGCAGGGTGTAGAGCAGCCCCAGCATCGCGGTGACGAAGAACGACATCAGCGTGTACGACAGCGGCGCCGTGTAGAACATCGCGAAGATCAACGCCAGCACCAGCGCGAACGCCGTCCACGTGTGGTGCCCGACCAGAGCGGCGAGCCCGATGCCCGCCACCACCCCGAGCACCGTGCCCAGCAGCCGCCGGTAGCCCTTGACCAGGATCTCACCGGTCGAGGCGGTGTTGAGGAACACGATCCAGCAGGTCAGCACCGCCCAGTACCAGCGCTGACTGGACAGCAGCTCGCCGCCCACGATGGCCAGCGCCGAGCCGACGGCCACCTGGACCGCGGCCCGTGTGGTGGGCCGCTCCAGTCCGGCCGGCTCCGGCTCCTGCGCCTCGGCCTCCTCGCCCGCCTCGATCGCGGCGTCCTCCGCCTCCAGCTCCTCGCGCGAGCGGATCGTCGCCGGGGTGTCGTCGGACTCGTCCTGCGGCCCCTCCAGCGCCGTCCGCAGACCCAGCGCGGCCCGTGCGGCCTCACCCAGCCCGCGGAAGACGTCCTGCACGGCCGGCGAGGCCTTCGGCAGGTTCTCCTCCTCGCGGTAGCCGAGCAGCCGGTTGCGCACATGGGCGAGCGCGGTGCCGCGGGCCTCGCCGACCGGCCGCAGCATCAGCAGCCGCAGCGCCTGCAGGTCCCGGCGCAGCGCCTTCGACGCCTCGTCCCGCACCGGCAGCTCACCGCCCGACGGCAGCGCGGCGCCCGGCAGATGCAGGGTCAGCGTGTCGGTCCGCTCGGCGCTGCGCGCCGTGAGCAGCAGCAGCCCGAGCCGCTCCGAGGCGATCTCGGCGTCCGCGACCCGCCGTTGCAGCAGCCGGGCCGCCGCCGCGTCCGAGGTGCCGTCCTCCAGCCGCCCCTGGATCATCAGCGCCGTCTCGTGCAGCCGCGCGGTGGCGGTGCGCAGGTCGTCCAGGACCTTGTCGACGTCGTCGGGACCGGCGTCCAGCAACTCGGCCTGGACGGCGATCAGCTGGGCGAGCCGGGCCCGGAAGGCCCGCCGCAGCCGGTCCAGGGTGCCCGCCGGGGTCTGCGGCAGCAGCACGAAACGCGCGGCGGCGCTGCACGCGAACGCCACGCAGATGACGCCGTACAGCGCGGGCAGCGCCGAGGCGGTCGCATGCACGAACAGCGACAGGAAGTAGACCTGGAAGCCGATCAGGCCGAGCGCCGTGCCGCGGTCGCCGAACCGGCGGCCGTAGACCGCGCAGAAGATCAGGGCGACGAAGAACAGGTCGCCGGCGACGACCCGTTGGTTCAGCAGCGCGCCCAGCGACACCGACGCCAGCGCCACCGGCAGGCCGAGCGCGAGGGTCACCGCCTGCTGGGGGCGCTGCTTCTCGCGGATGGCGAAGGTCGACACCATCGCCGCCATGGCGCCGGCGACCAGATGGGGCACCGGAACCCGCAGGACGGCCAGGACGGAGAGGGTGAGCGCGATCGCGGTGACCGTGCGCGCTCCCGCCGTCAGCCTGAGCAGCCCGGGATCGGACGCCGCGAGCCGGTCCCACATCCGTACCCGCCCAGGTCGCCCCGCTGTGCTCACTCCGCCGCGCTCTCTCCCGTGCCGGAAATCGATCTCCGGTCCAGCATCGCACGCCGGTCCGGGTTACCCGCCCTCGGCAAGGGCCGCGGCCACCAGGGCGCGGGCGTGCCCGTGCCCGAGACCGTGTGCGGACTCGAGCGTTCATCGGTCACCGGACAAGACCGCCGACCCCCGGGAAGGTGATCGGCGGTCTCGGGAGATCCCCGTCACCTCACGGGCTGTCCAGGGCCTTGCCCTCCGCCTGGGCCCGTACCTGTTCCGGTGTCAGGTAGGCGTCGGTGAACTCGAAGTCCTTCAGCCGGGCCGGCTTGCGGGCCTGGAAGCCGGTGCGGACGAAGTCGTCACCGGCCACCGCGTTCAGCATCCAGTTGGTCATCACCCGGGCCTTGGCGACGTTGGTGCGCAGCGCCGACCAGTGGTAGCCGCGGGCCACCGCCTGGGCCGGCACCCCGCGCAGCTCGATGCCGAGCGGCTTGGACACCGCGTCCTTGCCGCCGAGGTCGACCACGAGCCCCAGGTCGCGGTGCGCATACGGCTGCATCGGCTGACCCCGCAGCGTCGCGATGACGTTCTCGGCGACCCGCTTGCCCTGGCGCATGGCGTGCTGTGCGGTGGGCGGGCAGACCGCGCCGTCACCCTTGGCCAGATCCGGTACGGCGGCCGAGTCGCCGAGCGCGAACACCCCGTCATAGCCCGGCAGGCACATCTCGGGCGTGACCGCCAGCCGGCCGCGCACCGTCTCCGCCCCGAGCGTGGCCATCAGCGGGCTCGCCACCACGCCGGCGGTCCAGATCAGCGTGTGCGTCGGCACCACCCGGCCGTCGGTGAAGGTGACCTCCTCCGCGCCGGCCTTCTCGATCGACACCCCGAGCGACACCTCGATGCCGCGCCGCCCCAGGATCTCCTGCGCGCTGCGGCCGAGCTTCTCGCCCAGCTCCGGCATCAGCTTGGGCGCGATGTCGATCAGATGCCACCTGATCAGCCCGGGGTCCAGACGCGGGTAACGCTGTACGGCGGCGTGCGTGAGCCGTTGCAGACAGGCGGCGGTCTCGGTGCCGGCGTACCCGCCGCCGACCACCACGAACTGCAGCCGCGCGGCCCGCTCGGCGGGGTCGTCGCTGGCGTCCGCGAGGTCGAGCTGCGTGATGACGTGGTCGCGGATGTAGGCGGCCTCGGCGAGGGTCTTCATGCCGAAGGCGTGCTCGGTCAGCCCGGGGATGTCGAAGGTCCGGGTCACACTGCCGGGCGCCAGCACGATGTAGTCGTAGCGCTCGTTGACGATCTTGTCGGTGATGGTGCGGACGACACACACCTTCTCCTTCAGGTCCACGCCGATCGCGCCGCCGGGGATGATCCGGGTGCGGTACTTCTTGCTGCGGCGCAGGCTCAGCGCGATCGACTGCGGCGTGAGGACGCCGGAGGCGACCTGGGGCAGCAGCGGCAGGTACAGCTGATAGGAGTTCGGCGTCACCAGGGTGACGTCGGCCTCGGCGGGAGAGAGCTTCCGCTCCAGGCGGCGGACGCACTCGACTCCGGCGAAGCCTGCGCCAACCACCAGGATCCTGGGTCGTGTCACGGTGTTCATCCCTTTCTGCGGCTCCAGGCGGTCCGACTCGACGCCGTTCGCTTGCCCTGGATCGGTGCACACCACCCTCGATCCCACCGTGCCCCGGGCCGTCCCGCCAGCTGGGTACGGCAGGCAGACGAACGTGTGGACACCAACCTGCCCCGACTGGGGCCAAGTAACCGGCCGGCGCCCGCCTACACGTGGTAGGCGGGCGGTCACCAGGGCAGGAACACGTGGATGTCCTTGCCCTCGTCGTGCACGACGACGCTGACCTGTGTGCACAGCGTGTGCACCAGGTGCCAGCCGATACCGCCGCCGCCCGTGCGGGGGTGGAAGGGCCGCGGCTCCGGCTTGGTCGTGCTGCTGTCGCGCATCGTCACGTGCACCCCGTCGAAGGTGCGGCGCATCCGCAGCCCGAACGGCCCGGGCGCGTACTGGATCGCGTTCGCCGCCAGCTCGGTGACCACCAGCAGTATGTCGTCCCAGTACTCGGGCGCCGCGGGCGGCGCGTGCGCGGCGAGCGCGCAGAGGAACTCCTCCGCGGCGAGCCGGGCCTCCGTGACATTGCGCAACTCACCACCGAAGGAGAAGGTGCGCTCGTACCAGTCCTCCGAAGGCGGTGTGTCGTCCCCGCGCGGCTCCGTCGCCATCTCGCAATCCCCGGTCCGGGCGTGCGGGCCTCGGCCAGACCCCTGCCGCCCGGACGGTCGTAGGTGCTGATCTCATTCTGCGGCAGCGGGTTCCCCCGGCGGGGGGAGCCTACCCGTCCGCATCGGTCCCTCCTCACAGCACCTCCCCCTCGCAGGGGAGGTCAGCGGAAGACGTCGTCCGGTTCGTCCCAGTCCGCCGGTTCCTGCGGGACCCGCGCCCTGCGGGACCGCGCCTCGTACATCGCGTCGATCTCCGCGGCGTAGTGCCGCACGATCGCCTCCCGGCGCAGCTTCATCGACGGGGTGAGCAGCCCGTTGTCGGCGGCGAACGGCTCCTGGAGCACCCGGTACACCCTGATCGACTCCGCGCGGGACACGGCGCTGTTGGCCGAGGCGACGGCCCGCGCGATCTCCTCCCGCAGCGCGTTCTCCTCGCGGCTCTCCCGGCCCGGACTGTCCCCCTGCAACGCGAGCGCGCCCCGCCAGTGCGCGAGGAAGTCCGGGTCCAGGGTGATCAGCGCGCCGACGCACGGCCGGTCGTCGCCGATCACCACCGCCTGGTGGACCAGCGGATGCATCCGCAGCCGCTGCTCCAGCGGGCCCGGGGCGACGCTCTTGCCGCCGCTGGTGACGATGATGTCCTTCTTGCGCCCGGTGATCGTCAGATAGCCCTCCGAGTCCAGCCGCCCGATGTCCCCCGTGGCCAGCCAGCCGCCGCGCAGCGCGGCCCGTGTCGCCTGCTCGTCGCCGACATAGCCCTGGAACACCGACGGACCGCGCACCAGGATCTCCCCGTCGTCGGCCACCAGGACCTCCGTGCCCGGCAGCGGCCGGCCCACCGTCCCGGACTTCTCCCTGCCGAGCGGCTGCATGGTGATCCCGCCGGACGCCTCGGTCAGGCCGTATCCGTCGTTGAGGAACACGCTGATGCCCTCGTAGAACAGGGTCAGCTCGCGGCTGAGCGCGGAACCGCCCGAGGTGCCGCGCACCACCCGCCCGCCGAGCGCCGCGCGCAGCCTGCGGTACACCGTCCGCTCGAACAGGGCGTGCTGCACCCTGAGGTCGAACCCGGGACCCGGCCCGGTGCCCAGCCGGCGGCGCTCCTCGGCCGCCGCGAAGTCCCGGGCGGTCTGCGCGGCCCGCTCGAACAGGGCGCCCCGGCCCGTCTGCTGGGCGGTCCGCAGGAACTTCTTGTACAGCCTCTCGAAGACCGACGGCACGCCGTACAGGTACGTCGGCCGGAACGTGGCCAGCGCCGACGCCAGCGACTCCTCGGTCAGCTCCGGCTCGTGCGCCATCAGCACGCCGCCGCGCACACAGGTCAGCATGATCATGAGGCCGTACACATGGGAGAACGGCAGGAACGCCAGGACCGACGGCTGCTCGCCCGGCGGGGCCGCGGTGTGCAGCCAGCCGGCCAGCAGCGTGTCGCAGGGGTAGGCGAGGTTGCGGTGGCTGAGCGCACAGCCCTGGGCGCGGCCGGAGGTGCCGGAGGTGTAGACGACCGCCGCCGTGGCGTCCGGCAGCACGATCCGGCGCAGCGACTCCACGGTCGTGTACGGCACCACAGCGCCCCGCTCGACGAGGTCGGGCAGGGCGCCCGCGTCCAGCTGCCAGACGTGGCGCAGCCGCGGCAGGCCCGCGCACACCGTGCCGACCGTCATCACGCCCTGCTCGTCCTCCACGACCACGGCCACACAGCCGGCGTCCCGCAGGATCCACTCGACCTGGTCGCGCGAGGACGTCGGATGGATCGGCACGATCTCCGCGCCCACCGCCCACAGCGCGTGGGCGAGCACGGTCCACTCGTAGCGGGTGCGGGACATCAGGGCCACCCGGTGGCCCGGGGATATCCCGGCGGCGATCAGGCCCTTGGCCAGGTCGACCACCTCGTCCCGCAGCTCCACGGCCGTCACCTCCTGCCACGTGGTGGCGGCGGAGTCCAGCCGGTACGCGAGCACCGGCAGGGCGGGACGCAGGTCCGCGATGTCGAAGACGCTGTCGGCGAGGCCGCCGGTGAGCGGCGGGGCAACGGCGGGAGCGAGGGCGACGTCACGCATGCGCTGCTCCTGGGTGTACGGAGGGTCACACCGCCGATCGGCTCTGTGTCGGCGGTGCTCGAATGTAGCCCAGAGCACCGCGTTCGGTGCCGGGAACGGGGAAGTCGTGATCGGCTGATGATCTGGGCGTGTCCTGGGGACTCGGCAGACATGAGTCATGTGAACCCCGATCCGGAACCCGAGCGCAGCACCGGCCTGGAGCCGGGCGGTTCGGTACCGCCCGGCGAGACCCCGCCCGCCGAGAGCAGCATGCCCGAGGCCGGGCCCCGGGAGACGCACAATCCGCCGCGTGGCTGGGCCAAGGCCCCGCTGACGCTCATCCTGCTCGTCGTCGTGCTGATCGCGGCAGGCTTCCTGGCGTACGCCCTGGCGCTGATCCTCTGACCGGAGCGCTCAGCCCTGGGTGTGCCGCACGCACTCGGTGACGACGTCCCGCAGGCTGCCGGTGCGCTCCAGCAGCCTGCGCTGCTCACGTGCGCCGTTGCCCCGGCGCAGCAGCTCGGCGACGCCCTGCTCGGCTCGGTCGGCGTCACCGGCGGCCGTGAGCGCGTCCCCGGTGTGCTCCAGCAGGGAGCGCAGCACGTGCGCGGCCGGGGCCGGCCGCATGGTCGCCGGGTCGAGCAGCTCCGTCTCCAGCCCGAACCGGGCGGCCTGCCAGTCGGCGAGCCGCAGCAGGCTCACGCTGTGATCGGGCGCCGGCCGGCCCGCCCGCCAGTCCCGCGCCGCCGTCTCCACGAGCGCGCGGGTCAGCGTCGCGATCAGCGCCGCGGTCTCCGCGCTCAGGCACACGTCGGCCACCCGGATCTCCACCGTCGGATAGCGGACGGCCAGCCGCGCGTCGAAGTAGACCATCCCCTCGTCCAGCAGGGTGCCGGTGGCCACCATCTCCGCCACCCGCCGGTGGTACCGCTCGGCCGACCCGAACGGCTCCGTCGGACCGGCCGACGGCCACCGGTTCCACACCCGGCTGCGATAGCTGGCGTAACTGGTGTCCTTTCCGTGCCAGAACGGCGAGTTCGCGCTGATCGCGCGCAGCACCGGCAGCCAGGGGCGGATCCGGTCGAGGACGGCGACGCCCTCCTCGTCCGACTCCACGCACACATGCACATGGCAGCCGCACACCAGCTGCTCCCAGGTCGGTATCCCGTAGCGGTCGGCCAGCCACTCGTAGCGGTCGTTCACGCTCAAGGAGGGGCTGACCGGCAGCGGAGAGGTGGCCAGGGCCACGACCGCGCAGCCGAGTTCCCCGGCGTGCCGGGCCGCCTCCTTGCGGCAGCGCACGATCTCCTCGGCCAGGGCCGCCATGTCCTCCTGCGGATGCGTGGCGAACTCCAGCATCTGCCGGAACAGCTCCTTCTCGAACACGTGCTGTCCGGGATCGTCATGGGCGACCCGGGCGAGGACGGCCGCCGCCAGCGCCTTCGGGTCACCGCTCTCCGGGTCGACCAGGAGGAGTTCCTCCTCCACTCCGACGGTCCGCACCTGGTGCCACCCTTTCGTGTCCATGCCATAAGGGGCAGTCGTGGGTCTTCACGACCCCGACTGCCCCTGCGCGGGCCGCCGACACCTGTGCCTCAGCGTTCCGCCCTGAGCCAGACGGTGGCGAGCGGCGGCAGCGTGAGCCTCAGGAACCCGTCCTCGGGCTTGACCGGTCCCTCGTTGCCGACGCCGCTGCCGCCGTAGCGGACGTCGTCGGTGTTCAGCTCCTCCTGCCAGGCGGGGACCGAGTCCGGGACCCACAGCCGGTAGTCGTGCCGGACGACGGGGGAGAAGTTCGACACCGCGAGCAGCGCGGAGCCGTCCGCGGCGAAGCGCAGGAACGCGAAGACGTTGTCGTCCGCGGCGTCGCACAGCACCCACTGGAAGCCCGCCGGATCGGTGTCCCGCTGCCACAGCGCCGGGGTCGCCCGGTACACGGTGTTCAGGTCCCGCACGAGATCCCGTACGCCCCGGTGGTCGCCCGCCGAGTGGTAGTCGTCCGCGAGCAGCCACCACTCGGGGCCGTGCGCCTCGGACCACTCGGCCCCCTGGGCGAACTCCTGCCCCATGAACAGCAGCTGTTTGCCCGGATGGGCCCACATGAAGCCCAGGTAGGCGCGGTGGTTGGCGCGCCGCTGCCACCAGTCGCCGGGCATCTTCGACACGAGGGCCTGCTTGCCGTGCACGACCTCGTCGTGGGAGATCGGCAGGACGTAGTTCTCGCTGTAGGCGTACACCATCGAGAAGGTCATCTCGTTGTGGTGGTACTTGCGGTGCACCGGCTCCTTCTGGATGTACTGCAGCGAGTCGTGCATCCAGCCCATGTTCCACTTCAGCCCGAAGCCGAGCCCGCCGCCGTCCGTCGGCCGGGTCACCCCGTCCCAGGCGGTGGACTCCTCGGCGATGGTCACGACCCCCGGGCAGCGCCGGTAGACGGTGGCGTTCATCTCCTGCAGGAAGGCGACCGCGGCCAGGTCCTCCCGCCCGCCGAACACGTTCGGCTCCCACTGGCCGGAGTCCCGCGAGTAGTCCAGGTAGAGCATGGAGGCGACGGCGTCCACCCGCAGCCCGTCGATGTGGAACTCCTCGCACCAGTACACGGCGTTGGCGACGAGGAAGTTGCGCACCTCGGTGCGGCCGTAGTCGAACTCGTACGTCCCCCAGTCCGGGTGCTCGGCGCGGGTCGCGTTCCCGGGCTCGTACAGCGGATCCCCGTCGAACCGGGCCAGCGCCCAGTCGTCCTTGGGGAAGTGCGCCGGCACCCAGTCCATGATCACGCCGATGCCGGCCCGGTGCAGCGAGTCCACCAGGTACCGGAAGTCGTCCGGGGAGCCGAGACGGGGCGTCGGCGCGTAGTAGGAGGTGACCTGGTAGCCCCAGGAACCGCTGAACGGATGCGCGGCCACCGGCATCAGCTCCACATGCGTGAAGCCCATCTCCTTGACGTAGGCGGGCAGTTCCTCGGCCAGTTGACGGTACGTCAGTCCCGGCTTCCAGGACGGCAGATGGACCTCGTACACCGAGAACGGCGCCTCGTGCACCGGTGTGTCGCCCCGGTGGGCCATCCACTCCGCGTCGCCCCACGCGTAGCGCGAGGCCGTGACGACCGACGCCGTGTCCGGCGGCACCTCCGTGGCGCGGGCCATCGGGTCGGCCTTGAGGAACCGGTGGCCGTAGCGCGAGGTGATCTCGAACTTGTACCGGGCGCCCTCCCCGATCCCCGGCAGGAACAGCTCCCACACGCCGGACGCGCCCAGCG
Source organism: Streptomyces sp. NPDC007189 (assembly GCF_040703635.1). Lineage (NCBI taxonomy): Bacteria > Bacillati > Actinomycetota > Actinomycetes > Kitasatosporales > Streptomycetaceae > Streptomyces > Streptomyces sp. NPDC007189. The sequence continues at coordinate 632,482 of NZ_JBEYEY010000004.1, forward strand.
AGCGCATCGGGTACTGCGTGCCGTCCCAGTACGTGAAGTCACCGGCCACCCGCACCCCCTGGGCGTTGGGCGCCCACACGGTGAAGCGGGTGCCCGCCACACCCTGGTGCGTCATCGGCTCGGCGCCGAGCGCCTGCCACAGCTGCTCGTGCCGGCCCTCCCGGACCAGATGCAGGTCCAGCTCGCCGAGCGCGGGCAGGAAGCAGTAGGGGTCGTGCACCTCCAGCTCGGCGTCGTCGTACGCGACCAGCAGCGTGTACGCCGGGATCTCCGGGTACGGCAGGACGGCCGCGAACAGGCCGTCGCCCTCCGAGTGCAGGGCGCTGCGTCTCCCGCCGACGACGACGCTCACCGCGCGCGCGTTCGGCCGCAGCGCCCGGAACAGAGTGCCGCCCGGGACCGGGTGGGCGCCCAGCAGGGCGTGCGGATCATGGTGGGCGCCGCCCAGCAGCCGGCCGCGGTCGGCCGGGTCGAGCGGTGCGGCCTCGACCGGCGCGGGGCCGGCGGCCTCGGGCAGTGCGGTGTCGCGCAGGGCCATGATCTTCAGCCTCCCCACACAGCGAGCCGCTTGATCGCCGCCATCGGTACCGGCAGCCAGTCGGGCCGGTGTCTCGCCTCGTACAGCACCTCGTAGACCGCCCTGTCCGTCTCGTGCGCGCGCAGCAGCGCGTGCTTCTTGCGTGGATCCCAGCCGGCGCGGACCGCGTAGCCCGCGCAGAACGCCTCCCGGCAGCGGCGCGCCCATTCGGGTCGCCAGGGGCGGCGCTGCCGGGCCGCGTAGTCGAAGGAGCGCAGCATCCCCGCCACGTCCCGCACCGGGGACTGCGGGGCACACCGCTCGGCGAGCGGCCGGGACGGCTCGCCCTCGAAGTCGATGACGAACCAGTCGCGCCCGGCCCGCAGCACCTGTCCGAGATGCAGGTCCCCGTGGATGCGCTGCGCGGGCGGTCCGGTGTCGCAGGTGGCGAGCGCGGCGAACGCGGCCCTGAGCCCCGGCACGAAGGGCAGCAGCCCCGGTACGGCGTGCGCGGCCGCGTCCAGCCGGGCGCACATCGCCTCGGCCGTACGCAGGTTCTCGCCCGGCCCGGCCGGGCCGAACGCCTCGGCCAGCGCCAGATGCACCTCGGCCATCGCCCGGCCCAGCTCACTGGCCTCGGCGGTGAAGTCGTCGCCGGAGGCGAGCGCGCGCAGCGCCAGCGTCCAGCCGTCGGTCGCGTCCGGCAGGAACGGCTGGAGCACGCCCAGCGTGGCCGGCTGCGGCGCGGTCGTGCTGAACCAGGCCACCGGCGCGGGCACCCGGGTGCAGCCCTGCGCGGCCAGTGCGGCCGTCACCTCCAGGTCCGGGTTGACGCCCGGCTGGATCCGGCGGAACAGCTTCAGGATGTACGCGTCGCCGTACACGATCGAGGAGTTGGACTGCTCGGCGTCCAGCAGGCGCGGCGGCAGACCGCCGGGCACGTCGGCGGCCGGGTCCGCCTCGAACCGCAGCGGGCCGGCCGCGCCGGGCTGCCGCAGCCGCTCCAGCAGCAGATGCGCCGAGCGCGGATCGTGCAGCGCGTCGTACACCGCGAGCCCGGCGAGGGGTCCCTGCCCGGCGCGCCCGATGTACGCCCGCTCCAGCCGGGGGGCGAGGCGCTCGTGCAGGCCGAGCAGCAGCTGGTAGCAGTCACCGGGCGGGGGAGTGCCGCCCGGCGTGGGCACGGGCGCGTGCGAGGCGTGCACCAGCAGATGCAGACATCCCGGGAACAGCTCGGTCACGGACAGCACCGAAAGGTCGGTGACGGGCCGGTCCTTGCCCGCGAACCAGCGTTGCCTCGGCAGCCACTCGCGCAGCAGCCCGCCCAGAGAGGCGATGGGGCCGTCGGGGCCCGCCACCGCTCTGGGTCGGACGGTGATGGTCTTCGGCATGGTGACGCGTCCTTTCCTCGGCGCCGGTCGTTCAGCGTCGGCGGCCGATGCGGGATGCGACTCGGGTGAGCCGGAACCAGTAGAAGCCGTGGCCCTGCAGGGTCAGCAGGTAGGGGAGTTCACCGATCGCGGGGAAGCGGACCCCGCCGATCAGCTCGACCGGGTGCCGCCCGTCGTAGGCCCGCAGGTCGAGTTCGGTGGGCTGCGCGAACCGGGAGAAGTTGTTGACGCACAGCACCAGGTCGTCGCCGTACTCCCGCAGGAAGGCCAGCACCGCCGGATTGGAGGACTGCAGCTCGGTGTAGGACCCCAGCCCGAAGGCAGGGTTCTGCTTGCGGATCTCGATCATGCGCCGGGTCCAGTGCAGCAGCGACGAGGGCGAGGACATCGACGCCTCGACGTTGGTGACCTGGTAGCCGTAGACCGGGTCCATGATCGTCGGCAGGTACAGCCGGCCCGGATCGGACGTGGAGAAGCCCGCGTTGCGGTCGGGGGTCCACTGCATGGGGGTGCGTACGGCGTCGCGGTCGCCGAGCCAGATGTTGTCGCCCATGCCGATCTCGTCGCCGTAGTAGAGGATCGGCGAGCC
>NZ_JBEYEY010000005.1:0-163587 GCF_040703635.1 Streptomyces sp. NPDC007189
AAACGCCCGGTTACATTCCGAACCCGGAAGCTAAGCCTTACAGCGCCGATGGTACTGCAGGGGGGACCCTGTGGGAGAGTAGGACACCGCCGAACAATTCTTCCAAAAAGGTCGGATCCTGAACTTCGGTTCGGGGTCCGGCCTTTTTACCGTTTGCTTAACGTGTCGTTCATGTTGCGCCCCCAGCATCCAGCACATGGGAACTGCTGCAATGCTCAGGGCCGCCGGCGTAGGAGTCGGTGACGAGGTCGTCGTACCTGCCTTCGGGAACGCCGAGGTCGCCGAGGCCGTGACCCTGGCCGGCGCGCTCCCGGTGTTCGCCGACATAGATCCCGTGACCTACTGCCTCGACTCCGGCGCCGTCGAGGCGGCCATAACTCCGCGTACCGCAGCGGTCGTTGTGGTGCACCGCTTCGGACGGCGCGCCGACGTACGGCGGTTGCACGCGCTCGGGCAGCGGCACGGCGTGCTCGTGCTGGAGCAGGGCGAGTCCGAGGCGCCGTACGACGAGATAGCCCAGCGCAGGGAGCGAGCCGCTTACCTCGACGCCAAGCTCAGGGGCGTGCGCACGCCGGACGGCGGTGACGGGCACACCTACCAGCAGTACGTCGTGCGGGTGCCGGGGAACGGCCGGCCGGACCGCGACGCCTTCGCACTGGCCTTGCGGGCCAAGGGAGTCGAGTGCCGGGTGCCGGTCAAGACGCCCGTGCACCGGCTGCCGGAATTCCGTCGGTGCGTGTCCCTGCCGGAGACCGAACTGGCCGCCGACGAGACCCTGACGCTGCCCGTGGACGCCTCGCTCACCAAGCGGGAGATGCAGCGGATCGTGTCCGCGTGCAACGCGCTCGGCGGACTGCTGCAGCCCGCCTTCTGAACGGGTCCCGAACGAATTTGGGAACTCGGGCCGGCTCGGGGTACAGTTTCTCCGTCGCCGCGAGGGAAACCTCGAAAACGACAAGCCCCTATAGCTCAGTCGGCAGAGCGTCTCCATGGTAAGGAGAAGGTCAACGGTTCGATTCCGTTTGGGGGCTCCGAAAGAAGGCCCCACCCGAAAGGGTGGGGCCTTTTTCGTGCCCGCCGCGGCCTCACACCTCCGTGTGGACTTCCGGGACGCGCATGGCCAGGATCGCCATGTCGTCCGACGGGGCGTCCGACGCGAAGCGTTCCACCGCGCGCATGATGCGCGCCGCGACCGCGCCCGCCGTCAGGCCCGTGCAGGTCGTGAGGACGTCGGCGAGACCGTCGTCGCCCAGCATGCGCGTGCCCTCGCGGCGCTCGGTGACGCCGTCCGTGACGCACAGCAGGACGTCACCGGGATCGAGGGTGACGGTCTCCTCGTGCAGTTCCAGGTCCTCGATCACGCCCAGCAGCGGCTGCGGTTCGGCGGCCGCCGTCACCGTGCCGTCCTGGCGCAGGCGCAGCGGGAGCGGATGGCCGGCGCACACCACCTTCAGCTCGGCGCTGCCGTCCTCCTGCGGGCGCATCTCGCCGTAGAGCAGGGTCAGGAAGCGGCTGCGGTCGCCCTCGTCGAGGATTGCGGAGTTCAGGCGCTCCAGGACCGCCGGGCCGCTCAGGCCCTCGCGGGCCAGCAGGCGCAGGGCGTGCCGGGCGAGGCCGGTGACCGCCGCGGCGTTCGGGCCGGTGCCGCAGACGTCGCCGATGGCGAAGCCGTACGCGCCGTCGCCGATGGGGAAGAGGTCGTAGAAGTCGCCGCCGACCTCGTTGCCCTCGCCGGCCGCGCGGTAGATGACCTCCACCTCGACGCCGTCGATCTGCGGCAGGCCCGGCGGGAGCAGGCTGCGCTGGAGGGACTGGCTGATGGCCGTGCGCTCCGAGTACAGGCGGGCGTTGTCCAGGGCGAGCGCGGCCCGGCGCGACAGGTCCTCGGCCAGTTCCAGGATTTCCTGGCGGAAGTGCTCGTCCGTGGGCTTGCCGAGCGTCAGCATGCCGATGACGCGGTTGCGGGCGACGAGCGGCAGGACGACCGTCTCCCCGCCGACCGCGGAGGCCGTGGCGAGGGTCGGGCCGATGCCCGAGGAGATCTGCCGCGTGGGCCCGCCGGACAGCCCGAGGCTGCGCATGGAGCTGCGCAGGGCCGCCTGGTGCGCTACCTCGCCGGGAGCCGTCCAGACGCGCGCGCCGGGCGTCGGTACCGGATCCGGCGGGGGCACCTTCGAGAGCAACGACTTGATGCCGTCGATGAGTTCCTCGTCCTCGTGCAGGACGTACGACAGATACGGCTCCGAGGCCTGGTCGGCGATCGTATAGACGGCGCACCAGGTGGCCAGTGTGGGGACGGTCATCTGGGCCATCAGGGCCAGTGTCTGATCGCGGTCCAGGGTGCCGGCCAGCAGGTCGGAGGCCTCGACCAGGAAGCTCAGGGAACCGCGGCGCAGCCGCTCCAGCTCGCCCAGGCGGGCCGACTCGACGGCCAGCGCGATGCGGTCGGCGGCGAACTGCAGGCGCAGCGCCTCCTCGTTGGTGTACCGGCCCGGGGCCTCGGCCGCGACGCCGAGGGAGCCGGTGAGGCGGCCCTCGACCTTCAGCGGGACGGTGACGACCGAGCGCATGCCGGTGCCGGACAGCAGCGGTACGGCTCCGGGGACGGACGTGAGGTCGTCGTGGACGGCCGGCATGCGCGCGGAGCCGTAGCGCCCCGGGCCGGCCTCGACGGGCACGCGCGCGAAGCGCTGGCGCGCGGAGGGCAGGCCGGTGGAGGCGCGCACCTCCAGCTCGGTCTCGTCGTCCGTGGCCAGCAGCAGGAACGCGGAGTCGCCGTCGAGCATGTCGCGGGCGCGCTCCACGGTGCGCTGGAGGAGGCCGTCGAGGTCGTCCGGGGCGGGGGAGCCGATGAAGACCTCGAAGGGGTCGGTGCTCTGGCCGTCGGAGGACTGGGCCTGGTCGCCGGCCGGGACGCGCGACGGCGTCTGCAGGACGGCGCGCTCGTGGTCGCGGACCAGGAGGCAGACGGTGGAGGGCTCGCCGCCGGTGTCGCGGACCCTGAGGTGCGAGGCGTACACCTGGACGACCCGGCCGTCGGCGCCGCGGATGCCGTAGCTGCCCTCCCAGCGGGAGAGCCGGAGGGCCTCGGCGACGCCGGTGCCGGTGCCGGGGGTGTGCGGCCAGGCCGCCAGTTCGGTGAGGGGCTTGCCGGTGACCTCGGCGGCCGGATAGCCGAACAGTTCTTCGGCGTCCTCGTTCCAGGACGTGATGGCGCCCTTGCGGTCGACCTGGAGGACGGCGACGCGGACCCGGCCGTCGGCCAGCGGGAGCAGGTCGGCGGGGAGGGAGGGTCCGGCGGTCCGGGTGCCGGCCAGGCGTTCGGGGAGGTTGAGCTGGAACCAGACGTTCTTGTGGGTGGGCGTGTAGTCGACGCCCCAGCGGGTGGCGAGGGCCGCGCACAGCTGCAGGCCGCGGCCGCCCTCGCGGTCGGGGCTGCCCATCGAGACGGCGCTGTGCTGGAGTGGCACCTCGCGCTCGGGGTAGCGGTCGGAGACCTCGATGCGCACACCGTCCTCGGTGCGCAGGCACAGCACCTCCGCGTGGGTGCCCGCGTGAACGACCGCGTTGGTCACCAGTTCGCTGGTGAGGACCACGGCGTCGTCGACGATGTCGGCGAAGCCCCAGCCCTGGAGGGTGTCGCGGACGAAGGACCGGGCGGTCGCCACCGACCGCCCGACGGGCTCGAAGGTGGCGGCCGCGCGCGCGGTGATCACAGAACTCCTCGGCCGGTTGTCGACGGACGGGGCGTGGCCGGGCGGCTCCTGCCGCTGCTGCGGCATCAGCTCACCCGTCCCCTGTGGCTCCGGGGACTGTCCCCCAGGGATCACTCCGGTGGTCATGGTCTGCGGCCGCCCCTCCGATGCCCGCTCGTACTGGTGCCACCGCCCAGGCCGGTCGGACCGGTGCGGCTGGACAGCCGCATGCAAGGTTACTTACCTTCGCCGTCCGAGCGGATGCCGGTCGCCGGTGTTTACCCCCCAGGGTGTGCGGACGGTGTGCGAAGCTGCCGAACTGTTATGGCCTGGTTCGGCGAGGGTGAAACACTGGGCAGGCTTCTGACGAAGGTCGGGTCAGCCTGCGTGTGTTCCGTGCACGAGGGCAGCAGCCCCTGGTGTGGCCGGATCTCGTCTGGCAGAAATACGCAGCAGTAACCGGTACGCGGAAGTAACCGGTATGCCGAACAGCGGCACGCCGGGCCGAAGCGGCCGAGCACGGCAGTAACGGTCTACCCCTCCGGGAGGGACACAGTGGAGTCTGGCGCGGCGACGCGTGGCACGAAGACGCGCGCGAAAGGCGGACCGTCCCTGGGCAGGCGCGGCGACACCACCACCGTGGACACGGCTGCCCTGAACCGGCTGCTGGCGGCTCTCGTCTCGATGCGCGACGGGAACTTCCGCAAGCGGCTCACCGTCTCCGGGGACGGTGTGATGTCGGAGATCGCGGCCGTCTTCAACGAGGTGGCCGACCGGAACCTGCATCTCACCGGCGAGCTGTCCCGGGTACGGCGGATGGTGGGCCGTGAGGGCAAGCTCACGGAGCGGCTGGAGACGGGGGCCTGCGAGGGCTCCTGGGCGGCGGCGATCGACGCCTCCAACGCCCTGGTCGACGATCTGGTGTGGCCGGTGTCCGAGGTGGGCCGGGTGCTCACGGCGGTCGCCGAGGGCGATCTGTCGCCCCGGATGGAGCTGCGGACGCAGGCTCCGGACGGCGGCACCGGGCACCCGTTGCGGGGTGAGTTCCTGAAGGTCGGCCGTACCGTCAACAACCTGGTCGACCAGCTGTCGACGTTCACGGACGAGGTCACGCGCGTGGCCAGCGAGGTCGGCACCGAGGGCAAGCTCGGCGGTCAGGCCCGGGTGCGCGGTATGTCCGGTTCGTGGAAGGACCTGACCGAGTCCGTCAACACCATGGCGCGGCAGCTCACCGCCCAGGTGCGCGACATCGCGCTGGTGACGACGGCGGTCGCCCGGGGTGATCTGTCCCGCAAGGTCACCGTGCAGGTCGCCGGCGAGATGCTGGAGCTGAAGAACACCGTCAACACGATGGTGGAGCAGCTGTCGTCGTTCTCCGTCGAGGTGACCCGGGTGGCCCGCGAGGTGGGCACCGAGGGCATCCTGGGCGGTCAGGCGCAGGTGCCGGGCGTGGCCGGGGTGTGGAAGGAGCTGACCGACTCCGTCAACACGATGGCCGGCAACCTGACGGCCCAGGTGCGCGGCATCTCGCAGGTCACGACCGCGGTCGCCAGCGGTGATCTGTCGCAGAAGGTGACGGTTCCGGCGCGCGGCGAGGTGGCGCAGCTCGCCGAGACGATCAACCAGATGACCGAGACGCTGCGGATCTTCGCGGACGAGGTCACGCGCGTGGCGAACGAGGTCGGCGCGGAGGGCCGGCTGGGCGGTCAGGCGAACGTGCCGGGGGCCGCCGGCACCTGGAAGGACCTGACGGACTCCGTCAACACGGTCTTCCGGAACCTGACCACGCAGGTGCGCGACATCGCCACCGTGACGACGGCGGTGGCCAACGGTGATCTGTCGCAGAAGGTCACGGTCGACGTGGCCGGCGAGATGCTGGAGCTGAAGAACACCGTCAACGGGATGGTGGACCAGCTGTCGTCGTTCGGCGCCGAGGTGACGCGGGTCGCGCGGGAGATCGGCGTCGAGGGCGAGCTGGGCGGCCAGGCGCAGGTGCCGGGCGCGGCCGGCGCCTGGAAGGACCTGACGGACTCCGTCAACACCGCGTTCCGCAACCTCACCGGGCAGGTGCGCAACATCGCCCAGGTGACGACGGCGGTGGCCAACGGTGATCTGTCGCAGAAGGTCACGGTCGACGTCTCCGGCGAGATGCTGCAGCTGAAGAACACCGTGAACACGATGGTGGACCAGCTGTCGAGCTTCGCCGACCAGGTCACGCGGATGGCCCGGGACGTGGGTACGGAGGGCCGCCTCGGCGGTCAGGCCCGGGTGGACGGCGTGTCGGGCACCTGGAAGGAACTGACGGACTCCGTCAACTTCATGGCCGGGAACCTGACGTCGCAGGTGCGGCAGATCGCCCAGGTGACGACGGCCGTGGCGCGCGGTGACCTGTCGCAGAAGATCGACGTCGACGCGCGCGGCGAGATCCTCGAGCTGAAGAACACGATCAACACGATGGTCGATCAGCTGTCCGCCTTCGCCGACCAGGTGACCCGGGTCGCCCGTGACGTGGGGACCGAGGGCCGTCTCGGCGGGCAGGCGCAGGTGCCCGGTGTCGCTGGTGTGTGGCGGGACCTGACCGACTCCGTGAACGGCATGGCCGGGAACCTGACGGCCCAGGTGCGCAACATCGCGCAGGTCGCCACCGCCGTGGCCCGCGGTGACCTCTCCCAGAAGATCACCGTGGACGCGCGCGGGGAGATCCTGGAGCTGAAGAACACCCTGAACACGATGGTGGACCAGCTGTCGTCGTTCGCCCAGGAGGTCACGCGTGTGGCCCGTGAGGTGGGTACGGAGGGCATCCTCGGCGGTCAGGCCGAGGTGCAGGGTGTCTCCGGCACCTGGAAGGACCTCACGCAGTCCGTGAACTTCATGGCGAACAACCTGACCATCCAGGTGCGCAACATCGCCGAGGTCACGACCGCGGTCGCCAAGGGCGACCTGTCGAAGAAGATCACTGTTGACGCCAAGGGCGAGATCCTCGAGCTCGTCACGACGGTCAACACGATGGTTGATCAGCTGTCCAGCTTCGCCGAGCAGGTGACCCGGGTGGCCCGTGAGGTGGGCACCGAGGGCATCCTTGGCGGCCAGGCGCACGTGCCGGGCGTCACCGGCATCTGGAAGGACCTCAGCAACAACGTCAACCTGATGGCCAACAACCTGACCATGCAGGTGCGCAACATCTCCCAGGTCGCCTCGGCCGTCGCGAACGGCGACCTGACGCGTCAGGTGACGATCGAGGCGCGCGGTGAGGTCGCGCAGCTCGCCGACACCATCAACATCATGGTGAAGACGCTGAGTTCGTTCGCCGACCAGGTCACCAAGGTGGCCCGCGAGGTGGGCACGGACGGCATCCTGGGCGGTCAGGCGCACGTGCCGGGTGTGGCCGGCACCTGGAAGGACCTGACCGAGTCCGTGAACCAGATGGCGTCCAACCTGACCGGTCAGGTGCGCAACATCGCCATGGTGACCACGGCGATCGCCAAGGGCGACCTGACGAAGAAGATCGACATCGACGCCCGCGGCGAGATCCTGGAGCTGAAGACGACGATCAACACGATGGTCGACCAGCTGTCCAGTTTCGCCGAGGAGGTCACGCGCGTGGCCCGCGAGGTGGGTACCGAGGGACAGCTCGGCGGCCAGGCACGCGTGCGTGACGTCGACGGCACCTGGCGGGACCTGACCGAGTCGGTGAACGAGATGGCCGGGAACCTGACCCGGCAGGTGCGTGCCATCGCGCGCGTGGCGACCGCGGTGACCCGCGGCGACCTGAACCTGAAGATCGACGTCGACGCGTCCGGCGAGATCCAGGAACTGCAGGACTACATCAACAAGATGATCGCCAACCTGCGCGACACCACGATCGCCAACAAGGAGCAGGACTGGCTCAAGGGCAACCTGGCCCGTATCTCCGGCCTCATGCAGGGCCGCCGGGACCTGGAGGACGTGGCCTCGCTGATCATGAGCGAGCTGACGCCGGTGGTGTCCGCGCAGCACGGCGCGTTCTTCGTGGCGATGCCGCTCATGGAGGGCAAGGACGCCGGTGACGGCGAGGACAACTACGAGCTGCGGATGCTCGGCTCGTACGGCTACTCGATGGGCTCCATGCCGACGTCGTTCCGGCCCGGTGAGGGGCTGATCGGCACGGCCGCCGAGGAGAAGCGCACGATCCTGGTGGACAAGGCGCCCAGCGGCTATCTGAAGATCTCCTCCGGCCTCGGCGAGGCCCCGCCGTCGCAGGTGATCGTGCTGCCGGTGCTGTTCGAGGGCAATGTGCTCGGCGTGATCGAGCTGGCCTCCTTCACGCCGTTCACGCAGATCCAGAAGGACTTCCTCAACCAGATCGCCGAGATGATCGCGACCAGCGTCAACACCATCTCGGTCAACACCAAGACCGAGCAGCTGCTGAAGCAGTCGCAGGAGCTGACCGAGCAACTCAGGGAGCGGTCGGAGGAGTTGGAGAACCGGCAGAAGGCGCTGCAGGCCTCCAACGCCGAACTGGAGGAGAAGGCCGAACTGCTGGCCCGGCAGAACCGCGACATCGAGGTGAAGAACACCGAGATCGAGGAGGCCCGGCAGGTCCTGGAGGAGCGTGCCGAGCAGCTCGCGGTGTCGATGCGCTACAAGAGCGAGTTCCTCGCCAACATGTCGCACGAGCTGCGTACGCCGCTCAACTCGCTGCTGATTCTGGCCAAGTTGCTCGCCGACAACGCCGAGGGCAACCTCTCGCCGAAGCAGGTGGAGTTCGCCGAGACCATCCACGGCGCCGGCTCCGACCTGCTGCAGCTGATCAACGACATCCTCGACCTGTCGAAGGTCGAGGCGGGCAAGATGGACGTCTCGCCGACGCGTATCGCGCTCGTCCAGCTCGTGGACTACGTGGAGGCCACGTTCCGGCCGCTGACCGCGGAGAAGGGCCTGGACCTGTCCGTACGGGTCTCCCCGGAGCTGCCCGCGACCCTGCACACCGACGAGCAGCGGCTGCTGCAGGTGCTGCGCAACCTGCTGTCGAACGCGGTGAAGTTCACCGACTCCGGGTCGGTGGAGCTGGTGATCCGGCCGGCCGGCGCGGACGTGCCGGCGGGCATCCGGGAGCAGTTGCTGGAGGCCGGCTCGCTGACCGATCCGGACGCGCCGCTGATCGCGTTCTCGGTGACCGACACCGGCATCGGCATCGCGGCCAGCAAGATGCGGGTGATCTTCGAGGCGTTCAAGCAGGCGGACGGCACGACCAGCCGCAAGTACGGCGGTACCGGCCTGGGTCTGTCCATCTCGCGGGAGATCGCGCAGCTGCTCGGCGGCGAGATCCACGCGCAGAGCGAACCGGGCCGCGGCTCGACGTTCACGCTGTACCTGCCGCTGCACATGAGCGAGCTGCCGCCGCAGGGCTACCAGCAGTCCGTGCCCCCGCTGGGGGCCGGCGAGCTGGTCGCCTCGACGACGGAGCAGTCCTCGGAGCTGTCCGCCGTGGAGATCGAGACGCCGGCCGAGGTGAAGTCGTACCGGGAGACCCAGAACGGCCCCGCGGCCCTCTTCCGGCGCCGGCGCCGGGGCCTGCCGCAGGGCGAGCAGCGGGCCGAGCACTGGTCGGCGCCCGAGCAGGAGAGCGCGCCGCAGTCCGCGCACGGGGTGCGGTTCGCCGGCGAGAAGGTGCTGATCGTCGACGACGACATCCGCAACGTGTTCGCGCTGACCAGCGTCCTGGAGCAGCACGGCCTGTCGGTGCTGTACGCCGAGAACGGCCGTGAGGGCATCGAGGTGCTGGAGCAGCACGACGACGTGGCGGTCGTGCTGATGGACATCATGATGCCGGAGATGGACGGCTACGCGACGACCACGGCGATCCGCAGGATGCCGCAGTTCGCCGGGCTGCCGATCATCGCGCTGACCGCGAAGGCGATGAAGGGCGACCGGGAGAAGGCGATCGAGTCCGGCGCCTCCGACTACGTCACCAAGCCGGTCGACCCGGACCATCTGCTGGCGGTGATGCAGCAGTGGATGGGGGACAAGTGACGAGATCGGCGCAGCGGGAGGTGAACGCCGGGAGAACCCTTGGCGAGGGTCGGGAGTTGCCCCCTTGAGCCGAGGGCGCCGGTACGACTTAAGGTGGCCTGCGAACGTAGGGGAATGCGGGATTCCGGGAACCGACCAGGATCCCGCCGCGTTTCCCCTATGTGCACAGTGACATCGCGGTGACAGGGTGTGGCGACAGGCGGGGTGCGGCTACGATGACCGGCACAAGGACGGGCGGCGAAAGGGAGTCGTCCCCTGGGGCGGCGCCCGGTGTACCGCCGGGGCGAGGAGGGCGGGCCATGGTGCAGAAGGCCAAGATCCTCCTGGTCGATGACCGGCCGGAGAATCTGCTGGCGCTGGAGGCGATCCTCTCTGCGCTCGATCAGACGCTGGTGCGGGCATCGTCCGGGGAGGAAGCGCTCAAGGCACTGCTCACGGACGATTTCGCGGTCATTCTGCTGGACGTCCAGATGCCGGGCATGGACGGTTTCGAGACCGCGGCACACATCAAGCGGCGGGAGCGGACCCGGGACATCCCGATCATCTTCCTCACCGCGATCAACCACGGCCCGCACCACACCTTCCGGGGCTATGCGGCGGGCGCGGTGGACTACATCTCCAAGCCCTTCGACCCGTGGGTGCTGCGCGCGAAGGTCTCGGTCTTCGTCGAGCTGTACATGAAGAACTGCCAGCTTCGCGAGCAGGCGGCCCTGCTGCGGCTGCAGTTGGAGGGCGGCGGCAAGGGCGGGGTCGGCGGCAAGGAGTCCGCGGGGCTGCTGGCCGAGCTGTCCGCGCGGCTCGCGGCCGTCGAGGAGCAGGCCGAGGCGCTGTCCAAGCAGCTGGACGACGACTCGGCGGACGCGGCGGCGGTGGCCACGGCGGCCCATCTGGAGCGCAAACTCACCGGGCTGCGGCGCGCGCTGGACGCCCTGGAGCCGGGCGCCGGCACCGGCGGCCCGCCGATGCCGGCGCAGAACTGACGTACGTCCGGTCGGCGGTGACCGTGAGCGTGCGTCAGTTCCGGTCCCCCGCAAGGGCGACACGAACGGGTGAAGCTGTGGGCACACGTGTCCGCTGTCGTCTCCCCCGGTAACCTCACACCCATGGCCTCACGTCCCTCCGCAGCCAAGAAGCAGCCCGCCAAGAAGGCGGCCGCTCCCTCGAAGGCTCCGGCGAGGAAGGCCGCAGCGAAAAAGGCCCCGGCGAAGAAGGCGCCCGCCAAGAAGGCTCCGGCGAAGAAGGCCGCTCCGCCGAAACCGGTGCCCAGCCCCACCGGGGGCGTGTACCGGCTCGTGCGCGCCCTCTGGCTGGGTCTGGCACACGCCGTCGGCGCCGTCTTCCGCGGCATAGGGCAGGGCGCGAAGAACCTCGACCCCGCCCATCGCAAGGACGGCATCGCGCTGCTGCTGTTCGGCATCGCGCTGATCGTCGCCGCCGGCACCTGGGCGGACCTGAAGGGCCCGGTCGGCGATCTCGTGGAGATCCTGGTCACCGGCGCCTTCGGCCGGCTCGACCTGCTGGTGCCGATCCTGCTCGGGGTGATCGCCGTACGGCTCATCCGGCACCCGGAGCGGCCGGAGGCCAACGGACGGATCGTGATCGGCCTGTCCGCGCTCGTCATCGGCGTGCTCGGGCAGGTCCACATCGCCTGCGGCTCGCCCGCCCGCAGCGACGGCATGCAGGCCATAAGGGACGCCGGCGGCCTCATCGGCTGGGCGGCGGCCACTCCGCTGACGTACACGATGACCGACGTCCTCGCCGTACCCCTGCTGGTGCTGCTGACGATCTTCGGGCTGCTCGTGGTGACCGCCACCCCGGTCAACGCCGTGCCGCAGCGGCTGCGCACCCTCGGCGTACGCCTGGGCGTGCTGCACGACCTCGAGGCGGACGAGTACACCGAGGACGACGAGCGCTACGACGACCAGTGGCGCGAGGCGCTGCCCGCGCGCCCCCGTAAGCGCGCGTCCGCCCCCAAGGCGTACGACCCCGACAGCGCCGAGGCGGAGGCCCTCTCACAGCGCCGCGGCCGCCCCAGGCGCTCCGCGGTGCCCCAGCCGGACCCGCAGCGCCGGATGGACGCCGTGGACGTCGCGGCGGCCGCGGCGGCGGCGCTCGACGGAGCGGTGCTGCACGGCATGCCGCCGTCCCCGCTGGTCGCCGACCTCACCCAGGGCGTCAGCGTGGGCGACCGCGAGGAGACGACCCCGGTACCGACCCCCGCGCCGGGGCCGGCCCCCGCGCCCGAACCGGCTCCCGAGCCCTCGCCGGTCCCGGCCGCGCGCCCCAAGCAGGAGAAGCTCCCGGCCGGCACCGTCCCCGACCTGACCAAGAAGGCCCCCGACCAGCCACGCGACCTGCCCGCGCGCGCGGAGCAGCTCCAGCTCTCCGGGGACGTCACCTACGCGCTGCCGTCGCTGGACCTCCTCACCCGCGGCGGCCCCGGCAAGGCGCGCAGCGCCGCGAACGACGCGGTCGTCGCCTCGCTCACGCAGGTCTTCACCGAGTTCAAGGTCGACGCGCGCGTCACCGGCTTCACCCGCGGCCCGACGGTCACCCGCTACGAGGTCGAACTCGGCCCCGCCGTGAAGGTCGAGCGGATCACCGCGCTGACCAAGAACATCGCGTACGCCGTCGCCAGCCCGGACGTGCGGATCATCAGCCCCATCCCCGGCAAGTCCGCGGTCGGCATCGAGATCCCCAACACCGACCGCGAGATGGTCAACCTCGGCGACGTGCTGCGCCTCGCGGAGTCCGCCGAGGACGACGACCCGATGCTGGTCGCCTTCGGCAAGGACGTCGAGGGCGGGTACGTGATGCACTCGCTGGCGAAGATGCCGCACATGCTGGTCGCCGGCGCCACCGGCTCCGGCAAGTCGTCCTGCATCAACTGCCTGATCACCTCGGTCATGATGCGGGCGACCCCCGAGGACGTCCGGATGATCCTGGTCGACCCCAAGCGCGTCGAGCTGACCGCCTACGAGGGCATCCCGCACCTGATCACGCCGATCATCACCAACCCCAAGCGGGCGGCCGAGGCCCTGCAGTGGGTCGTACGCGAGATGGACCTGCGCTACGACGACCTCGCGGCCTACGGCTTCCGGCACATCGACGACTTCAACCAGGCCGTCCGCGAGGGCAGGGTCAAACCGCCCGAGGGCAGCGAGCGGGAACTGCAGCCGTACCCGTATCTGCTCGTGATCGTGGACGAGCTGGCCGACCTGATGATGGTCGCCCCGCGGGACGTCGAGGACGCGATCGTGCGCATCACCCAGCTCGCGCGCGCGGCCGGCATCCACCTGGTGCTCGCCACCCAGCGCCCGTCGGTCGACGTGGTCACCGGTCTGATCAAGGCCAACGTGCCCTCCCGGCTGGCCTTCGCCACCTCCTCGCTCGCCGACTCCCGGGTCATCCTCGACCAGCCCGGCGCCGAGAAGCTGATCGGCAAGGGCGACGGCCTGTTCCTGCCGATGGGCGCGAACAAGCCGACCCGTATGCAGGGCGCGTTCGTCACCGAGGCCGAGATCGCGGCCGTCGTCCGGCACTGCAAGGAGCAGATGACGCCGGTGTTCCGGGACGACGTCACGGTCGGCAGCAAGCAGAAGAAGGAGATCGACGAGGACATCGGCGACGACCTCGACCTGCTGTGTCAGGCGGCCGAGCTGGTCGTCTCCACCCAGTTCGGGTCGACCTCGATGCTCCAGCGCAAGCTGCGCGTCGGCTTCGCCAAGGCCGGGCGGCTCATGGACCTCATGGAGTCCCGCAACATCGTGGGGCCGAGCGAGGGATCCAAGGCTCGTGACGTTCTTGTGAAGCCTGACGAGCTGGACGGCGTGCTCGCCATGATTCGCGGGGAGTCTGAGGAGTAGGGCGGACGGCCGTCCGGCGGACGCCGGTACGCCGGGTGGCGGACCGCCGTGATCCACCCGTTAGGGATCGGCGAGCAACCGTTTCCCTTCGTCGTACGTCCAGTTGAGCGAAAGGACAGTTGGGGGTCCCACCATGGGGTACCTGCCTGTCCAATCATAGGAATGTCCGGCCGTTCCTATGGTGTACAAAGTCCCACCCGCCCGGTTGCCCCACCCTTTCGCACCCCCCCTAGACTGAGCTTCCAGCACAGGTGGCTACACGCTCGAAAGGCGCCCCCGTGTCCATCGGCAACTCCCCTGAAGACGAGCGTCCGTTCCCAGACGAGTCCGAGGAAGCCCGTGTCTCCGTGGGCCGCGCCCTGCAGCAGGCGCGGATCGCGGCCGGGCTCACCGTGGACGACGTCAGCAGCGCCACTCGTGTCCGTATCGCCGTCATCCACGCCATCGAGGCGGACGACTTCGCCCCGTGCGGCGGCGACGTGTACGCCCGTGGGCACATCCGCACGCTGGCCAAGGCAGTCCACCTCGACCCCGCACCGCTGATCGCCCAGTACGACGCCGAGCACGGCGGCCGTCCCGCGCCCACCCCGGCCGCACCCCTGTTCGAGGCCGAGCGGATCCGGCCGGAGCGGCGGGGGCCGAACTGGACCGCCGCCATGGTCGCCGCGATCGTCGTGGTGATCGGCTTCGTCGGCTTCACCGCCGTCAAGGGCGGCGGCTCCGGAAGCGATGCCAAGTCGCAGGTCGCCCAGGGCGGCGGCACGTCCGCCGCGAGCAAGTCGCCCTCGCCGCGGCCGACGAAGACCAAGCCCGTCACGCCGAGCCCCGCGCCCTCCGACAGCGCCATCGCCGCCGCGCCCCAGGACAAGGTGACCGTCCAGGTCAGCGCGCCGAACGGACGCAGTTGGATCTCCGCCAAGGACCACAACGGCCGGATGCTCTTCGACGGGCTGCTGAACAAGGGCGACTCCAAGACCTTCCAGGACAGCTCCAAGATCAACCTGATCCTGGGCGACGCCGGCGCCATCGAGCTCTACGTCAACGGCAAGAAGATCGACGACAAGTTCCAGCCGGGCCAGGTCGAGCGCCTCACCTACACCAAGGGCGACCCGGTGGCGGGCTGAGCGGTCCTTCGGGGCGGAGCGAGTGTGACGGGGTCGGCCAACCCCGTCGACGTGGGCTGTCAGTGAGACGAAGTAGTCTTGAGCCCATGCCTGAACGCCGTACCGTCGCACTCGTCACCCTTGGCTGCGCCCGTAACGAGGTGGACTCGGAGGAGCTCGCAGGCCGTTTGGAGGCGGACGGCTGGCAGCTCGTCGAGGACGCCGCGGACGCCGACGTCGCCGTGGTGAACACGTGCGGCTTCGTCGAAGCCGCGAAGAAGGACTCCGTCGACGCCCTCCTCGAGGCCAACGACCTCAAGGACCACGGCAGAACCCAGGCCGTCGTGGCGGTGGGCTGCATGGCCGAGCGGTACGGCAAGGAACTGGCCCAGGCGCTGCCCGAGGCCGACGGCGTGCTCGGATTCGACGACTACGCGGACATCTCCGACCGCCTGCAGACCATCCTGTCCGGCGGCGTCCACGCCTCCCACACCCCGCGCGACCGCCGCAAGCTGCTCCCGATCAGCCCGGCCGAGCGCCAGGAATCGGCCGCGGCGGTGGCCCTTCCCGGACACGGCCCGGCCGATCTCCCGGAGGGCGTCGCGCCCGCCTCGGGTCCCCGCGCGCCGCTGCGCCGGCGCCTGGACGGCTCCCCGGTCGCCTCGGTGAAGCTGGCCTCCGGCTGCGACCGGCGCTGCTCCTTCTGCGCCATCCCGTCGTTCCGGGGCTCCTTCATCTCCCGCCGCCCCAGCGACGTGCTGAACGAGACGCGCTGGCTGGCCGAGCAGGGCGTGAAGGAGATCATGCTGGTCTCCGAGAACAACACCTCCTACGGCAAGGACCTGGGCGACATCCGCCTGCTGGAGTCCCTGCTGCCGGAGCTGGCCGAGGTCGACGGCATCGAGCGGGTCCGGGTCAGCTATCTGCAGCCGGCCGAGATGCGCCCGGGCCTGATCGACGTACTCACCTCGACGCCCAAGGTCGCGCCGTACTTCGACCTGTCCTTCCAGCACTCCGCGCCCGACGTGCTGCGCGCCATGCGCCGCTTCGGCGACACCGACCGCTTCCTGGAGTTGCTCGACACCATCCGCTCCAAGGCGCCCGAGGCCGGCGTGCGGTCCAACTTCATCGTCGGCTTCCCCGGCGAGAGCGAGGCGGACCTGGCCGAGCTGGAGCGCTTCCTGAACGGCGCCCGCCTGGACGCCATCGGCGTCTTCGGCTACTCCGACGAGGAGGGCACGGAGGCGGCGACGTACGACAACAAGCTGGACGAGGACGTCGTCGCCGAGCGCCTGGCCCACATCTCCCGGCTCGCCGAGGAACTCGTCTCGCAGCGCGCCGAGGAGCGCGTCGGGGAAACGCTGCGCGTCCTGGTCGAGTCCGTCGACGAGGAAGAGGGCGTGTACGGCCGTGCCGCGCACCAGGCGCCCGAGACCGACGGGCAGGTTCTGCTCACGAGCGGCGAAGGCCTGAGCGTCGGACGTATGGTCGAGGCGAAGGTGGTCGGTACGGAAGGTGTCGACCTGGTGGCCGAGCCGCTGACCGGCTCGCTCGCGTGTAGTGAGGAGGCGGGCAGATGACCGGAGTCCCGGCATCCGCCGCGGGCGGCTCCTCCGGCGCGCAGGGCGCCCGGGGGCCCGCCGCCCCCGCCGACGGCGCACGGTCCGAGGTCTCCGGTTCTGCCCCAGGTCCCGGCGGCGGCAAGCCCGCGCGCGGCGGGAAGATCGCCGCCGCGGCCGTCAACCAGGCGAGCGTCTGGAACGTCGCCAATCTGCTGACCATGCTCCGGCTGCTCCTGGTGCCCGGTTTCGTGGCGCTGATGCTGGCCAACGGTGGCTACGACCCGGCCTGGCGCTCGCTGGCCTGGGCCGCCTTCGCCGTCGCCATGATCACCGACCTGTTCGACGGACATCTGGCGCGCACCTACAACCTGGTCACCGACTTCGGGAAGATCGCCGACCCCATCGCCGACAAGGCCATCATGGGGGCGGCGCTGATCTGTCTTTCGGCCCTGGGCGATCTGCCGTGGTGGGTGACGGGCGTGATCCTCGGCCGGGAACTCGGCATCACCCTGCTGCGTTTTCTGGTCATCCGCTACGGCGTGATCCCGGCCAGCCGCGGGGGCAAGCTCAAGACCCTCACCCAGGGCGTGGCGGTCGGGATGTACGTTCTGGCGCTGACCGGCTGGCTGGCCACCCTGAGGTTCTGGGTGATGGCCGTGGCGGTCGTCCTCACCGTCGCCACCGGTCTCGACTATGTAAGACAGGCCATTGTGCTGCGCAGGCAGGGAATCGCGGAGCGAGCCGCGGCGTTGGAGGAGAAGGAAGCGTGAGTTCGAAGGCCACCGAACTGGTGCGACTACTGACCGTGAGGGGCGAGACCCTCGCCGTCGCCGAGTCGCTCACCGGTGGCCTGGTGGCCGCGGAGATCACATCGGTTCCCGGAGCGTCCAAGGTGTTCCGGGGTTCGGTCACCGCCTACGCCACCGAACTGAAGCATGAGCTGCTGGGCGTCGACGCCACTCTGCTGGCGCAGCGAGGAGCGGTGGATTCGCAGGTCGCGGCCCAGATGGCCACCGGCGTACGGAAGGCTCTGGGCGCCGACTGGGGCATCGCGACCACCGGAGTCGCCGGCCCCGAACCGCAGGACGGCCGGCCGGTCGGGACGGTCTTCGTGGCCGTCGACGGACCCCTCACCTCGCACCCCGGTTCTGCCGGTGGCGGAAAAGTGGAGGCCCTGCGGTTGAACGGCAGCCGTGCGGAAATTCGTATGGAGAGTGTACGGAGCGTACTCGCAGTGCTCCTCGAGCAGCTTGCGGGCGAACAGACTGGGAATGAGCGGGCACAGGATACGGAACGGAACGGGGGGTTTTGATGTTTGCAGCCCTGAGTGAACACGACATCGCTCCCCGCACGGCCGCGGCGCGAGGCGGTACGGTGGGGCGAGAAGGATGCGGCTACGCGGTCCGAGGAGGGAGCCACCGATGATTCTGCTCCGTCGCCTGCTGGGTGACGTGCTGCGTCGGCAGCGCCAACGCCAGGGCCGTACTCTGCGCGAAGTCTCCTCGTCCGCCCGAGTCTCACTCGGCTATCTCTCCGAGGTGGAGCGGGGGCAGAAGGAGGCTTCCTCCGAGCTGCTCGCCGCCATCTGCGACGCGCTGGACGTACGGATGTCGGAACTCATGCGAGAAGTGAGCGACGAGCTGGCGCTCGCCGAGCTGGCCCAGTCCGCCGCGGCCACCGAGCCCGTGGCGACGCCGGTCCGGCCGATGCTGGGATCGGTGTCGGTGACCGGTGTGCCACCGGAACGGGTGACCATCAAGGCGCCCGCGGAGGCTGTGGACGTGGTCGCCGCGTGACGCACGCGCACGCGGCCTAGCGAACCGAGACATATCAGGCCCCGGCTGCCTGTTCCAGGAAGACCTGGAGCAGGCAGCCGGGGCTTTCGCTTACCCGGGTCGACTGTGTGATGTGCGTCGCTTTTGTGTCCGTTTGCCGGGCTTGGGCGGGGCGGTCATGGTGGGAGGGACATGGCGGCGCCCAAGCACCGGAGGAAACGGATGTACGTCGTGAAGAGCCCGTTGGCCGACGCGGACCTGAAGACGGTGGCCGAGGCGCTGCAGGGTGCCCTCGTCGACCTGGTGGACCTCTCCCTGGTCGCCAAGCAGATCCACTGGAACATCGTCGGGCCCCGTTTCCGCTCCGTCCACCTGCAGCTCGACGAGGTCGTCGCCTCCGCGCGCACCCACTCCGACACGGTGGCCGAGCGCGCCTCGGCCCTGGGCGTACCGCCCGACGGGCGCGCCGCCACGGTGGCCGCCGGCAGCGGCATCGGCACCACTCCGGCGGGCTGGATCAAGGACGGCGACGCGGTCCGGGCGATGGTGGACGCGCTCGGCGCGGTGATCACCCGGATGCGGGAGCGCGTGGCCGCGACGGGGGAGCCGGACCCGGTGACCCAGGACATCTTCATCGGGATCACCGCGGACCTGGAGAAGCACCACTGGATGTTCCAGGCGGAGAACGCGTAGGTCCGCGCCGCACGGGCCGGCTGTTGTGCACCGGTGAGCCCGCAGTGCGCCTCCCGCGCCGGGCGGGCGGCGGTCTAGCGTCCGGCAGGAGGTGGTGGCGCGCATGGTGGGGCGCATAGTGCGCTGGACGCTCGGGCTGGGGCTCACGGCCGTGTGGTGGTGGGCGGGGCTGCGGCTCGCGCTGGGGCAGGGCTCGGGTGTGCTGGAAGGGGCCGTCGTGGCCGGCGGGTGGGGGCTGAGCGTGCTCCCGGTGCACTGCATGCCGGAGACCCGGGCGACCGGAGCGCTGCCGACGGGGAGCTGGGTGGCGGCCTGGCGGCCGGGGGGTGCTGCCAGGGCATCGCGGGGCCCTCGTTCGGGGGAAGTTTCCGACCCGTGAGGAACGCGGGAGCCAGGTCGGCGCGATCGCGTTGTTCCAGGGGATGCGGGCTTTCCGGTGTGCGGCTCGGCGTGCGGCTCGGCTCGGTCAGCCGGTGCGGCGCGGATAGCGGTCCCGCCAGCGCTGCGGTGAACCGGGGCCGGGGGCCGGGCCCGTCTGGCAGGTGGGGCACCAGTAGGTGGGGCGTTCCTGGGAGCCGTCGCCCTGGTCGGCCACGCGGACCGGTGTGTGGCAGCGCAGGCAGGGGCGGGGTGCGCGGCCGTAGACGAACAGGTCGTGCCGGTGCAGGCCGGTGGTCTGCCGGACGGGGCGGTCGCGGTTCGCCTCCAGGAGCCTCTTGGCGAGCGCGGGCAGCGTCTCGGCGCGGTCCGCGGGCAGCGCGCCGACCGGGAGCCACGGGGTGACGCCCAGCAGGAAACAGAGCTCGCTCTTGTAGATGTTGCCGATACCGGCGAGGTTGCGCTGGTCGAGCAGGGCTTCGCCGAGCGGGCGGGCGGGGTGGGCGAGGACGTTGGCGAGGGCGCGCTCGGGGTCCCAGTCCGGGCCCAGCAGGTCGGGGCCCAGATGACCGACGACCCGCTCCTCCTCACCGGTGCGCAGCAACTCCAGGACCTGGAGCCGGTAGCCCACGGCCGTGCGGTCGGCGGTGCCGAGGATCGCCCGGATCTGGTGGGCCGGGCCGCCCCGCCAGCGCTCTCCCGTGCCGTACACCTTCCAGGAGCCCTCCATCCGCAGATGCGTGTGGAGGGTCAGGCCGCCCTCGAACCGGGTGAGCAGGTGTTTGCCGCGCGGGATCGTGCTGAGCACGGTACGGCCCGTGAGGTCGACCGTCGCGTACTTCGGCACCCGGAAGTCGCTGCGGGTCAGCGCCTTGCCCGCGAGGGCCTCGTGCAGCCGCCGCGCGGCCTGCCAGACCGTGTCACCTTCGGGCATGCGTCAAGGGTGCCACGGCCGGGTCGCGGTGGTCGGGCGGGACCAGGCTGTCCCTCTCGGGTGAGAGGGGCAGCGCCCGGTGGCGGGAGGCGACGGTGGTCATGGCCTCCCGCCATGGGCTGCCGGGCGACGGTCAGGGTCTGCCAGCCATGGTCTGCCGACGGCGGTCATGGTCTCCCCGCCATGGTTCGGCGGCGGCGGTCATGGTCTCCCCGCCATGGTTCGGCGGCGGCGGTCACGGTCCCCGGCCATGGCTGCCGGTCATGCTCTGCCGGGTCATGGCCTCAGGCGCAGGCCGCGCGGCGTGGCCACGAAGCCCGCGGCTTCCAGAAGGGCGCCTATGGGCGAGGTCAGGGCCTGGACGCCGTTGATCCGCTCGACCGTGACCGTGCCGAGGGAGCCCGCGCGGGCCGCCGCGGCCAGGGCCTCCGCCGCCGTACGCAGCCGGGGGTCGTCCGCGGCCTCCGTGTCCGAGGTGTCGGGCCAGGCCAGCAGGGTCTTGCCGCCGCGCTCCATGTACAGCGTCAGCTCGCCCTCCACCAGGACGACCAGCGAGCCCGCCTTGCGGCCCGGCTTGTGGCCGGCGCCGGTCGGCGGCTCGGGCCAGGACAGGGCCGCGCCGTAGGCGTTGGCGGGGTCGGCCGCGGCGAGGACGACGGCACGGGGGTCGGGCGCGGCCGTGCTCGTACGACCGCTGCCGTACCCGCGTGGCGCCGGTGAGCCGAAGGCATCGGAGCCGCCTCCTCGGGGGCCGCCGTAGCCGGGGGAGGCGAAGGGGTCGGCGAGGTCGCGGGGCGAGACGTACTCGCCGGGCGCGGGTAGGGGGTCCGCCGGCGGCCAGGTGAAGTCGCCGTCGAGGCCGGGGTGGGCGAAACCGCCGCCCGACCCGTCGAAGGGCCCGGGGAGGGGGTGGCCGTGAGGTGTGCTCTCGCCGCCGCCGGCATCGCCCCCGAACGCGGGCGTGGTGAAGCCGTTCCAGGGGCCCGGGAAGCCGTTTCCGGCGGTGGTGCTCTCCCCGCGGTCACGCGCGTTGGACACCGCGCGGAGCCGGTCCACCGCGCCGTCCATCGCGAACTGGGCCGCGCCCAGCCCCTCGACCACATAACCGCGCCGCGCCTGGCCGCTCTCCTCGAAGGCGGACAGCACGCGGTACACCGCCGAGAAGCCGCCCTCGATCCCCTCCGCGGCGACCGCCCCACGGGTCACCACGCCGTGCCGGTCCAGCAGCGTGCGGGCCAGCGCGTGGGCGCGCACGGTGGCGTCCGGCTCGGCCGCGGGGAGCAGCGACCAGCGGCCGGCGACGGTGGGCGGGCCGCTACGGGACGCGCTGCGGGCGGCGGCCGTCAGGGAGCCGTAACGACCGCGCGGGACGGCACGCTTGGCGCGGTGGGCGGTCGACCCCGCCGTACGGCCCGAACCCAGCAGGGACCGCATCGGGGCGAGGGTGTCGTTGGTGAGCCGGCCCGACCAGGCCAGGTCCCAGAGCGCGTCGGCCAGTTGGGGATCGGTGGCCTCGGGGTGGGTGCTGGCCCGGACCTGATCGGCGATCTGGCGGAAGAACAGGCCGTAGCCGCCGGACAGCGCGTCCAGCACGGACTGGTGGAGCGCGGTCAGCTCCAGGGGGTGGGGCGGCGGGAGCAGCAGGGGGGCCGCGTCCGCCAGATACAGCGAGACCCAGCCGTCCTTGCCGGGCAGGTCGCCCGCGCCCGCCCACACCACCTCTCCGGCGGCGGTCAGCTCGTCGAGCATGGCGGGTGTGTAGTTCACCACGCGGGAGGGCAGGACCAGCTTCTCCAGCGCGGACGCCGGCACGGAGGCGCCCTGCAACTGCTCGATGGCGCGCACCAGTCCGTCGGTCCCGCGCAGACCGTGGCCCTTGCCGATGTGCTGCCACTGCGGCAGGAACTGGGCGAGCGCGGCCGGTGGCACGGGTTCCAGCTCATGGCGCAGGGCCGCCAGGGAACGGCGGCGCAGCCGGCGCAGTACGGCCGCGTCGCACCACTCCTGGCCGATGCCCGCCGGGTGGAACTCGCCCTGGACCACCCGGCCGTTCGCGGCCAGCCGCTGCAGCGCGCCCTCGGTGACCGCCACGCCCAGGCCGAAGCGGGCCGCCGCCGTGACCGACGTGAACGGGCCGTGGGTGCGGGCGTACCGTGCGAGGAGATCGCCCAGGGGGTCCTTGACCGGCTCGGTGAAGGCCTCGGGCACGCCGACCGGCAGGGCCGTGCCGAGCGCGTCGCGCAGCCGGCCCGCGTCCTCGACCGCCGCCCAGTGGTCCGCGCCGGCGATCCGGACCTTGATGGCCCGGCGCGCGCCGGCCAGCTCGCGCGCCCACTGCGGATCCGCGCCCCGCGCGACCAACTCCGTGTCGGTCAGCGGGCCGAGCAGCCGGAGCACATCGGCGACGCCCTCCACGTCCTTGACCCTGCGGTCCTCGGTGAGCCACTGCAGCTCGCGCTCCAGCTCGGTCAGCACGTCGGCGTCGAGCAGTTCCCGCAGCTCCGCCTGGCCCAGCAGCTCGGCCAGCAGCCGGGAGTCCAGGGAGAGGGCGGCGGCACGGCGCTCGGCGAGCGGGGAGTCGCCCTCGTACAGGAACTGGGCGACGTACCCGAACAGCAGGGAGCGCGCGAACGGGGACGGCTCCGGGGTGGTGACCTCGACCAGGCGCACCTTGCGGGACTCGATGTCGCCCATCAGCTCCACGAGCCCGGGGACGTCGAAGACGTCCTGGAGGCACTCGCGGACCGCCTCCAGGACGATCGGGAACGAGCCGAACTCGCTCGCCACCTGGAGCAGCTGGGCCGCCCGCTGGCGCTGCTGCCACAGCGGGGTGCGTTTGCCGGGGTTGCGGCGCGGCAGCAGCAGCGCCCGGGCGGCGCACTCGCGGAACCGGGAGGCGAAAAGGGCGGACCCGCCGACCTGGTCGGTGACGATCTGGTCGACCTCGCCCCTGTCGAAGGCGACGTCCGCCGCGCCGACGGGCGCCTGCTCGGTGTCGTACTCGGTGCCGGCCTTCATGGGCTCCTGGTCGAGCAGGTCCAGGCCCATCAGGTCGGCGTCGGGCAGGCGCAGCACGATGCCGTCGTCGGCGTGCATGACCTGCGCGTCCATGCCGTACCGCTCGGACAGGCGGGCGCCGAGCGCGAGGGCCCACGGGGCGTGCACCTGGGCGCCGAAGGGGGAGTGGACGACGACCCGCCAGTCGCCCAGCTCGTCGCGGAAGCGCTCCACGACGATGGTGCGGTCGTCCGGGACATGGCCGCAGGCCTCCCGCTGCTCGTCCAGGTACGACAGCACGTTGTCCGCCGCCCATGCGTCCAGGCCCGCCGCCAGCAGCCGCAGCCGGGCGTCGTCCTTGTGCAGCGAGCCCACCTCGCGCAGGAAAGCGCCCACCGCGCGGCCCAGTTCCAGCGGACGGCCCAGCTGGTCGCCCTTCCAGAAGGGCAGCCGGCCCGGCACGCCGGGTGCGGGGGAGACCAGGACGCGGTCGCGGGTGATGTCCTCGATGCGCCAGGAACTCGTGCCCAGCGTGAAGACGTCGCCCACCCGGGACTCGTAGACCATCTCCTCGTCCAGCTCGCCGACCCGGCCGCCGCCCTTCTTGGGGTCGGAACCGGCGAGGAAGACCCCGAACAGGCCCCGGTCGGGGATCGTGCCGCCGGAGGTGACGGCGAGCCGCTGGGCGCCCGGGCGGCCGGTGATCGTGCCGGCCACGCGGTCCCACACCACGCGCGGGCGCAGCTCCGCGAACGCGTCCGACGGATAGCGGCCCGCGAGCATGTCCAGGACCGCGGTGAACGCCGACTCGGGCAACGACGCGAAGGGGGCCGCGCGGCGGACCATGGCGAGCAGGTCGTCGAACTGCCAGGTGTCCAGCGCCGTCATGGCGACCAGCTGCTGCGCGAGCACGTCCAGCGGGTTCGCGGGCACCCTCAGGGACTCGATCGAGCCCGAGCGCATCCGCTCGGTGACCACCGCCGCCTGGACCAGGTCACCGCGGTACTTGGGGAAGACGACACCGGTGGAGACGGCCCCCACCTGGTGTCCCGCGCGGCCCACGCGCTGCAGCCCGGAGGCGACCGACGGCGGGGACTCAACCTGCACGACCAGGTCGACGGCGCCCATGTCGATGCCCAGCTCCAGGCTGGAGGTGGCGACCACCGCGGGCAGCCGGCCCGCCTTCAGGTCCTCCTCGACCAGGGCGCGCTGCTCCTTGGAGACCGAGCCGTGGTGCGCGCGGGCGATCACCGGGGGCGCGCCCTGGGCGGCGCCCGAGCCGCCCATCAGCTGGGCCGGGGAGTGGTGCTCGTCCAGGGTCTCGCCGGTCGCCCGCTCGTAGGCGATCTCGTTGAGCCGGTTGCACAGCCGCTCGGCGAGGCGGCGGGAGTTGGCGAACACGATCGTGGAGCGGTGGGCCTGCACCAGGTCGGCGATCCGCTCCTCGACATGCGGCCAGATCGACGGCTTCTCGCCGCCCTCGCCGGCGTCGGCCGCCGGGGAGCCGCCCAGCTCGCCCATGTCCTCGACCGGCACCACCACGGACAGGTCGAACTCCTTGCCGGACTCCGGCTGGACGATCTCCACCTTGCGGCGCGGCGAGAGATACCGGGCCACCTCGTCCACCGGGCGGACGGTTGCCGACAGGCCGATCCGGCGGGCCGGCCGCGGCAGCAGTTCGTCGAGCCGCTCCAGGGAGAGCGCCAGATGAGCGCCGCGCTTGGTGCCCGCGACCGCGTGCACCTCGTCCAGGATCACCGTCTCCACGCCCGTGAGCGCGTCACGCGTGGCCGAGGTCAGCATCAGGAACAGCGACTCGGGGGTGGTGATCAGGATGTCCGGCGGGCGGGTGGACAGGGCGCGCCGCTCGGCCGCCGGGGTGTCACCGGAGCGGATGCCGACCCTGACCTCGGGCTCCGGCAGGCCCCGGCGCACGGACTCCTGGCGGATGCCGGTCAGTGGGCTGCGCAGATTGCGCTCGACGTCGACCGCGAGGGCCTTCAGCGGGGACACGTACAGCACCCGGCAGCGCTTCTTCGGGTCGGCTGGGGGCGGGGTCGAGGCCAGCTGGTCCAGGGCGGCGAGGAACGCGGCCAGCGTCTTGCCCGAACCGGTCGGGGCCACCACCAGCACGTCCGAGCCCGCGCCGATGGCCTGCCACGCGCCGGCCTGGGCCGCGGTGGGCGCGGAGAACGCCCCCGTGAACCAGCCGCGGGTCGCGGGGGAGAAGCCGTCGAGGGCTCGATGTGCGGAGCTGACCATGCGTCCATCCTGCACCCGCCCACTGACAATGACGCTGACCTGGGCAAACGCCGTCCGGCAGGGGTGGGCGGGGGCGGCTCGCGGACGGCCGGGCGGAGAATGGGCGCATGACGGGTGCAGCAGGCTGGGATGAGGAGCGGGTCCGCGGGGGCGCGGCTGCGGTCCGGCCGGTGGAGCGCGGGCGGAACCGGCAGGACGCCGATCAACGGGGTGGAGAGCGGGCTGGTGGGGACGCGGCTGCGGTCCGGCCGGTGGCGGGTGGGGGGAACTGGCAGGACGCCGATCAGTGGGGTGGAGAGCGGGCTGGTGGGGACGCGGACCAGGGCCGGCCGGTGGGGCGCGGGCGGAACCGGCAGGACGCCGATCAGCGGGGCGGAGAGCGCGTCGGTGATGGTGTGGCGGGGCGTCGGCCGGTGGAGCGGGCGCGGCACTGGCGGTACGACGACCTGCCGGGCGTGGACCTGCTGCGGGCCCGGTACGTCCGCAAGACCTTCGTCCGGCACACCCACGAGCATTTCGTGATCGCGGCCATCGCCGACGGCGTCGAGGTCTTCCAGCACCGCGGCTCCGACGTGTACGTCCCCGCCGGCTCCCTGGCCCTCGTCAATCCGGACACCCCGCACACCGGCCGCGCCGGTGTCCCGGAGGGCTGGCGGTACGGCGCGGTCTACCCCTCGCCCGAGGTGGTCGCCGCGATCGCGGCGGAGACCACCGGCATCAGGGGAACGCCGGGTTTCGTCAGCCCCGTCCTCGACGACCCCTACACCGTCCGCCTGGTCCACCAGATCCTCCGCGCCGCCGACGAGGGCAACGCGCTGGCCGCCGACACCCTGCTGCGGGTCGCCGTGACCAGGCTGCTGCGGCTGAACGGCGGCCCACTGCCGCAGCGGCCGGTGCGCACGGCGGGAGCCCGTGTCGCGGCACGCGCGCGTGCCGTGCTCGAGGAGTGCATGGCCGAGCCCCCGACCCTGGAACGCCTGGCCGCCGACCTCGGCACCAGCCCCTTCGCGCTGCTGCGCGCGTTCCGCGACACCTACGGCATGCCGCCGCACGCCTGTCTGACCGACGCCCGGGTGCGCCGCGCGCGCCTGATGCTGGATGCGGGGGCGCCCCCGGCCGAGGCGGCCGTGGCCGTCGGCTTCACCGACCAGCCCCATCTCAACCGGCACTTCACCCGGATCGTCGGCGTGCCCCCGGGCGCATACCAGCGGGAGCGCATGGCATCCGGCGAAGGCGGGCGCAAGAACGTACAAGACCCGGACTGAAGGACGCCCGTACCGTCCCGCGTGTGGCACAGCAGACGTTACTCGCGGACATGACAGCCGACGCCGAGGACAAGCCCGACCGGGCCGTCGTACGGGACGCCCTCGGGGTCGGCGTCGCCGTGGGGCTGTCCGGTTTCGCCTTCGGGGTGACCTCGGCCGGCAGCGGGCTCGGACTTCTCCAGACCTGCGCGCTCAGCCTCCTGGTCTTCACCGGCGCCTCCCAGTTCGCCCTGGTCGGAGCGCTGGCCGCCGGCGGCAACCCGTTCACGGCCGCCGCCGGCGCCTTCTTCCTCGGCGTGCGCAACGCCTTCTACGGGCTCCGGCTGTCGCATCTGCTCGCTCTCCCGCGCGCGGTACGGCCGTTCGCCGCCCAGTGGGTGATCGACGAGACCACGGCGGTCACCCTGGCACAGCCGACCCGGCGGGCCCGGCGCATCGGCTTCACCGTCACCGGACTCACCCTGTACGCCCTGTGGAACCTCACCACGCTCCTCGGCGCGCTCGGCGCCAAGGCCATCGGCGACACGCGTGCGTGGGGCCTGGACGCGGCCGGACCCGCCGTGTTCCTGGCGCTGCTCGCGCCCATGCTGCGGACCACGACCGAGCGGGCGGTCGCGGGCCTTGCGGTCCTGCTGGGCCTCGGCCTGCTGCCCGTCCTGCCGGCGGGTGCCCCCGTTCTGGTGGCGGCTCTGGCGGCACCGGTCGCCCTCGTAGTCGAGGGACGCCGCGAGGGGCGTGCCCGACGAGGTGTGTCACCTGCGCCGGACCGGCCGAGTGGATCGGATGGACCGGCTGGACCGGCTGCACGTACTGGATCGGACGAAGCGGATCAGGTTGACCATGTTGACCGGGTCGATGGGATGGACGGGCCGGGTGGACTGGATGGACGGGCTGGACCGGATGGACCGGACGCATCCGCAGAGGGGGAGGAGAGCCGGTGAACACCTGGATCGCGATCGGCCTGACCGCCCTCGGCTGCTACGCCGTCAAGCTCGCCGGGCTGCTGGTTCCCGCGGGCGTCATGGAGCGGCCGTTCGTGCGGCGGCTCGCCGCCCTGCTGCCCGTCGCCCTCCTCGCCGCGCTCACGGCGCAGCAGACGTTCGCCGACGGGCACGCGCTCGTGCTGGACGCACGGATCGCCGGGCTCGGCGCGGCCGCCGTGGCGCTGGTGCTGCGCGCGCCGTTCCTGCTGGTCGTCGCGGCGGCCGTGGTGGTGACGGCGGGCGTACGGGCCCTCGGAGGGTGAGGAGACCTCGGAGCACGCAGTCGGCGCGTCCGGCCGGCCCTCGGGTGAACGTGCGAAGTGATCCGTCCCCGGCCGCGCCCGATCAGCCGCCGACGAGGCACCGGCTCAGCCCACGTACCGGCCGTACGCCCGCAGGGTGCGCAGCGCCTCGACCGTCACCAGGGAGCGTGCCTCCAGCGCGGGGGCCGGTGCCCACTGGCGCCAGCGGATCGGCCAGCCGCCGTCGTCCTGCTGCTCGGCGGCGAGGTGGTCCAAGGAGCGCGCCATCTCATCGTCCGTGAACCACGCGCGCGCGAGCGACTCCGGAGTCCTGGCGAAGTCGTGCGGGAAGTGGTGCTCGCCCGGGGCGTAGCCGGACGCCACCGGAAACGCGTCGAGCCTCTCCGGGTCCAGGGCGGCGAGCCGCTGCTCGCGCACCAGGCGGCCGAGCCCGTCCGCGGCGGCCTCCGCGCGCGAGCGGTCGGGGGCTGAGTCCAGGAAGGCCACGGCGGCCTCCACCTCGTAGGGGTGAGACTTCTCCAGGGACTCCACGGCCTGCCAGCAGAAGTCGGTGGCCCGGAACAGCCAGGCGTGCCAGACCTCGTTGCGGTGCAGCAGTCCGACCACCGGTCCGGTGGCGAGCAGGTCGCTGGGAGGGTCGTCGACGACCGGGACGAACGGCGCCGCGGGATATCCGCGCTGGCTGGGATGGATCGCCGGCAGGGCGCCGTCGGCGGTGGAGATCGCGGTCAGATAGCGGCACACGCGCTCGACCCGCTGCCCGCCGCAGCGCCCGATGGCGTCCAGCACCCGCAGCGCGTGCGCGGTGTGCAGGGGCTGGCTCACGGGGCCGCGCAGATCGGGCTCCAGCGCGTGCCCGTATCCGCCGTCCTCGTTGCGGTAGGCGTCCAGCGCCGCTTCCACCGCGTCCGGGCTGCCGTGCAGGAAGTGGTGCGCGAAGAGGCGCTGCTCCAGCACGCGCGCGTTGAGCCACACGAACTGCTCGGCGCGAAAGAGCGGAGAGCGCGCCGGGGGCGTGGAGGGGAGTGGGGAAGCTCCTGTTTCGGCCATGCGTCAGACCGTAGGGCGGAAAGCGGTCTCGGCAAGTGCTCCCGGCCGGGGCCCACCCCCAGGGGCGGGATACTGGAGTCATGCGGTTGACGGTCTTCTGGCAGCGGATGGCGGAGCACTTCGGTCCCGGGTACGCCGACACCTTCGCGCGTGATCACGTCATGTCGGAGCTGGGCGGGCGCACGGTGCACCAGGCGCTGGAGGCCGGCTGGGACGCGAAGGACGTGTGGCGCGTGGTCTGCGCGGTCATGGACGTGCCGGGCGAGCGGCGCTGAGGCACGGACTTCGCGGACTTCGCTGCCGGAAAAGTCCCCCTTTTTCTTCGTTAAGTGGTCAACTGTACGGTGCTGAACGGCCGCGAAGATCGCAGGTGGGCGCGGGTTGTCGGTGACGTGGGCGAGACTTGGCCCGTGGCATCCATCGACGAGGACAACGAGCCGCCGACCCGGGACGCGGCATCGACCGGCACGACCCGGCCCGAGCGGCCCCCGGCGCCCGGCGCCGTGGTTGCGGCCGCCCGCATGCCGCGCTGGCTGCCGCGCGCCATGGTGCTCGCGCTTGCGCTGATCGCCGCGTTCCAGCTCGGCAGCTGGGCCTTCCACCAGCTGACCGGACTGTTGATCAACGTGTTGATCGCGTTCTTCCTGGCCCTGGCGGTCGAACCCGCGGTGAGCCGGATGTCCGCCCGCGGCATGCGCAGGGGACTCGCCACCTTCCTCGTCTTCCTCGGGCTGACGGTCATCGCCGCTGGATTCGCCACCCTGCTCGGCTCCATGCTGGCCGGCCAGATCATCAAGATGGTCGAGGGTTTCCCGGCCTACCTCGACTCGCTCATCAACTGGATCAACGAGACCTTCCACACGCAACTGCGGCGCGTGGACATCCAGGAGGGCCTGCTCCACTCCGACTGGCTGCGCAAGTACGCGCAGAACAGCGCCGCCGGTGTCCTCGACGTCTCCGCACAGGTGCTCGGCGGGCTTTTCCAGCTGCTGACGGTGGGACTGTTCTCGTTCTACTTCGCCGCCGACGGCCCCCGGCTGCGCCGGGCCCTGTGCTCCGTCCTGCCGCCCGCGCGCCAGGCCGAGGTCCTGCGCGCCTGGGAGATCGCCGTCGACAAGACGGGCGGCTATCTCTACTCGCGCGGCCTGATGGCGCTCATCTCCGGCGTCGCCCACTACATCCTGCTCCAGGCCCTGGGTGTGCCGTACGCGCCGGTGCTCGGTGTCTGGGTCGGCCTGGTCTCGCAGTTCATCCCGACCATCGGCACCTACCTCGCGGGCGCGCTGCCGATGCTGATCGCGTTCACCGTCGAGCCCTGGTACGCGGTGTGGGTGCTGGTCTTCGTCGTGGTCTACCAGCAGTTCGAGAACTACATGCTCCAGCCCAAGTTGACCGCCAAAACCGTCGACATCCATCCCGCCGTCGCCTTCGGCTCGGTCATCGCGGGCACCGCGCTGCTGGGCGCCGTCGGCGCGCTGATCGCCATTCCGGCGGTGGCCACGCTCCAGGCGTTCCTCGGCGCGTATGTGAAGCGGTACGCCGTCACGGACGACCCGCGCGTGCACGGGCACCGCGGCCGGGGTGCCGGCAGTCCCGGGATGCTGGCCCGGATACGCCGGCCACGAGCCGGGCAGCCCGAGCCGGAGGAGTCGTAGGAGCAGGGCGCTCGTCGTCAGCGGATGTCTGCGTCGCCGTAGCGGGGGCGGCCTGAGGACGGACGGCGTGAGCCGGTGACGGGACGGGCGTCGTGGGCCGGCCCACCGCTCCCGCCCTGTCACCGGTACGTCAGCACCGCCCACAGCCCCGCCACGGCGACCGCCGCCGCGTAGCAGCCGACTCCCGCGGCCACGATCCGCAGGCGTGTCCGTTCGTTCCAGGGCGAGCGGGAGAGCAGCCAGGCCAGCGCGGGCAGGACGAGCACGGCGTGCAGGCTCACGCCGTGCAGGGGCTTGAGCGGGGCCGTCGAGTGGTACGCGGCCTCTTGATGGCCGGTCCTGGTCAGCACCACCCCGCGCGCGATCATCGCCGCCCCGGAGGCCAGCGCCACCAGCAGGATCGCGAACCCTGAGCGGACGGCGAGCGGCATGCCGGCCGGGCCCGTCGGCCGGCGCCGGAAGGACGCGACGGCGAAGACCGTGAGCAGGACGACCAGCACACCGCCGCCCACCGCCAGTGCCATGGACACCGTCGTGTCGAAGGGGGTCTCCATGTTCAGGTGCGAGGGCACCCGGCGCCATGCCTGGAGGGTGATCCCGGCGACCTCCACCACGCAGTCGGCCGCGAAGACGAGCAGCAGGACCGAACGCAGCCGCGCGCCGACACGCAGGTACGACGTGACCCAGGCGACCGCGATCAGCGTCAGTCCGAAGGAGACCCCGAACGTGACGGGCTTGCGCCAGGAGACAGGGCCGTCCCACGGGCCGCCGTCGACGGCGAACACCACCAGGTGCACGAGACCGGACAGGACGAGGAGCAGCCCCGTCACATGGCAGAGGCGGTCGGCACGGCAGAGGCGGTCGGCGGTACGCGGATCGGTCATGGGCCAAGGCTCCCGGGGCCGGCCCGTGCGGTCGTCGTCCGGCTGGAGGCACCCGCCGTACGCCGCCGGGAGTAGCGGTGCCCGGCGGTGAAGAACCGGTTCCGCGCGCCGCGTGGTGCGCTTGACACCAAAATCGAACATCCATTCTTATGGAGGCTCAGGCGAGGCTTCCGAAGCGGATTTCGTCCCGTTCTGCGGGGATGAGTCCCATAGTTATCCACAGGCCAGGCCGGCGTCGGGGCGCATTGTCAGTGGCAGGCGTTAGCGTCTTTGACGTGAAGCGATCGACTCAAGCAAACCGGGTGGAACCCATGGCAGGAACCGACCGCGAGAAGGCGCTCGACGCCGCGCTCGCACAGATTGAACGGCAATTCGGCAAGGGCGCGGTCATGCGCATGGGCGAGCGGTCGAGGGAGCCCATCGAGGTCATCCCGACCGGGTCGACCGCACTCGACGTGGCTCTCGGCGTCGGCGGCCTGCCGCGCGGCCGTGTCGTGGAGATCTACGGACCGGAATCCTCCGGTAAGACCACGCTGACCCTGCACGCCGTGGCCAACGCCCAGAAGGCCGGCGGTCAGGTCGCCTTCGTGGACGCGGAGCACGCCCTCGACCCCGAGTACGCGCGCAAGCTGGGCGTCGACATCGACAACCTGATCCTCTCCCAGCCCGACAACGGCGAGCAGGCGCTGGAGATCGTGGACATGCTGGTCCGCTCCGGCGCCCTCGACCTGATCGTCATCGACTCCGTCGCAGCGCTCGTCCCGCGCGCGGAGATCGAGGGCGAGATGGGTGACAGCCACGTCGGTCTGCAGGCCCGTCTGATGAGCCAGGCGCTTCGGAAGATCACCAGCGCGCTCAACCAGTCCAAGACCACGGCGATCTTCATCAACCAGCTCCGCGAGAAGATCGGCGTGATGTTCGGCTCCCCGGAGACCACAACCGGTGGCCGCGCGCTGAAGTTCTACGCCTCGGTGCGCATCGACATCCGCCGCATCGAGACCCTGAAGGACGGCACGGAGGCGGTCGGCAACCGCACCCGCTGCAAGGTCGTCAAGAACAAGGTCGCCCCGCCCTTCAAGCAGGCCGAGTTCGACATCCTCTACGGCCAGGGCATCAGCCGCGAGGGCGGCCTGATCGACATGGGCGTGGAGCACGGCTTCGTCCGCAAGGCCGGCGCCTGGTACACGTACGAGGGCGACCAGCTCGGCCAGGGCAAGGAGAACGCGCGCAACTTCCTCAAGGACAACCCCGATCTGGCCAACGAGATCGAGAAGAAGATCAAGGAGAAGCTGGGCGTCGGTGTCCGGCCGGAGGAGCCCGCCGCCGAGCCGGGCACGGACGCGGCGGTCACCACCGCGGCCGCCGACGACGCCAAGACGGTGCCCGCCCCGGCAGCCGCCAAGGCCACCAAGCCCAAGGCCGCCGCGGCCAAGAGCTGACCCGTGACACGGCGAACCGACTGGGCCGAGTACGAGTACGCCACCCCCGGTGCCCCACGGGGGAGGGGCACCGGGGGCTGTTCGGACCCCACACCGGCCGGTGACGACGGACACCGGGACGGCGGACACCGGGACGACGGCCACGGCGGGCACGACCACGACCACGAGCGCGGCACCCGGGGGCACAGGGACGACGGCGGCTCCCACCCGGGTGACCCGGGCGGCGAGCCGTACGGGGATGGCTCGCCCGGCCGTGGGTCCCACGGCGGCGCGGGCCCGCGGGGCGGCCGGGCCCGCGGCCGGAGACGGCGCGGTTTCGGGGACGCGCCCGGTGAGGACGAAGGCGCCCCTTCCTCGTCGAGGGCCGAGCGGGGGGAGTCTTCAGGGGACCCGGCTGAGCGGGCACGGGCGATCTGCCTGCGCCTGCTCACCGGGACCCCGCGCACCCGCAAGCAGCTCGCGGACGCCCTGCGCAAGCGGGAGATCCCCGAGGACGTGGCCGAGGAGGTGCTGTCGCGGTTCGAGGAGGTCGGGCTGATCGACGACGGCGCGTTCGCGGACGCCTGGGTGGAGTCCCGGCACCACGGCCGGGG
This sequence comes from Streptomyces sp. NPDC007189, assembly GCF_040703635.1. Classification (NCBI taxonomy): domain Bacteria; kingdom Bacillati; phylum Actinomycetota; class Actinomycetes; order Kitasatosporales; family Streptomycetaceae; genus Streptomyces; species Streptomyces sp. NPDC007189. The sequence continues at coordinate 33,410 of NZ_JBEYEY010000005.1, forward strand.
GCTCGCACGCCGGGCGCTCGCCCAGGAGCTGCGCACCAAGGGGGTCGACTCGACGCTGATCGACGAGGCCGTCTCCCAGCTCGACTCCGAGCAGGAGGAGGCGACGGCCCGCGAACTCGTGACCCGCAAACTGCGCGCCACCCGTGGCCTCGACCGTGACAAGCGGCTCCGCCGGCTCGCCGGCATGCTCGCCCGCAAGGGCTACCCCGAGGGCATGGCCCTCCGCGTCGTCCGCCGGGCACTGGAGGAAGAGGGCGAGGACACCGAGTTCCTCGAAGGGGACTTCTGACCCTGCGCCGAGGTGCTGGCTGCTCTGCTCCCAGTCACCGGGAGATGGCAGAACCCCCGCGCCCGGCACGGGGGTCCGGACCTCGGTCAGGGCGTGGCCGGCTCCACCGGCAGGCCTTCCGCTCGCCATGCCTGGAAGCCGCCCACCAGGTCGGTCGCCCGGTGCAGGCCCAGTTGGTGCAGGGAGGCGGCGGCGAGGCTGGAGGCGTAACCCTCGTTGCAGATGACCACCACACGCAGGTCGTGGCCGGTGGCCTCGGGGAGACGGTGGCTGCCCTGTGGGTCGAGGCGCCACTCCAGTTCGTTGCGCTCGACGACGAGCGCGCCGGGGATCAGCCCGTCCCGCTCGCGCAGGGCCGCGTACCGGATGTCGACGAGCAGCGCCTCACCCGTCCGCGCCGCCTCGTACGCCTCTCGTGCCTCGATGCGCCGGTAGCCCGCGCGCACCCGATCCAGCAACTCGTCGATGCCGACCGGAGATTGACCGATGCCGCTCACTGCCAGTCCTCCGGGCGTTCGACCTGCTCGAGGTGGAGCACCTGCCCCGTGCGGCTGTAGCGCCGGATACGCGGCAGGGGCGGATAGTAGGCGTGCACGGAGATCGCGTGCTCGTCGCGGGACTCGTTGAGGACCTCGTGGACATGGTGGCGGCCGAAGGCGCGGCCCTGGCCCGCGGCCAGCCGGCGTTCGCGGTCCACGCCCTCGGTGAGTTCGAGGGTCTTCCAGCCGTCGGTCGGCAGCCGGGCGGCGAGCGAGTTCTCCTTGAGCGCGCCGGAGGCGGTGAAGAACGCGCCGACCGAGTCGGCGTGGTCGTGCCAGCCGGTGCCGGTGCCGGGCGGCCAGCCGATCAGCCACGCCTCGCTGCCGCCCGGACCCTCCAGCCGCACCCAGGTGCGGCCCTCCGGATCGAGCGGAAGGGAGGCGATCAGCTCGGCGTCGGCGGCCGCACGCCGTACGAAGTCGAGGAGGTCCGCCTGGGTGGGCGCCGAGCCGACGGCAGGGGACAGGGAAGCAGGGGAGACAGACACGTACACCGTCCTGAAGCCTGAAGAAGGTTCGCGGAACGGGCGCTGCGAGGCGCCCGGAAAGGGAAAAGGGATGCGAATTCAGCAGGACGGGCGACACACGCAGCCCGCGTAGCGGACGAGGTCCATGTGGACCCTCCGCCACAGGCGCACATAGGTGTCGGTCATGGTCCGGAGTACAGCATGCCGGCGTACTCCGGTCAACTCACCGTCACCATGTGGACAGAGGGTGACGACCCCTCGGATCAGCGGGCGCCGGAAGCGACCCGTGCCTCTTCCTTGGCCGTGCCGCCCACCGCCGCCTCCGCCGCCGCGTAGAGATCGGCCGGCCGGACTCCGCTCAGCGCGGTGACCAGATGGCCGTCGGGGCGTACCAGCAGCACGCTGTGCGCCGGTGCGCCCGGGTAGCTCTCGGCGACCAGCAGTTCCGCCGGGCACGGCAGCGCGGTCACGGCCGCAGCGAGGCGGGGCATGACTCCGGCCGAGACCCAGTGCTTGCGGTCCCACACGCCCGTGCCCGGCGCGATCAGGACCACGAGCAGGGCGCCGCGGCCGAGCCGGTCGCGCAGTTGGACGAAGGAACCATCCTCCGCGGTGACCCGTACGTCGGTGACCGGCGCGCCGGGCAGGGTGTCGACGGGGATCTCGCCCTCCAGGTGCCCGGGCGCGAGCGGCGAGGAGGCGTACACCCCCGGCGCACCCAGCGGCCCGCGCCCCAGGTGACCGTCCGTGAGCAGCGCGTCGTGGCCCCGCGCCGCACCCGGCATGATCTGGCGCAGCCCGCCCCCGCCGCGCAGCACCGGCAGCGCCTGGTCGGCGGCGCGCAGCCGGGCGGCGATCACCGCGCGCCGCTCGGTCTGGTAGCTGTCCAGCAGCGCCTCGCGCGGGCCGTGGTGCCAGGCCGAGGCCAGCTTCCAGGCGAGGTTGTCGGCGTCCCTCAGGCCCTCGTCCAGCCCCTGGGTGCCGAGCGCGCCGAGCAGGTGGGCCGCGTCCCCGGCGAGGAAGACCCGGCCGACGCGCCACCGGCGGGCCAGCCGGTGGTGCACCGTGTGGACACCGGTGTCGAGCAGGTCGTACGCCGGTGCGGAGCCGCCGGTCCAGCCCGCGAGGGTCTCGCGGATCCGGGCCACCAGGATCTCGGGCGTGACCAGGTCCTTGCCCGGCGGCAGCAGCCAGTCCAGGCGCCACACCCCGTCCGGGAGGGGGCGGGCGGTCACCTCCCCGGCCGAGGGCCCGGACTGCCGCCACGGCGGCATCCGATGGAGCAACGCGTGACCCTCCCACGGAAGTTCCGTGCGCAGCGCGGCGACCGCGTGCCGCTCCACCGCCGTACGGCCCGGGAAACGGACGTCCAGGAGTTTGCGCACCGTGGAGCGCGGGCCGTCGCAGCCGACCAGGTAAATGCCGCGCCACCAGGTGCCGTTCGGGCCGCGAGTGTGCGCGGTGACGCCGGAACGCTCCTGCTCGATCCCGTCCAGGCGGCTGTCCACGGCCAGCTTGACGAGGGGCTCGTCGGCGACGGCCGCGCGCAGGGCGCCGGTGACGGCGTGCTGGGCGATGTGCAGCGGGGCCGCGGGATCGTCCGCGTCGAAGGCGATCTCGTTCGTCACCTGCTTGCGCCTGACCGACCGCCATCCGGCCCAGCGCACACCGTGCTCGTCGAGCGCCACCCCGGTCAGCCGCTCCAGCAGGGCGGCGGTCTCCTCGCGCAGTACGACGGTGCGCGCCGGGCGGGGTTCGTCCTTGCCGGGGCCCTCGTCCAGGACGACGCACGGCACGTCCTGGCGGGCCAGCGCCAGGGCGAGCGCCAGCCCGACCGGCCCCGCTCCGACGACGATCACCGGGTCCATGACGCGGTGCCCCCTGCCCGTGACGACGCCCTGACGGAGACAAGTGAACAGGAAGGTGGAGCGGGGTGCACGATCACAAAACGTATGCAACCCATTGGCAGAGTTTGCGTCAAGCGAACGGAGGCAGTGGCGATCATGCCACTGCCTCCGAGTCATGCTTTCGGGCCTGAGCCGGCGTCAGGCGGCGGTACCCGCTCCCGCATGGCCCGCGATGTCCACGGCGTCCTCGACGCCGAGCACCGCGCCCGTCGACTTCTTGCGTCGTCGCAGCCGGCCCTCGAGCCAGCTCGCGAACGAGGTCAGCGAGAAGTTGACGGCCACGAAGATCACGGCCACCACCGTGAAGGAGGCGATGGTGTTGGCGCCGTAGTAGCCGCTCATCGTGTTCGCCGATGCGAGCAGTTCGGGGAAGGTGAGGACGGCGCCGCCGAGCGCGGTGTCCTTCACGACGACCACCAGCTGGCTGACGATCGCCGGGAGCATCGCGGTGACCGCCTGCGGCAGCAGGACGATCCGCATCACCTGGCCCTTGCGCAGACCGATCGCCATCGCGGCCTCGGACTGGCCCTTCGGCAGGGCGAGGATGCCCGCGCGGACGATCTCGGCGAGCACCGACGCGTTGTACAGCACCAGGCCGGTGACGACCGCGTACAGCGGACGGTCGTCCGAACTGACGTTGGTGTACTGGCTGTACAGCTCATTGCCGAAGATCATCAGGACGAGCACCGGAATCGCCCGGAAGAACTCGACCACGACCGTCGCCGGTACCCGTACCCACACGTGGTCCGACAGCCGCGCGATGCCGAAGACGGCACCCAGCGGGAGCGCGATGACCATCGCCAGGGCCGCCGCCTTCAAGGTGTTCTGCAGGCCCGGCCAGACGTACGTCGTGTAGGCCTCCGAGCCGAAGAACGGTTTCCACAGCGCCCAGGCCAGCTGGCCCTTGTCGTCGAGGGCCGTGTACACCCACCACACGAGGGCGGCGAGGGCGACCAGGAAGACCACCGTGTACAGGACGTTGCGCCGCTTGGCGCGCGGGCCCTGGGCGTCGTACAGGACCGAGGTCATCGTTTCACCGCCACCTTCTTGCCCACCCAGCCGAGGATCAGACCGGTCGGCAGCGTCAGACAGCAGAACCCGAAGGCGATGACCGCGGAGATCGCGAGCAGTTGGGCCTCGTTCTCCACCATCTTCTTCATCAGCAGCGCCGCCTCCGCCACGCCGATCGCCGCCGCGACCGTCGTGTTCTTGGTCAACGCGATCAGGACGTTGGTCAGCGGGCCGACGGCCGCGCGGAAGGCCTGCGGGAGCACGACCAGACCCAGTACCTGGGTGAAGCTCAGGCCGATGGCCCGGGCCGCCTCGGCCTGGCCGACCGGCACCGTGTTGATGCCGGAGCGGATCGCCTCGCACACGAAGGCCGACGTGTAGACGATCAGACCCAGCACGGCCAGCCGGAAGTTGATCGTGTCGACCTTGTCGGAGCCCAGATCGATGCCGAGCGTGGAGTAGAGGCCGAGCGAGGCGAACAGAACGATCACCGTGAGCGGGATGTTGCGCACGATGTTCACGTAAGTGGTGCCGAAACCGCGCATGAGGGGCACCGGCCCCACCCGCATGCCGGCCAGCAGGGTGCCCCAGACCAGGGAGCCCACGGCCGACAGCAGCGTGAGCTGCACCGTCGTCCAGAAGGCGCCCAGCACGTCGTACTTGTCAAGAAAGTCGAACACGATCTCCCGCGCTTCCGCGTGTAGGGATGCCCGGGTGCGCCGCCCTCACGGACGGCGCACCCGCAGGCGTTTCCTCAGCTCTTGATGTCGCCGATCTTCGGGGCGGGCTCGTTCTTGTAGCCGGCCGGGGCGAGGTTCTTGTCCACGGCCTTCTGCCAGGAACCGTCGGCGACCATGTCCTGGAGCGCCTTGTTGATCTTGGCCTTGAGGTCGCTGCCCTTCTTGACGCCGATGCCGTAGTTCTCGTTGGTCATCTTGAAGCCGCCGAGCTTGAACCTGCCCTTGAACTGGGACTGGGCGGCGTAACCGGCGAGGATGGCGTCGTCCGTGGTCAGGGCGTCGATGGCCTTGTTCTGCAGACCGGTCAGGCAGGCGGAGTACGTCGGGTACTGCTGCAACTGCGCCTTGGGGGCCAGCTTGTCGTGCACGTTCTGCGCCGACGTCGAGCCGGTGACCGAACACAGCTTCTTGTTGTTGAGGTCGGACGGAGACTTGATCGAGTTGTCGTCCGCGCGGAGCAGTACGTCCTGGTGGGCCAGCAGGTAAGGGCCGGCGAAGTCGACCTTCTGCTGGCGCTCGGGGGTGATCGAGTAGGAGGCGGCGATGAAGTCGACGTCACCGCGCTGCAGCATGGTCTCGCGGTCGGCGCTCTTCGACTCCTTCCACTCGATCTGGTCGGCCGAGTAACCGAGCTTCTTGGCGACATAGGTGGCCACGTCGACGTCGAAGCCCGCGTAGCCCTGCGGGGTCTTCTGGCCGATGCCCGGCTGGTCGTACTTGATACCGATGGCGATCTTCTTGCCGCCGCCGGAGGAGCCGTTGTCGTCCTTCTTGCCGCCGCCGCACGCGGTGGCCCCCACGGCGAGGGCGAGTACGGCGGCCGAGGCGGCGGTGACCTTGCGGAGCTTCATGCTGAACTTCCTTAGGAGTGGTGAGGAACGAGGTCCGTGGGCAAAGGCAACCTGTAAGCGGCAGCGTCAGTGGTGCAGGATCTTGGACAGGAAGTCCTTGGCCCGGTCGCTGCGCGGGTTGCTGAAGAACTGGTCGGGCGCGGCCTGTTCGACGATCCGGCCGTCGGCCATGAAGACCACGCGGTTGGCGGCCGACCGCGCGAAGCCCATCTCGTGGGTGACGACGATCATGGTCATGCCGTCGCGGGCGAGCTGCTGCATGACCTCGAGGACCTCGTTGATCATCTCGGGGTCGAGGGCGGAGGTCGGCTCGTCGAAGAGCATGACCTTCGGGTCCATCGCCAGCGCCCGCGCGATGGCCACGCGCTGCTGCTGGCCGCCGGACAGCTGGGCGGGGTACTTGTCGGCCTGTGTGGCCACACCGACCCGGTCGAGCAGGGACCGGGCCTTCTCCTCGGCCTGCTTCTTGTCCGCCTTGCGGACCTTGAGCTGTCCGAGCATGACGTTCTCGAGCACGGTCTTGTGCGCGAAGAGGTTGAAGGACTGGAAGACCATCCCGACGTCCGCCCGCAGCCGGGCCAGCTCCCTGCCCTCCTGCGGCAGGGGCTTGCCGTCGATGGTGATGGTGCCCGAGTCGATCGTCTCCAGGCGGTTGATGGTGCGGCACAGCGTCGACTTCCCGGACCCGGAGGGCCCGATGACCACGACGACCTCGCCGCGGGCGATCGTCAGGTCGATGTCCTGGAGCACGTGCAACGCGCCGAAGTGCTTGTTGACGCTCTTCAGGACGACCAGTTCGTCGGACGTGACCACACTTTCCTCCTTGGTCACCGATACATTGGTCATCGCTCTCGGGCTCCGTCCTCCTCGGTTTCGGAGGACAGTAATGAGCGGCTGTGACCTGCGTCATCACATCTGAGGGAGATCTGAGCATCACGATCCGATAGCAATCGGACACGTGTCGTAGCAGTTGTCCCCCGTGTGCGTATCGGCCGGATAACGGAAGCTGCGGGCAACCGGAACGCTCTTGACTCCGTCCTTCTCCATCGGCGTCACTGCCATGGGCACGCGCGCGTGAGCCGCACGATGCGGGCGAACCCAGACCGTACGACCGCTGAACCGAAGGGGGCCGGGATGAGACTGCTGCTCGTCGAGGACGACAACCATGTCGCAGCGGCCCTGTCCGCCGTCCTCGCCCGGCACGGTTTCGAGGTCACCCACGCGCGCAGCGGCGAGGAGGCACTGCAGGCGCTCGTCCCCGAGAGCGACGGCTTCGGCGTGGTCCTGCTCGACCTGGGGCTGCCCGACCAGGACGGTTACGAGGTCTGCGGCAAGATCCGCAAACGCACCAGCACCCCGGTGATCATGGTCACCGCGCGCTCCGACGTCCGCTCCCGCATCCACGGGCTCAACCTGGGCGCCGACGACTACGTGGTCAAGCCGTACGACACCGGTGAACTGCTCGCCCGGATCCACGCCGTCAGCCGGCGTACGGCGCACGAGGACCCGGCGTCCGGCGGCGACGGCTCCCTGCTCCTCGGCCCGGTCCGCATCGAACTGCCCACGCGCCAGGTCACCGTGGACGGCGCGGTCGTCCAGCTGACCCGCAAGGAGTTCGACCTGCTCGCCCTGCTCGCACAGCGCCCCGGCGTGGTCTTCCGGCGCGAGCAGATCATCAGCGAGGTCTGGCGCACCAGTTGGGAGGGCACCGGCCGCACCCTGGAGGTGCACGTCGCCTCCCTGCGCGCCAAACTGCGCATGCCCGCGCTGATCGAGACCGTACGCGGCGTCGGCTACCGACTCGTCGCCCCGGTCGCCTAGCGGGGCGGGGTGCGCGCACGTCTGCTGCCGCTGCTCATCGTCCTGATGGCGGCGGTCCTGCTCGCCCTCGGGGTCCCGCTCGCCGTCAGCCTGGCCGCCGCCCAGCAGCAGAAGGTCGTCGTCGACCGCATCGACGACACGGCACGCTTCGCGGCGCTCGCCCAGTTCGTGACCGCGGGGCCCAGCGGATCGCGCCGCACCGGCACCGACGACCGCCTGGAGGCGCTGCGCAGCGAACTCACCAGCTACTACGACGTCTACGGCATCCGCGCGGGCGTCTTCTACCGCAACGGCTCCGCCATGGCCAACGCCCCCGACGACTGGTTCGTACCGCGGACGGGGGAGGTGCGGGACGCCTTCGAGGAGGCGCTGCTCAGCCGGCGCAGCCATGACCCCCGACAGGTGTGGCCCTGGCAGCACAGCCGGCTGATCGTGGCCTCGCCGGTGATCCGGGACGGGGACGTCGTGGCGGTCGTGGTCACCGACTCGCCCACCGGGCAGATGCGTTCCCGGACCCTGCGCGGCTGGATGATCATCGGGGCCGGCGAGATCGCGGCGATGCTGCTGGCCGTGGGCGCCGCGTTGCGGCTGACCGGCTGGGTGCTGCGTCCCGTACGGGTCCTGGACGCCACCACCCATGACATCGCCACCGGACGGCTGAAGTCCCGGGTCGCGGTCGCCGGCGGACCGCCGGAACTCAGACGGCTGGCCCGCTCGTTCAACGAGATGGCGGACAACGTCGAGGACGTGCTGGAGCAGCAGCGCGCCTTCGTCGCGGACGCCTCGCACCAGCTGCGCAACCCGCTCTCGGCGCTGCTGCTGCGCATCGAACTGCTGGCACTCGAACTCCCGGAGGACAACGAGGAGATCGCCTCGGTCCGCACCGAGGGCAAGCGCCTCGCGCAGGTCCTGGACGACCTGCTCGACCTGGCGCTGGCCGAGCACGCCGACGCGGACCTGAAGGTGACCGACATCGGCGCGCTCGCCGAGGAGCGGGTCGCCGCCTGGTCGCCGGCCGCCGAGGCCAAGGGCGTCCGGCTGACCGGGGACTGCCCGCCCACGACCGCCTGGGCGGACCCGATCACCCTGTCCAGCGCCCTGGACGCGGTGATCGACAACGCCGTGAAGTTCACCCCCGAGGGCGGCACGGTGGAGGTCACCGTCGCCGCCGACGGCGACACCTCCATGGTCGTCGTCACCGACACCGGGCCCGGCCTCACCGACGAGGAACTCGCCCGCGTGGGCGACCGCTTCTGGCGCAGCGGCCGCCACCAGAACATCAAGGGCTCGGGCCTGGGCCTGTCCATCGTGCGCACACTGCTCACGGCGGGCGGCGGCTCGATCGACTACGCCCGCCACGAGCCGCAGGGGCTGCGGGTGACGGTGAGGGTGCCGAGGGGCGGGGAGAGCTGAGGCGGGAGGCCCGGGGGCCCGAAGGCTCGGGGGTTGGGGGCCGGGGCCCGGATTCATGGGGCACGGGCTGCTGGGCGTGACCCGCCTGCGGCTCCGCGGCGCAGGGTCGGCGGCGGGGGCATGGCAGGGGCCGGCCGTCCGTACGTGGCGGGACTCGCCGCCGGGAGGCCAGGCCGTGTCGGGACGCCGGGATGCCGGGTCCCCGGGACGCCGGGCCGTACCGGAGGTCCAGGCCGCTTCAGGGCCGTCCGCCCGTACCGGGAGCGAGCGGCGCGAGGGCCGTCGCCTCTTAGGGCTTCACCTCGCGGTAATAGCGGCGGGCGCCCTCCTGGAGGGGGAGGGGGTCGGTGTAGATGGCGGTGCGCAGGTCGACCAGCTGGGCGGAGTGGACGTGGGCGCCGATGCCGTCGCGGCTCTTGATCACCGTGCGGGTCACCCATTCGGTGAGCCGGGGGTCCACGTCCGCGCGGGTCATCAGCAGGTTGGACACCGCGAGCGTCGGCACCTCGGTGCCCTGTTGCACGGCCGGATAGGCGGACTCGGGGATGTTGGTGGCCCGGTAGTAGCGCGACTCCTGGCCCTGGCCGTGCAGCCGCGTGACGACATCGCCCTCGATCGGCACGAACGTGAACTCGGCCTTGCGGGCCAGCCCGAGGAGCCCCTTGGTCGGCAGGCCGCCCGACCAGAAGAAGGCGTCGATCCGGCCCCGCTCCAGCCGGTCGGGCCCGGTGTCGATGCCGTCCGAGAACGGCGTGATGTCCTTGCGCGGGTCGATGCCGGAGGCCCTGAGCACCCGGTCCGCGATCAGCCGCACCCCGGAGTCGGGCAGCCCTATCGCCACCCGCTTGTGCCGCAGGTCCGCGACGTTCCTGATGCCCGAGTCGCTGCGCACGATGAGGTGCACGTAGTCGTCGTAGAGCCGGGCCACTCCGCGCAGCCGCCCGGCGCCGCTGCCGTGCGCCAGCTCGTACGCCTCCACCGCGTCGGCCGCCGCGATGGTGAAGTCGGCCCTGCCGGTCGCCACCCGCTGCACGTTCTCCTGCGAACCGGCGCTGTTCAGCAGCTTCACCTTCAGATCGGGCATGTCCTTGGCGAACTCGGCGCGCAGCCGCTCGCCGTACTCCTGGTAGACCCCGCGGGGCGTGCCCGTGCTGAAGACGATCGTCCCGCTCGGCGGCTTCTCGCCCAGCGGCAGCAGCCACCACAGCAGGAGGCCGAGCACCACGGCGCCGGCGGCCGCGGCCGGCAGCGCCCGGCGCCTGCCGAGACGGGGGAAGACCTTGGACATGCGGCGATCCTGCCAGGCCGGGCGCGACCCTGACCAGGGCCGAGGACAGGTGGGGCGGCGCGGAGACCTCCCGGGCGGGGCCCGGGAGGAGGACGTCGGGCACTGTCAGTGGCCGCCGTTACAGTCGTCGCATGAGCACTTCGCCCGCCGACCTCGTCCGAGAGTTCCACCACGCCTTCGGCCTGGACGCCCGCAGTACGCCGACGGAGGTGGACCCCGAACTGGCCGCGCACCGCGGGGAACTGCTCGCCGAGGAGGCCGCGGAGGTCGCCGAGGTGGCCGTCGACGGCCCGCTGGACAGACTCGCGCACGAACTGGCGGACGTGGTCTACGTGGCGTACGGCACGGCGCTGGTGCACGGCATCGACCTCGATCAGGTGATCGCCGAGATCCACCGCGCCAACATGAGCAAGCTCGGCCCGGACGGTCAGGTCGCCCGCCGGGCCGACGGCAAGGTCCTCAAGGGCGAGCACTACCGCGCGCCGGACGTGTCGGCCGTACTGCGCCGCCAGGGCTGGATACCGGCGGCACAGAACGGTTCTCCCCGGACGAGCGACCAGCAGCGGACGAGCGCCGCGAACGAGAAGCAGACGAGCGCCTAGCCGGACGAGTCTCGCCGGAAACGCGTGCCGAGGGTCAGCCGCCGGTCAGGCCGGTGCCGCCCAGGCGGGTGAGCAGGGACGACAGCTGGGCGATGGTCTCGCCGCTCCACACGGGGCCGGTGAAGATCTCCGAGGCGGTCTCCTCGGCCGTGGCGACCATCTCCCGCAGTCGCCGCCGGCCCGTCGCGGTCAGCGACGCGTAGGCCACGCGCGCGTCCCGTGCGTCCGGCTCGCGGGTCACCAGTCCGATCCGCTCCAACGGCGCCAGCCCGCGCGTGACCCCGGAGGCCGTCATGCCCAGTGCCTCGGCGAGGTCGACGCGGCGCATCCGTCCGCCGGGCGCCTGCCACAGCCGCAGCAGCAGGGTGAAGTCGGCGAGGCTGACGCCGTGCAGCCCGCTCAGCCGGGAGTCGAAGCGCCGTACGAGCGCCGCCTGGGCCCGTACCAGCCGCAGCGCCGCGTCCAGGGTGTCACTCACCGCCCAGGCACCCCCGCACTCGCTTGCCATGTCCTTGAGTAGTCAAGTTTATGCGCCGTTCGAACGGGCCGCGCGCCGCTGCCGCTTGCCCATCGGGGCCTGGGAGAGGTCCTCGGCGGTGCAGCGGAGGTGCTTGAAGCCGTAGCCGCGCTCGGTCAGCCAGGCCTTCGCCGCCGCCTCGGCCCGCTCGGTCGCCTCCAAGGCGTCCTCCTCTTCCTCCCCGGTGTCGGAGAAGCGGAAGACGAACGCCGGCCGGGCGGCGATGTCGTAGGTGAGGGTGCCCTCGGGCGTGAACGCGGCGCGCAGCGCGTCGTGCTCGGCGGCGTCGGCCAGCAGCGCCGCCCGCTGGGCGTCGGTGAGGCCGTCGAAGGCGCCGCGGACGGTGATCCGGAAGGTGCGAGTGGTCATCCCGCGACCCTAGACACGGCGGGCCCGCCGCATCCACCGGGTTTCCGGAGGCTGATCGTGCCTACCCTGGACCCGTACACCGGCGGCGACCGGAGCCGGACGGCGGCTGCCGGCTCTCACAGGGCGGTGCGTTGCATGCGGTACGTGGCGGTGAGTGCGCTGAGCCATCCCGGGCTGCTGCGCGAACGCAACGAGGACAGCCTGGTGGCCGGGCCGTGGACGCTGTGCGCCACGGTGACGGAGAGCCCGCAGACCTTTGTCTTCCCGCTCGGCACGCCCCTGGTCGTCGCCGTCGCCGACGGCCTCGGCGGGCATCCCGGCGGCGACGTGGCCAGCGCTCTGGTCGCCCGCCGGATCGCGTCCCTCGGCCCCGCCCTGAGCAGCGATGACACCCTGCGCGACGCCTTGAGCGCCTGCAACCGCTCCGTGTACGAGGCCGCCGGAGGCGACGAGCCGGGCGAACTCGCCGCCATGGGCACGACGGTCGCCGGGCTCGTCGTGCAGCCGGACTCGCTGCTGGTGTTCAACGTGGGCGACAGCCGGGTCTTCGCGGCGTCCGGCGACGGGCTGCGCCAGGTGAGCGTCGACGACAGTCCGCCGCTCGAGCCCGGGCAGCGCACCACGTCCATCGTCACCCAGTGCCTGGGCGGCAGCCCCTCGTACCGCCCCGTCCGCCCCCATGTGACCACCGAGTCCCTCTCGCCGGGCGCCCGCTATCTCGTCTGCACCGACGGTCTGACCGATCCGGTGCCGACGGACGTCCTCGACGAGGTGATGCGCGAGCACGACGACGGCCGGGCGGCCTTCGAGCTGTGGAAGGCCGCCATCGAGGCGGGCGGCCCGGACAACATCACGCTGGCGGTCGTACGCGTCTCGGACGAGTGAGCCTGGCGTAGCGCGGCAGACTCCTGCGCGTCACTCCCTCTCGTCCGTAGGGAAGCCGTACCGCCCCCGCAGCCGGACGAAGCAGGCCGCGGTCAGCACCCGCAGCCGCGTCAGCCCGGAGGCGGTGCGCGCGAAGCACACGACCTGCTCGTGCCCGCCCGGCCCGACCGGCTGCACCAGGCGGCCACCCGGCCGCACCTGCGCGGCCAGCGGCGCGGGCACCTCGGGGAACGCGGCCGACACGAGCACGGCATCGTACGGCGCCCGGTCCGGCACACCGCCGCTGCCGTCGCCGACCCGCAGGTCCACGTTCCGCACACCGTGACGCGTAAGGTTCTCGCGCGCCCGGCGGGCCATGCCCGGCCGCATCTCGACGCTGACCACGTCGGCGGCCAGCCGGGCGAGCAGCGCGGTCTGGAAACCGAGGCCCGTACCGACCTCCAGGACGTGCTCCGACCCGCTCAGCGAGAGGGCCTCGATCATGAGGGCGGACAGCGAGGGCTGCGTGGTGACCTGCCCCTCGCCGATCGGGACGGGCACGTCCTGGTAGGCGGCGGCCCGCTCACCGGCCGGGACGAACTCCGCCCGGGGCGTCGCCCGTACGGCTTCGAGCAGCCGCTCGTCCGCGACCCCGGCGGCCACCAGGGCCCGCACGAGATCGTCCGGTGCTCCGGGTACGGCGTGCACGGACCGGCTCACCCCCTCGCGCCCTCCACGGCGCGGACGCCTACCGTGGAGGCATGAGCGAGATCGTCGTCTACGAACTCGACAACCCGGCGGCCACGCGCTCCGCCGCGGAACGGACCGGCGTGGAACGGCGCGTCCGCAGGGTGCACGCGGCGCCGGCCGTCCCCGGGTCGCGCACGACCGCGGGGCCGCGGACCCTGTGCGGCAAGGACACCTTCGCCATGGAGACGGCCGCAGCGCCCTCCGAAGGCGCGGGAGCCCCCTGGTATCCCGAGGAACACGCCTCGCTCGTCTGCCCGGACTGCGCCGCCGTGATGGAGATCTGACGGGCGCTTCGGCTACCGTGTCCGGCCGCTCACCCGCGCTCCACGTACTCCTTGAAGTGCTCCAGGTCGCTGCGGACGAGCCGCTGGATCGCGTTGGTCTGGGCGAACCCCTTCGGGCCGCCGAAGGTGTCCCGGACGGTCTCGGGGTCGTACTCGACCCGCGCCTGGATGCGGGTGTGGTCCCGGTCGATCGGCTGGACCGAGAAGGAACCCGTCAGCTCCGGGGCGCTCGTGGTGAGCCACTCCATCACGTGCTCCCCGCGGTCGGTCACCTCGGCCTCGACCTCACGGGAACGGCCGCCCGCCTCGACCTCCAGATGTGCTCTGCCCCCCGCCTCCGTACGGGCGCCCCGCACCCCTTGCACGAAGCGCGGGTAGTTCTCCAACCGGTGCAGGGAGTCCCAGGCCGCGTCGATCGGGACGTCGACGTCGACGTGCAGTTCGAGGGTGCTCATGGCGTACCTCCATGTGCAGCGCATGACGCATGGCCTTCTGCTACCAGTGTGCGCCCGGCGAGGCCGAGGAGGCGGGACGAGGGCTCTTCCGACAGCGCCTACCCTTGACGCATGACCAGCAGCAGCGACCGGAGCCCCGCAGTGGACGTGCACGCACCCAAGAGCTACGAGATCCGCACCTATGGGTGCCAGATGAACGTCCACGATTCCGAGCGATTGGCCGGCCTGCTGGAAGACGCCGGATACGTCCGGGCCCCCGAGGGGTCGGACGGGGACGCCGACGTGGTCGTGTTCAACACCTGCGCCGTGCGGGAGAACGCCGACAACCGGCTGTACGGCAACCTCGGCCGGCTCGCGCCGAAGAAGGCCTCGCGGCCCGGCATGCAGATCGCGGTCGGCGGCTGCCTCGCGCAGAAGGACCGCGACACCATCGTGAAGAAGGCGCCCTGGGTGGACGTCGTCTTCGGCACGCACAACATCGGCAAGCTGCCCGTCCTGCTGGAGCGCGCCCGCGTGCAGGAGGAGGCGCAGGTCGAGATCGCCGAGTCGCTGGAGGCGTTCCCCTCCACCCTGCCGACGCGGCGCGAGAGCGCCTACGCGGCCTGGGTGTCGATCTCCGTCGGGTGCAACAACACCTGCACCTTCTGCATCGTCCCGGCACTGCGCGGCAAGGAGAAGGACCGCCGCCCCGGCGACATCCTCGCCGAGGTCGAGGCGCTGGTCGCCGAGGGCGTCTCCGAGATCACGCTGCTCGGCCAGAACGTCAACGCCTACGGCTCCGACATCGGCGACCGCGAGGCCTTCAGCAAGCTGCTGCGCGCCTGCGGCACCATCGAGGGCCTGGAGCGGGTCCGCTTCACCTCCCCGCACCCGCGCGACTTCACCGACGACGTGATCGCCGCCATGGCCGAGACGCCGAACGTGATGCCGCAGCTCCACATGCCGCTGCAGTCCGGCTCGGACACCGTGCTGAAGGCGATGCGCCGCTCCTACCGGCAGGAGCGCTACCTCGGGATCATCGAGAAGGTCCGGGCCGCCATCCCGCACGCCGCGATCACCACCGACATCATCGTGGGCTTCCCCGGCGAGACCGAGGAGGACTTCGAGCAGACCCTGCACGTGGTCCGCGAGGCCCGGTTCGCGCAGGCCTTCACCTTCCAGTACTCCAAGCGGCCCGGCACCCCGGCCGCGACCATGGACGACCAGATCCCCAAGGAGG
This sequence comes from Streptomyces sp. NPDC007189, assembly GCF_040703635.1. NCBI lineage: Bacteria > Bacillati > Actinomycetota > Actinomycetes > Kitasatosporales > Streptomycetaceae > Streptomyces > Streptomyces sp. NPDC007189. The sequence continues at coordinate 48,796 of NZ_JBEYEY010000005.1, forward strand.
TCGTCCAGGCGCGCTACGAACGGCTCGTCGCCCTCCAGGAGGAGATCTCCTGGGAGGAGAACAAGAAGCAGGTCGGCCGCACGCTGGAGCTGATGGTCGCCGAGGGCGAGGGCCGCAAGGACGGCGCCACGCACCGCCTCTCCGGCCGCGCCCCCGACAACCGCCTGGTCCACTTCACCAAGCCGGAGCAGCAGGTGCGCCCCGGTGACGTGGTCACGGTCGAGGTGACGTACGCCGCCCCGCACCACCTCCTCGCCGAGGGGTCCGTCCTGTCCGTGCGCCGCACGCGCGCGGGCGACGCCTGGGAGAAGCGCAACTCCGCCGAGGCCGCCAAGCCGGCCGGCGTCATGCTGGGCCTGCCGAGGGTCGGCGCGCCGGAGCCGCTGCCGGTCGCGACGGGCAGCGGCTGCGGCTGCGACTGACCGCCTTCGGCCACCCGGCGGCAGACCGCGACAGGGCGCGCCGGCGAGGGTGACGAGGACGTGCTCACGTCCTCGGCCTGACCGGCGTGCCCGTCGAGGACCGACTCGGCCGGCGGCCGTCGTACGGCGTACCCTGCCGATCATGCTTGTCGCCGCCGCAGTCTGTCCCTGCCCTCCGCTGCTCGTGCCCGAGGTGGCCGCGGGCGCCGCTCCCGAGATGGACGCCGCGCGCTCGGCGTGCTCCGACGCGCTCGGCGTGCTCGCGGCCGCCCGCCCGGACCTCCTGGTGGTCGTCGGGTCCGCCGGGGAGAGCGGACGCGGAACGTTCCCGCAGGGCACTCCGGGGTCCTTCCGCGGATTCGGGGTCGACGTGCGGGTACGGCTGGGCCCCGCCGGGGACACCGCCCGAGAGCCCTCCGAGCGCGAGCTGCCGCCGTCGCTGGCCGTCGGCGCGTGGCTGCTGGAGCGGACCGGCTGGGCGGATGCCCCCATCGAAGGACTCGGGGTCGAAGAATCGCTGGCGCCCGAGCGGTGCGCCGAAGCCGGCCGGCAGATCGGCGCCCGGGCGGAGCGGGTGGCGCTGCTGGTGATGGGAGACGCCAGCGCATGCCGCACAGTCAAGGCGCCGGGCTACCTCGACGAGCGGGCGGCGCCCTTCGACGCGGCGGTCGCGCGGGCGCTGGGCACGGCGGACGTCCCGGCCCTCCAGGCGCTCGACCCCGTTCTGGCGCACGAACTGAAGGCCTCCGGCCGGGCCCCCTGGCAGATCCTGGCCGGCGCCGCGCAGGACAGGAACCTCACCGGCTCCCTGCTGTACGAGGACGCGCCGTACGGCGTGGGGTATGTGGTGGCTGCCTGGTCCTAGGGGCTGGGGACCATCGGGGCCGGATCGCGCTGCCCACGCGCGCGTGTCCGGGCCGGGGCGCAGTCGTACGTGCGGGACGGAACGGCGGACGGCCGGGAGCCGGTGTGCTCCGCGGCCGTCCGCCGTTCCGCATGCCCTTGGTGTGCATGCCGTTGCGAGACTCAGGAAGCCGGTGGCGGGCCCTCAGGCGGCGTGGGGGTCGTCGGCCGGTCGGTGGCCTGCGCCGGGCCGGGACCTTCCTTGTGCGCGAGGCGGTCGACCGCCTCCTTGGCCTTCCCGGTACCCGCGTGGATCCTGTCGCTGTACTTGCCCTTGGTCCGCTCGTCCACGACCTTCGCGGCCTTGTCGATGCCGTGCTGGACCTTGTCCCCGTGCTGTCGCGCGAGGTCCGACACCTTGTCCCTGGCCGGGCCGAGCCTGGCCTTCATGTTGTCCATCAGACCCATGGTCCACCTTCCCTCGCGGGGCAGTTACCTCCGGGCGCCCTCGCCGGACTCGTTGTCGGCGGCCTCCTCGGCGGACTGCTGCTTGGGGATGCCGGAACCGTCGGACGCGTCGTCCGCGGCGGTGTCGCAGCACGCCGCCGCGTCCTCGCTCGCGTCCCCGGCCGAACCCTTCGCCTCCGCCGTGCCGGCCGCCTCGGCCTGAGCCGACTCCGCTCCCTCCGCCTCGGCCCCGTCCGGCTCCGCGCCGGTCTGCGCCTCGGCGGCCGACGCCTCCGGAGTCGTCTTCGACCTGCCGAGGAGTCGTGCAAAAACGCCCATATCCACTCCATACGGTACTCGTGCGGGCGAATTCCCGCGTCACCCGGTGCGTACGGTTGCGCCGCCCGGGTCACCGCCTCCGGTGATCCGAATGGCGGTATCCGCACGGGCAACGACCAGGGACCCGACCCGTCACGTAACTCGTTCGAGGCACCCCCCGGAGGTTTGCGAGACTGGTGCGGTGAGCAGTGCACCCTCCACCCCCCGCGTCATCGCCGTCGTCGGCCCCACCGCGGCCGGAAAGTCCGATCTCGGCGTCTTCCTCGCCCAGCAGCTCGGCGGGGAGGTCGTCAACGCGGACTCCATGCAGCTGTACCGAGGGATGGACATCGGCACCGCCAAGCTGACGCCCGAGGAACGCGACGGCGTCCCGCACCATCTGCTGGACATCTGGGACGTCACCGTCACCGCCTCCGTCGCCGAGTACCAGAAGCTGGCCCGCGCCCGGATCGACGCACTGCTCGCCGAGGGCCGCTGGCCGATCCTGGTCGGCGGCTCCGGCCTGTACGTTCGCGGGGCCGTCGACAACCTGGAGTTCCCGGGCACCGACCCCGCGGTCCGGGCCCGTCTGGAGGAGGAGCTGGCGCTGCGCGGCTCGGGCGCGCTGCACGCCCGGCTGGCCGCCGCCGACCCGGAGGCCGCCCGCGCGATCCTGCCGAGCAACGGCCGCCGTATCGTCCGGGCGCTGGAAGTGATCGAGATCACCGGCCGGCCCTTCACCGCGAACCTGCCGGGCCACGACTCCGTGTACGACACCGTCCAGATCGGGGTCGACGTGGCCCGTCCGGAACTGGATGAGCGCATCGCGCGCCGCGTCGACCGGATGTGGGAGGTCGGTCTCGTGGACGAGGTGCGCGCACTCGAGGCGCAGGGGTTGCGCGAGGGGCGCACGGCGTCGCGTGCGCTGGGTTACCAGCAGGTGCTGGCGGCGCTCGCCGGGGAGTGCACGGAAGCGGAAGCGCGGGCCGAGACCGTGCGTGCGACCAAGCGCTTCGCGCGCCGTCAGGATTCGTGGTTCAGGCGCGATCCCCGGGTGCACTGGCTGAGCGGGGCCGTGGCGGACCGCCGGGAACTTCCGCACCAGGCACTGGCGTTGGTCGAACGACCGGTTACAGCCTGATCACGTCATGGCATCGGGATGCGCCGCCGGTCATCGCTGCCTTCGGCGCCGTGCCATCATCGAGCTTCGATCGACCAAGTGGAGCCTAGTTGGGAGGGCGCGTGGCGATGGAGGCCGGCCCTCGCGACACCGCACACAGTGCCGAGCACGTCACCACCGCCGGTGACGAACCGGACCCGCGCGGCGGCCGTCCGGCCGACGACTGCCTGGCCGAGGACCGTCTGGCCGAAGACGGCCGGAACCTGGTCAAAGACGGCCGGAACCTGGCCGAAGACACTCGGAACCTGGCCGAAGAGCGGCGAAACGGAGAGCGGCTGGGCGGGGACCGGCTGTCCGGAGGCCGCCTGCACACGGAGCGTGTCGGCCTGGCCGACGGGCATCCCGCCGAGGGCCGCCGCGCGGAGGCCCGCGTGATCGAGCAGCGGCCGGCCGAGGACCGGCTGAGCGAGGAGCCCCTGGGAGACGCCCGGCTGAGCGACGAGCCCGTGGCTGACGCCCGGCTGGGCGAGGAGCCCCTCGGTGAAGCCCGGCTGACCGACGACGGCCCCGACGAGGTGCCGGACGGAGTGACCGACGACGGGCCCGAGCCGGAGGAGATGTACTCCGGCGGTCCGAAGGTCGAGGTGGAGCTGCGTCCGCAGCGCAGGCTGCGCCTGTGGCAGCTCGCGCCCATCGTGGGACTGTCCGCCGTCGGCTCCCTGATGTTCGCCTTCCCGCTCGCCTTCGACTTCGGCGACAGCGGCGCCGTCATCGCCATGCTCGGCCTGCTGATCTGCTCCTGCGCCGCCGGCTGGGGCATGATGGCCGCCCGCCGCGTGGGCTACACCTGGCCCGGCCTGCCCGCCCGGGGCTCCGGTCGCCGCCCCGACTGGCGGGTCGTCCTCGGGTACGTGCTCCTGGTGGCCGTGGTGGTCGTCCTCGCGGTGTGGCGCGTGGCAAGGCTCCGCTAGAACACGAGCCCCGAAGCGGCGCGGCCCCGGAGCGGCGCGGCCCTGAAGGGGCGCGGGGAACTGCGCGATCAACCCCCACCGGGCCGCGGCTTCCCACCACCCCGACCACCCCGCCTCCCATCGGCCCAGCCCAGCGCAGCGACCCCGTACGATCGAGGAATGAGCACAGCGATCCCCTTTCTCAAGGGTCACGGCACCGAGAACGACTTCGTGATCGTCCCGGACCCGGAGAACGCCCTCGACCTGAGCCCGGCCGCCGTCGCCGCCCTGTGCGACCGCCGGGCCGGCATCGGCGGGGACGGGGTGCTGCACGTGGTGCGCTCCACCGCGCACCCGGAGGCCCGGGCGATGGCGGCCGAGGCCGAGTGGTTCATGGACTACCGCAACGGCGACGGCTCGGTCGCCGAGATGTGCGGCAACGGCGTCCGTGTGTTCGCGCGCTACCTCCAGCACGCCGGTCATGTGGGCGAAGGCGACCTCGCGATCGCCACGCGCGCGGGCGTGAAGACCGTCCACATCGCCAAGGACGGCGACATCACCGTCGGTATGGGCCGCGCCCGGCTGCCGGAGGGCGAGGTCACGGTGAGCGTCGGCGCGCACAGCTGGCCCGCGCGGAACGTGAACATGGGCAACCCGCACGCGGTCGCCTTCGTGGACGACCTGGCGCAGGCCGGCACCCTCTACAGCCCGCCGCCGGTGAGCCCGGCGTCCGCCTACCCGGACGGGGTCAACGTCGAGTTCGTCGTCGACCGCGGCCCCCGCCACGTCGCCATGCGCGTGCACGAGCGCGGCTCCGGCGAGACCCGTTCGTGCGGCACGGGCGCGTGCGCGGTCGCCGTGGCCACGGCCCGCCGCGACGGCGCCGACCCCGCGGTGACCGGCACCCCCGTCACGTACACCGTCGACCTGCCCGGCGGCCGTCTGACCATCACCGAACGGCCCGACGGCGAGATCGAGATGACCGGACCCGCCGTGATCGTCGCCGAGGGCGAGATCGACGGAGATTGGCTGGAAAGCGCCCTGCGCTGATCCGGCGCGACCAGCCGGAAAGACGCCCTCAGCTCCCCGATCAGCGGTTTCCGTTGACCGGGGGTGAGGGGAACCACGGCTGACCCCACGACGGTTGGCGCAAATCCTAAACATCGATGTCTTCGCTCGAATGGGTGATCCGTTTCACGCTCGGCGAGAGGCGGTCGGTCGCACGTGGTGGGCTCGATAGCATCAAGCACCGGCACGGACGGGGGAACGTCGCCATCCCTGAGCCGCGTACGCCCTGGGGCCCCGTCCGCCGGTCCACGAGCCGGAGGTGCCCATGAGTGCGGAGGCCACGAACCCCGCGAGTCCTGGCCCGGTAGCGCCCACGGCGTCCGCGGCGGCCACCGCCCCCGCGGTGCCCAGGGCGGACCGCAGGAAATCCCGGGCCCGGATCGACCTGCGCAGGCTCGGCCGGGCCGCGTTGCTCGGCCCCGCCGTCCGCGGCAAGCTGCCCGACGCGATCAGCCACGTCGTGGAGGCACACCGCGCCCACCACCCCGACGCCGACCTCGACCCGCTGCGCCGCGCCTACGTCCTCGCGGAGTCCTCGCACCGCGGCCAGATGCGCAAGAGCGGCGAGCCGTACATCACCCACCCGCTCGCGGTGACCCTGATCCTCGCCGAACTCGGCGCCGAGACCACGACCTTGACCGCCTCCCTGCTCCACGACACCGTGGAGGACACCGATGTGACGCTCGATCAGGTGCGGGAACAGTTCGGCGAGGAGGTCCGTTATCTCGTCGACGGGGTCACGAAACTGGAGAAGGTCGACTACGGCGCCGCCGCCGAGCCGGAGACCTTCCGCAAGATGCTCGTCGCCACCGGCAGCGACGTGCGGGTGATGTCGATCAAACTCGCCGACCGCCTGCACAACATGCGCACCCTCGGCGTGATGCGCCCCGAGAAACAGGCGCGGATCGCCAAGGTCACCCGCGACGTCCTCATCCCGCTCGCCGAACGCCTCGGCGTGCAGGCCCTGAAGACCGAGATGGAGGATCTGGTCTTCGCCATCCTCCACCCCGAGGAGTACGAGCACACCCGCGAACTGATCGCCGAGAACGCCGCCCGCCGCGACGACCCGCTCGCGGAGGTCGCCGACGAGATGCGCGGGGTGCTGCGCGAGGCCGGCCTCCAGGCCGAAGTCCTCATCCGCCCCCGCCACTTCGTCTCCGTCCACCGCGTCGCCCGCAAACGCGGGCGGCTGCGCGGCACCGACTTCGGCCGCCTGCTGGTGCTGGTGAACGAGGACGCCGACTGCTACGGCGTCCTCGGCGAACTGCACACCTGTATGACGCCGGTCGTCTCGGAGTTCAAGGACTTCATCGCCGTACCGAAGTTCAACCTGTACCAGTCGCTGCACACCGCCGTCGCCCGCCCCGACGGGCAGGTCGTCGAAGTCCTCATCCGCACCCACCAGATGCACAAGGTCGCCGAGGCCGGCGTCGTCGCCCTCGGCAACCCGTACGCCGCGGCCTCCGACGCCTCCGCCTCCGATGCCCCGACCGACGGCGAGCGTGCCGACCCCACCCGCCCCGGCTGGCTCTCCCGCCTCCTCGACTGGCAGCAGGCCGCACCCGACCCCGACACCTTCTGGTCCACCCTGCGCGAGGACCTCGCCCAGGACCGCGAGATCACCGTCTTCCGCCCCGACGGCGGCACCCTCGGCCTGCCCGAGGGCGCCACCTGTGTGGACGCCGCCTACGCCCAGTACGGCGAGGACGCGCACGCCTGCATCGGCGCCCGCGTCAACGGCCGCCTGGCCACCCTCAGCACCGTCCTGAAGGACGGCGACACCGTCCAGCTCCTCATGGGCCAGGACCCCGCCTCCGAGCCCTCCCGCGAATGGCTGGAGCACGCCCACACCCCGGCGGCCCGCATCGCCATCCAGCGCTGGCTGGCCACGCACCCCGGCGGCGGCGCCGGGACGGAGGAGGCGTCCGACCCCCGCACCGAACCGGGCGAGGACACCGCCGCGCAACGCCCCGCGACCGGCGTGCGCGCTGATGCCGCGCAACGCCCTCTGACCAGTGCGCGCGCCGGCGCCGCTCCGGCGCCGGGGGCCGACCCCGCCCGCCTCCGGCGCCCCGACGTCCTCGTGGACCGGCCGGACACCTCCGTACGGCTCGCGGGGTGCTGTACGCCCGTGCCGCCGGACGAGATCACCGGGTTCGCGGTACGCGGGGGAGTGGTGACCGTGCACCGGGTGGAGTGTGCCGCGGTGGCGCACATGAAGAGCAAGGGGCGCGCGGAGATCGGCGTGCGCTGGGGGGACACCACAGAGTGCCGGGTCACCCTGGTCGCTGAATCGTTCGGCCGCCCCCATCTGCTCGCCGACCTCACCGAGGCGATCTCCTCGGCGGGCGCCGACATCGTCTCGGCGACCGTGGAACCGCCCAGCCAGCAGCGGGTCCGGCACACCTACACCCTCCAGCTCCCCGACGCGGCCCACCTCCCGTCCGTGATGCGCGCCATGCGCGACGTCCCGGGCGTGTACGACGTGGCCCGCGCCCAGCATCAGACGCAGGGGGACTGAGGACCACCGGCGGGGGCGGGGGGCTTGCCCGGTGCTGCCTCCGGGATGCTGGGGCCGCCGGTATGGAGGGAAGGGCGCCGGTTGATTGATCGCAAGCCCGGGAGTGTTGATCCGAGGCGCGCTGGGCGCTTGACCTGAAGGCCCGCCGGACTTGGATCAGAAGGCCCTTCGGACGAAACCCGTTCGGGTGGGCCGGACGCGAGTCGTCGTCGTGGCGCGGAAGCGCACTGGTAGCGGTGGTCCATGCCGCTCAACCCCCGCGTCGACCCGCACGCCCGCTCCCACACCCGCACCGTCCAGCCAGGCCCCGCCGAGCCCCGTACCGCCCGGTCCGGCCCCGCCGAGCCCCGTACCGCCCGGTCCGGCCCCGCCGAGCCCCGTACCGCCCGGTCCGGCGCCGCTGAGCCCCGTACCACCCAGTCCGGCGCCGAGCCCCGTACCGTCCGGTCCAGGACCACCCGGCTCCGCACCCGGCCCCGGATCTCCCGGCATCAGAAGGCGGCGCTGCTCGCCTCCGCCGTCTCCGTCTGCCTCCTCGCCGCCGCGGCCCAGGCCGAGCCGCTCGGCATCGGCGACCGGCTCTACCCGTACCTGGGCAACCCCGGCTACGACGTGGCGTCGTACGACGTGTCCCTCACCTATCCCGGCAGCAACGACAAACCCCTCCAGGCCGTCACCACCATCGACGCCCGGACCACCGCCGACCTGGACCGGATCAACCTCGACTTCGCGCACGGCACCGTGCGGTCGGTCGACGTCGACGGGCGTCCGGCGTCCTTCACCAGCACCGGCGAGGACCTGGTCGTCACCCCGGAGAGCCCCCTGGTGGAGGGCAGCTGGACCCGGATCACGGTGCGGCACACCAGCGATCCCGTCGCCGCCAAGAACCAGGACGGCGGCTGGGTGCGCACCACCGACGGTCTCGCCATGGCCAACCAGGCCGACGCCGCCCACCTGGTCTTCCCATGCAACGACCACCCGTCCGACAAGGCGCTGTTCACCTTCCACGTCACCGCCCCGAACGGCTACACCGTCGTCGCCAACGGCCTGCCCGCCGGAGCGGACCGGGCCGGCCGTACCACCACCTGGACCTATCGCACCCGGCACCCCATGGCCACCGAACTCGCCCAGGTGTCCATCGGCCGCTCCGCCGTGCTGCGCCGCGAGGGACCGCACGGGCTGCCGGTGCGCGACGTCGTGCCCGGCTCCGACGCCAAGGCCCTCGAACCGTGGCTTGCCAAGACGCCCGGGCAGATCGCCTGGATGGAGAGCAAGGTCGGGACGTTCCCCTTCGAGACGTACGGCCTGCTCATGGCCCAGGCCTCCACCGGGTTCGAACTCGAGACACAGACCCTCTCGCTCTTCGAGAAGAACCTGTTCACCGAGCCCGCGTACCCGAAGTGGTACGTCGAGTCGATCATGGTGCACGAGCTGTCCCACCAGTGGTTCGGCGACAGCGTCAGCCCCCGCACCTGGTCCGACGTCTGGCTGAACGAGGGGCACGCCACCTGGTACGAGGAGCTGTACGCCCAGGAGACCGCGCACCGGCCCATGGAGGAGCGGATGAAGGCCGCCTACGGCGCCTCCGACCGCTGGCGCCAGGCGGGCGGTCCGCCGGCCCGGCCCAAGCCGCCCGCCCCGGGCCAGAAGATCGGCATCTTCCGGCCCAGCGTGTACGACGGCGCGGCCCTGGTCCTCTACGCCCTGCGCCAGGAGATCGGCCGGCCGGCCTTCGAACGGCTGGAGCGCGTCTGGGTCAGCGAGCACCGGGACTCCACCGCCGGTACCGCCGACTTCGTGCAGCTGGCCTCGGCGGTCTCCGGCCGCGACCTGACCGGCTTCTTCAAGGACTGGCTGTACGGCGAGAAGACCCCGCCGATGCCGGGCCACCCGGACTGGAAGCCCCTGGCCCCGGCCAAGGCCGCCGGACCCGCGGGCCGCGCCGCGCACGGCCACACCGCGGCTCACGGCGGCGGTGCGGGGAAGCCGGGCAGCGCGCGGTGAAACCGGGGCCGTGAGGCCGGGAGCGCGCGGTGCGGCCGGGGCCGTGAGGCCGGGGAGTGTGCGGTGAAACCGGGGCCGTGAAGCCGGACGGTTGGCGGCCTGGCGAGAGCCCGGGCACCGCGGGCGCGCGATAACACGGTGACGGGGCGAGCCGCCTCGTGCGACCATCTTCGGGTCGGGCGGGACGGGACACGGGAATCTCCCGGGGCACTCGTACGTTGAGACATACACGCGGTCCCGCAGGGCCGCGCCACCGACGCCGCAACGGCATCCCATCGACGTAAGGATCCAATGACCTCCTCTTCTTCCCCTTCCCAGGAGACCAAGCGCCTCGCGCACGCCTATCCCGAAGGTCTTCGGGCCGATGCCCTGATGGAAGAGGACGTCGCCTGGAGCTACGAGATCGACGGCGAGCGGGACGGCGACCAGTTCGACCGCTCCGAGCGCGCGGCCCTGCGCCGCGTGGTGGGCCTGTCCACCGAGCTGGAGGACGTCACCGAGGTCGAGTACCGACAGCTCCGCCTGGAGCGGGTCGTGCTCGTCGGAGTGTGGACCACCGGCACCTCGCAGGACGCCGAGAACTCCCTCGCAGAGCTGGCCGCCCTCGCGGAGACCGCGGGCGCGCTCGTGCTCGACGGCGTGATCCAGCGGCGCGACAAGCCCGACGCGGCCACCTACATCGGCTCCGGCAAGGCCGCCGAGCTGCGGGACATCGTGCTCGAGACCGGCGCGGACACCGTGATCTGCGACGGTGAGCTGAGCCCGGGCCAGCTGATCCAGCTGGAGGACGTCGTCAAGGTCAAGGTCATCGACCGTACGGCCCTGATCCTGGACATCTTCGCCCAGCACGCCAAGTCCCGCGAGGGCAAGGCGCAGGTCGCGCTCGCGCAGATGCAGTACATGCTGCCCAGGCTCCGCGGCTGGGGTCAGTCCCTGTCCCGGCAGATGGGTGGCGGTCGCGGCGGCCTCGCCACGCGTGGCCCCGGTGAGACCAAGATCGAAACGGACCGGCGCCGGATCCGCGAGAAGATGGCGAAGATGCGCCGGGAGATCGCGGACATGAAGACCGGCCGCGAGGTCAAGCGCCAGGAGCGCCGGCGCAACAAGGTGCCGTCCGTCGCCATCGCGGGCTACACCAACGCAGGCAAGTCCTCCCTGCTCAACCGCCTCACGGGCGCCGGCGTCCTGGTCGAGAACGCCCTGTTCGCGACCCTGGACCCGACCGTCCGCCGGGCCCAGACCCCGAGCGGCCGGCTGTACACGCTGGCGGACACCGTCGGTTTTGTCCGGCACCTGCCGCACCACCTGGTCGAGGCGTTCCGCTCCACCATGGAGGAGGTCGGCGACTCCGACCTGATCCTGCACGTGGTGGACGGCTCGCACCCGAACCCGGAGGAGCAGCTCGCCGCCGTGCGCGAGGTGATCCGGGACGTCGGCGCCACCGACGTGCCCGAGATCGTCGTGATCAACAAGGCGGACGCGGCCGACCCGCTGGTCCTCCAGCGGCTGCTCAGGGTCGAGAAGCGCTCCATCGCCGTCTCGGCCCGCACCGGCCGGAACATCGACGAGCTGCTCGCCCTGATCGACAACGAGCTGCCCCGTCCCTCGGTCGAGATCGAGGCGCTCGTGCCGTACACGCACGGCAAGCTCGTCGCCCGCGCCCACACCGAGGGCGAGGTGATCTCCGAGGAGCACACCGCGGAGGGCACCCTGCTCAAGGTCCGGGTGCACGAGGAACTGGCAGCGGACCTGGCGCCGTACACCCCGGTCTCAGCGGCCTGACCCACGGCTGCACCAAAAGGCCCGCTCCCTCTGTACGAGGGGGCGGGCCTTCGTGCACTCCGTCAGGGGCGCAGGGCCGTGTCAACATGCGGCTTCGCCACGTGTGCGCGAACAGCCGCAGACGACAGTCTGCCGCCGGCGCACAGCACCCCTATGGCGAGACGTCCAAGCTTGCCGCCCTTACTGCCCGGCGAACTTCTTGCTCACCGACGCGTACACATCCTTGGCCACCGGACCCAGCCGAGGACCGGCAAGCCATCCCGAGGTCACCGGACCAATGGACGTGTTGGACACGAGCGCGGGCTTGCCGTCGGCACCCGTCTCCACCCAGCCGCCGCCGGAGGAACCAGCCGTCATCGTGCAGCCGATCCGGTACATCGTCGGGTCCGACTGGTTGATGGACAGCCGGCCCGGCTTGTCCTTGCACTGGTACAGCAGCTGACCGTCGAACGGAGCCGCCTCCGGGTAGCCGGACGCGGTGATGCTGCTGACCTTCGGCACCGCCGGCGCGTCGAAGTTCACCGGCAGCGCCCCGCCGACCGTCTCCTCCAGCGACTTGCCGCCGTTGCCCTGCTCCGGGGTCACGTGGATCACCGCGAAGTCGTACGGCGCACCGTTGCCGCCGCTCTCACCGCCCTGGTCGATCCACTGCTGCGAGGTACGCGCCCCATCGGCCCACCAGACGCCGTACGGCGCGATCTCGGACCGGCTGGCGTTCTGCAACTGGGCAACCGACTTGCCGGAGTTGTTGTACGACGGCACGAAGGCCATGTTGCGGTACCAGCCGCCGTTCTTGCCGGCGTGCACACAGTGCCCCGCCGTCCACACCAGGTTGGACTTGCCCGGGTGCGCGGGGTCCTCCACGACCGTGCCCGAGCACACCATGTGACCCTCGGGCGAGTCGAAGAACACCTTGCCCGAGGTGGCCGCGTTGGTGTGGTACGGCGGCACGACCGCCTGGGCCTTCACCGGCTGCGGGGTCGGGTCCGTCACGCCCTGGTCACCGGAGATGTCGTTGTCGTGGACACCCTTGTTGGGGTCGTTTGCGTGACGCATCCGGTCGGGGTCCCACAGACCCTTGATGATCGGGTTGATGAAGTCGTTGGCCTCGCGCAGCCAGTCCTGCTTGTTCCAGTTCTTCCAGGCGCCGTTCTTCCACTTGTCGATGTCGATCCCGTGTTCCTTCAGCCTCTGCTTGAGGTCGTCCGGGATCTTGATCTTGCCGTCGCCGCCACTGGCCGCGGTCGCCGAGGCGCTCGGCTTGCCGTCGGCCGTGTCGTCGCCGTTGCAGGCGGTGGCGGTCAGCGCCAGCACCGAGGCGAGGGCGACCGCCGCCAGTGCGGGGGAGGTCCGGCGGGGGCCACTCCCTCGCCGAACGGTGAACGACGGCCGTATGGATCGCATGCTCTGACTCCCCCTGAATGAAGGTACTCGGCGCTTCGGCCGTGCCACCGGCCGTGAACTCATGGGGAGTTCATGCCGGTCTCACGACCGTCTAGGAACGGCATCACACACTATGCGCTCGCTGTGGGGGACTGCCGCCGGAACGGCAACGGTTCGGCTACAAGCCGTCTGACCAGGCCCGTCATCCACGGATTGCCCGATTTGACGTTCACTCACCGGTGCGGGCGTCATCAGGCCAGTGCCTTCGGGGCGGGCGAGTCCGGCGCCGAGGCCGCCCTCCGGCCCGCCGCCCACGCCCGACAGCCGCCCCTGCCCTTCCGGCCGCCGGTGTTCGCCTCAGCGTCCCGTGTGTTGTGCCGCCGGGCGGTGTTCGCTGCACGGTCCCGTGTGCTACGCCGCCGGGCGGTCTTCCCTTTACCGTCCCGTGTGTTATGCCCCCGGGCAGTCTTCGCCCGACGGATCCGTGTGTTGTGCCGCCGGGCGATCTTCGCCCCACGGATCCGTGCGTTGTGCCCCCGGGCGGTCTTCGCCCCACCGACCCGTGCGTTCTGCCGCCGGACGGCCCCCCGGCTATCGCGCACCGCGCGTGCCGCCTTCCCGTCCCGGTAATGATCTTGGGTGAAACCGTAACCCGTCGAACCCTTCGCGGTTGTAGCGGTGGGGGGCCAGCTGCCTGCACCCGGTCCCCGCCGACCAACACGCCTGTGGACAGCCAGGAGGACAGCGAGCCGTGGCCGTTACGGAGTCGATGGCCGGGGGCATGCCCGGGCAAGCGCGTGCGCTGCACGAGGGGATCCTCAGACGTCAGTCGGCGCGTGAATCCTCCGCCCGCACCTACGCCCGGGCCCTGCCCATCGTCCCGGTCCGGGCTCGCGGGCTCACCATCGAGGGCGCCGACGGCCGCCGCTACCTGGACTGTCTGTCCGGGGCCGGCACCCTCGCCCTCGGACACAACCATCCGGTCGTGCTGCAAGCCATCCGCAGGGTCCTCGACTCCGGCGCGCCCCTCTCCGTCCTCGACCTGGCGACCCCCGTCAAGGACGCCTTCATCACCGAGCTGTTCCGCACCTTCCCTCCTGGCCTCGCCGACCGTGCCCGCGTCCAGTTCTGCGGGCCGGCCGGCACCGACGCCGTCGAGGCCGCCCTCAAACTGGTCCGCGCGGCCACCGGCCGCACCGGCATCCTCGCCTTCACCGGCGCCTACCACGGCATGACCGCCGGCGCCCTGGCCGTCTCCGGCGACGCCCGCGACGTGCAGGTCGCCCGCCTGCCCTATCCCCAGGACTACCGCTGCCCCTTCGGCGTCGGCGGGCCGCGCGGCGCCGAACTCGCCGCCCGCTGGACCGAGTCCCTCCTCGACGACCCCAAGTCGGGCGTTCCCCTGCCCGCCGGGATGATCCTGGAACCCGTCCAGGGCGAGGGCGGGGTGATCCCGGCACCGGACGACTGGCTGCGCCGTATGCGACAGCTCACCGCGGACCGGTCCGTCCCGCTGATCGCCGACGAGATCCAGACCGGAGTGGGCAGGACCGGTGCCTTCTGGGCCGTCGACCACAGCGGCATCACCCCCGACGTCATGGTCCTGTCCAAGGCCATCGGCGGCAGCCTCCCGCTGGCCGTGATCGTCTACCGGGACGACCTCGACGTCTGGCCGCCCGGCGCCCACGCGGGAACCTTCCGAGGCAACCAGCTCGCCATGGCCGCAGGCACCGCGACCCTCGCCTACGTCCGGGAGAACGGCCTCGCCGCACGAGCCGCCGAACTCGGCGCCCGCATGCTGGACCAACTCAGGGAGCTCTCCGACACGTTCGCGTGCGTCGGTGAGGTGCGGGGGCGTGGGCTGATGATCGGGGTGGAGCTGGTGAACCCGGAAGGCACCGGATCCGAGCCCCACGACCACCCCACGCCCACCGGCCCGAAACCCACCGTCCCGGAATCCGTCGTCCCGGAATCCGTCTGCCCGGACCCCGCCAGCGCCCCGTACCCGGCCTCGCCCGAACTCGCCGTGGCCGTCCAGCGGGAATGCCTCCACCGCGGTCTGATCGTCGAACTCGGCGGCCGGCACTCGGCCGTGGTCAGGCTGCTGCCCCCGCTCACGATCAGCGACGAGCAGGCCATGGCCGTGCTGGACCGCCTCGCGGACGCGGTGGCCGCGGTGGCCCGCGCCTACGAGGAGCACGGCCCACACCGCCGTCCACACCACGGCCCTGCCCAGCGCGCGGGCTGAGACCCGCGCCCGCACCGCCCGGCTCCCGACGCCCGCCCCAGCCCTCGGACCGCTTGCCTTCCCCATCCAAATTCACCTCCTCTCAAGGACCTTCAGGCCGAAGCCGGCCACCCCTGTCACATCCACAACCCACTCGTGCACGCCCGCTCTCCCCACCGGCCTGGTCCTCGGCCGCGGCAACCGCCGACACCGCCGAGGCAACCGCCGGCCGCGCAGGAACACCGCCCGAGCGACGGCACGAGCCCCGCACCTCCCCAGCCAGCCACGAGGAGCCGTCATGAACGCCAGCCCCACTCCCGACGGCAGCTCCGGCGCTCCCGACGAACAGGGAGACTCCGGCGCCCCGGCCTCTCCGGTGCCGCTCGTCGAGTCGGTTCCCCAGCAGAAGCGCCGCACCGCTGATCTCACCCGAGTCACCGAGCCGGGCGCCGACCTGCTGGAGCATCCCGACCCGCGCACCGCGGCCCAGGCGGCCACCGTGGAGAACCTTCTGCGGTGCTGGGTCCGTGAGACAGCCCCCGCCGCCCCGACCGCCGGCACCCTGCGCCTCCCGCTTCCGGCCAGTGGCACCTGCCTGCTCGTGCCGGTCCGCTACTGGTCCCCCACGGGCACGCACCGCTTCGGCCCACCGCGCCTGGCAAACGCCCCCGACACCGCCCCCGCCGTCGACGCCGTCACCCTGGCGGCGCTGCTCACCCGGGAGGCGGCCGGTGACACGAGCGCCACGTCCGGCACAGAGACTCGTCCGGGCACCGCGGATCCCGGCGACGGCGGTGACCTCGTGGCCAGGGTGGCCGACTCCCTCCGCCGCACCGCGACCTTCCTCCGCGAGCGGCGCGAGCACCCCACCGATGTCCCCGACCTCTTCCTCTCCGCCGAGCAGGCGCTCGTCCTCGGACACCCCCTGCACCCGACTCCCAAGAGCCGGGAAGGCCTGACCGAGGCAGAAACCTGCCTCTACTCACCGGAGTTGCGCGGCTCCTTCCCGCTGCACTGGATGGCTGTCGCCTCCTCTCTCCTCGCGACCGACTCGGCCTGGACCGAACGCGGCCGACCCGTGCCGGCCGGCCACCTCACCCGACGCCTCGCCGAGATTGGCCTTCCGCTGCCCGACGGCTACGCCGCCCTGCCCCTGCACCCCTGGCAGGCCCGTGATCTGCGCCACCGCGAGTCCGTCGGCGCCCTGCTCGACTCCGGCCTCCTGCGCGACCTCGGCCCCCTCGGCGCCCCCTGGCATCCCACCTCCTCCGTACGCACGGTCCACCGGCCCGGCGCCCCCGCGATGCTCAAGCTGTCGCTGGGCCTGCGCCTCACCAACTCCCGCCGCGAGAACCTGCGCAAGGAACTCCATCGGGGAGTCGAGGTCCACCGGCTCCTGCGCTCCGGCCTGTTCAAGCAGTGGCAGGCCGCGCACCCCGGCTTCGACATCGTCCGTGACCCGGCGTGGCTCGCCGTCGACGACCCAGAGGGCCGGCCGGTGCCCGGACTGGACGTGGTGATCAGGCACAACCCGTTCACCCCGACCGACAACGTCGGCTGTGTCGCCGGATTCGTCTCGCCCCGGCCCGTCCCCGACGGCGCCGACTCCTCGACGCCGCCGACGGCCTGGCCCATGCGTTCACGGCTGGCCGAACTCGTGGAAAGGCTCGCCGCCCGCACCGGCCGACCGGTCGGAGCCGTTGCCGTGGAGTGGTTCCTCCGCTACCTGGAGCAGGTCGTCCGCCCCGTGCTGTGGCTGGACAGCGAGGCCGGCATCGCCCTCGAGGCCCACCAGCAGAACACCCTGCTCCTGCTCGACGGCTACGGCTGGCCCGTCGGCGGCCGCTACCGCGACAACCAGGGCTACTACTTCCGCGAGTCCCGGCGGGCCGAGCTGGATGCCCGGCTGCCAGGCCTCGGCGAGCGCAGCGACACCTTCGTCTCCGACGAGGTCACCGACGAACGCTTCGCCTACTACCTCGCCGTCAACAACGTGCTGGGCCTGATCGGCGCATTCGGCTCCCAACGCCTCGCCGACGAGCGGCTCCTCCTCGCGTGCTTCCGCCGCTTCCTCAGCGAGGTCGCCGCGGGACCCGCAGCACTGCGCACCCCCCTGCCACGGCACCTGCTCGACTCACCCGTGCTGCGCTGCAAGGCCAACCTGCTGACCCGGCTGCACGGCCTGGACGAACTCGTCGGCCCGGTCGACACCCAGTCCGTCTACGTCACCATCGCCAACCCCCTTCATTCCTGAGCGAATCGAACCGTCTCCCCGCCCTGCCGAGGAACATGACCCACCTCGTCTCCTGAGAGGAGCGCACCATGCCTCCCACCGACGCGAACGCCGGCCCCGGCCCTGCCCGTCCCGGCGCCCCCACCCACGCGGGCGCGCCTGCTCACCAGGCCTCCGGCGGCCCCGCCGCGGACCGAACGGGCAGCCGGAGTGCCCCCTTCGCGGGCTTCGCCATCGAGGACGACGACGGGGACTGCGAGGAAACGCTGGACCTGCATCTGCCCACCGATTTCCTCGCGCTCCTCGCCGGAGGCACCGGCTATCTCCTGGGCCGGCTCCACACGTGGGGTCCGGTGGTCACTCGCGTCGGCTCCTTCCACCTCGTTCCTGTGCGTATCGATCACGACCTGCCGCTCGTCCATCGCTGGATGAACGACCCCGCCGTCGCGGAATTCTGGGAGCTGGCCGGGCCCCCGAACCGGACGGAGGAGCATCTGCGCGCGCAACTCGACGGCGACGGACGCAGCGTGCCCTGCCTCGGCGTACTGGACGGCACACCGATGAGCTACTGGGAGATCTACCGGGCGGACCTGGATCCACTGGCCCGCCACTACCCGGCCCGGCCGCACGACACCGGCATCCATCTCCTCGTCGGCGAAGCCGCGGACCGAGCGCGGGGCGTGGGCTCTGCTCTGCTGCGGGCCGTGGCCGACCTGATCCTGGACCGGCGCCCCGCGTGCGCACGGGTCGTAGCAGAACCCGATCTTCGCAACACCCCCTCCGTCGCAGCGTTCCTGAGCGCGGGATTCCGGTTCGCGGACGAGGTCGACCTACCCGTCAAGCGGGCCGCCCTCATGATCCGGGACCGGGTCCTGCGCGATGTCCTGTAGCGCTGCGTGAGCGCGCTGTCACATGTAGTACGACTGGCGTGCCGGGCGAGTTCCCGCCGATCCCAGAAATTTTCTTCGGCCCACCACCACTCTCTCGTCCCCCCGCTCATCCACTGCCTGATCCACCCACTCACCCATCCAGGAGCCCGGCCGTGATCCCGCCCTCCCTCCCCGTCTTGGTCGCCCGTTTGTCAGTGCCGGGCCGTAGGGTGGTCGGGCTATGACGAAGCCCTCACTCCCCGAACTCCTGCACGCCGCTGTCACCGCTGTGGGCGGCACGGAGCGCCCCGGCCAGGTGACCATGGCCGAAGCGGTCGCCGAGGCGATCGACGACGGATCCCACCTGCTGGTCCAGGCCGGTACCGGCACCGGCAAGTCGCTCGGCTATCTGGTGCCGGCGCTCGCGCACGGGGAACGGGTGGTCGTCGCCACGGCCACCCTCGCGCTGCAGCGCCAGCTCGTGGAGCGCGACCTGCCGCGCACGGTGGAGGCCCTGCACCCGCTGCTGCGCCGCCGCCCGGAGTTCGCGATGCTCAAGGGCCGGTCGAACTATCTCTGCCTGCACCGCCTGCACGAGGGCATGCCCCAGGACGAGGAGGACAGTCTCTTCGACCAGTTCGAGGCCGCCGCGCCCACCAGCAAGCTCGGCCAGGATCTTCTGCGGCTGCGGGACTGGTCGGACGAGACGGAGACCGGCGACCGGGACGACCTCACTCCGGGCGTGTCGGACCGTGCCTGGGCGCAGATTTCCGTGTCGTCTCGGGAGTGCCTGGGCGCGTCGAAGTGCGCCTACGGCGCCGAGTGCTTCGCGGAGATGGCCCGGGAGCGTGCCAAGCTCGCCGACGTCGTGGTCACCAACCACGCGCTGCTCGCCATCGACGCCATCGAGGGCGCACCCGTGCTGCCGCAGCACGAGGTGCTGATCGTGGACGAGGCCCATGAACTCGTCTCCCGCGTCACCGGCGTCGCGACCGGCGAGCTCACGCCCGGCCAGGTCAACCGGGCGGTGCGCCGCGCCGCCAAGCTCGTCAACGAGAAGGCCGCCGACCAGCTGCAGACCGCCGCCGAGGGCTTCGAGCGGCTGATGGAGCTGGCCCTGCCGGGCAGTCTGGAGGAGATCCCCGAAGATCTCGGCTATGCCCTGATGGCCCTGCGGGACGCCGCGCGCACGGTCATCACCGCGCTCGGCTCGACCCGCGACAAGTCGGTGCAGGACGAGGACGCGGTCCGCAAGCAGGCACTGGCCTCGGTGGAGACGGTGCACGACGTGGCGGAGCGGGTCCTGAACGGCTCGGAGTGGGACGTCGTCTGGTACGAGCGGCACGACCGCTTCGGCGCCTCCCTGCGGGTCGCGCCCATGTCGGTCTCCGGACTGCTCAGGGAGAAGCTCTTCTCCGACCGCGCCGTCGTCCTCACCTCGGCGACCCTCAAGCTGGGCGGTGACTTCAACGGCGTGGGCGCCTCCCTGGGGCTCGGCCCCGAGGGTATGGAGGGCCAGGACCTGCCGAAGTGGAAGGGCATCGACGTCGGCTCGCCCTTCGACTACCGCAAGCAGGGCATCCTCTACGTCGCCCGGCACCTCTCGCGCCCCGCGCGAGACGGGGAGCGCTCCGACATGCTGGATGAGCTGACCGAGCTGATCCAGGCGGCCGGCGGCCGTACCCTCGGGCTGTTCTCGTCCATGCGGGCCGCGCAGCTCGCGGCGGAGGAGCTGCGCTCGAGGATTCCCGAGTTCCCGATCCTGCTCCAGGGCGAGGAGACCCTCGGCGAACTGATCAAGAACTTCGCGGCCGACCCGAAGACCTGTCTGTTCGGCACCCTTTCCTTGTGGCAGGGCGTCGACGTGCCGGGGCCGAGCTGTCAGCTGGTCGTGATGGACAAGATCCCGTTCCCCCGTCCCGACGATCCCTTGATGAGCGCCCGGCAGAAGGCGGTGGAGGACGCGGGAGGCAACGGCTTCATGGCGGTGGCCGCCACCCACGCGGCCCTGCTGATGGCCCAGGGCGCCGGCCGGCTCGTCCGTGCCTCGGGAGACCGGGGCGTGGTCGCCGTACTGGATCAGCGGCTGGCGACCGCACGGTACGGCGGCTATCTGAAGGCGTCACTGCCGGACTTCTGGTACACCACGGACCGTAACCAGGTGCGCAAGTCGCTCGCCGCGATCGACGCGGCGGCGAAGGCGGCCGAGGCACAGCAGACCGCTAAGTGATCGCGGGGTCGCCCGACCGCCGCCGGTCCGCCGGTCGGGCCGCCCCGCGATGCGGCGAGTGCCGGGAGCCAGACCGGACAGGGCAGGGCCCCGGAACCGGCGCAGGGGTTCCGGGGCCCGGTCAGGGAGCGAGCGGCCGTACGGCCCGCCCGCAGCGTCACACGCGCCGCAGTACCGCGACGACCTTGCCCAGGATGGTCGCGTCGTCGCCGGGGATCGGCTCGTAGGCCGCGTTGTGCGGGAGGAGCCAGACATGGCCGTCCTCGCGCTTGAAGCGCTTGACGGTGGCTTCGCCGTCGAGCATCGCGGCCACGATGTCGCCGTTCTCGGCGACCGGCTGGCGGCGCACGGTGACCCAGTCGCCGTCGCAGATCGCGGCCTCGATCATGGAGTCGCCGACGACCTTGAGGACGAAGAGTTCACCGTCGCCGACGAGCTGGCGGGGGAGAGGGAAGACGTCCTCGACGGACTCCTCCGCGAGGATGGGTCCACCGGCGGCGATACGGCCGACCAGCGGGACGTACGACGCGGCGGGCTTGCCGGCGGTGTCCGTGGGCTGCATGGTCACGGCCTGGTCCGAGCCGCGCACCTCATACGCGCGCGGGCGGTGCGGGTCGCGGCGCAGGAAGCCCTTGCGCTCGAGTGCCATCAGCTGGTGCGCGACCGAGGAGGTGCTCGAGAGGCCGACGGCCTGGCCGATCTCCCGCATGGACGGCGGGTAACCGCGCCGCTGTACGGAGTCGCGGATGACCTCGATCACGCGGCGCTGCCGGTCGGTGAGCCCGGAGCTGTCGGCCCGGATGCCTGGAGGTCGGCCTGGCAGGGAGCGCTTGGGCCCCTCGGGATTCGTGGCTTCATTCATCACGTGTACCGCCTCGACTCGGCCCTGGGAGCGGTCCTGGGCGGTGATGGTGGCACTGTCTGCGGTGGTGGTCACGTCGGCCCCTCTCGATGGTCTCCCTGCTGCACAACGGTAGTTGCTTTCGAAAGGTTGCGCCAAACACACGTTCGAGTGAAAAAGTGCGATTCACCTGACGCGATCATGTGTCTGGGTGTATTGCTGACGCGCCACCTGGCGGGCAAAAGCGCCCATTGTTGTACTCTTCACCGCCGGGGTTGCCGACCTCGTGGGTCGCGGCCCCAGTCTGCCATCCGGAGCCCGGCCGTCCCGGCTCCGGGTCCCTTCTGTGCCGGAGTCCCACGCGTCCTCCGTGTGGCGCTCACGGTATCTCCGTAAGCCGCACAGCGATACGGTTCTGCGGCCCGCGTGTCCCTGGGCGGGCCTTTCGCAGCCGGTGTGCGCGGCGGCCCCGCGCGACACGCGATTCTGCCTCGATGTATGAGCCAATCCCCACATCTAGTGGTTGGATGGCTACAGCAGCCCAGAAGTTGTGGTCCCCCGGGTCTGAGACGGCTCCACGATCGCCTATGCTTAGGGCTGCTTCGCGGGGCCCCTGTGGCTCGGTGAGGTTGATGAGTCTGCTGTGAGGAGGGTTGGAGATCATGCACTGCCCCTTCTGCAGGCACCCCGACAGCCGTGTGGTCGACAGTCGTACGACCGACGACGGCACGTCGATCCGCAGGCGCCGCCAGTGCCCTGACTGCTCCCGTCGTTTCACGACCGTGGAGACGTGCTCGCTCATGGTGATCAAGCGGTCCGGGGTCACCGAGCCGTTCAGCCGGACCAAGGTCATCAACGGCGTGCGCAAGGCATGCCAGGGGCGGCCTGTCACGGAGGACGCACTCGCCCAGCTCGGCCAGCGGGTCGAGGAGGCGGTACGGGCCACCGGAAGCGCCGAGCTGACCACCCACGACGTAGGGCTGGCCATACTCGGCCCGTTGCAGGAACTCGACCTCGTCGCCTATCTGCGATTCGCCTCCGTCTACCGGGCGTTCGACTCGCTCGAGGACTTCGAGGCCGCCATCGCGGAGCTGAGGGAGGCGACGGGAGGCCCCGGCGCGGACGAGGAAGACGCGGGAACGGGGAGCAAGGAAGACGATCGCGGGCCGGGCGGGACCGGCGAGGTCCCCGTGCCCGCTCACGCCGCCGACTGACGGCGGGCCGGAATCCGGGAGGAGAGCCGGGTTCCGGCCGTAAGGCGGCCAACGAAGACCTGTCGCGGGTGGCAGCTGAGGGTGCCCGCGACACACGACAGAACACCGTGCCACGGGAACAATCGGGGCACTTCAGGGCGTTTTTGCCCGTACAGGGAGGCGGCATGACAGAGACGGCGAGCGGTCCGGCACGAGGTTCCCGAGCCAAGGGCGCCAAGGCCACCAAGGGGCTGCGTGTCGAGCGCATCCACACCACCCCCGGCGTACACCCGTACGACGAGGTGTCGTGGGAGCGCCGAGACGTCGTCATGACCAACTGGCGCGACGGCTCGGTCAATTTCGAGCAGCGTGGCGTCGAGTTCCCCGACTTCTGGTCGGTGAACGCGGTCAACATCGTCACCAGCAAGTACTTCCGCGGTGCCGTCGGCACCCCGCAGCGCGAGACCAGCCTCAAGCAGCTGATCGACCGCATCGTGAAGACGTACCGGAAGGCCGGCGAGGACTACAAGTACTTCGCCTCGCCCGCCGACGCCGAGATCTTCGAGCACGAGCTGGCGTACGCCCTCCTGCACCAGATCTTCAGCTTCAACAGCCCCGTCTGGTTCAACGTGGGCACCCCGCAGCCCCAGCAGGTCTCCGCCTGCTTCATCCTGTCCGTCGACGACTCCATGGAGTCGATCCTCGACTGGTACAAGGAAGAGGGGATGATCTTCAAGGGCGGCTCCGGCGCCGGCCTGAACCTCTCCCGCATCCGCTCCTCCAAGGAGCTGCTGTCCTCCGGCGGCAACGCCTCCGGCCCGGTCTCCTTCATGCGCGGCGCCGACGCCTCCGCCGGCACCATCAAGTCCGGTGGCGCCACCCGCCGCGCCGCCAAGATGGTCGTGCTCGACGTCGACCACCCCGACATCGAGGACTTCATCGAGACCAAGGTCAAGGAGGAGGAGAAGATCCGCGTCCTGCGCGACGCGGGCTTCGACATGGACCTGGGCGGCGAGGACATCACCTCCGTCCAGTACCAGAACGCCAACAACTCGGTCCGTGTGAACGACGAGTTCATGAAGGCGGTCGAGGAGGGCGGCAAGTTTGGCCTGCGCGCCCGTATGACCGGCGAGGTCATCGAGGAGGTCGACGCCAAGGCGCTCTTCCGCAAGATCGCCGAGGCCGCCTGGGCCTGCGCCGACCCCGGCATCCAGTACGACGACACCATCAACAACTGGCACACCTGCCCCGAGTCCGGCCGGATCACCGCGTCGAACCCGTGCAGCGAGTACATGCACCTGGACAACACGTCCTGCAACCTGGCCTCGCTGAACCTGATGAAGTTCCTGAAGGACGACGGCAAGGGCAACCAGTCCTTCGAGACCGAGCGCTTCCAGAAGGTCGTCGAGCTGGTCATCACCGCGATGGACATCTCGATCTGCTTCGCGGACTTCCCGACCCAGAAGATCGGCGAGAACACGCGCGCGTTCCGCCAGCTCGGCATCGGCTACGCCAACCTCGGCGCCCTGCTGATGGCCACCGGCCACGCCTACGACTCCGACGGCGGCCGCGCCCTCGCCGGCGCCATCACCTCCCTGATGACGGGCACCGCCTACCGCCGCTCCGCCGAACTGGCCGCGGTCGTCGGCCCGTACGACGGCTACGCCCGCAACGCCGACGCCCACAACCGCGTCATGGCGCAGCACGCCGACGCCAACGGCAAGGCCGTCCGCATGGACGACCTGGACACCCCGGTGTGGGCCGCCGCCACGGAGGCCTGGCAGGACGTGCTGCGTATCGGTGAGAAGAACGGTTTCCGTAACTCCCAGGCGTCCGTCCTCGCCCCCACCGGCACCATCGGCCTCGCGATGTCCTGCGACACCACCGGTGTCGAGCCCGACCTTGCGCTCGTGAAGTTCAAGAAGCTGGTCGGCGGCGGCTCGATGCAGATCGTCAACGGCACCGTCCCGCAGGCCCTGCGCCGCCTGGGCTACCAGGAGGAGCAGATCGAGGCGATCGTCGCCCACATCGCCGAGCACGGCAATGTGATCGACGCCCCGGGCCTGAAGCCCGAGCACTACGAGGTGTTCGACTGCGCCATGGGTGAGCGCGCCATCTCCCCGATGGGCCACGTGCGCATGATGGCCGCGATCCAGCCGTGGATCTCCGGCGCCATCTCCAAGACGGTCAACATGCCGGAGACGGCGACCGTCGAGGAGGTCGAGGAGATCTACTTCGAGGCCTGGAAGCTGGGCGTCAAGGCGCTCGCGATCTACCGCGACAACTGCAAGGTGGGCCAGCCGCTGTCCGCCAAGAAGAAGGAGCCCGCGGAGGACAAGGCCGAGGAGCCCGCCGCCGAGCCCAAGGTCGAGAAGGTCGTCGAGTACCGCCCGGTCCGCAAGCGCCTGCCGAAGGGCCGCCCGGGGATCACCACCTCCTTCACGGTCGGTGGCGCCGAGGGCTACATGACCGCCAACTCCTACCCGGACGACGGTCTCGGCGAGGTCTTCCTGAAGATGTCCAAGCAGGGCTCGACCCTCGCGGGCATGATGGACGCCTTCTCCATCGCGGTCTCCGTCGGTCTCCAGTACGGCGTGCCGCTGGAGACGTACGTCTCGAAGTTCACCAACATGCGCTTCGAGCCGGCCGGCATGACGGACGACCCGGACGTGCGGATGGCCCAGTCGATCGTCGACTACATCTTCCGTCGTCTGGCGCTGGACTTCCTGCCCTTCGAGACCCGCTCCGCGCTCGGCATCCACTCCGCCGAGGAGCGTCAGCGGCACCTGGAGACCGGTTCCTACGAGCCGTCCGAGGACGAGGTCGACGTCGAGGGCCTGGCCCAGTCGGCGCCGCGCGCCCAGGAGCTGAAGGCGGTCGCCACGCCTAAGGCCGAGACCGAGGCGGCCAAGCCCGCTCCGAAGCAGGCCCACACCAGCGCCGAACTGGTCGAGATGCAGCTGGGCATCCAGGCCGACGCCCCGCTGTGCTTCTCCTGCGGCACGAAGATGCAGCGGGCCGGTTCCTGCTACATCTGCGAGGGCTGCGGCTCGACCAGCGGCTGCAGCTGACGGTCGTGAAATGAGGTGAGAGTAAGGGGCGCCGGCCATTGCCGGCGCCCCTTACTGCTAGGGCTGGGCCCTGCCCATGACGCGGGTGAAGGCCGCCGGGTCCTCCTCGAAGCCGTGCACGCCGGGACGGAAGGCCCACTCCCCGGCCTCGTCCCGCACGAACTCGGCGATCGTGGCGGCCGTCGCACCCGGGATCGAGCCGAAGTCATCCTGGGCGAGCACGGTGTAGCGGCCCTCCCGGATGCGCATACCCGGGTTCAGCACCTGGGCGAACGTCCTGGGCCCGTAGCGCTGCTGGATGACGACACCGACCACCACGCGCGCGTACCGGCCGTCCAGCCGGTCCAGTTGCAGCGTCATGACCTCGTCCCAGCCGAAGCCCTTGCCGTCCGGGCTGTCCCGGTTGAGGAAGATCGTGCCGTCCGGTGAGCGGCTGTCGAAGTGCACCACATACGCCGGGCTGCCGTACGCGTCGCCCGAAACGAAGGTCGCGGCGACGAGGTCCAGATCGCTCGGAGGCTGACCCGCCGGACTGGGGTCCCACTTGAGTCCGACCTCGACCTCGCGCATTCCCTTGCTGAAGCCGGTCAACAGGTTTCCCCTTCCCCCAGTGGCTGCCTCGTTCCCCAACTCCCGCGGAGAAGGGGCCTCTTGTTCATCGTGCCACGCGCGCGTGGGCATGTGCGCGGGTGATGTGCGTCGGAGCGTGACCGACGCCACGTCCCGTGGCCTTACGATGGCGCGGTGCTGGTCAAGTGGATTCGCTGCACCGTGGTGGACCGCCGCGGGTTCGAGCGGGGGCAGCGGAAATGGGCGGGGCTTCTGGGGGAGCCGGGATTCCGGGGGCAGGGGGGCGGCTGGAGCCGGCGGCGACCGGGCGTGGCGCACATCTTCGCCTTCTGGGAGAGCCGCGCCTTCTACGACTCCTTCATGGCCCGCTCGCACGACCGGCTGGCGTCCGCCCAGGCCGGCACGTTCAAGGACGCCCAGGCCAAGCTCTTCGAGTACCGCTTCGATGTGAAGACGGGCTTCGAGCCGAGGTTCACCGACGCCGATCTCATCCGCGTGGCCCTGTGCCGGATCCACGAGGAGCGCGCCGAGCACTTCACCCTCATGCAGGAGAAGGTCTGGAATCCCGCGATGGCCGGTTCGCCCGGCATGATCCGCGGCATGTTCGCCGAGGCGCCCGGGCAGGAGTTCATGATCCTGTCGATGTGGCGGTCGGCCGCCGAGCACGGCAAGTACCGCACCGAGCGTGTGGAACGCCTCGCGCTGCGCGCCCAGACCGAGGCCGACGTCGCGGCCCTCTCCGGCGACATCGTGGAGATGGAGCCGTCCTGGACGGTGTGAAGCCCGGGTGCGAGTTTGAAATTCAAACCCAGCGTTACCCGGGTGCCCGGAGTGGTCCTCGGGGGCGGGTTTCGTGTGACATACGCTGTATGAGCCCGCACGAGTGCGTTGATTTCCGTCGCTCGATCTAGGGTTTTGGCATGGCACGACCACGGCGCATCGTCCTTGTCCGGCACGGCGAGTCCACGGGCAACGTCGACGACTCCGTGTACGAGCGCGAGCCCGACCACGCTCTCGCGCTGACCGAGCGCGGCTGGCGG
Source organism: Streptomyces sp. NPDC007189 (assembly GCF_040703635.1). Lineage (NCBI taxonomy): Bacteria > Bacillati > Actinomycetota > Actinomycetes > Kitasatosporales > Streptomycetaceae > Streptomyces > Streptomyces sp. NPDC007189. The sequence continues at coordinate 75,928 of NZ_JBEYEY010000005.1, forward strand.
CAGGCCGAGGAGACCGGCAAGGAGCTCCGGGAGCTCTTCGGCCGGGAACGCCTGAGCGTGTACGTCTCCCCGTACCGCCGGACCCACGAGACACTCCGCGCCTTCCATCTCGACCCGGACCTCATACGCGTCCGGGAGGAGCCGAGGCTGCGCGAACAGGACTGGGGCAACTGGCAGGACCGCGACGACGTCCGCGTGCAGAAGGCCTACCGTGACGCGTACGGCCACTTCTTCTTCCGGTTCCCGCAAGGCGAGTCGGGCGCCGACGTGTACGACCGGGTCGGCGGCTTCCTGGAGAGCCTGTACCGCAGCTTCGAGGCCCCTGACCATCCGCCGAACGTCCTGCTGGTGACCCACGGGCTCGCCATGCGCCTGTTCTGCATGCGGTGGTTCCACTGGACGGTCGCCGAATTCGAGTCGCTGTCAAATCCCGGGAACGCCGAGGTGCGGATGCTCGTTCTCGGGGAGGACGGCAAGTACACGCTCGACCGGCCCTTCGAGCGCTGGCGCAAACCGGTGCCGTACTGGGTGAACGGATAGAGTGGCAGAGCGATGACCGCTGATTCCTCGACCTCGGGGCGCCTGGAGCGCGCCCTGGCCAGCCTGCGCGGACTGGCCGTGGGGGACGCCTTGGGCTCCCAGTTCTTCGTCCCGGCGAACTACCCCCTGCTGAAGCGACGCGAGCTGCCTGCAGGACCCTGGCAGTGGACGGACGACACCGAGATGGCCTGCTCCGTGGTCGCCGTCCTCGCCGCCCACGGCCGCATCGACCAGGACGCCCTGGCCTTCTCCTTCGCCGAGCACCACGACTTCGAGCGGGGCTACGGCCCTGCCGTCAACCGTCTGCTGCGCCTCGTCCGAGAGGGCCAGGACTGGCGGGAACTGGCCGCCGGGCTGTTCAACGGACAGGGGTCCTGGGGCAACGGTGCGGCGATGCGGATCGCGCCGCTGGGCGCGTGGTACGCGGACGATCCCGAGCAGGCGACCCATCAGGCGGAGATCTCGGCGTACACCACCCACCAGCACCGTGAGGCCGTCGTCGGCGCCATGGCCGTGGCCGCCGCGGCGGCGCTGGCCGGCTCGCCGGACGGCCCGCCCAGCCCCGAGGCCCTCCTCGACGGCGTCGTCGCCCTGGTGCCGAAGAGCGCCGTCGGCCAGGGGCTCCGGCGCGCCCGGGACATGCTCGACTACGGCGACGCGGGCACCGTAGCCGCGGTGCTCGGGTGCGGACGCCGTACGACGGCCCACGACACCGTGCCCTTCGCTCTCTGGTCCGCCGCGCGGAGCCTCGGTGACTACGAGACGGCCTTCTGGACGACGGCCGGAGTGGGCGGCGACATGGACACCACCTGCGCGATCGTGGGCGGTGTGCTCGCCTCCGGCAAGGCGGGGGCCCCGCCCGCGCACTGGGTGGAGCGCGCCGAAGCACTGCCGGACTGGGTGCCCTCGGGACTCTGACCGCTCAGTGCGCTGGGCCGCAGAACTCTCCGTATCCGGCGGGAACTCTGTGTGACCACCGCCCGTTCCTCCTATGTCCGTCGCACCCTTTGCCTCTCGGTGGCAGGGCGGTGGGCAGGTGAAGAGCAAGGGGCGGAGGGGGTGTGGGGATGGCGTACGGGATGCCGGTTCTGCTGCTGGTCACTGTTCTGCTGGTCGGGCGGGCGCGGACGGCCGTGAGGCGTACGGCCGGACCGCCGCCGGCGCCGTCAGGCCCCGGGTGGCGGTCCGGCCGACCATGGCTCCGTGCGCCTCGCGCCGGCTCAGCCGATGCCCGGGCCCGCCACGCCGGCGAGCGCGTCGAGATCGCTCTTGCGCACCCTGATCACCAGCCAGGCGGTGAGGAACGCGACTGCGGCCATGGCGGCGGCCGGCACGAAGGACGTGGAGATGCCGTGGGCCAGCACCTCGTGTCCCCAGGGCGCGGGCAGCTGATGCGTCTTGGCGAACTGTGCCTGCTGTTCCGGCGAACTGCCGGTGAGGAACTTCGGCAGCTGCTTCTTCGCCTCGTCCTTGGCGGCCGAGCCGAAGACGGTCGTCAGGATGGACAGTCCGAGCGAACCGCCTACCTGCTGCATGGCGTTGAGGAGCCCGGAGGCGGCACCGGCCTCGTGCTGGGCGACTCCGGACACCGCCGTGACCGTGGCCGTCACGAAGTTCAGGCCCATGCCGAAGCCGAACACCAGCATCGGCCCGAGCACTCCGCCGAGATAGGAGCTGTCCGGCCGGATGAAGGTCTGCCAGACCAGCCCGATCACCACGAGCGCCGTGCCGGTCATCATGAACGGCCTGGGGCCGAGCGCGGGAAGGAACCGCTGGGACAGACCCGCGCCGACCGCGATCGCGACCGTCACGGGAAGGAAGGCCAGGCCGGCCCTGATCGCGCTGTAGCCGAGGACGTCCTGCACGAACAGCACGATGTAGAAGAACATGCCGAACATCGCGGCGGCGAGGCTCAGCATGATCACGTACGTTCCCCAGCGGTTGCGGTCCGTGAACATCCTGAGCGGGGTGATCGGCTCCTTCGCCCATATCTCGGTGAAGACGAAGGCGAGCAGCAGCACCACGGCCGCGCCGAACGAGCCGAGGGTGAGGCCGTCCCGCCAGCCGTTCTCCGAAGCGCGGATGAACCCGTAGACCAGCGAGGCCATCCCGGCCGTCGAGGTCAGTGCCCCCGTGATGTCGAAGCGACCCGGATGCCGCTGGGACTCGCTGATGTACAACGGGGCCAGAGCGGCGATCAGCACGCCGATCGGCACGTTGACGAACAGCACCCACCGCCAGTCGAGCCAGTCCGTGAGCATGCCGCCCGCGAGCAGGCCGATGGCGCCACCGCCCGCGGACACGGCGGCGAACACACCGAAGGCCCGGTTGCGTTCCGGGCCTTCGGGGAAGGTCGTGGTGATCAGTGCCAGCGATGTGGGCGAGGCGATCGCGCCGCCCACGCCCTGCAAGGCCCGCGCGGCCAGCAGTTGCCAGGGCTCCTGGGCGAGACCGCCCAGCAGGGAGGCGAAGGTGAACAACAGGATGCCGGTCATGAACACCCGGCGGCGGCCGAGGATGTCACCGGCGCGCGCACCGAGCAGCAGCAGACCGCCGAACGTGAGCGTGTAGGCGCTGACCACCCACGTCAGGTCCGTGGTGCTGAACTTGAGCGCGTCTTGAATGTGCGGGAGCGCGATGTTCACAATCGTCGCGTCGAGTACCACCATGAGTTGGCAGGCCGCGATGACGGTGAGTGCGATGCCGGGATGCCCCTCCCGGCGGGCCACGCCCGGTTCTGGATCCTGCAGCAGCTGAGAGGTCGTCACTATGGGTCCCCCCTGAAGGCGTTAGTGAACGATCGCGTTCACTTTCGCGTCCACGGTAGTGAGTCCCCAACAGTGAACGCAAGCGTTCACTTAATCTCGTGCCCCGCGTCGCGTCCCCCTGTTGCTGCAGCGCGGCACCGCCTGCCCCCGGCAATCCCCGCTTCCCCTGTTGGAGAGACACAGATGGTTACTTCGCGCTGGACGGCTGCTCCCGCTCGAGCGGCTTCCCCTCGTCGGCGCGGCGTGGTGCTGGAGCGCGCGATCCTCGAAGCAGCGCTGGAGCAACTCGGCGAGGTCGGCTGGAAGGGCCTGACCATGGAAGGCGTCGCCGCCGGCGCCCAGACCGGCAAGGCCGCGGTCTACCGCCGCTGGCCCTGCAAGGAGGACCTCGTCGCGGACGCGCTGGTGGCCGGGCTGCCCAGGGTCGAGACGGCGCCGGACCTCGGCAGCGTGCGCGAGGATCTTCTCGCCCTGTGCCGGCAGGTGCGGCAGATCATGTTCTCGCCGCCGGGCGTGGCGCTGCGCTCGGTGATTCACGAGTGCGATCAGATCCACGCGGAGCGCTTCCAGGAAGTGATCGTCGGAGGGGTGGTGGAGCCGACCGTCCGGCTCCTGGGAGAGGTCATCACGCGCGGAATAGAGCGAGGAGAGGTGCGTGCGGACGCGGCCAACGGCTATGTCTTCGACGCCATCCCGGCCATGATGATGTACCGCTCGAAGATGTGCGCCAGCGAATGGAGCGATCAGGATCTCGAGGAGATGATCGACCGGCTGATGCTCCCGCTGCTGCGGCCCTACGGAGCCTGACGGCGCCCGCCGGTGACCTGCCGGCGGGACGGGAGACCGGGGTGTCGGCCGACCCGCCCGGCGGCGTACGCTAAGGGCGCCATGCCGTACGAACCGCCTACTCACACCGTCGAGCGCTCCCTGCGCGCCACGACCGGAGCGAAGGTCATTGCCGGTGTCGACGAGGTGGGGCGCGGCGCGTGGGCCGGACCTGTCACCGTCTGCGCGGCGGTCACCGGACTCCGCCGCCCGCCCGAGGGGCTGACCGACTCCAAGCTGCTGACGATCAAACGGCGCACCGAGCTGGCGGAGACCCTTCGGACATGGGTGACCGCCTACGCGCTGGGGCATGCTTCCCCCGAGGAGATTGACGACCTGGGGATGACCGCCGCGCTGCGGCTCGCCGCGGGCCGCGCCCTGGACGCCCTGCCGGTCCGCCCCGACGCCGTGATCCTCGACGGGAAGCACGACTACCTCGGTGCCCCCTGGAAGGTGCGCACGGTGATCAAGGGTGATCAGTCGTGTGTGGCCGTCGCGGCGGCGTCGGTGATAGCCAAGGTTCAGCGCGACAAAATGATGGCCGAACTGGGTGCCGACCATGCACACTTCGGATTTGCGGACAACGCCGGGTATCCCTCGCCCGTGCACAAGGCCGCACTGGCGGAGTGGGGGCCCACCCCGCACCACCGCTTGTCGTGGGCGTATCTTGATGCGTTGCCTCAGTGGCGGCACCTCAAGAAGGTCCGCAGCTGGGTGGAGGGAAGCGTTCCCGAGATCGAGGGCCAGCTCGGCTTCGATTTCTGACGGTTCCGCTCGCACTGATGTGCCACCCGGTCACCCGTGCCGCACCAACGTTTGATAAATATCAGCTCATGCCTCTCATTCCCGAGGAGCCTCAGATTCACGAGAGTGCCCAGGGTCCCCGCGCCACGCCGGCCAGCGGCCGTACCGCGCCGACCCCCCGCCCTGTACCCGGCCCCCGTCCCGCGGCTCCGTCCCGCCCCGGTCGTCCCGGCCCTCCGCGGCCGGCGCCGCCGGTGCAGCGCACGCCGCGTGACGTCACTCAGGCCAAGCCCGCTCCGTCCGGCCCGGCCGCTCCCGCCGCCGCGGCGGCCGGCCCGCAGATCCAGCTGATCCCGGCCTCGGCCGAGGGTGCGCTCGACGCCGCCGAGGAGGCGGTGGACCTGCTGCTGGAGTCGGGCCGTGCCCCCGGCGACGTGCTCGTGATCACCACCGGGTCCCAGCACCCGTGGGCGGAGCACGAGCTGTCCTTCGGTGAAGCTTCCTACTGGGCGCAGCACGATGCCGGTGACGACGTCTTCTATGCGGACGCCGCCGTCGCCTCCCGCGCCGCGTCCCGCCCCGTGGTCGTCGTGGCCCTCAACGGAGGCCCCGCCACCGCTGCCGCCTCGGCCCTGCCGCTGGCCCACTCCCGGGCCGGTGCCCTGCTGATCGTCTGCGGCGACCCGCAGCAGATCAACTCGGTGCTGGGCGCGGGCGTCTGATCCGCGTCCGGCGCCTCGCAGTGGCGGGGTGACGAGGGTACCGATCCGGCGGTAACCGTACGGCGTGGCCTTTGGCATGCCCGGGTGACCGGTGAAAGGACACGCGAAGGCCGCTGTCCTGGACCTGGACCAGGACGCCGAGTGCCGGGCAGCGGTTGCACGGCGGTGGCCGGATCCGGGCTCCGCCCCCTGCGCTCGCAGCGCAGGGAGGGCGAGCGCCGCCTCCTTCCGCGTGGCCACGGGCGCTTGGGGAGCGGTGTCGGATGCGGTCTCAACACGGTGGGCTCGCACGGAAGTTGGCGCGGATCCGGCGTCGGTCGCTTTCTCGGTACCGCCCCCGCGCCCTCCGGGCTACCCCAGGCCTTGCCGCCTGTAGTCATGGCACGGTCATGCCGCCCTGAGGCCACTGGCGATCGGGCGGCGGCCGGTCGGCACGCCGTCCGCGCGGACCGGGGCAGTGACCGGGGAGGCGGTCGTACGTACGATCCGGCCTTCCTCGGCGCCGTCTAGCGGGCTGCTGCGCGGCGCAGGACCTCGGAGACCGGTCCGCCGGTGCGTGGTGCGGGCGGCGGCGCGTCGGACGTGGCGAAGGGCTCGGGCACGGAGTCGGCATTGGGGCGGCGTCCGCTGCGGCCCTCGCCGAGCACGTGCCAGCCGTCGTGGGTCAGCGTGATGTACGCCCCGCACCGCAGCCCGTGCAGGGTGCAGGCGTCACGCAGGCCCCACATCCAGGCTCCGTCCTCCTCCGTCCAACGCGCGTCGCCCTCACGGCAGTAGAGGAGGATGGCCGTGCGCACCGGGGTCCGGCGCCTCAGGTCGTGCGGAATGACCCGGCGCAGCTGCGCGAGCAGCGCGTTGCGGAACATCCAGCCGTCGGCCGGGGCGGGACGGCGGGTGAACGACGCACTGGCGCAGAGCCGTTCCTCCGGATCGAGCACGGCCACGACCGCCGTGGAAGGCCTCGGCCGATGGCGGGAGTGCAGACCGGTGACGACCTCACGGGGGTTGCGCAGCAGAGGGATTCCGGCGGCGGCCCATTCGGCCGGCTCGAGCAGACGACTGGCGGAAGCGGCGGTCGCGGACGTCGAGAACGAGGCCGCCGAGGACGAGGCGAATCCGAAGGTCACGTTCCTCCCTTCGGCTGCGCGCCCATACTGCGGGCGAGGTCGGATTCGAGGGACCGCGCACCGCAGCAAAGCCCGACCGGTCACGGACGAGCCGCGCGGGGAGCGGACCTCAATTCTTCCTGCCGAACTTGGATGCGGCAACGAGCAATTGGCGCCACCGACTGTTATCTGGTGGTGCGTGGCTTATATCCCTACCCAAAGGTTGGCTCACCGACGCATGAGGTGCTGCGGTCATGTCCGCTCCGCCTTCCGGGACCAGTGCGCGGTCAGCCCTGGACGGCCAGGACCAGCGGCAACACCCCCCGAGCGCCGGACTTCCTGAGCAGTCGTGCCGCGACCGCGAGCGTCCAGCCCGTTTCGGTGAAGTCGTCGACCAGGAGCACCGGACCGCCGGCCTCAAAGAGCGCCGAAGCCAGGCCGGGCGGCACCGTCAGCGCGCCGTCGAGCGCCTTCAGCCGCTGCGCGCTGTTGCTGCGCGGCACGCGCGGCACGTCCTCGGCGTACTCCACGGAGCCCAGCAGTGGCAGCCGGCCGACCTCGGCGATGCGGGCGCCCAGCGAGTGGATCAGCAAAGGCCGGGTCCGCGAGGCGACGGTGACGACCCCCACCGGCCGTGCCTGGGCGTCGGACACATCGGAGGCCCAGCCGCCGGGGCCTTTCGCCCAGTCGGCCAGGACACCGACCACGGCCCGCGCCACGTCGTCCGGCACGGCGGTGTCCGGTGCCTGCGGTGCGAGGAGCGGACGCAGGCGGTTGCCCCAGCCGATGTCCGACAGCCGCCCCAGAGCGCGCCCCGGCGAGGCCTGTTCACCGGCCGGAATGCGTCCCTTGAGATCGATGCCGATCGCTGGCAGGCCCGTCGGCCACATTCGGCGGGGCTCCACCTCGACGCCGGCCCGGCCGAGGTCGCTGCGGGCGGAGTCCACCGCGCCCGGGGAGGTGTCCGCGGTGAAGCGAGGGCCGGCGCAGTTGTCGCAGCGGCCGCAAGGTCGGGCGGCTTCGTCGTCCAGCTGACGCTGCAGGAACGCCATCCGGCACTCGGTGGTGGACGCGTAGGCCCGCATGGCCTCCTGCTCCGCGGCGCGCTGCCGGGAGACCCAGTCATAGCGCTCGGCGTCGTACGACCAGGGCTGCCCGGTGGCGATCCATCCGCCCTGGACGCGGCGGACCGCTCCGTCCACGTCGAGGACCTTCAGCATCGTCTCCAGCCGGGAGCGGCGCAATTCGACCAGGGGCTCCAGCGCGGGCAGCGACAGGGGGCGGTCCGCTCGGGCGAGGACGTCCAGGGTGCGCCGGACCAGCTCCTCGGAAGGGAAGGCGAGGGAGGCGAAATACTGCCAGATCGCCTCGTCCTCCTTGCCCGGCAGCAGCAGGACCTCGGCGTGATCGACACCGCGACCGGCTCGGCCGACCTGCTGGTAGTAGGCGATGGGGGAGGAGGGGGAGCCGAGATGGACCACGAAACCGAGATCCGGCTTGTCGAATCCCATGCCGAGCGCGGAGGTGGCGACCAGCGCCTTGACCCGGTTGGCGAGCAGATCGTCCTCGGCCTGCTGACGCTCGGCGTTCTCCGTCTTGCCCGTGTACGAGGCGACGGTGTGCCCGCGCTGTCGCAGGAACGCGGTGACCTCTTCGGCGGCGGCGACCGTGAGCGTGTAGATGATGCCGGAACCCGGCAGGTCGTCCAGGTGGTCGGCGAGCCAGGCCATGCGGTGCGCGGCGTCCGGCAGCCGCAGCACGCCGAGGCTGAGGCTCTCCCGGTCCAGTGGCCCGCGCAGCACCAGGGCGTCGGAGGCGACGCCGGTGCCCAGCTGCTCGGCGACGTCCGCGGTCACCCGGGCATTGGCCGTGGCGGTGGTGGCCAGCACGGGAACACCGGGCGGGAGGTCGCCGAGCATGGTGCGCAGCCGCCGGTAGTCGGGGCGGAAGTCGTGACCCCAGTCGGAGATGCAGTGGGCCTCGTCCACGACCAGCAGGCCGGTCGCGGCCGACAGCTTGGGCAGGATGTGGTCGCGGAAGTCCGGGTTGTTCAGCCGCTCCGGGCTGACCAGCAGGACATCCACCTGGCCGGCCGCGATCTCGGCCTGCACCGCGTCCCACTCCTCGGTGTTGGAGGAGTTGATGGTGCGGGCGTGGATGCCGGCCCTGGCCGCGGCGTCCACCTGGTTGCGCATGAGCGCGAGCAGGGGCGAGACGATCACCGTGGGCCCGCTGCCTCTGGCCCGCAGCAACGAGGTCGCCACGAAGTACACCGCGGACTTGCCCCACCCCGTGCGCTGCACGACCAGGGCCCGGCGCCGCTCGGCGACCAGCGCCTCGATCGCCCGCCACTGATCCTCGCGCAGCCGGGCCGTGCCCGTGGCATCCCCGACGAGCCGGGCGAGGACGGCGTCCGCCTGCGCCCGGAGATCCGCGTTGCTCGTGTGCTCCATGCGTCCCATACAACAGGACGGGACCGACAAACGGCGGCCCACCGCCATGGGCTGTGGACAACACGGACGGCGTTGTCGTGTCCCTGATCCGAGTTGTCCACAGGCTCAACCGGAATCACGTAATCCGCGAGATCGTCTGCGCATGACGAACCACAGCGAAACCACCGGACCGTTCGAGAACAACGACATTTCGGGTCAGGAGCCGTTCACCGGCCCGTCCGCGCACGACACGCAGGTCACGCTGCGCACCCCGGCCGAGCTGGCCGACGCCCTGCCCTACCTCCTCGGCTACCGCCCCGAGGACAGCATGGTGCTGGTCGCCCTGCACGACCGCGAAGGCAAGGGCAGGTTCGGCGGCCGGGCCCGGCTCGGCATCCCCAAGAACGAGGAGGACTGGAAGGCGGCCGCACGCCAGCTGGCCCAGGGACTGGTGACCGGCAGCGAACGACGGGGCGCCCGGCCCGAACAGATGGTGGCCTACGTCTGCCAGGAGCCGTCCCCGGGTGAGTCCGGCCGCGACGTCAAACGACGCCTCGAGCCACTGGTCCACCTGCTGCGCACCCAGTGTGGCGAGCTCGACGTACCGGTCATCGAGGCACTGTGCATCTCCGACGGCCGCTACTGGTCGTACTGCTGCCCGATCAAGGGCTGCTGCCCCGAGGACGGCTCGCCGATGGGCCTTCCCGGCACCTCCGTACTGGCCGCGGCGGCCACCTACGCGGGTATCCAAGTGCGCGGCACACTGCGGGAGTTGCGCGCCAGGCTGCAGCCCTGGGAGACGTCCGCGGCACTGGAGCAGGAGATCGCCCTGGACGCGGTCGGCATGACCCTGGTGCCCCGCATCCTCGATGAGGCGTCCCGCGCGGAGGTGGCGGAGGAGACCCTGGGCCTCGCCGAGCGGATCATGCACCGCTTCGCCGCCGCGGCGCCCGTGTCCGGCACACATCCGGCGGACCTGCGCGACGACCGTCTGCTCGCCCATGACGAGGCGGCGACTTTGATCCTCGGGCTCCAGGACCGTACGACCCGCGACCGGGCGGCCGCCTGGATGGAGGGTGACGAGGCCGCTCCGGCCCTGCGGCTCTGGCGCGCACTGGCCCGCCGCTGCGTCGGGCCGTACGGCGAGCACGCCGCGGCTCCGCTGACCCTGGCCGGCTGGGTCGCCTGGTCGACCGGTGACGAGCTGGAGGCGCGCGAGGCGCTGGCCATGGCACTGGGCGCGGATCCCGACTATCTCTTCGCCCGCCTGCTGCACCAGGCCTGCAACGAAGGCCTCGATCCGGAAGCGATCCGCCGCTGCCTGCGCGCTGGCCGCGGGATGCGCACGCCGGAGGAAAACGGCGAACAGCCGCGCCCGGAGAAGAAGACGGCTGGGGCCGGTCTCCCGCCCGCTGAGGATGCGGGAGTCGATGCGCGAGTGGACCCCCAAGGCACCGAAGCCGGTGTCCAAGTGGATCCCCAAGACACCGGAGCCGGTGTTCGAGGGGACGGCCAAGGCACCGAAGCAGGGCGAAAGACCGGCACGCGTCGGCGGCGCCGGATGCGATCGACCGAGGCCGGCGCCGCCCCTCGCGCCGCCCGGTCCAGCGGAGGACGGCGGAGGCCCGCCGGCTCCCACCCCGGCCCGTCGGCGGCCGAGCCCTCACGTCCCGGCAGCCGCGGCCTCGGTGGCGCGCGTACGGGTGCGGCGGAGCCGGACGGCACCACGGCGGGCGCAGCACTGTCGAGGACCGACCACTGCGAGCCCGAGGACGAAGGGTGATCGTGGCTCGGGGAGCGCGACGGGGCTGGGCCGGCCGACCTTCCGCGCCCGGCTGCCCGAGGCGCCGGCGAGGGACCGTCACGCGACCGTTGGCGGACACGGCTCGCGGCAAGCCCGCGCCTACGGCTACCGGTCGAGCCGCTTCCTGCCAACCGGGCTGCGGAGTGCCGGCGCCCCGGTCGCCCTGCACATCAGCCGGCCGGGGTTAGCCATGATCGAGACGGTGGTGGACGCCCTGCGACTGCGACCGTGACCTCGCGCAACGCCAGAAGGCGACGAACAGGGCCCGGCCCCGCACCGCATACCGGAACGAAGCGGAAGCGCCACCGACGGGCCCGAGGAAGGGAGTGTTTATCGTCAGGAAGACGACTATGATCGCGGCATGCCCTACGACCCGTCAGCCTTTCCGCCATTCGCCGTGACCGTGGACCTGGTCGTGCTGACCGTACGCCGCCATGCCCTGTGCGCGCTGGCGGTCCGCCGGGGCGAGCCCCCGTTCCAAGGGCGCTGGGCGCTGCCCGGAGGCTTCGTGCGGGCCGACGAGGATCTCTCCCAGGCGGCGGCACGTGAGCTCGCCGAGGAGACCGGGCTGTGCGCGCACGACCCCACAGCCCCGGCTCAGGCCAACGGAGCCCATCTCGAACAGCTCGCCACCTACGGAGACCCCAAGCGGGACCCGCGCATGCGCGTGGTGAGCGTCGCCCACCTCGCGCTCGCACCCGACCTGCCCGCGCCGCGCGCGGGAGGCGACGCCAGCAACGCGCGCTGGGCGCCGGTCGAGGAACTGCTCCAGCAGGGCGGTTACGGCCGCGACGACGAGCCCGTGGCACCGCTCGCCTTCGACCACGCCCAGATCCTCGCCGACGGGGTGGAACGGGCCCGGTCCAAGATCGAGTACTCGTCTCTGGCCACCGCGTTCTGCCCGAGCGAGTTCACCGTCGGTGAGCTGCGCCGGGTGTACGAGGCGGTGTGGGGCGTGGCCCTCGACCCGCGCAACTTCCATCGCAAGGTCACCGGCACCCCCGGCTTCCTCGTCCCCACCGGAGGCACGACCACACGCCAGGGCGGCCGGCCGGCGCAGCTCTTCCGGGCGGGCGGCGCCACGCTGCTCAACCCCCCGATGCTCCGCCCCGAGGTCTGAGGCAGGCAGCCGCTCCCCGGACGCTCGGGAGCCCCGGCCCCGTCGCGTGCCGTGGCGTCCCTCGAACGGCGGATCTGGACGGCGTGCGGCCGCACCACGTGTGGTAGAAGACCCGGCGATACCCGGAAAACAGGACATAGCGCGCTATCTTGCTGCAGGTGATCCAGGCCTTCGGACTGACCAGCACTCCCCGCAAGGCGTACCCGCCCGCCGTCGACGACGTCACCTTCGAAGCGCGCGCGGGCCATGTCACCGTGCTCCTCGGCGACGCCGGCGCGGGCAAGACGACGGCGCTCAGACTGATGCTCGAGCTCCAACCCGGGCGCGGCATCACCTACTTCAGAGGACGGCCCCTGCATCACATCGCTCATCCGGCGCGGGAGGTCGGTGTGCTCCTCGGCGACGTGCCGGGGCATCCGGCCCGCTCGGTCCGGGGCCATCTGCGCATGCTGTGCGCGGCCTCGGGAGTCCCTGCGCGACGGGCCGACGAAGTCCTCGAAGTGGTCGGTCTCGTCAGCTTCCGCGACGAGCCCCTCGGCACGCTCTCGCGTGGCATGGACCGCAGGCTCGGCCTGGCCTGCGCCCTGCTGCCCGACCCGCACACGCTCGTCCTCGACGAGCCCGCCGCCGATCTGTCCGCCCGCGAGGCCCAGTGGCTGCACGGAATGCTGCGCGCCCACGCCGGCCAGGGCGGCACGGTGCTCTTCACCACCGCCGACCCCAAGGAGGCCGCCAGCACCGCCGACCGCGTCGTCACCCTCGACGGCGGCAGAGTGGTGGCCGACCAGGAGGCCGCCGAGTTCGCCCGCACCCGGCTGCGTCCGCGCGTGGCCGTCCGCAGCCCCCACGCAGCACGGCTCGCGGCCCTGCTCACCAAGGAGGCCCGTACGGCGCGCCGCTCCGTCGAGGTCGTCCGCGAGGGCGGTAACCGCCTGTCGGTGTACGGCTCCACGACCGCCGACGTCGGTGAGACGGCATTCCGGCACGGCATCCTCGTGCACCAACTGGCGGACGAGGTCGGCGACATGGGTCCGGGATCCGAGGGCGGGCCCGCTCTCGCCTTTGCCGAGGCGGGCGTGGCCGAACCGAGGATCGAGCGCACACACGCCGGGCCGGGGTCCTCTTCCACGGAGCCCGAGACGGTGCGCGATCTGTCGGCTGTGGAGCCGGACGCCTCGGCGTTCGGCCTTGCGGCGTCCGCGTCCGGACCCCAGGCGCTCGGCCTGGCGGCGGCGGGGGCCGGCGCGTCGGCCCACGACTCGCCGGAGCGGGCGGCGCCCGTGGCGTCCGGCCTCCCGTCCGGGGAGCGGGACGGCGCCGCAACGGGCCACACGGCGAAAGAACGGCACGCCACGCCGTTCGGCTTCACGGCACCGCAGCGAGGCGACACGGCAGCGGGCACCCCGGCCCAGCAGCGGTCCGTGCCCAGCGCCGCCGCGGGCGAAGAACCATCCGCGGGCGAGGGGACGCAGGCCCCGAGCGGTGCACGGACGTCGCTCGCAGAGACTTCCCCGGACCGGAGTGCGGCAGAGCGCACGGAGACCACCCGTCGGCTACGGTCCGAGGGCATGCCGCCCGCGGACAAGGTCCCGGGGATGAGCGGGCCTGTGCACGTCGGCCCGGCCGGCGGCGAGGACGCGGCCGAGGGCGGCCCCGGAGCAGTTCCCGCCGTAGTGCCGGCCGGAGCCGACGGCGGCCGGAGCGCCGACTCGGCGGCCTCCGCGAACGCCCGCCGTGATGCGGCCCCGGCGGCCCGGGAACCGCAGACCGGCAGCACGAGGACCCTGGCCGTGGGCATCTCCGCGCTGCGCACCCGTCTCCCCGGCGCCCGGAAGCCCCGCCCACGTCAGCCGCAGGCCACCCACGCCGCCCGCCTCGACGATGCTCCCTCCGTCGACGCGCTCTCCCCCCTCCCGCCCCCCATCGCCGTCCGCCCCGCCCCCAGCCCCCTCCGCCCCCTGCGCTACGAGATCCGGCGTGCCACCGGCATCGGTGTCGGCTTCCTCACCTGCGGTGCCGTCCTGGCGGTGTCCGCGCTCACCGCCGTAGTGCTGGCCAGGATCGGGCACACCCCACAGGCGCGGCTGTTCGCCGCGTGGCCCCGTCAACTGCCGCTGCCGCCTGCGGCACTCGCGGCGGGACTGCTCGGTGCGCTGGCCTTCGGGGACGAGTTCCGCCACCCCGCCCTCGCGGCGGACCGCGGCACCGTGCCCCGCCGGCTGGGGCTGCTCACCGCCAAACTGCTCGTCTCCGGAGCCACCGCAGCCCTGCTGGCCTTCCTCACCCTGGGCTGCGACGCCGAAGCGCTCTACATCGTCTACGGACGGGAACTCACGCAAGTTCCCCCGGACTGGCTTTCGCTGAGCGTGAGTTGGTTCGGTCTCGTCGTCGGGTGCGCGTGGGCAGGCGTGCTGTCGGCCGGTGTGTTCCGGTCCACCTCGGCCGGCCTGGCCGCCGTACTCGCCGTACCGGTTGCGGTCGTCCCCTGCGTGCACACGGTGATGGGAGGGTCGGCCCCGCGCATGGCCGCCGGGTTCCCCATGCGGATGCGGGAGGTGCTCTTGCTGCAGTGGCCCTTCGGAGGCGAGCGCTACCTGCTCGGCTTCGCGCGTGTGCTCGCCCAACCGGTCGGCGGCGCAATGGCGTTGTCCTTGTCGGCGTTGCTGTGCGCGTACCTGTTCACGACGCTGCGCACCCGGTTCCGGTGATGACTCGGCGTCCACTTCCGATCCCGTCGCGTGCACAACTCCCCGTGGAAAGACCATTTCTTTCCGATAAGGCGTCAATTGCGATGGGGTGAGCGATCACCCTTTCGTGTGCTTTTCACCAAAGACCTCAAGGGAGTTGGAGGCGACGCCGACAAAGGATCCGTGAGTACCCTTGCGCACACCATGATGACCGCCGCCCGCTCCACCGACTCCGGTCTGGCCGGCCCGGGCGAACTCGACCGCTACCCCTACGCAGAACCGCAGGTGGCCGACCGCGTCGCAGCACCCTCCTGGGACGGCGCGGACCCCGAACTCGGCCGCGTCGGCCGACGCGCCGCCGGCAGCCGCGGACGCGGGCTGCACGGCCAACTCGTTCAGCAGCTCGGACAGATGATCGTCTCCGGCGACCTGGGCGCCGACCGCCCGCTGGTGCCCGAGGAGATCGGCCAGCGCTTCGAGGTCTCCCGCACCGTCGTCCGTGAGTCCCTCCGCGTCCTCGAGGCCAAGGGCCTGGTCAGCGCCCGCCCGAACGTCGGCACGCGCGTGCGTCCCGTCAGCGACTGGAACCTGCTCGACCCCGACATCATCGAGTGGCGGGCCTTCGGGCCCCAGCGCGACGACCAGCGCCGCGAGCTGAGCGAGCTGCGCTGGACCATCGAGCCGCTCGCCGCCCGTCTCGCCGCCGGACACGGGCGCGAGGAGGTGCAGCAGCGCCTCAGCGACATGGTCGAGATCATGAGCCACGCCATGGCGCAGGGCGACGCGCTGACCTACTCGCGCGCCGACAACGAGTTCCACGGGCTGCTCATCCAGATCGCCGGCAACCGCATGCTGGAACACCTCTCGGGAATCGTCTCCGCGGCCCTGCAGGTCTCGGGAGGCCCCGTCACGGGCTGTGACCGGCCGAACGAGGCGTCGCTCGCGCAGCACGCGCGGATCGTCGACGCGCTCGGCACCGGCGACGGCACGGCGGCCGAGACGGCCATGCGGCAACTGCTCACGGTCCACCCCGAGGTGGAGCGCGTGGTGCCCGCCCCGCGCGAGCACTGACCCCGCGGCCGGGGCGGAGCGGTCGCCGGTGTGGGGCGTCGGCCTGGTTCTCGTGGCGCGCGTGGCGGCGCCGGGCTCGTTGACGGCCGCCGCTGGACCTTGCCGGACCCTGCGCGGTCCGGCAAGGTCCAGCGGTGCGACGGGCCGCCAGGGGTGTGCGCGTGACCGTGCAGGACGTCAAAGGGTGATCCCATTTGCACATGTCTGACCGCTTTTGACCGCGTACGGGGTGTGACTCGGGCCACGCAGATTGGGCGTAACGCTCGTGGAAACAGCGCGATGACCTAAGAGGTGACAGCCGCGGAGGGAATACGGACGCCAGGACAGGCGCTGTGCATCTTCCCGGCCCCCGCCCGCGCCGTCGGCCCATCCCCAGGCCGGTGGTCGGCTCCTGTCCGCAGTGGACGGTGCCGGAAGCCGCTTTCCAACGTTCCGAGAGGTTGTTCGTGTCGGCCAGCACATCCCGTACGCTCCCGCCGGAGATCGCCGAGTCCGTCTCTGTCATGGCGCTCATTGAGCGGGGAAAGGCTGAGGGGCAGATCGCCGGCGACGATGTGCGTCGGGCCTTCGAAGCTGACCAGATTCCGGCCACTCAGTGGAAGAACGTACTGCGCAGCCTCAACCAGATTCTTGAGGAAGAGGGTGTGACGCTGATGGTCAGTGCCGCAGAGCCCAAGCGCACCCGCAAGAGCGTCGCAGCGAAGAGCCCCGCGAAGCGCACCGCCACCAAGACGGTCGCGGCGAAGACGGTGACCACCACGAGGCAGGCCACCGCCAGCACGGCCGCTCCCGCGGCGCCCGTCGCTCCCGCCGAAACCGATTCTGCCGAGGAAGCCGCCCCCGCCAAGAAGGCCGCGGCCAAGAAGACGACCGCCAAGAAGGCGGCCGCGAAGAAGACCGTCGCGAAGAAGACGGCCGCCAAGAAGACCACGGCCAAGAAGGACGACGCCGAGCTTCTCGAGGACGAGGTTCTCGAGGACACCAAGGTCGCCGATGAGCCCGAGGTCGCCGAGAACGCGGGCTTCGTCCTGTCCGACGAGGACGAGGACGACGCGCCGGCGCAGCAGGTCGCAGCGGCCGGTGCCACCGCCGACCCGGTCAAGGACTACCTGAAGCAGATCGGCAAGGTCCCCCTGCTCAACGCCGAGCAGGAGGTCGAACTGGCCAAGCGCATCGAGGCGGGTCTGTTCGCCGAGGACAAGCTGGCCAACGCCGACAAGCTGGCGCCGAAGCTCAAGCGCGAGCTGGAGATCATCGCCGAGGACGGCCGCCGCGCCAAGAACCACCTGCTGGAGGCCAACCTCCGTCTGGTGGTCTCCCTGGCCAAGCGCTACACCGGCCGCGGCATGCTCTTCCTGGACCTCATCCAGGAGGGCAACCTCGGTCTGATCCGCGCGGTCGAGAAGTTCGACTACACCAAGGGCTACAAGTTCTCCACGTACGCCACCTGGTGGATCCGTCAGGCCATCACCCGCGCCATGGCCGACCAGGCCCGCACCATCCGTATCCCGGTGCACATGGTCGAGGTCATCAACAAGCTCGCGCGCGTGCAGCGCCAGATGCTCCAGGACCTGGGCCGCGAGCCCACCCCGGAGGAGCTGGCCAAGGAGCTCGACATGACCCCCGAGAAGGTCATCGAGGTCCAGAAGTACGGCCGCGAGCCCATCTCGCTGCACACCCCGCTGGGCGAGGACGGCGACAGCGAGTTCGGTGACCTCATCGAGGACTCCGAGGCCGTCGTCCCCGCCGACGCCGTCAGCTTCACGCTCCTGCAGGAGCAGCTGCACTCCGTTCTGGACACCCTGTCCGAGCGCGAGGCCGGCGTCGTCTCCATGCGGTTCGGCCTCACCGACGGTCAGCCGAAGACCCTCGACGAGATCGGCAAGGTGTACGGCGTGACGCGTGAGCGCATCCGCCAGATCGAGTCCAAGACCATGTCCAAGCTGCGCCACCCGTCGCGTTCCCAGGTGCTGCGCGACTACCTCGACTAGGTCGCGGTCGTACGACGGCGAGGGCCCGGCTCCCTTGAGGGGAGCCGGGCCCTCGTGCTGCGCGCCGCCGCGCAGTGGATCACTCTGGGTGTCCCGGTACGACCCGAGAGTGAGGAGTCTGCATGCGCCGTTCCGTAGCCCGGGCACTGATCCGGCTGCTGGCCCTGGCGGCCGCCATGGCCGTGATACCCCTGGTGGGCGCGGCTCCCGCGACCTCCGACAGCGTGGTGGTCGGCGGCTTCCCGATAGACGTCTCCCAGGCCCCCTGGACGGTCGCGCTGTCCAGCCGTGACCGGTTCGGAGGTACGCGGGCCGGACAGTTCTGCGGGGGAGTGGCGGTCACACGGACGGCCGTGCTCACCGCGGCCCACTGCCTGACCGAGGAGGTCCTCGGGGCACCCCCTGACCGCGTGCGGGACCTGAGGGTCATCGCCGACCGCACCGACCTGCTGTCGGGCGGGGGCCAGGAGGTCGCCGTACGCGACGTCTGGACCAACCCCGGGTACGACAGCCGGACCAACGTCGGCGACTTCGCCGTGATCACACTCGCCAAGCCGTTGCCGCAGGGCGTGGCGATCGGCATGGCGGGCGCGGGCGATCCGGCCTACACGCCGGGCACGCAGGCCATGGTGTCCGGGTGGGGCGACACGACCGGCGAGGGCGCCTACGCGCGCAGGCTGTACGCCGCACATCTGCGCGTGCTGCCCGACGACCTCTGCGCCCGCGCCTATCCGGGCGGTCCCGACGGCACCTACCGGGCCGGCAGCATGCTCTGCGCCGGAGAGGCCGCCGGCGGCCCGGACGCCTGCCAGGGGGACAGCGGCGGCCCGCTGGTGGCGAAAGGCCGGCTGATCGGGCTCGTGTCCTGGGGGAGCGACTGCGGCAAGCCGGGCAGCCCTGGGGTCTACACGCGGGTCTCCGAGGTCGTGCGCGTGCTGCGGGCGGCCTCAGGCGCCCAGGGGGCCCTTCGTGGCCGTCATGGCCCGCTGGCTGGCTCATGAGCCTCCGCACGGAGACATGAGCACGGGCGGCCGCTCCTGGAGGGAGTGGCCGCCCGTTTCACCGGCCTGTGCCGGCTCTGGCTCGTCGTGGGTGCGAGATTCAGCGCTCTTCTTCGGAAGCGTTGTTCGGAACGGTCGTCAGCCGCTCCGTCTCGTCCTGTATCTCAGCGGCGATCTTCTTGAGTTCCGGCTCGAACTTGCGACCGTGGTGGGCGCAGAAGAGCAGTTCTCCGCCGCTCAGCAGGACGACGCGCAGGTATGCCTGGGCGCCGCAGCGGTCGCAGCGATCGGCGGCCGTCAGCGGGCTCGCGGGGGTCAGAACAGTAGTCACGTCGCCTCTTCTCTAGCTCGACGAGCTGTCGTACCAGGGTCAACATCCAACCAGCCCGAAAACGTTCCCGCTCGTGGCTTTTCCTCGAAAAAAATCTTCCGGGGCGGCTGTCTGCTGCCGGTTGGCGGCGAATGTGCCGTAGTGCGTCTCTTGGGGTGCGTACGGTTTCGCTCAGTGTTGTGTCTCGGTCCTCCAGGCCGGGTTGCCTGTTGTTCAGGAGGACGTGCCCGGAGCCTAAATGGTTCATGCCTCCAATGGAACGTGATATGTACTTCACTCCAACGAGGGATCGAACGTCTATGCGAGCCTGGACTAGTCTGAGTTCCCGACGAGGGTGGCGTTACACCGGCTCTACCAGGCCTCGGTACCCTCTGAGCGGCGACCGAAGCCGTCCCCTTACCCAGTAGGGGGCCAACTGAAATTCAGCGAGGAGCGAACCGCGTGACCGCCGACACGTCCGTGCCGTCCACAGCGCTGCTGGCAGGAGCAGACCGGGACGGTTCCAACTACACCGCGCGGCACCTGCTCGTCCTCGAGGGCCTCGAGGCCGTGCGCAAGCGCCCGGGCATGTACATCGGATCGACCGACAGCCGTGGTCTGATGCACTGCCTGTGGGAGATCATCGACAACTCGGTGGACGAGGCCCTCGCGGGCGTCTGTGACCGCATCGAGGTGATCCTCCACGACGACGGCTCGGTGGAGGTGCGCGACAACGGCCGGGGCATCCCCGTGGACGTCGAGCCCAGGACCGGCCTGTCCGGCGTCGAGGTCGTCATGACCAAGCTCCACGCGGGCGGCAAGTTCGGCGGCGGTTCGTACGCCGCCTCCGGCGGTCTGCACGGCGTCGGCGCCTCCGTGGTCAACGCCCTGTCCGCCCGTCTCGACGTCGAGGTGGACCGCGGCGGCCACACGCACGCCGTCAGCTTCCGGCGCGGTGTGCCGGGCGCCTTCGCCGGCGAGGGCGCCGACGCGAAGTTCGAGGCCAAGAGCGGGCTGCGCAAGACCAAGAAGATCCCCAAGACCCGCACCGGCACGCGCGTGCGCTACTGGGCCGACCGCCAGATCTTCCTCAAGGACGCCAAACTCTCCTTGGAGAACCTGCACCAGCGCGCCCGGCAGACCGCCTTCCTGGTGCCGGGCCTGACGATCGTCGTCCGCGACGAGTTCGGCCTCGGCGAGGGCGGCAGCAAGGGCGAGGAGTCCTTCCGCTTCGACGGCGGCATCAGCGAGTTCTGCGAGTACCTGGCGGGCGACAAGCCGGTCTGCGACGTCCTCCGCTTCTCCGGCAAGGGCAGCTTCAAGGAGACGGTCCCCGTCCTCGACGAGCACGGCCAGATGACGCCGGCCGAGGTGACGCGTGAGCTGGGTGTGGACGTCGCGTTGCGCTGGGGCACGGGCTACGACACGACCGTCCGGTCCTTCGTCAACATCATCGCCACCCCCAAGGGCGGCACCCACGTCTCCGGCTTCGAGCAGGCCGTGACCGGGGTGTTCAACGAGGTTCTGCGTGCCAAGAAGCTGCTGCGTGTGGCCGAGGACAACATCGTCAAGGACGACGCCCTCGAGGGCCTCACCGCCGTCGTGACCGTGCGCCTGGCCGAGCCGCAGTTCGAGGGCCAGACCAAGGAGGTCCTGGGCACCTCGGCGGCCCGCCGCATCGTGAACAACGTGGTCACCAAGGAACTGAAGGCGTTCCTGACCAGCACGAAGCGGGACGCCGCCGCCCAGGCCCGCGTCGTCATGGAGAAGGTGGTGGCCGCCGCCCGCACGCGCGTGGCGGCCCGCCAGCACAAGGACGCCCAGCGTCGCAAGACCGCCCTGGAGTCCTCCTCCCTGCCGGCGAAGCTGGCCGACTGCCGCAGTGACGACGTCGACCGCAGCGAGCTGTTCATCGTCGAGGGCGACTCCGCGCTGGGCACGGCCAAGCTGGCGCGGAATTCGGAGTTCCAGGCTCTGCTGCCGATCCGCGGCAAGATCCTCAACGTGCAGCGGTCGTCGGTGACCGACATGCTCAAGAACGCCGAGTGCGGCGCGATCATCCAGGTCATAGGAGCGGGCTCCGGCCGCACCTTCGACATCGACCAGGCCCGCTACGGCAAGATCATCATGATGACCGACGCCGACGTGGACGGGTCCCACATCCGCTGCCTGCTGCTCACGCTGTTCCAGCGCTACATGCGGCCGATGGTCGAGGCCGGCCGGGTCTTCGCCGCGGTGCCGCCGCTGCACCGCATCGAGATCGTCCAGCCGAAGAAGGGCCAGGACAAGTACGTCTACACGTACTCCGACCGCGAGCTGCGCGACAAGCTCATGGAGTTCCAGAGCAAGGGCATCCGGTACAAGGACTCCATCCAGCGCTACAAGGGTCTGGGCGAGATGGACGCCGACCAGCTGGCCGAGACCACGATGGATCCGCGGCACCGCACGCTGCGCCGGATCAACCTGTCCGACCTGGAGGCCGCTGAGCAGGTCTTCGATCTCCTCATGGGCAACGAGGTCGCGCCGCGCAAGGAGTTCATCTCCAGCTCGGCGGCAACGCTGGACCGCTCACGCATCGACGCGTAGCCGCTGCGCGGGGCTCGGCCGACGGGGGGTTGGTGACGGGGGTTGTTGGAGGCGGAGGGTGTGGGCCTGCGCCGGTTGACTGGCGTCGTTCGTCGTCGGGTGGCCGGTCGCATGCCCTGTACTTCCGCCGGCTGCCGACTCGCCTCTTTCAAGCCAAGTCGTAGGGGGCGTGACCGGCCCAGGCATTCCAAGCAGACGCCGGGGGTGTCGCCGCTGTTGCTGAAGAGCGCGCATCCAGCCAGCGGAGCCCGCCGACCCAGAAGCGGCCCGCCTGCATCTGTAGGCCCGGTGGTTGCCACTGGCGCCTGCCGACCCGCACCGCCGCCGCCACCGCTGGCCCCCGGCCGGGACCGGCCTCCCAACCGCTCATCGACCGGGACTGCGCCGCCTCCGGTCGACCCGGTCGCGCTGTCCCACCGCTTGTCGGCCGAGATAGCGCCGCCCCACCGCGCCCGCGGGCCAGGACCAGGCCCCGACCGCTCGTCGGCAGGACCGCGCTCCCACACCGCCTCGGCCGGGCCCGCCCTGCGCTCGCCGACCCCGCTGTCCCGCCCCCGTCGGCCGGGGTCGGGCTGCCCCACCGCCCGTCGCCCAGGACCACCCCTGACCGCTCCTAGGCCAGTACTCCGCCACCGCTCTGTCCACCGGCCGGTATGCGCCGCACGACTGCCCGTCGGTCAGAGCCACGCCCCCTCAACCGTCTGTCGGCAGGACCGTGCCCCCACACCGCCTCGGCCGGGCCCGCCCCCCCCGCTCGCCGACCCCGCTGCCCCACCCCCGTCGGCCGGGGTCGGGCTGCCCCACCGCCCGGCGCCCAGGACCACCCCGACCGCTCCTAGGCCAGTACTCCGCCACCGCCCTGCCAACGGGCCGGTACGCGCCACACGACTGCCCGTCGATCAGAGCCACGCCCCCTCAACCGTCTGTCGGCCGGACCGGGTCTCCCACCAGCCGGTCTCCGCCTCAGCCCCGTCTCTGCCCAGGGATCTACACCCGTGGGTGGAGACGGGCGGCTGTAGGTTTCCACCCGTGATCCACCCCGGCTCCGATCTCCCGACCTGCGGCTTTCCGTAGTTTCGTAGGTGTCGGCGGCACCCGCTCCCGGCGCACCATCTTCTCGTTCATGGAGGTTCGATGTCCGGGGTCGTCAACGCGCTGCTGATCGTTGCCGTCGCCGTCATAGTGATCGTGCGGCAGTTCCGCGCCCGGGCGATCAACACCGACCGGCGCTGGTGGCTGATCCCCGTGGTCCTCGTCGTCGTGGCGCTGCGCGAGCCCGGCATCCTCGACGCCCACCACCGTACGGAATCCGCCCTGCTGCTCGTGGTGGAGCTGATCATAGGTGCCGCCACGGGCGCCGGCTGGGCTTGGACGACCCGGATCTGGAGGGAACCGGACGGCGTCGTGTGGACCAAGAGCACCAAGGCGAGCGTGGCGGTGTGGATCGTGGGCATCGCATTGCGCATCGGCATCTACGGCATCGGCTCCGCACTCGGCCTGCACCAGGACAGCTCCGCCCTGATGATCGCCCTCGCCTCCACCCTGCTGGTCCGCGGCGGCATCCTGGTCTGGCGGGCTCAGTCGCTCGGCGCCGAGGACGGTCCAGCTCCGGCGTACGGTGACGGCATGCGGTCGGTCAGGAGGGAGCGCGCGTGACGGAGAACGCCTGGACACGCTGGCCGTCGCGGGAGGCACTCGGCCGCGAGGGCACCTCCCGGCCCCGGCGCATCCTCGCCTGGGCCGTCAGGGTCCTGGTGCTCGCCATGCTGCTGTGGGGCGCCTACCACCAGAGACACATGGGCGTGCAGGGCGTGGCCGCAGGGATGGCGGGGGTTGTCGTCGCCGGCGTCCTCGCCTGGGCCCTCTTCCGGACCACCTACCAGCACCGCCTGGTGCCCTCGCTTGCGCTGATGTGCGCGCTCATGGCCCTCGCCGCCGGCGCCGAGGCCACCGGGTTCCAAGGAGCAGCACTCGTGATCTGGTGCGGTTGCGCGATCACGGGGCTGGAGCGACTGCCGCTCGGAGCCGCCCTCCCGGTGACGACGACGTGCCTGGCCGCGTACTCGGCCTTCAACAACGACGTCTGGATGACCACGGCCGCCACGGTCGCGGGCATGGCCCTCGCCGGGTACGTCCTGCGGCTGGACGCCGAGGCACGCGGCAACGCACAGCGGCTGCTCGCTCAGGAACGCGCCGCCCGGGCGGCCGAGGCCGAGTCCGCGGCGCTGGCCGAGCGGGCGAGGATCGCACGGGAGATCCACGACGTGCTGGCCCACAGCCTCTCGGCGCAGCTGGTGCACCTGGAGGCGGCGCGGCTGCTGATCGAGAACGGCGCGGACCGCGACCGCATCCTGGAGCGGGTGGTGGCCGCCCGCGGCATGGCCCGCGACGGACTCGCCGAGACCCGGCAGGCCCTGTCCGCCCTCCGGGGCGAGCTGACTCCGCTGGAGGACTTCCTGAGCGACCTCGTCAGCGGAGCCGATGGCGCCGAGGTCACCGTGACGGGTGAGCGCAGGCCCCTGCCGGCCGAGGCCTCCCAGGCCGTGCGCAGAGTCGCCCAGGAGGCGCTGACGAACGTCCGCAAGCACGCCCAGGGCTCCAAGGTGCGGCTGAGACTCGACTACAGCGAGCACGAAGTGACGCTGGACGTACGGGACTCGGGCGGGCGGCCGGGCGAACTCACGGCGTCCGGAGCCGGGTACGGTCTGCTGGGCATGCGGGAGCGTGCCGAGTTGCTGGGCGGCTCACTGGACGCGGGGCCGGACGAGGAGGGGTTCGTGGTGACGCTGAAGGTGCCTGTATGACCGAGACGGAGGGGGAGAAGAAGCCCGCACGGGTGGTGGTCGCCGACGACCAGACCGTGGTCCGGGAGGGCATCGTGATGCTGCTCGGGCTGCTCCCCGGGGTGGAGGTCGTGGGTGCCGCGGGAGACGGCGAGGAGGCGGTGCGGCTGGTCGGGGAACTCGCTCCGGATGTCGTCCTGATGGACCTCAGGATGCCCCGCTGCGACGGTGTGGAGGCCACCCGGCGCATCCGGCAGCAGTACCCGGGAACCCAGGTCGTGGTGCTCACCACGTACGCGGACGACGAGTCGCTGTTCCCCGCGCTGCACGCCGGCGCCCGGGGGTATCTGACCAAGGATGCTGGTGGTGACGAGATCGTGCGTGCCGTGGAGAGCGTGCTGTCGGGAGACGCGGGGCTGTCGCCGAGTGTCCAGCGCCGGCTGCTGGAGCGGCTGTCGCGGTCCGAGCCCGACCCGCCGGTGACCGCCGAGGCGCCGCCCGACGGGCTGACCGCACGGGAGACCGAGGTGCTGATGCTGATCGCCGAAGGGCTCAGCAATCAGGAGATCGCCCGCAAGCTGCATGTGTCGACCGCGACCGTGAAGACCCACATCAACAACCTGTTCTCCAAGACGGGCGTCAAGGACCGGGCGCAGGCGGTGCGTTACGCCTACAGCAAGGGGCTGGTGCGGCCGCCGACGCAGTGAATCACCTGATGGGGTGAAGTGCGGAGGGAAGAAGAGTCAGGGATCTTCCCGATCTGTCCATCCTTGGGCATGCAGTCAAGCAACGGTCGTGCCGGTGGAGCCGGGGACGGTCCCGAGACGTCGTCCGGGAACCGGGAAGACCACGGCGCATCCACCCGCGACATGACGTACGAGGACCCTTGGTACGACGGGCTGGCCTCCGGCTGGGGCGAGGCGGACGGCACGGGTGCGCCGGCGCCGGCGGTGCCCTCCGCTCGCGGAGAACGGAGCGCGGCTGCGGTTCGCGCACGGGACGTGTACGTCGAGGTGCAGCGCAGCGCGGCCTTCCAGGAGGTGCGGGGCAGGTACCGGCGGTTCGTGGTGCCGGGGGTCGTGGCCTTCCTAGCCTGGTACGTGGGCTATGTGGTCACCGCCACGACCGCGCCGGCACTCATGGCCCGGCCGGTGGCGGGAGCGGTGAACGTGGCCATGGTGGCCGGGCTGGGACAGTTCCTCACCACGTTCCTGTTCACCTGGGCCTACGCCCGGCATGCGCGGCTGCGCCGGGACCGGGCGGCGCTGGAGCTGCGCTGGGACACCCAGGAAATGACCCGGGAAGTGCGGGGAGGCGCCTCGTGACCGGTGACCATCAGACGCCGGCGCTGCTGCTGTTCAGCGGTTTCGTAGCCGTGACCCTCGGGATCACGACATGGGTGAGCCGGCGCCGGCAGGGTTCGGCGGAGGAGTTCTACGCCGGAGGGCGGCTGTTCTCCCCCATGGAGAATGGTTTTGCCATCGCGGGCGACTACATGTCCGCCGCGTCCTTCCTCGGGGTCACCGGGCTCATCGCGCTGTACGGCTACGACGGCATGCTGTACGTGGTGGGCTTTCTCGTGGCCTGGCTCGTCGTGTTGTTCCTGGTGGCAGAACTGGTGCGCAACTGCGGGCGGTTCACCCTGGCCGACGTGGTGGCCGCGCGGATGAGTGAGCGTCCGGTGCGGATCGCGGCGGGAACGTCCTCGGTCACGGTGTCCGTGCTGTACCTGGTGGCGCAGATGGTCGGCGCGGGCAGTCTGGTGGCGCTGCTGCTGGGGCGGACGGACCAGGCCGCGCAGGCCTGGGCGGTCATCGGGGTCGGCGCGCTCATGGTGATCTATGTGTCGCTGGGCGGGATGCGGGCGACCACCTGGATCCAGATCGTCAAGGCGGTCCTGCTGCTGAGCGGCACGATCGTGCTGACCGTACTCGTCCTGGTCCGCTTCCACGGCGATGTCGGCCGCCTGCTGCTCACGGCCGCGGACCGCAGCGGTCACGGAAGGGCGTTCCTGGCGCCGGGCCTGAAGTACGGCGGGAGCTGGACCGCCCGCCTCGACTTCATCAGCCTGGGGCTCGCCCTCGTGCTGGGCACCGGGGGACTGCCGCACATCCTGTCCCGCTTCTACACGGTGCCCACCGCGCGGGCCGCCCGCCGTTCCGCGGTGTGGGCCATCGGGCTGATCGGCGGCTTCTACCTGATGACGATCGTCCTCGGTTTCGGGGCGGCCGCCGTGGTGGGGACGGGCGCGGTGCGCGGCTCGAACGCGGCCGGGAACACCGCGGTGCCGCTGCTCGCCCGCGAGCTGGGCGGAGGCGCGGGCTCCACTGGCGGAACGGTTCTGTTCGCGGTCGTGGCCGCCGTCGCCTTCGCCACGATCCTCGCCGTGGTCGCCGGCATCACGCTCGCCTCGTCGGCGTCGGTGGCGCACGACCTGTACGCGTCGCTGCGACGCCCGCGCGGCAGGGCGCGCAGCGAGGTGGCGGTGGCGCGCTGGGCGGCGGTGGGCATCGGCGTCGTGGCGATCGCGCTCGGTCTGCTGGCCCGCGATCTCAACGTCGCCTTCCTCGTCGGCCTCGCCTTCGCCGTCGCCGCGTCGGCGAACCTTCCGGTGCTGCTGTACTCGCTGTTCTGGCGCGGCTTCACCACCCGGGGCGCGGTGTGGGCGGTGTACGGCGGGCTGATCCCGGCGCTGGGACTGGTGCTGCTGTCCCCGGTGGTGTCCGGCAGCGCCGCCTCGCTGTTCCCGGACGTCGACTTCCAGTACTTCCCGTTGCAGAACCCGGGCATCGTCTCCATCCCGCTCGGCTTCCTCGCCGGCTGGCTCGGCACGATCACCTCCCCGGAGGTCGCCGACGAGGCCAAGTACGCCGAGACGGAGGTGCGGTCGCTGACCGGCGCCGGTGCCGTGTAGCGCCCGGGAGTCCCGCTACGGCGCCACCCAGGCGTACCGGTGCTCCGGGCGGCCGGTGTCGCCGTACTTCAGGGAGAGCCGGAGCCGGCCCGCCTGTTCCAGGTGGCGCAGATAGCGCTGGGCCGTGGAGCGGCTCAGGCCGGTCCGGGCGGCCACCTCGTGGGCGGACAGCGGATGGTCGGCTCGGTGCAGGACGCCGCAGATCAGATCGGTCGTGGGTTCCGAGTGGCCGCTCGGCAGGCCGGGCGCGGACGGTGCGGGAGACGTCCGCAGCGCCCCGAAGATCCGGTCGACCTGCTCCTGTCCCGTCAGACCCCGGCCGCCGACCCGGTCCACCGTGCGGCGCAGGGCGGCGTAGGAGTCGAGGCGGGCCCGCAGGGCGGCGAAGGTGAACGGCTTGACCAGGTAGTGCAGGGCGCCCAGGCGCATCGCCTGCTGCACGGTCGTCACATCGCTGGCCGCGGTGATCATGATGACGTCCGTGCCGTAGCCCTGGTCCCGCATGCGGTGCACGAGATCGAGGCCCGTCTGGTCCGGCAGATAGTGGTCGAGCAGGACCAGGTCGACGGTGCCGCGTTCCACGGCCGCAAGGGCCTGGGCAGCGCTGTGCGCGCGGGCGGTCACCCGGAAGCCGGGAACCTTTCCCACGTACTTCGCGTTTATCTCAGCGACGCGGAAGTCGTCGTCCACGACCAGGACGTCAATCATCGGGCCTCTCCTCCAAGGCCGACGGGCGTTAAGCCCGTGTTTCGGCTCCGCAGTTGTAGCGCGAGCAAAATGAGCACAACAGGCTCTTGCGAGCAAAAGAACGGCTTGTGCCCACAAGACTGCTGCTGTGGCCGGGGCCACACCTACCGTCCCGGGCCATGAGCGCACACACCAGCCCCGCCATCGAACTGCGGGGCGCGAGCAAGACCTTCAGAACCCCGTCAGGGGGACTGCACACGGCCGTGCGCGGTCTGGATCTCACCGTCGGACGCGGCGAGTTCGTGGCCGTCGTAGGCCCGACGGGCTGCGGCAAGTCCACCACGCTGACGCTGGTCAGCGGCCTGGAAGAGCCCACCGAGGGCGAGGTGCTGGTGGCCGGCGAGGCGGTCGACGGCGTCGGTGACAAGGTCGGCTTCGTCTTTCAGCAGGACGCCACCTTCCCCTGGCGCACGGTCCTGTCCAACGTCATGGCCGGCCCCCGCTTCCGGGGCGTACCGAAGGCCGAGGCCAAGGAGAAGGCCCGTGAATGGCTGGCCCGCGTCGGCCTCGCCGCCTTCGAGGACCGCTACCCGCACCAGCTCTCCGGCGGTCAGCGCAAGCGCGTCGCCCTCGCCGCCACGTTCGTCAACGACCCCGAGATCCTGCTGATGGACGAGCCGTTCTCGGCGCTGGACGTGCAGACCCGGGCGCTGATGTCGGACGAGCTGCTGGAGCTGTGGGAGGGCACGGGCTCCTCCGTCGTCTTCGTCACCCACGACCTGGAGGAGTCCATCGCGCTCGCCGACAAGGTCGTGGTGATGACCGCCGGACCCGCCACCGTGAAGCAGGTCTTCCAGATCGACCTGCCCCGGCCGCGCAAGGTGGAGACCGTGCGCCTGGAACCGCGGTTCATCGAGATCTACCGCGAGATCTGGGAGTCCCTCGGCGAAGAGGTCCGCATCACCCGCGAAAGAGGTGCCGCCCATGTCGCCTGAGACTCTCGAGACCCCGGTCGTCGGCACCGCCAAGGTCACCGACCGCGCGCAGACCCGCGCCCAGGCCGCCCGCCGTCGCAGGGCCCTCGTCGTCGCCGTACGCGTGCTGCTGCTGGTGGCCGTCCTCGGGCTGTGGGAGGGACTGTCCCGGGCGGAGATCATCGACCCGTTCAACTTCTCGATGCCGTCGAAGATCTGGGACCAGATCTGGACCTGGGTCACGCACGGCACCGCGCTCGGCTCGCTGGGCGAGCAGATCTGGTACACGCTCTACGAGGCGCTGCTCGGCTGGGTCATCGGTGTGGTCGCCGGTGTCCTGCTCGGCATCGCACTCGGGCGGATCAGATTGCTCGCCGAGGTCCTTGGTCCATACATCAAGGTGCTCAACTCGATCCCCAGGATCGTCCTGGCGCCGATCTTCCTGATCTGGTTCGGGCTCGGGCCGTCCTCCAAGATCGCCTCCGCCGTCGTG
This sequence comes from Streptomyces sp. NPDC007189, assembly GCF_040703635.1. Classification (NCBI taxonomy): domain Bacteria; kingdom Bacillati; phylum Actinomycetota; class Actinomycetes; order Kitasatosporales; family Streptomycetaceae; genus Streptomyces; species Streptomyces sp. NPDC007189. Next base: position 105,486 of record NZ_JBEYEY010000005.1, read on the forward strand.
CTCGTCTTCTTCCCGGTGTTCTTCAACGCCTTCCAGGGCGCCCGCGAGGTGGACCGCAACCTGGTGGCCAACGCCCGCATCCTGGGCGCCAGCGACCGCCGGGTGACGCTCCAGGTGGTCATCCCGTCGGCCACCACCTGGATCTTCACCAGCCTCCACGTCAGCTTCGGCTTCGCCCTCATCGGCGCGATCGTCGGCGAGTACATCGGCGCGACCAAGGGCATCGGCCTGCTCGTCGCGCAGTCGCAGAACACCTTCAACGCGGCCGGCGTCTACGCCGCCATGGTCATCCTCGCCGTCGTCGCCCTCGCCGCCGAGGGGCTGCTGACCTTCGCCGAGCGCCGCATCTTCCGCTGGAAGCCCGCCGGTTCCGACAGCTGACCGGCCCCTCGCGGACCAAACCCCCCACGCCTTCCCCGTACCGCCCTCTCACAAGGACGTGAACCGCATGCGCAACACCGCCAGATACGCCTCCCTGGCCGCCGCCGGCCTGCTGGCGCTCTCCTCGCTCACCGCCTGTGCCAACGACGCGGCCAGCTCCACGACCGACACCGGCAGCGGTGGAGGCGGCGGCAAGGGCAAGGGCGCGAGCGTGAAGATCATGGTCGGCGGCCTGGACAAGGTCATCTACCTGCCCGCGATGCTCACCCAGCGCCTCGGCTACTTCACGTCGGAGGGCCTGAACGTCCAGCTTCTCAGCGAGCCCGCCGGCGTCCAGGCCGAGACCGCGCTCGTCTCCGGCCAGGTGCAGGGAGCGGTCGGCTTCTACGACCACACCCTCGACCTGCAGGTGAAGGGCAAGTCGGTGGAGTCGGTGGTGCAGTTCTCGCACGCGCCCGGCGAGGTCGAGGTGGTCTCCAACAAGGCGGCGGGCAACCTCACGTCGCCCAAGGACTTCAAGGGCCGCAAGCTGGGCGTGACCGGTCTCGGTTCCTCCACCGACTTCCTCACCAAGTACCTGGCGGTCAAGAACGGTGTGAACGTCAGCGAGTTCACGCCCGTGGCCGTGGGCGCCGGACCGACGTTCATCGCGGCCCTCCAGAAGGGGGCGATCGACGGCGGGATGACCACCGATCCGACCGTCGCGACGATCCTCGACAAGAAGGCCGGCAAGGTCCTCATCGACATGCGCACCCCCGAGGGCTCGCAGAAGGCGCTCGGCGGGCCGTACCCGTCGTCAAGTCTCTACATGCAGACGGACTGGGTGAACGGACACAAGGACACCGTCCAGAAGTTGGTCAACGCATTCGTCAAGACGCTCAAGTGGATGTCCACCCACAGCGCCGACGAGATCGCCGCCAAGATGCCCGCCGACTACTCCCAGGGCAACAAGACGCTCTACGCGCAGGCCATCAAGAGCACCCTGCCGATGTTCACCGACGACGGCGTGATGCCCCAGGGCGGTCCCGAGACCGTGGAGAAGGTGCTCAAGTCGTTCAACCCCAACATCAAGAACGCCAAGGTCGACTTGAGCAAGACGTACACCACCGAGTTCGTCAAGGCGGTCAAGTGACCGCCGCCTGATACGCGCTCAGCCGCGGGTCGCCCACACGTAACGGTGTTCCGGGCGGCCCGCGTCGCCGTACTTGAGGGTCAGCCGCGCGCGTCCGGTGCGTTCCAGCAGCTTCAGATACCGCTGGGCCGTCTGCCGGCTCACCCCCGTCCGCTCGGCGATCTCCTGGGCGGACAGCGGTCCTTCGGCGTTCATCAGCGCCTGGCGCACCAGCTCGGCCGTCGTGGGGGAGTGCCCCTTGGGCAGACCGGGCTCCGACGGCGCGGACAGGGCGCCGAAGATGCGGTCCACCTCGGCCTGCTCCGCCTCGCCGCCGCCGTCCAGGGTACGCCGCAGCCGCGCGTACGCCTCCAGCTTGGCCCGCAGACCGGCGAAGGCGAACGGTTTCACCAGATACTGCAGCGCCCCCTGCCGCATCGCGGCCTGGACGGTCGACACGTCCCGCGCCGCCGTCACCATGATCACGTCGGCCTGGTGGCCGCGCCGCCGCATCTCGCGGACGACCGCGAGACCGGTGTCGTCCGGTAGGTAGTGGTCCATGAGGACGAGGTCCAGCCGGGGCAGCTTCTCCACCTGGCGCAGCGCCTCCGCAGCGCTGTGCGCCTCTCCGGCCACATGGAAACCCGGCACCTTCTCCACGTACGCCGCGTTGACCCTGGCGACGCGCGTGTCGTCGTCCACGACCAGGACCTCGATCATCGGGTCTCCTCCTCGGTGACGGCAGCGGGCTGCAGGGACTCGTCGGGCACCGCGGGCTCCAGCTCCGGCTCGGTCAGCGCCTCCGGCAGCACCACGGTGAACTCCGCGCCGCCGCCGTCCGCCGCGCCCACCGTCGCGCTCCCGCCCTGCCGTTCGGCCAGCCTGCGCACCAGCGACAGCCCGAGGCCCCGCTTGCCGTGCGCCGGCGGCTTCTTGGTGGACCAGCCCTCGGTGAAGATCAGCTCACGCTGGTCGGCCGGGATCCCGGGACCGGTGTCGCGCACCCTGAGCACGACCGCACGGCCCTCGGCGCGCAACTCGACCTCCACGCGCGCGTGGAGGGTGCCGGCGACCGCGTCGAGGGCGTTGTCGACCAGGTTGCCGACCACCGTGACCAGACCGCGCGGATCGATCAGCCGGTCCGGCAGCCGGGTGCGCTCCGACACCCACAGCGCGACCCCGCGCTCGGCCGCGACGGTCGCCTTGCCGACCAGCAGCGCGGCCAGCAGGGGATCCTGGATCTTCTCCGTGATCTGCTCGGCGGTGGCCCGGTGGTCGCCGACCACCTCGCCGACGAACTCCACGGCGTCGTCGTACATCTCCAGTTCCAGCAGCCCGAGCAGGGTGTGCATGCGGTTGGCGTGCTCGTGGTCCTGGGCGCGCAGGGCGTCGATCAGCCCGTGCGTGGAGTCCAGTTCGCGTCCCAGCCGCTCCAGTTCGGTGCGGTCGCGCAGGGTGGCCACGGCGCCCCCGTCGTCGGTGGGCATGCGGTTGGCGACCAGCACCCGCTGGCCGCGCACGGTGAGCAGATCGGTGCCGGTCACGCGGCCGGCCAGGACGTCCGTCGTACGGCCCGTGCCGAGCGCCTCGTCCGGGGTCCGCCCGATGGCCTCGTCGCCGATGCCGAGCAGCCGCCGCGCCTCGTCGTTGAGCAGGCGGACACGGCCGACGCGGTCCAGGGCGACCACGCCCTCACGGATGCCGTGCAGCATCGCCTCGCGCTCCGCGAGCAGCGCCGAGATGTCGGAGAACGCCAGGTCCCGGGTCTGCCGCTGGACCCGGCGGGAGATCAGCCACGCGGCCAGCGCGCCCACCGCGAGAGCGCCGCCGGCGTACGCGAACAGGCCCGGTATGGCGCCGATCAGCCGCGCCCGCACGCTTTCGTAGGCGATACCGACCGAGACCGCCCCGATGATCCGGTGACGGGTGTCGTACAGCGGCACCTTGCCGCGGGCCGAGCGGCCCAGGGTGCCGCTGTCGATCTCCATGACCTCGTTGCCGGCCAGGGCGTCCTTGGGGCTGGTGGAGACGACGTGGCCGATCTTGGACGCCGTGGGATGCGACCAGCGCACCCAGTGCCGGTCGAGCACCACGATGTACTCCGCGTGCGTGGCCTTCCGGATCCGCTCGGCCTCCCGCTGCACCGGCCCGCCCGCCGTCGGTGGCGTGCTCATGACGCCTTCGGCGATCTGCGGGTCCTGGGCCGTCGTCTCCGCGATGGCCAGCGCGCGGCGTTCCGCCTCCTGGTCCAGCTGCCTGCTCAGCGGCGCCAGGAACAGTCCGGTGGCGAGCACCGCCACCCCCGCGGCGATCGCCACCTGCATGAGCAGCACCTGCGAGAACACCCGCCGTGGCAGACCTAGGCGCAGGCGGCGTGCGGGGGGAGTGGGGCTCATACCCACGACGGTACGTGGACGCGTGCGCCCGTCCCCAGGGGGTGTGGCGGGGATCTCTTGACCGGTTCTTGAAAGAGGCGGCGGCAGCCGCCGACAGCCCTGAGGGACGTCCGCTCAGGCCTCCGGCGCCGTCGGCCGCAGCTCACGCACGGACAGCACGTCCATCCGCGCCGGCGTGCCGAGCACCCCGGCGCCGCAGCTCTCCGGGCGGGGCGGCAGGGACGCCCCCTCGGCCACCGTCACCCGCCAGCGGCGGCCGTCGGCGTGCCCGACGGTGACCTCCCGGTGCAGGATCTCACCTTCGGCCCGTACGGCCTGTGTCCGAACGATGCTCAGCACACCCATCCGGTACTCGCCCGCCGCCGACCGCACGGCCAGCTCGGCCGCCTGGCCGGGCCGTTCCCAGGCGGAGCAGCCGCGGCACCCCTCGACCACCACGCGCCCCTCCTGGACGCCGTGCAGCGCCTCCTTGACGGTGTGCGCCTCGGCGCGGCCGTAGGCGTAGCCGTACGGCAGGACGAGCACGGTCGGCGAGAAGCGATGTCCACCCAGATGGGTGACCTCCCAGACGCCGCGCACGCCGGAGGCGGCGAGTTCGGTGGCGAGCGGGCGGCCCAGGAGGGCGCAGCAGCGGTCCCGCTTGCCGTTGGTGCACACGAGCGCGAGCGGGTCGCCGCGGTGCGGCCGCCCGTCGAGCGCCTCGCCGAAGGAGCGGTGTTCGCCGGCTCCGAGGGCGGCGAAGTCCAGGCCGAGCAGCCGCCGCGGGTCGCGGGTCGTGGCGCTGTGCAGCCATATGCGGCCGGGCACGGTGTGGGCGGCGTACACCTGCCGGACGGCGGGCCGGCCGGGGTCCGCGTGGCGTCCGGGGCGGCGGATCAGCGCGATGCGGACGCCGGTTCCCTCCGCGGCCGCCTCCAGTGCCCGGCCCAGCACGGGGTCCAGGTGGCTCGAAGTGAGCGCCTTGGCACCCCACGGGCCGGGCTGTTCCAGCAGCAGCCACGTCGTAGCCGTGGCCGCCGTGCCGGAAACGGGCTCGTCGAGGCTCCGGGAGACGGTCGTGCACCTACTCACACAGGTGAGCCTAATCTGACTCTCCCTGGGGCGACTTCCGGCCGCAGGCGTGTCCTACTCCGGGCGGGTTCCCGGGCCGGTCTCCTCGGGGAGCGGCTGCGGAGGGCGCGTACCGACGTAATGGCCCACCGGGCGCATCCGCAGCGGCCGTTCGCCGTACTCCTCCAGGGCGTGGGCGATCCAGCCCGCCGTCCGGGCGACGGCGAAGATCGTCTCGCCGGCCGTGGCGGGCATGCCGCTGGACGCGGTGAACACCGCCAGGGCCAGGTCGACGTTGGCGTGCAGCGGAGTGTGCCGGGCGGTCGTGGCGACGATGTCCCGGGCGGCGAGCAGGGCGGACTCAGCGTGCGGGACCTCCTCCAGCAGGCCGAACAGCACACGCGCGCGGGGATCCTCGCCGGCGTACAGCCGGTGGCCGAGCCCGGGGACGCGCCGTCCCGCGCGCAGTTCCTCGGCGATCACGGGGACGGCCGTGCCCTGGTCGAGCACGTCGAGCAGCATGCGGTGGGCGTTGCCGCTCGCGGCGCCGTGCAGCGGGCCCTCCAGGACGCCGAGGCCGGCCGAGACGGCCGCGTACGCGTGCGCGCGGGCGGAGGCGGCGACCCGGACCGCGAGCGTGGAGGCGGCCAGGTCGTGGTCGGCGAGCAGGGCGAGCGCGGTGTCCAGGACGCGCAGGGACGCCTCGTCGGCGGGGCGTCCGGTCAGCCGGCCCCACAGCCGGCGGGCGAGCGGTCCGTCGTCCTCGGGGGCGTACAGGACGGGTGGCAGCGCGGCGACGAGCGTGGGGATCAGAATGCGCGCGGTGTTCAGTACCGCGTCTTCGGACAGGTCGAAGCGCAGCGGGTCCTCGGCCGCCGCGGCCACGGCCGCCACGCGCAGCCGGTCGGTGGGGGAGGCGTGTTCGGACAGCGCGTTCACCGCGCGGCGCGCGACCTCGACGGTGGGCCCGGGTGCGGAGAAGGTGACGCCCGGGGTGAGCCGGCCCGTCCACAGCCACTCCGCGACCTCCTCGTAGGAGTGACGGAGGGCCAGCTCGACGGCGTCCACGCCGCGGAAGTAGTACCGGTCCTGCTCGATCAGCGTGATGCGGGTCCGCACGGAGAGGTCCCCGCCGGAGCCAGGAGTTCCGGCCGCCTCACGGCGGTGCCGGCGGGCTAGGGACTCCACCTCCTTCGCCTCGAAGGTGCTGGCACGCCCGCCGGGCTCGCGCCTGCTGCTGAGCAGGCCCCGGCTCACGTACGCGTACACCGTCTCCGGCTTCACGCCGAGCAGTTCGGCGGTCTCCTTGGTGGTCAGCCTGCGCCCGGGACGGCCGGGAGCGGGTTCGTGATCGCGCATGGGGTCACCGTAGCCGCGTCTGTACACCTTGATTCTTATCCGTTGATCGAATCAACATTGACAGGAAATGAGTCAAGCATGGACAGTCGGATCAAGTCCAGGGAGGAGAACCATGGCCATCAACACGACCGCAGCCCCGCTCATCGACGCACCACGCGGTCTCGCCGGCGTCGTCGTCGCCGAGACCGAGATAGGTGACGTCCGCGGGCGCGAGGGCTTCTACCACTACCGCCAGTACTCGGCCGTCGAACTCGCGCAGACCCGCGGCTTCGAGGACGTCTGGCACCTCCTCGTCCACGGCACGCTTCCTGACGTCGAGCGCCGCGCCGCCTTCACCGCCGAGACCGCGGCGCTGCGGCGGCTGCCCGAGGAGGTCGCCGCGGCGCTGCCCGCGATCGCCGCGGCGAGCCGCGTCTCCGGCCCGCTGTCCGGGCTGCGCACGGCCCTGTCCCTGCTCGGCTCGGCCCGGGGTCTGCGACCGGTGTACGACATCGACGCCGACCGGCGCCGCGCCGACACCGTGGCCGTCTGCGCGGCCGTGCCCACGCTGCTCACCGCGCTGTACCGGCTCGGGCAGGGCCTCGAACCGGTCGAGCCGCGCGACGACCTCCCCCATGCGGCCAACTACCTGTACATGCTCACGGGCGAGGAGCCCGAGCCGCGGCGCGCGCGTGCGGTCGAGCAATACCTGATCTCAACCATTGATCATGGATTCAATGCATCAACCTTCACCGCCCGCGTCATCGCCTCCACCGGCGCCGATGTCGCGGCCTGCCTGACCGGAGCGGTGGGCGCCCTGTCCGGGCCGCTGCACGGAGGCGCGCCCAGCCGCGCCCTGGACACCCTGGACGCCATCGGCACACCGGAGCGGATCGACCCCTGGATCCGCGCACGGGTGCTCGCCGGTGACCGGATCATGGGCTTCGGACACGCCGTCTACCGCACCGAGGACCCGCGTTCGCGGATGCTCCGGGAGATCGCCCAGGGCTTCGGCGGTCCGCGCGTGGACTTCGCGGTGGAGGTCGAGCGCCGGGTCGAGACGATTCTCGCCGAGCTGAAGCCCGGCCGCGAACTGCACACCAACGTCGAGTTCTACGCCGGTGTGGTCATGGAACTGTGCGGCCTGCCCCGGGAGATGTTCACCCCCACCTTCGCCGCGGCGCGCGTGGTGGGCTGGAGCGCCAACATCCTTGAACAGGCGGCCGATTCGAAGATCATCCGGCCGGTGGCACGGTACGTGGGGCCGACGCCGCCGGTCGCCGTGCCGGCCGCAGGCTGACACATCCGCCCCACGGGCCCCTCCTATCCTGGACCGGCAGCCGGTCCACACACAGAGAGAGGTCACCCGTTGGGGAACAGCAGCGGTCCGCAGATCCCGGTCGTCGTGCTCGCGGGGTTCCTGGGCTCCGGGAAGACCACGCTCCTCAACCACCTCCTGCACCGCAGCGGAGGTAGCCGTATCGGGGCGATCGTCAACGACTTCGGCGCCATCGAGATCGACGCGATGGCCGTCGCCGGCGCCCTCGGCGACTCCACCGTCTCGCTCGGCAACGGCTGCCTGTGCTGCGCGGTCGACGCGAGTGAACTCGACGGCTACCTGGACCGGCTCGCCGACCCGGCCACCGGCATCGACGTGATCGTCATCGAGGCCAGCGGACTCGCCGAGCCGCAGGAACTCGTCCGGATGGTGCTCGCCTGCGAGAACCCGGGAGTGGTCTACGGCGGACTCGTCGAGATCGTGGACGCCGCCGAGTTCGACGACACCCGGGCCCGGCATCCCGAGCTCGACCGGCATCTCGCCCTCGCCGACCTGGTCGTGGTCAACAAGCTCGACCGGGCCGCCGACGGCGACCGGGTGCTCGCTCTCGTCCGGTCCCTCGCGGACCGCGCCGCCGTCGTCCCCGCCACCTACGGCCGGATCGACCCGGAGTTCCTCTTCGACTGCAGGCCGAGCGAGGAGCGGATCGGCCAGCTCTCCTTCGACGACCTGCACGATCACGGCACGGACGCGCACACCGGCCATCTGCACACCGGCTACGACAGCCTCTCCTTCGCCTCCGACGTGCCGATGGAGCCACGCCGCCTCATGCGGTTCCTGGACAGCCGGCCCGAGGGGCTGTACCGGATCAAGGGGTACGTCGACTTCGGGCCGTACGACACCCGCAACCGGTATGCCGTGCACGCCGTCGGCCGGTTCCTGCGTTTCTACCCCGAGCCCTGGCCCGCGGCCGGCGCCCGCCGCACCCAGCTCGTGCTGATCGGCTCCGGCATCGACACGGAGGCCCTCGGCCAGGAGCTCAAGGGGTGCGAGAACGACGCCCCACACGCCGACGAGCACGGCATGTGGGGCGTCCTGCGCTATGTCCAGGGCAGTGAGGAGGATCCCGGCGCCGAGGAGGATCCCGGCGCCGAGGTCCGCTAGAGCACCGGTCCGGCGACCACGGCCACCGTCTTCGGCAGCGACGTGCCCGAGCCGTCGCGGCGCGGGTCCAGCTCCGGCAGCTCCGCCGGGGTGCCGTTCTTCTGCGCCGCGCGCGCGGGAGCGGCGCCCGCCCAGGCCAGCGACAGGCAGTCCTCGCCCTTCAGGAACCGCTGGCAGCGCACACCGCCCGTGGCCCGGCCCTTGCGCGGGAACTGGTCGAACGGCGTCAGCTTGGCCGTCGTCTGCACCGAGTCGTCCAGCGTGCCGCGCGAGCCCGCCACCGTGAACACCACCGCGTCGGCCGCCGGGTCGACGGCCGTGAAGGAGATGACCTTCGCGCCCTCGGTGAGCTTGATGCCCGCGATACCGCCGGCCGGGCGGCCCTGCGGGCGCACGATCGACGCCTGGAAGCGCAGCAGTTGCGCGTCGTCGGTGATGAAGACGAGGTCCTCCTCGCCGGTGCGCAGCTCCACCGCGCCGACGATCCGGTCGCCCTCCTTGAGCGTGATGACCTCCAACTCGTCCTTGTTGGAGGGGTAGTCGGGCACCACGCGCTTGACGACGCCCTGCTCGGTGCCGAGCGCGATGCCCGGCGACGACTCATCCAGCGTGGTCAGGCAGACCACCGTCTCGTCGTCCTCCAGGGAGACGAACTCCGCCAGCGGCGCCCCTCCGGAGAGGTTCGGCGCCGTCGCGGTCTCCGGCAGCTGCGGCAGGTCGACCACGTTGATCCGCAGCAGCCGGCCCGCCGAGGTCACCGCGCCGATCTCGCCGCGCGCGGTCGCCGGCACCGCCGAGACGATCACGTCGTGCTTGACCCGCTTGGCGTCCGCCTGCTCCGGGAACGGCTCGGCGGTCGACGTACGGGCCAGCAGACCCGTCGAGGACAGCAGCACCCGGCACGGGTCGTCGGCCACCTGCAGCGGCACCGTGGCCGCCGTGGCGCCCGCGGACTCCAGCAGGACCGTACGCCGGTCGGTGCCGAACTTCTTCGCCACGGCGGCCAGTTCGGTCGAGACCAGCTTGCGCAGCTCCGTGTCCGAGTCCAGGATCCGGGTCAGCTCCGCGATCTCCGCGGTGAGCTTGTCCCGCTCCGCCTCCAGCTCGATGCGGTCGTACTTGGTGAGCCGGCGCAGCGGCGTGTCGAGGATGTACTGCGTCTGCACCTCGCTCAGCGAGAACCGCCGCATCAGGCGCTCCTTGGCCTGAGCGGAGTTCTCACTGGACCGGATCAGCCGGATGACCTCGTCGATGTCGACCAGCGCGGTCAGCAGGCCCTCGACCAGGTGCAGCCGGTCCCGCTTCTTGCCGCGGCGGAACTCGCTGCGGCGCCGGACCACGTCGAAGCGGTGGTCGAGGTAGACCTCCAGCAGCTCCTTCAGGCCCAGGGTGAGCGGCTGGCCGTCCACCAGGGCGACGTTGTTGATGCCGAAGGACTCCTCCATCGGGGTCAGCTTGTACAGCTGCTCCAGGATCGCCTCCGGCACGAAGCCGTTCTTGATCTCGATGACCAGGCGCAGGCCGTGCTCGCGGTCGGTGAGGTCCTTGACGTCGGCGATGCCCTGGACCTTCTTGCCGTTGACCAGGTCCTTGATCTTCGCGATGACCTTCTCGGGGCCGACCGCGAACGGCAGTTCCGTGATCACCAGGCCCTTGCGGCGGGCCGTCACCGGCTCGATGGAGACCGTCGCGCGCATCTTGAAGGTGCCGCGGCCCGTCGCGTACGCGTCCCGGATGCCGTCCAGGCCGACGATCCGGCCGCCGGTGGGCAGGTCCGGGCCCGGGACGTACTTCATCAGCGCGTCCAGGTCCGCGTTCGGGTGCTTGATCAGATGGCGGGCGGCGGCGATGACCTCGCGCAGATTGTGCGGCGGCATGTTCGTCGCCATGCCCACCGCGATGCCCGAGGAGCCGTTGACCAGCAGGTTCGGGAAGGCGGCGGGCAGCGCCACCGGCTCCTGCTCCTGGCCGTCGTAGTTCGGGGTGAAGTCGACCGTGTCCTCGTCGATCGACTCGGTCATCAGGCTCGTCGCCTCGGCCATCCGGCACTCGGTGTACCGCATGGCGGCCGGCGGGTCGTCATTGCCCAGCGAGCCGAAGTTGCCGTGGCCGTCGACGAGCGGCACGCGCATGGAGAACGGCTGGGCCATGCGCACCAGGGCGTCGTAGATCGACGCGTCGCCGTGCGGGTGCAGCTTGCCCATGACCTCGCCGACGACACGCGCGCACTTCACGTAGCCGCGGTCGGGGCGCAGGCCCATCTCGTTCATCTGGTACACGATCCGCCGGTGCACCGGCTTGAGGCCGTCACGGGCGTCCGGCAGGGCGCGCGAGTAGATGACCGAGTACGCGTACTCGAGGTAGGAGCCACGCATCTCGTCCACGACGTCGATGTCGAGGATCTTCTCCTCGTACGAGTCGTCGGGCGGCGGGGTCTTCGTACTGCGGCGGGCCATCGCTGCCGGCTCCTTGCTGCAAAGGATTGACGGTTCTGACGCGGACCATTGTGGACCGAGGCACTGACAACCCGTGCCACGACCCGTCCCGGCGGGCTTCCCACGGCCTGCGGGCGGGTCCGCAGCAGGCTACGGGATCCGCTGTGGGCGTACGTCCCGCCGGAACGTCGCCGAGGTCCCGCGCGCTTTGCATACAGTGGCAGGAACGGCAGGAAAACCGCGGTTTTCACAACCGCCTCCGCTCGCGAAGGGACGCACATGCCCATGGGTCACACGACCACAGCCGAGGCAGGCTCCGGGGGCCTGACAGCGACCGAGCACCGCCTGGCCAACGGTCTGCGCGTGGTGCTCTCCGAGGACCACCTGACCCCGGTGGCGGCGGTCTGCCTCTGGTACGACGTCGGCTCCCGCCACGAGGTCAAGGGACGCACCGGCCTGGCTCACCTCTTCGAGCACCTGATGTTCCAGGGCTCGGGGCAGGTCAAGGGCAACGGCCACTTCGAGCTCGTGCAGGGGGCCGGCGGCTCGCTCAACGGCACCACCAGCTTCGAGCGCACCAACTACTTCGAGACCATGCCCGCCCACCAGCTCGAGCTCGCCCTGTGGCTGGAGGCCGACCGCATGGGCTCCCTGCTGGCCGCCCTGGACGATGAGTCCATGGAGAACCAGCGGGACGTGGTCAAGAACGAGCGCCGTCAGCGCTACGACAACGTGCCCTACGGCACCGCCTTCGAGAAGCTGACCGCCCTGTCGTACCCGCAGGGCCACCCCTACCACCACACGCCGATCGGCTCCATGGCGGACCTGGACGCGGCCACCCTGGAGGACGCCCGCGAGTTCTTCCGCACCTACTACGCGCCGAACAACGCGGTGCTCTCCGTGGTCGGCGACATCGACCCCCAGCAGACCCTCGCCTGGATCGAGAAGTACTTCGGGTCAATCCCGTCCCACGACGGCAAGCCGGCCCCCCGCGACGGCTCCCTGCCGGACGTCATCGGCGAGCAGAAGCGCGAGGTCGTCGTCGAGGAGGTCCCGGCGCGCGCCCTGATGGCCGCCTACCGCCTCCCGCACGACGGCACGCGCGCGTGCGACGCCGCCGACCTCGCCCTGACCGTCCTCGGCGGCGGCGAGTCCTCCCGCCTCTACAACCGGCTGGTCCGCCGCGACCGTACGGCCGTCACCGCCGGCTTCGGCCTGCTGCGCCTGGCCGGTGCGCCCTCCATGGGCTGGCTGGACGTGAAGACCTCCGGTGACGTCGAGGTGCCGGTCATCGAGGCCGCCATCGACGAGGAGCTGGCCCGGTTCGCCGAGGAGGGCCCCACGCCCGAGGAAATGGAGCGCGCCCAGGCCCAGTTGGAGCGCGAGTGGCTGGACCGGCTCGGCACGGTCGCCGGCCGCGCCGACGAACTGTGCCGCTTCGCCGTCCTGTTCGGCGACCCGCAGCTCGCCCTCACCGCCGTCAAGCGCGTCCTGGAGGTGACCCCCCAGGAGGTCCAGGAGATCGCCAAGGCCCGCCTGCGCCCGGACAACCGCGCCGTCCTGGTGTACGAGCCGAAGGCCCCGGAGGAGGTCCCGGACGCCGGCGTCCCCGAGGACCCGGAGCAGGAAGCGACCGTAGAGGCCGGTAACGAGAACGAGGAGACGGCCAAGTGACCGAGCTCGCCACCATGGAGTTCCACCCCCAGCCGCAGCCCGGCGAGGCCAGGCCGTGGGCGTTCCCGGCCCCCGAGCGCTCGGCTCTGGACAACGGCCTGACGGTGCTGCGCTGCCACCGACCCGGCCAGCAGGTCGTCGCCGTCGAGGTGCTGCTGGACGCGCCCCTGGACGCCGAGCCGGCCGGCCTGGACGGCGTCGCCACGATCATGGCGCGGGCCTTCTCCGAGGGCACCGACAAGCACTCCGCCGAGGAGTTCGCCGCCGAGCTGGAGCGCGCGGGCGCCACCCTGGACGCGCACGCCGACCACCCCGGCGTCCGGCTCAGCCTGGAGGTCCCGGCCTCCCGCCTGCCCAAGGGCCTCGGCCTGCTCGCCGACGCCCTGCGCGCGCCCGCCTTCGCCGAGAGCGAGGTCGAGCGGCTGGTCCGCAACCGCCTGGACGAGATCCCGCACGAGCTGGCCAACCCCTCCCGCCGGGCCGCCAAGGAGCTGTCCAAGGAGCTGTTCCCGGCGGCCTCGCGCATGTCGCGCCCCCGCCAGGGCACCGAGGAGACCGTCGAGAAGATCGACGCCGGCGCCGTACGCGCCTTCTACGACCGGCATGTACGCCCCGGCACGGCCACCGCGGTCGTGGTCGGCGACCTCACCGGCGTCGACCTGGACGCGCTGCTCGCCGACACCCTCGGCGCCTGGACCGGCACTCCGGGCGAGCCGCGGCCCGTGCCGCCGGTGACCGCCGACGACACCGGGCGCGTGGTCATCGTGGACCGGCCCGGCGCCGTCCAGACGCAGCTGCTCATCGGCCGGATCGGGCCCGACCGGCACGACCGGGTGTGGCCCGCCCAGGTGCTCGGCACGTACTGCCTCGGCGGGACCCTCACCTCCCGCCTGGACCGCGTCCTGCGCGAGGAGAAGGGCTACACCTACGGGGTGCGCGCCTTCGGCCAGGTCCTCCGGTCCGCGCCGGACGGCACGGGCGCGTCGATGCTCGCCATCAGCGGCTCCGTGGACACCCCCAACACCGGCCCGGCGCTGGACGACCTGTGGAAGGTGCTGCGCACCCTCGCGGCGCAGGGTCTGACGGACGCCGAGCGGGACGTGGCGGTGCAGAACCTGGTCGGGGTGGCGCCGCTGAAGTACGAGACCGCGGCGGCCGTCGCGAGCACGCTGGCCGACCAGGTCGAGCAGCACCTGCCCGACGACTTCCAGGCGACGCTGTATCAGCGGCTCGCGGCGACGGGCACGGTGGAGGCCACGGCCGCCGTCGTGAACGCCTTCCCGGTGGACCGCCTGGTGACCGTTCTGGTCGGTGACGCGTCGCAGATCAAGGCGCCGGTGGAGGCGCTCGGCATCGGCGAAGTGAGCGTCGTGGCGGCCGAGTAGCGGCCACGCGCGCGTGGGGCTCCGACGGCCTGTGGACCGTCGGAGCCCCACGCTGTTCCACTCGCTTCCTCAGATGCCCGATTTGGGGCGGAGGTTGCCTGTCTGCCCTGTGGGATGCGCTACAAAGACCCGGATCCGTTTGGGATTCGAAAGCGGGTTTTCGTAGCGTCGTCCGGGCTGTCCGCCGGCAGTGCGCCGCACCCGCGGCACCGGACAGCCATCGCCGAGTCCCCGTACGGCGCGAGCCAGGGGAGCCGGGGACCCACGTCCCTGGGGTGAATCGGGCGCCCGCGCGAGCCGCGAGGGAGCCCGTAGGAGACCTTCCTGCTCCGAACCCGTCAGCTAACCCGGTAGGCGAGAGGGAAGGAAAGGACCAGCCACTCCATGGCGTTCATGTGCGCCTCCGGGAAGCACCGCAAGCCCGGCCGGGTCAAGCGCACCACCGCTCAGGCGGCCGGCATCGCTGCCCTCACCACCACCGGTGTCATCGGCGCCCTCGCCGCCTCCCCGGCGCTCGCCGCCGAGAACACCGTGGAGCAGACCGGCCTCACCCCGGTCCTCGCCGTCAGCGACGACGTGGCCGAGCACATCGACGCGCAGGCCGCCGCGCAGAAGCGGGCCGCCGAGCAGAAGGCGGCCGAGGAGGCCGCGGCCAGGAAGGCCAAGCAGGAGCGCGAGGCCCGGGAGCGCGCGGCGCGCGAGGCCGAGCGCAAGCGCCTGCTGAACACCTTCGTCGCCCCGATCGCGGACTCCTACGTCTCCACCGGCTACAAGGCCAGCAGCTCCCTGTGGTCGTCCGGCTCGCACACCGGCATCGACTTCCACGCGGCAAGCGGCACGCCCGTCCACGCGGTCGGCGCCGGCACCGTCGTCTCCACCGGCTGGGGCGGCGCGTACGGCAACCAGATCGTGATCAGGATGGCCGACGGCATGTACACCCAGTACGGCCACCTGTCGTCCATCGGCGTCTCCGTGGGTCAGCGCGTGGTCCCCGGCCAGCAGATCGGCCTGTCCGGCGCGACCGGCAACACCACCGGCCCGCACCTGCACTTCGAGGCCCGTACGACCCCGGACTACGGCTCCGACGTCGACCCCGTCGCCTACCTCCGCAAGCACGGCGTGAACGTCTGACACCGCGACGCGCGACGGACGAGGCCCCGGCTCACCGAGCCGGGGCTTTCGCCGTTTTCCCACCGGCTCCGCCCGGTGGCGCTGACCAAAAAATATCCATTGCTTCCGGCCTGCCGTCGGAAATTCCGGCTCCTTGGAATAGAGTCACGGAACAGGCGTCCATCGTCGGCGTTTCACGGGGATTAAGGCGGAGGTCGGTCATGCGTATTCCGGCGCATTCGGTGTGCACGGCGATCCGGGACGACATCATCGCCGGCGTCCACGAGCGCGGCGGCCGCCTCACCGAGGAAGTCCTGGCCCGCCGCTACGGCGTCTCGCGCGTCCCCGTCCGGGAGGCCCTGCGCACCCTGGAGGCCGAGGGGTTCGTGGTGACGCGCCGGCACGCGGGCGCGTGCGTGGCCGAGCCGACCGAGCAGGAGGCCGCCGACCTGCTGGAGATGCGGACGCTCCTGGAGCCGCTCGGCGCCGGGCGGGCCGCCCAGCGGCGCACCGAGGCCCATCTGAAGGTGCTGCGCGGCCTGGTCAGACTGGGCCAGGAGCGGGCCAGGAGGGGCACCAGCGAGGATCTGCGCTCGCTGGGCGGCTGGTTCCACGAGACGCTCGCCCAGGCCTGCGGCAGCCCCTCGCTGACCGCGATGCTCACCCAGCTGCGGCACAAGATCGCCTGGATGTACGCCGTGGAGGCGCCGGCCAGCCCGGTGGACGCCTGGGCGGAGCACGGCGCCATCGTCGACGCGGTGGCGCGCGGCGACGGCGAACGCGCGCGGGCGCTCACGGCGCTGCACACCGAGCGCACGACGGCCGCGCACCGGCTGCGCATTCCCAGGGCCGCCGAGCGTGTGAGGACTTCGCAACACGCCGTAAACATCTCGGGTCTGCGGCATTAACACGGACGCCGTATACAAAGAAGAGGAATTCGGTGGCGGTGTATTTCCGCTGCCCGAATTCAAGTGTGAGCGCAATGAGCCCGGAAAAGGGCGGAGCCGCGCCGCCCCTGGAAAGGGCGACGCGGCTTCCGGTTATCGGCGCGCTGGTGTTCAGACCGTCTCGGGCAGTTCCTCGAGGCCCTCGGAGACCAGCTTGGCCAGGCGGTCCAGGGCGGCGTCCGCGCCCTCGGCGTCGGAGGCCAGGATGATCTCCTCGCCGCCCTGGGCGCCCAGGCCCAGGACACCCAGCATGGAGGCCGCGTTGACGGGGGTGCCGTCAGCCTTGGCGATCGTCACCGGGACGCCTGCGGCCGCGGCGGCTCGGACGAAGATGGAGGCGGGGCGGGCGTGGAGGCCCTCGGCCCAGCCGACGTTGACGCGGCGCTCAGCCATGTGTTGCTGCCCTTCAGTCTTCAGGGTTGTCTAGACCAGTTTCCCATATCGTGAAGCATGCCCGGATCGGACCTGTGTCCTTCCCGGGCACTGTCGGACCGCGGCCTCGATCCGACGTGTCGTCCTCCACAGCCTGCCCCGCGCCGTTGTCGGACGCGAGCCGTACTCTGGGGCCCATGCAGACCTCGGCGGACCGGAAGGACCGGCACCAGTATCCCGCCCACTGGGAGGCGGACGTGGTGCTGCGCGACGGTGGCACCGCACGCATCAGGCCCATCACCGTTGATGACGCCGACCGCCTGGTCAGCTTCTACGAGCAGGTCTCGGACGAGTCGAAGTACTACCGCTTCTTCGCGCCGTACCCCAGGCTCTCCGCCAAGGACGTCCACCGCTTCACGCACCACGACTTTGTGGACCGGGTGGGACTCGCGGCCACGGTCGGCGGCGAGTTCATCGCCACCGTACGCTATGACCGCGTCGGCGCGGACGGCATGCCCGCCACCGCACCCGCCGACGAGGCCGAGGTCGCCTTCCTGGTGCAGGACGCCCACCAGGGCCGCGGGGTCGCCTCCGCCCTGCTGGAGCACATCGCCGCGGTCGCCCGCGAGCGCGGCATCCGCCGCTTCACCGCGGAGGTGCTGCCCGCCAACACCAAGATGATCAAGGTGTTCACGGACGCCGGCTACACCCAGAAGCGCAGCTTCGAAGACGGCGTGGTCCGCCTGGAGTTCGATCTCGAACCCACCGACCGCTCCCTCGCCGTGCAGCGCGCGCGTGAACAGCGCGCCGAGGCCCGCTCGGTACGGCGGCTGCTCAGGCCCGGCTCCGTGGCCGTCGTCGGCGTCGGCCGCGCCACCGGCGGGGTCGGCCGCAGCGTCCTCGGCAACATCAGGGACGCCGGCTACGGCGGCCGGCTGTACGCCGTGAACAAGGCCTTCCCCGAGGACCTCACCGACGTGGACGGGGTGCCGGCGTACCGGTGCGTGCGCGACATCGGCGACCACGTGGACCTCGCCGTGGTCGCCGTACCCGCCGAGCACGTGCCCGCCGTGGTCGCCGAGTGCGGTGAACACGGGGTGCAGGGGCTCGTCGTCCTCTCCGCCGGATACGCCGAGAGCGGGTCCGAGGGGCGCGAGCGGCAGCGGGCGCTCGTGCGGCAGGCGCGCGCGTACGGCATGCGGATCATCGGGCCCAACGCCTTCGGGATCATCAACACCGCGGCGGACGTCCGGCTGAACGCCTCCCTCGCCCCTCAGCTGCCGCGCCCCGGCCGCATCGGGATGTTCGCCCAGTCCGGCGCCATCGGCATCGCCCTGCTCTCCCGGCTGCACCGGCGCGGCGGCGGGGTCACGGGGGTCACCGGCGTGTCTACCTTCGTGTCCGCCGGCAACCGTGCGGACGTCTCCGGCAACGACGTCCTCCAGTACTGGTACGACGACCCCGAGACCGACGTCGTCCTCATGTACCTGGAGTCCATCGGCAACCCGCGCAAGTTCACCCGCCTCGCGCGGCGGACGGCGGCGGCGAAACCGCTCGTCGTGGTGCAGGGGGTCGGCTCCGCGCCCCAGGGCCACGCGGTACGGGCCACCCGGCTGCCGCCCGCCACCGTCGCCGCGCTGCTGCGGCAGGCCGGCGTGATCCGGGTCGACACGATCACCGAGCTGGTCGACACGGGACTGCTGCTCGCCCGGCAGCCGCTGCCGGCCGGGCCCCGGGTGGCGATCCTCGGCAACTCCGAGTCGCTGGGCGTGCTGACGTACGACCGGTGCCTGGCCGAGGGACTGCGGCCGTCGCGTCCGCTGGACCTGACGACCGGGGCGACGGCGGAGGACTTCCACGGGGCGCTGGCGCGGGCCTTGGCGGACGACACGAACGACGCAGTCGTCGTCACGGCGATCCCGGCGATCGGGGAGGCGTCGCCGGGGGACGCGGAGCTGGCGGAGGCGCTGCGGTCGGCTGCGGCGGCGGTGCCGGACAAGCCGGTGCTGGTGGTGCACGTGGAGCTGGGCGGGCTCGCGGAAGCGCTGTCGGCAGCGGCCAGTACGGCACCGCAGGCCGCCGAGCCGGCACCCGGCGCGGAGGGCGGTGCCCGCCCTCCGCATCGCCCTGCGGGCCGGCCGCCCACCGCGGTGCCGGAGACCGGCGCGCCCACCGCACCCGGCACCCCTGCGGAGGGCGCCCGTCTCATCCCCGCCTACCCCGCCGCCGAACGCGCCGTGCGGGCGTTGGCCGAGGCCGTCAAGTACGGACAGTGGCGGCGGGAGGCCATGGACCCCGGCAAGGTGCCCGAGTACGACGACATCGATGAGAAGGGGGCCGCGCGGCTGATCGACGAGCTGCTCGCGCGGGGCGAAGGGCTCACCGTCTCCGACGCGGAGACCTGCGAACTGCTCGGCAAGTACGGCATCCGGGTGCGGCGCGCCCTGCCCGCACCCACCCCCGACGCCGCCGCCGAAGCTGCCCGCACCCTCGGCTACCCGGTGGCCCTCAAGGCCACCGCCCCGCACCTCAGGCACCGCGCCGACCTCGGCGGGGTGCGCCTGGACCTCGCGGACGAGGAGCAACTGCGCCGGGCGTACGCCGAGTTGACCGAGCTGTTCGGGAAGCCGGAGGAGCTGCGGCCGGTGGTGCAGAGCATGGCACCGCGCGGCGTCGACACCGTCGTACGGGCCGTGATCGACCCGGCGGCCGGGGCCGTGCTCTCCTTCGGGCTCGCCGGAGCCGCCTCCCAGCTGCTCGGCGACATGGCGCACCGGCTGGTCCCGGTCACCGACCGGGAGGCGACCTCGCTGGTGCGCTCGATCCGCACGGCGCCGCTGCTCTTCGGCTGGCGCGGCTCCACGCCCGTCGACACCCCGGCGCTGGAGGAACTGCTGCTGCGGGTGTCCCGGCTGGTCGACGATCACCCGGAGGTGGTCGCCGTCACCCTGGAGCCGGTCGTCGTCGCCCCGCACGGCGCCGGCGTCCTCGGCGCCACGCTGCGGCTCGCGCCGCCGCCCGCCCGCGACGACCTCGGCCCGCGCACGATGCCGGCCTACTGAGCGGCAGAGGGGGGACCGCATGGAGATCGCCGGCCGCGAGCTGCCCGAGGGCAGTTGGTGGGACTGGGAGGTGACCGGCTGGGACGCGGGGGAGCTGCGGCTCGCCGCCGGGTACGACCTCACGTACCACCACGGCCTGGAGGTCGGCTTCGTCGCCCCGCTCTACGTGTCCTGCCCGTTCGCCTTCCAGGACCCCGTCTTCCGTGCGCCGACGGCCGAGGAGACGGCACGGCTCGTGCGCGCCCTCGGCGAGGCGCCGGCCCTCGTGGTCGCCTTCGAAGCGGACGCCGGCGGTCCCGAGCCCCTCTCCTGCCTGATCGCCGCCGAGCGGCTGGAGGTCCGCCGGCGAGGCGTTCGCAGGCCTCCACGCGCGCGTGCGCAGGCCGCCCCCGGTCCGCGCGACTGGCCCGGACCGCCCTTGCCCACGGATTAGGATGGACGCCATGGCCAAGACCAGTACGACGACCCAGGGGCTGCGCGCGGCGATCGAGCGCAGCGGCTACTACCCGGCCCTCGTGGCCGAGGCGGTGGAGGCCGCTGTGGGCGGCGAGCCCATCCGGTCGTACCTGGTCCACCAGGAGACCACCTTCGACCAGAACGAGGTGCGCCGGCACGTGACCGTGCTGGTCCTCACCGGCAACCGCTTCATCGTCAGCCACACCGACGAGCAGGCCGCCGACAGCACCTCCCCGACGCCGTACGCCACCACCTCCACCGAGTCGGTGAAGCTCGGCCGGATCTCCTCCGTCGTGGTCAGCCGCGTCGTCGCGAACCCGGAGCAGTACGCCCCTGGCACGCTGCCCCGCGAGGTCGTGCTGACCATCGGCTGGGGCGCGGTCAGCCGCATCGACCTGGAGCCCGCCGCCTGCGGCGACCCCAACTGCGACGCCGACCACGGCTACACCGGCAACTCCACGGCCGACGACCTCAGCCTGCGCGTCAGCGAGGCCGGGGACGGCCCGGAGACGGTGCGCGAGGCGCTGGCCTTCGCCCAGGCCATCTCGGAGGCGACCGCGGACATCACCCGCTGATGTCCCAGCTCTCCGCCTGGGACCACCCGGAACCGCTCGCCCTGGACACCGCGCCGCTGCCCGAGTACGGCAGCGGTTCCCTCGCCGATCTGCTGCCCACCGTGGCCGCCGGCATGGGCGTCCCCGGCATGACCGCCACGATTCCCGAACTGACCGCGGCCGACCGGGTCTGCGTCCTGCTGATAGACGGCCTCGGCTGGGAGCAGCTGCGGGCGCACGCCGACGAGGCGCCGTTCCTGACCTCGCTGCTCGGCACCTCGCGCGGCGGCACCGGCCGTCCGCTCACCGCCGGCTACCCGGCCACCACCGCGGTCTCCCTCGCCTCCGTCGGCACCGGTCTGCCCCCCGGCCTGCACGGCCTGCCCGGCTACGCCGTGCGCAACCCGGCCACCGGCGAGCTGATGAACCAGCTCCGTTGGCAGCCGTACACCGATCCGCGCGCCTGGCAGCCGTACCCCACCGTCTTCGAGCTTGCCCACCGGGCCGGGGTGCACGCCGCCCAGGTGACCTCGCCCATCTTCGAGCACACCCCGCTCACCAGGATCGCGCTCAGCGGCGGCAGCTTCCACGGCCGGCTCAGCGGCGAGGAGCGGATGGACCTCGCGGCGGAGCAACTGGCCGCCGGGGACCGCTCGCTGGTCTACACGTACTACTCCGAGCTGGACGGCGCCGGGCACCGCTACGGCGTCGCCTCCGACACCTGGCGCGGCCAGCTCATGTACGTCGACCGGCTCGCCCAGCGCCTCGCCGAGCAACTGCCGCCGCGCAGCGCGCTGTACGTCACCGCCGACCACGGCATGGTCGACGTCCCCTTCGACGACGAGCACCGCATCGACGTCGACACCGACTGGGAGCTGCGCGCCGGGGTCGCCCTGCTGGGCGGCGAGGGCCGGGCACGGCACGTGTACGCGGTGCCGGGCGCCGAGGACGACGTGCTGACCGTCTGGCGCGAGGTGCTCGGCGAGCAGTTCTGGGTGGCCTCGCGGGACGAGGCGATCGCGGCGGGCTGGTTCGGGCCGCGCGTCGACGACCGGGTGTACGCCCGGCTCGGGGACGTGGTCGCGGCCGCGCACGACGACGTCCTGATCATCGCGTCGGAACGGGAGCCGAAGGAGTCGGCGCTGGTCGGAAACCACGGCTCGATGACGCCCGCCGAGCAGCTGGTCCCGCTGCTCGAAGTACGCTCCTGACGCTCCCCTTGTAACCCCTGTAACCCCCGCGGCCCCTCGCCGATACTCGCCGAAAGGTGCTCGACTTCTCATGCCCGAGCTGGTGTTCTTCTCCGGAACGATGGACTGCGGGAAGTCGACGCTGGCTCTGCAGATCGAGCACAACCGCTCCGCGCGCGGCCTCGTCGGCATGATCTTCACCCGCAACGACCGCGCGGGCGAGGGCAAGCTGTCCTCCCGGCTCGGCCTGGTCACCGACGCGGTGGAGGTCGCCGACGACCAGGACCTGTACGCCTCTCTCGTGGACCACCTCTCGCAGGGCCGCCGGGCCGACTACGTGATCGCGGACGAGGCCCAGTTCCTCGCGCCGCAGCAGATCGACCAGCTCGCGCGCGTGGTGGACGATCTCGGCCTGGACGTGTACGCCTTCGGGATCACCACCGACTTCCGCTCCAAGCTCTTCCCCGGCTCGCAGCGGCTGGTGGAGCTGGCCGACCGCATCGAGGTGCTCCAGGTGGAGGCGCTGTGCTGGTGCGGCGCCCGCGCCACGCACAACGCCCGCACGATAGGCGGCGAGATGGTGGTCGAGGGCGCGCAGGTCGTCGTGGGCGACGTGGACCAGTCGACGGGCGAGGTCGGCTACGAGGTGCTGTGCCGCCGCCACCACCGCCGCCGCATGACGGCGGCGACGGCCCGCGCGGCGGCCCTGTCCCCGGACGTCCTACCGGTCTCCCCACGCTGAGCCCGGTCCCGCCCCGGGCCACCCCGCACCCGTCCGGGGCCGACGCCGCCCGGTCCCGGTCGTCTCCTGGCGTGCCCTGGACCGTGCGCGTCCGTCCCCGGGCAGATGGTGCCTGGGCCCGGTCGTCTTCCGGCCGCCCTGGGCCGCGTGCGTCGTCCGGGGCAGCTGTCGCCTGGGCCGTGCGTCTGCCGGGCCGCCCTTGGGTCGCGCGCGTCCGTCCCGGGCCGACGCCGCCCGGGCCGGTATGAGCCCTGGGCCGATTCAACCCAGCCGTAAAACGGCCAGAACTCCCGGCCGTAAAACAGCCAGAACCCCCGGCCGTGGGAACCGCCAGAACCCCCGGGCTATGGGAACCGCCCGAACCCGGCTGGCCCCGCGGAGCGGTCAGTGGGGGTTTTCGACTAGCGAGAACTCCGCGCCCTCCGGGTCCGCGACCGTGGCCACGCGGCCGTGGGGGCTGTCGTGCGGCTGCCGGACGATCCGGCCGCCCAGGTCGGCGACCTGCCGTACCGCCGCGTCCACGCCGGCCACCTCGAAGTACGTCTGCCAGTGCGATCCGCGGTCGCGGGGCAGCGCGTGGCCGACGCCGTGGAGACCGGCGACCGGGCGGCCGTCGAGGTGGAGCGTCACGTAGTCGAAGTCGGCCGAGACCACCGGCTCCTGCGCGTAACCGAACACGGTCGCGTAGAACTTGGCGACGCTCTCGGTTTCGAAGGTCACCAGCTCGTTCCACGCGGGCGTGCCCGGCACGCCCGTGATCGAGGTGCCGAGGTGCGCGGCGCACTGCCAGATCCCGAACACCGCCCCGGAGGGGTCGGCGGCGATGGCCATCCGCCCGGCCTCCGCGGCGTCCAGCGGCCCGACCGCCACCGTGCCCCCGCACTCCCGCACCGTGTCGGCCGTCAGATCCACGTCGTCCGAGGCGAGATACGGCGTCCAGGCGATCGGCAGCCGGCGGTCCGGCGGCAGCTGCCCCATGCCCGCCACCTCGTGGTCGTCCAGCAGCGCCCGCACATACGGGCCGAGCTGCTGCGGGCCCGGCCGGAACTCCCAGCCGAACAGCTCTCCGTAGAACTCCTCGGTGGCGGCCAGCCCGTGCGCCATCAGGCTCACCCAGCAGGGCGTGCCGGGCGCACGCCCCGCGTTCGGGCCGGCCGGCTCCCGTGCCTCGGTCATCGATCACTCTCTCCCCGGCCCCTCGCGGTGGCCGTGTCGCTTCCGCCCCCGCAAGGGGGTCCACGCCGGCGTCGGTCACGCCCGTGCCGGTGCCCGCATCCTCCCCGCCGGGGCGGGCCGTGGCGCGCCGCCGCTCGGCGACACCCCCGGGAGGATGCCCGGTCTGCCGTCCTCGCCGCTTCCTGACGATGGCCGGCGGGTGTCCGCCGGCTGTACAGCACGTGCTCGATCCCGTACGCCACGTGATCGAGCGTGTCCGGCCGAGCAGAGTAGCCGGACCTGGACGCCGCGGCCACCCCTGGCGTATGCATGGCGCCATGACAGCCATCATCACCGCAACCGATCTCGCGCATGAGCTGGCCGGAGACCGCCCTCCGGTGCTGCTGGACGTGCGCTGGCAGCTGAGCGTGGCGAAGGCGGCGGGCGCGCCGGCCTTCGACGGGCGCGCCGAGTACGCCGCCGGGCACATCCCGGGCGCGGTCTTCGTCGACCTGGACCGGGAGTTGGCCGGCGAGCCCGGCGGGAACGGCCGGCATCCGCTGCCGGACCTCGAGGAGTTCGGTGCCGCGATGCGCCGCGCGGGCGTCTCGGCCGGCCGCCCGGTCGTCGTGTACGACGGCGGCCAGGGCTGGGCGGCGGCGCGCGCCTGGTGGCTGCTGCGCTGGACGGGTCACCCGGACGTGCGGGTTCTGGACGGCGGGTTGCCGTCCTGGCAGGGCGAACTGTCCACCGGGGCGCCGGAGCCGGCCGAGGGCGACTTCCGGCCCGAGCCGGCCGCCTCCGGGCTGCTGGACGCGGACGGCGCCGCCACCCTGGCCCGCTCGGGTGTGCTGCTGGACGCGCGCGCGGGGGAGCGCTACCGCGGCGAGGTGGAGCCGATCGACCGGGTCGGCGGGCACATCCCGGGTGCGGTGTCGGCGCCGACCACGGAGAACGTGGGCCCCGACGGCCGCTTCCTGCCGGCGGACGAACTGCGGGACCGCTTCAAGGCCCTGGGCGTGTCCGGGGACGCCGAGGTGGGCGTGTACTGCGGCTCGGGCGTCTCCGCCGCCCATGAGGTCCTGGCGCTCGCCGTGGCGGGCATTCCGGCGGCCCTGTACGTCGGTTCGTGGTCGGAGTGGTCCTCGGACCCCGGCCGCCCGGTGGCGGTGGGCGCGGATCCGAAGTAGCGGCGCTCCGGGCACACTCCACAACGCCCGAGCACACCGTGCAGCGCGGGCACGCACGCGTGCAGCCGGAAGTAGGGGCACGCGCGCGTGCAGCCGGAAGTGGGGGCACGCACGCGTGCCCCCACTTCCCTTTGCCGTACGGCCGGTTACTCCTGCTTCTTGCGGCGCGTGCCGAAGACGATCTCGTCCCAGCTCGGCACGGCGGCGCGGCGGCCGGGGCGGACGCCGTCGGCCTCGGCCTGGCGGTCGGTGGCGCCGATGAGCCGGTCCCGGTGGCTGCCCACGGAGCGGGGCATGAGGACGTCCGCGTAGGCCGAACCGGCCGAGGCGGCGGGGGCCGGCGGCTCCTCGGCGGCCGGTTCGGCGTCGGGCTCCTCCGGTGTCTCCGCCGGGCGCTCCGGGACGACCAGGTCGCCCCGGAAGCTCGGCACCGCCTCCAGCAGACTGGTCAGCGAATCGCGTTCGCCCGTGCCCTCCTCGGCGGGCTCGGACGACTGCGCGGGCAGGCTCGGCCGCTCCCGGTCGCTCCGGTCGAGCGCGCGGTCCATCGAGCGCTCGCGCGGCAGGCGGGCGATGCGCGGCACGAACGGGAAGCTCGGCTCGGGTGCGGCGAGGTCGTCGGACTCGCCGATGAGCGAGCGCGCCTCGTCGTCCACGGCCTGCACGAGCCGCCGGGGCGGGTCGTACGTCCAGCTCGCCGAGTGCGGTTCGCCCGCGACCCGGTAGACGAGGAGCACCTCCCAGGTGCCGTCGTCGCGGCGCCAGGAGTCCCACTGCACGGTGTCCTTCTCGGCGCCGCGCAGCAGCAGCCGCTCCTGCACGGCCTCGCCGAGCAGCGGTCCGGAGTTCTCACCGGGGCGGCGCACCGGGGTCTTGCGGGCGCGCTCGGCCATGAAGGCGCGCTCGGCGAGCACGGGGCCCTCGAAGCGCCGTACCCGGTCCACGGGGATGCCGGCGAGCTGCGCGACCTCTTCCGCGGTGGCACCCGCGCGTATACGCGCCTGGATGTCACGGGGGCGCAGATGGCTCTCGACCTCGATCTCGATCTGGCCGAGGCGGGGCCGGTCGCCGCGCACGGCGGCGCGCAGCCGTTCGTCGATCGGAAGGGTGTACTCCGTTGCGTCGGCAGCCTTCAGCACCAGCCGTGTGCCGTCATTCGAGACGGCCACGACACGCAGTTCGGGCATGGGGACCTCCCGGGTGGTGCCTGCCGACGTCACGTGCGTCGCTGCTTCCGCTAGTCGAGTGTGGCCTGCCCGGGTGCAGCCTGCCACAACCTTGCCGAGTTGCCCGGCGTGTCGGGCACGGGCCCTGGGCCGCCGTTATGGCACGGTTACCTGTTCGCAACGCTAAGTGACCAAATCCGTCACCCTGTGCAACTAGCCCCCCTCCCGGCGGTCCTGCAAGGCCGCGGACACCCTGGTGGGAGACCGGACCCAGGGCTCGCAACAGTACTCCATTTGGACCATGTGCGTGGATGGGCGCGCCGCCCAACTTCTGGCAACGCCTGCGACTTGGCCGTCGGCAACCGGTTTTGCGGATCGTGAACGTGGCGAACTTCACGCAATCCCCAGAAACGGACCTATGGTTTCCGGTGGGGGCGAGTTCCGGGTTTCGCGGGAAACGCCCGTTGCGGCGCCTACGACCCCAGAACCCTCCGCAAGTAGGCGTTGTGGAACAGCCGTTCCGGGTCGAGCCGGTCCCTCAGCGCCGTGAACTCGCCGAAGCGCGGGTAGACGCGCGCGAGGTACTCGGCGTCCCGGGTGTGCACCTTCCCCCAGTGCGGCCGGCCTTCATGGGCGGTGAAGATGCGCTCGGCGGCGGTGAAGTAGGCCTGGTACGGCGCGCCCCGGAACATGTGGACGGCGATGTAGGCGCTGTCCCGGCCGGAGGCGGTGGACAGGGTGATGTCGTCGGCCGGGGCGGTGCGCACCTCGACGGGGAAGCTGACCCGCAGCCCCGAGCGCTCGACCATGCCCTTCAGCTCGCGCAGCGTGTCCACGAGGGCCGCGCGCGGGACGGCGTACTCCATCTCCACGAAGCGTACCCGGCGCGGCGAGGTGAAGACCTTGTAGGGAATGTCCGTGTACGTCCGCGCGGACAGCGCCTTGCTGGAGATCCGGGCGATGGCCGGAATGGTGGCGGGAGCGGCGCGGCCCACCCACTGGGCCACCTGGAAGACGCCGTTGGAGAGGAACTCGTCCTCGAACCAGCCGGCCAGCTGCCCCACGGGCTGCTCGGGGCCGGCGCTGCGGTTGTTCCGCTTGGTGTTGGTGTTGCCGGTGTGCGGGAACCAGTAGAACTCGAAGTGCTCGTTCTCCGCCCACAGTTGATCGAACTCGGCGAGGACCCGGTCGAGGGGCATCGGCTCCTCGCGGGCGGTGAGCAGGAAGAGCGGCTCCACGGCGAAGGTGATCGCGGTGACGATCCCGAGGGCGCCGAGGCCTATTCGGGCCGCCGCGAAGACCTCCGGGTTCTCCTTCTCGGAGCAGGTGAGCACCGAGCCGTCCGCCGTGACGAGCTCAAGCCCCTTGATCTGGGCGGCGATCGAGGCCGACTCGCGGCCCGTGCCGTGCGTGCCGGTGCTGGTGGCGCCGGAGACGGTCTGCTCCATGATGTCGCCCATGTTGGTGAGCGACAGACCCTCGCGCGCCAGTGCCGCGTTGAGTCGCTTGAGCGGGGTGCCCGCCTCGACCGTGACGGTCATGGAGGCACGGTCAATGTTGCGGATGCCGGTCAACAGTTGAGGGCGGATCAACACACCGTCGGTCGCGGCGATCGACGTGAAGGAGTGGCCGGTGCCGACCGCCTTCACCTTCAGGCCGTCCTCGGCGGCCCGGCGCACCGCCGCCGCCAGCTCCGCCACCGACGCGGGCGCGACCTGCCGGGCGGGCCGGGCCGACA
Source organism: Streptomyces sp. NPDC007189 (assembly GCF_040703635.1). Taxonomy (NCBI): domain Bacteria; kingdom Bacillati; phylum Actinomycetota; class Actinomycetes; order Kitasatosporales; family Streptomycetaceae; genus Streptomyces; species Streptomyces sp. NPDC007189. Next base: position 133,381 of record NZ_JBEYEY010000005.1, read on the forward strand.
CGGTGCCGCCCCAGTTACGCCAGGTGCCGTTCTTCCCGCTCGCCGTGCTGCTCAACGGTGCCTCCCCGACCCGAGGCCGGCCTGCGCAGCCGGCGGTACCCGAGGAAACCGACCGCGACCGCGACGGCCCCGGACACCGCCGGGACCCCGTACCCGGCCCGCGCCCCGGCCGCGTCGATCACCGAGCCGGCCACGGACGAGCCGAGCGCCACACCGACCGCGAGGCCGGTGCTCACCCAGGTCATGCCCTCGGTGAGCTGCGCGCGAGGTACGTGCTCTTCGATGAGGGACATCGTCGTGATCATCGTCGGCGCGATGGACAGGCCCGCAACGAACAGCGCCACGGCCAGAAGCGGCAGGTTTCCGACCAGTAGGAGGGGGATCATACTCACGGCCATCGCCGCCACGCCCAGCAGCCAGCGACGTTCCGGCGCCCCGGCGAGCCGCAGCAGCCCGAAGACCACCCCGGCGACGCAGGAACCGGCCGCGTACAGGGCGAGGACCACGCTCGCGGCGCCCTTGTGGCCGCGCTCGTCGGCGAAGGCGACGGTGACCACGTCCACCGACCCGAAGATCGCGCCGGTCGCCGCGAAGGTCGCCACCAGCACCTGGAGCCCGGCCGAGCGCAGGGCCGTACCGCTGCCGAAGGGTTCGCGCGGGTGCGGCTGGGGCTCGGTGGCGCGCTGGGCGGTGAGCCAGAAGACGCCGGCGGCCAGGAAGCAGGCGGCGAGCAGCGGCCCGGCCTCCGGGAACCAGGCCGTCGACAGCCCGATCGAGACGATCGGCCCGAAGATGAAACAGACCTCGTCGACGACCGACTCGAACGAGTACGCGGTGTGCAGCTTCTCGGTGCCCCGGTACAGCGCCGCCCAGCGGGCCCGGATCATCGCGCCAAGGCTCGGCACCGAGCCGATCCCGGCGGCGCACGCGAACAGCACCCAGTCCGGCCACGTCAGATGCGCGGCGAGCAGCAGGCCGGCCGCCGCGGCGAGGGCCACCAGGGTCGCGGGGCGCAGCACCCGGCGCTGCCCGTGCCGGTCGACCAGCCGGGAGATCTGCGGGCCGATCACCGCGGCGGACAGCGCGATGGTGGCGGACAGCGCGCCCGCGAGCCCGTACCGCCCGGTCAGCTGGGAGACCATCGTGACCACGCCGATGCCCATCATCGACAGCGGCATCCGGCCGAGGAATCCCGCGGCGGAGAACGCCTTGGTGCCGGGTTCGGCGAACAGGGCTCTGTAGGGGCTGGGCACGGGGTCTCCGAAGCGGCTCGGTAAGGCGCGAATGCGGCTGATACAGCTTACGAGTAAGGGAACCCTAATCGCACCCGGTTTATCCGCCGGCCATCCGCCGGGAAAACCGCCATGAACCGGCTGGAACCCGACTCGTCACCCCAGCGTTCCCCGGCTGTCGGTACCGGGTGGCAGGATCGAGCCATGCCAGACGCGCTCGATGCCACCCCGTACGACGCCCTGCTCCTGCTCTCCTTCGGCGGCCCCGAAGGCCCGGACGACGTGGTCCCGTTCCTGGAGAACGTCACGCGCGGGCGCGGCATCCCGAAGGAACGCCTGAAGGAAGTCGGGCAGCACTACTTCCTGTTCGGCGGGGTCAGCCCCATCAACGCCCAGAACCGCGCCCTGCTGGACGTCCTGCGCAAGGACTTCGCCGAGCACGGCCTGGACCTGCCGGTCTACTGGGGCAACCGCAACTGGGCGCCGTATCTGACGGACACCCTGCGCGAGATGGTGGCCGACGGCCGCCGCCGCATCCTCGTGCTCGCCACCAGCGCCTACGCCTCCTACTCCGGCTGCCGCCAGTACCGCGAGAACCTCGCCGACGCGCTGGCCGCGCTCGAGGCCGAGGGCCTTGAGCTGCCGAAGATCGACAAACTGCGGCACTACTTCAACCACCCCGGCTTCGTCGAGCCCATGACCGACGGCGTGCTGCGCGCCCTGGCCGACCTCCCCGAGGACGTCCGCGCGGGCGCCCACATCGCCTTCACCACCCACTCCATCCCGACCTCAGCCGCCGACGCCTCCGGCCCCGTCGAGGCCCACGGCGAGGGCGGCGCCTACGTCGAGCAGCACCTGGACGTGGCCCAGCTGATCGCCGACGCCGTCCGCGAGCGCACCGGAATCGACCACCCCTGGCGGCTGGTCTACCAGTCCCGCTCCGGCGCCCCGCACATCCCGTGGCTGGAGCCGGACATCTGCGACCACCTGGAGGAGCAGCACGCGGCGGGCGTCCCGGCCGTGGTGATGGCGCCCATCGGCTTCGTCTCCGACCACATGGAGGTCCTCTACGACCTGGACACCGAGGCCAAGGCCAAGGCGGAGGAACTGGGCCTGCCGGTGCGCCGCTCGGCCACCGTCGGCGCCGACCCGCGGTTCGCCGCCGCCGTCCGCGACCTGGTCATGGAGCGCGCCGCCGTCGAGCGCGGCCGGCAGGTCACGCCCTGCGCCCTGGGCGCCCTCGGCCCCAGCCACCACGTCTGCCCGGTCGGCTGCTGCCCCGCCCGCGCCCCGCGCCCGGCCGCCGCCGGCGCCGACAGCCCCTACGCGTGAGGAGACCCGTGACCGACCCCCTGCACCGGGAACTGCTGGAACTGGCCCAGGAGGCCGCCCGCCGCGCCGGTGACCTGCTGCGGGACGGCAGACCGGCCGACCTCGCCGTGGCGAAGACCAAGTCCAGCCCGATCGACGTGGTCACCGAGATGGACATCGCGGCGGAGAAGCTGATCACCGATCTGATCTCCGGCCACCGCCCCGACGACGGCTTCCTCGGCGAGGAGGGCGCGTCCGTGGCGGGCACCAGCGGCGTGCGCTGGGTGATCGACCCGCTCGACGGCACGGTGAACTACCTGTACGGCCTGCCGACCTGGGCGGTGTCCGTCGCCGCCGAACAGGACGGGGAGACGGTCGTCGGGGTGGTCGTGGCTCCGATGCGCGGCGAGACGTACCACGCCGTGCGCGGGGGCGGGGCGTGGGCCACCGGCGCGTGGGAGGGCGAGCGGGCGCTCGTCTGCCGTCCCGCGCCCCCGCTGGAGCAGGCCCTGGTCTCCACCGGCTTCAACTACGTCACCGAGGTCCGCACCCACCAGGCCCAGGTCGCCGCCCGGCTGATCCCGCTGCTGCGGGACATCCGGCGCGGCGGCTCGGCGGCGGTCGACCTGTGCGACGTGGCCTGCGGCCGGCTCGACGGGTACTACGAGCGCGGGCTCAACGCGTGGGACTTCGCCGCGGGCGACCTGATCGCCCGGGAGGCGGGCGCGCTGGTCGGTGGGCGGCCCGGAGAGGGGCCGTCGCGGGAGCTGACCGTCGCCGGGTCGCCGGGGGTGTTCGAGCCCCTCCAGCGGCTGCTGGAGGACTTCGGCGCCTGGCACGACTGAGCGCGAACGGTCGACGACCGCTGGAACGCAAAGGGACCCCGGCGCTGGATTCGCCGGGGTCCCTTCTTGCGCTTTCGGGCCGATCAGACGCGTGACGCGCCGACCTCCACACCGTGTTCGGCGGCGAGGCGTCGCAGGTCGTCGAGCTCTGCCTGCTCCACCTCGACGAGGAAGTCGTCACCCTCGTCACGAGCCCGCGACAGGTCGGACTCGGTCGCCCTTATGCGCTGCAGAAGTCCTGCGGTGAAAGCGTCCATGCTGCGCCCCCTCGTCCTGGGTCGTGGGTCGGTGGCACGGGGGTGTGCCGGTTGGGAAAGGGGCGATCACGGCTCTCGCGGGTGCCCAGCGCTGCCCTGCTGGGCGGCGACGGTGCCGGACACCCACGCCCGCTCTGCGAAAGCGGATTGCGGAGTACCGCATGGTGCTGCGTTACATGCAGAGCGTGATCGCGGGGTGTAAAGCCGTCCTCCCCCCGCTCCCTCGTCCGGAAACCTCAACCGGAGGAGAAATTCTCGTATTCCCGGCCCGCGGCGCCGATCCGTGCGGTCCGCAACCCGCCTTACAGCCGACTTACGGCCGAAAAGGGCAGGATGGAGGTCACACCCCACGAACACCCCTGCCCGCACGCGCCCACGGCGCGGCTACGCGGGTGGACATGAGGAAGGACAAGCGACGTGCGCGTACTCGTCGTCGAGGACGAGCAGCTGCTCGCCGATGCGGTGGCCACCGGACTGCGCCGGCAGGCCATGGCCGTCGACGTCGTGTACGACGGTGCGGCCGCCCTGGAGCGCATCGGCGTCAACGACTACGACGTGGTCGTCCTCGACCGCGACCTCCCGCTGGTGCACGGCGACGACGTCTGCCGCAAGGTCGTCGAGCTGGGCATGCCCACGCGCGTGCTGATGCTCACCGCCTCCGGCGACGTCAGCGACCGGGTCGAGGGCCTGGAGATCGGCGCCGACGACTATCTGCCCAAGCCCTTCGCGTTCAGCGAGCTGATCGCGCGCGTGCGCGCCCTCGGCCGCCGTACGAGCGTTCCCCTGCCGCCGGTCCTGGAGCGCGCCGGCATCAAGCTGGACCCGAACCGCCGGGAGGTCTTCCGGGACGGCAAGGAGATCCAGCTCGCACCCAAGGAGTTCGCGGTGCTGGAGGTGCTCATGCGCAGCGAGGGCGCGGTCGTCTCGGCCGAGCAGCTGCTGGAGAAGGCCTGGGACGAGAACACCGACCCGTTCACCAACGTCGTGCGCGTCACCGTGATGACCCTGCGGCGCAAGCTGGGCGAGCCGCCGGTGATCGTCACCGTCCCCGGCTCCGGCTACCGGATCTGATCCGCCATGGCCGCCACACCCGCGCCGCCCCAGGCGCCCCCGAAGCCCACCTGGGACCCCAGAAGGCCGCAGCCGCCCTTCCCGTGGCTGCGCCCCACCATCCGCATACGGCTCACGCTGCTGTACGGCGGCATGTTCCTGATCGCCGGCATCCTGCTGCTGTCGATCATCTACCTGCTGGCCGCGCAGGCGATCAGCACGGGCAACCAGCCGCTGTTCAAGATCGTGAGCGGCACGGCGATCCGGGTCTCCAGCGACAACTGCCCGGCGATCAACACCACCAGCCTGCCGCTGTCGGAGTTCAACGACGCGATCGCGCACTGCGTCGACCAGCAGCGCCAGGCCGCCCTGGACGATCTGCTCAGCCGCTCGCTGCTGGCCCTGCTGGGCCTCGCCGTGATCGCCTTCGCGTTCGGTTACGCGATGGCGGGCCGTGTGCTGTCCCCGCTCGGCCGGATCACCCGCACCGCCCGCCAGGTGGCCGGTTCCGACCTGTCCCGCCGGATCGAGCTGGACGGCCCGGACGACGAGCTGAAGGAGCTCGCGGACACCTTCGACGACATGCTGGAGCGGCTCCAGCGGGCCTTCACCGCCCAGCAGCGCTTCGTCGGCAACGCCTCGCACGAGCTGCGCACCCCGCTGGCGATCAACCGAACGCTCCTCGAGGTGCACCTGTCCGATCCGAACGCGCCGGTGGAACTGCAGCAACTCGGCAAGACCCTGCTCGCCACCAACGAGCGCAGCGAGCAGCTGGTCGAGGGCCTGCTGCTGCTCGCCCGCAGCGACAACCAGATCGTCGAGCGCAAGCCCGTCGACCTGGCGGAGGTCGCCGGCCAGGCCATCGACCAGGTGCGCGCCGAGGCCGACGCCAAGGGCGTGAAGATCCGCGGCGAGCGCAAGCCCGTCGTGGTGCAGGGCAACGGCGTCCTGCTGGAGCGGATCGCGCTGAACCTGGTGCAGAACGCGGTGCGGTACAACGTGCCGGAGGACGGCTGGGTGGAGGTGGACACGGAGGTGCAGCACGGGCAGGCGGTGCTGACCGTCACCAACTCCGGGCCGGTGGTGCCGGCGTACGAGATCGACAACCTCTTCGAGCCCTTCAGGCGCCTCCGTACGGAGCGCACGGGCAGCGACAAGGGTGTGGGCCTCGGCCTGTCCATCGCCCGGTCCGTGGCCCGTGCGCACGGCGGCCACATCGGGGCGCAGCCCCGCGAGGGCGGGGGGCTGGTGATGCGGGTCACCCTCCCGCTGTGATCCTCGACGGGGCCGCCGGACCGGGCCTCTCACGCCGTGGGCCGACACACGCGGAGGATGTTCGCTTCACGCGGAATTTTTCAGCCGCCGAATGAGCTTGCTCCTGTGTGATCGATCACATGGACGGATTTTCAGCCATGTACGCTCTGTGATCACGAAACATGGCGGAAAGCCGGGAAAGTCCTGGTTTTCAGGGCTCTTGATCACGGGAAGTACACGGTGAGGCGCCTTTGAGGTGCGACATTCGGACCGTGTACGGTCCTCACCGCCATCCAAGCCGATCACTCTTGAGGGGTCGGGTTGGGTGTCGATTGAGTAACAGACCTTGATGTGAGGCAAAATCTCCGCCTCAGGTCGGGCACAAGTCCGGCCTCTCACGCGTTACGTGCGCTGGAGACACCGCAGACACCCAGAGGGGGAGAGCGACTATGGCAACCGACTACGACACTCCACGCAAGACCGACGACGACGTCGACTCGGACAGCCTTGAAGAACTGAAGGCCCGGCGGAACGACAAGACCACCTCGTCGGTCGACGTCGACGAGTTCGAGGCCGCCGAGGGCCTCGAGCTGCCCGGCGCCGACCTCTCGAACGAGGAACTGGCCGTCCGGGTGCTGCCCAAGCAGCAGGACGAGTTCACCTGCATGAGCTGCTTCCTGGTGCACCACCGCAGCCAGCTGGCCAGGGAGAAGAACGGCCAGCCCATCTGCCGCGACTGCGACTGAGGCCGGGTCGGCCGTGTCTGGCTCGACCCCTCCTCGGAAGCGCCGCTTCTCCCTGGGGAAAGCGGACGAAGGGCCGTCCGACGGCCCGCACGGCACGCGTGACGACGAGCGGGGCGCACCCGGAGTGGTGGCCCCGCTCGAACCGGCCGGCGACCGGGTGGACCACCCGGCGCGGGTGCGCACCGTCGCGCCCGTCGCCCGGCGCAGGGCCGCGGTGATGGGCGGCAAGGCCCGGGACATGGCCCGGGAAGGGGTCCGCAGGGGCGGCAGCAGCGCCCGCGCGGGCCTGGCGTACCTCGCCGACCGGATCATCGAGATCGCCCCGCGCGTCCCCGTACGCGACCTCGCGACCCTGCGCCGGCAGTTCCCCGGCCTCGGCCCCGAGGAACTCGCCGACAAGCTGGTGGCGGGCGCCACGGCCGGGACCGCGACGGTCGGGGCCGGCATCGGAGCGGCGGCCATGCTGCCCGTGCCGCCGGCCATGCCGACCGAACTGGCCGCGGAGATCACCGGGGTCGCCGCGATCGAGCTGAAGCTCATCGCCGAACTGCACGAGGTCTACGGCGTCAGACCGCCGGGGAACCTCAAAATCCGCAGCACCGCGTATCTGTCCTCCTGGTCGGGGGAGCGCGGGGTCGACGTGCTCAAGCCGTCGACGTACGACTCGGCCCTCGGCGGCCAGATGAAGCGCCGGCTGCGCCAGCAGATCATGAAGCGCATGGTCCGGGACCTGCCCAGCCTCATGCCGTTCATGGTGGGCGCCGCGGTCGGTGCGCTCGTCAACCGACGGGACACCAAGCGGCTCGCCGCCCGTATCCGGGCCGACCTGCGCACCATCCAGGTCCCCTGGGAGGAGCTGGAGCAGCTGCCGCCGCTGGAGAAGCCGGCCGAGCCCCTGGACCTGGGCCACCTGCCGGAAGAGCCCTAGACGCCGAGCGGGCCGCTCAGGCGTCCGCCGTGCGCGCCGCCTCGATCGCCGCCGCCAGCTTCTCCGGCTCCCGAGTCGACAGATACAGGTACGGCGTCGGGTCCTCGGGGTCCGTGACCTCCACCCGCAGCGCCGTGGGGATGTAGCCGCGCAGCAGCAGGAACGCCCGGGTGTCGGCCTTGTACGTCCGCCAGGCGCGGGCCTCCTCCGCGTCCAGCACCTCCGCCTCGCCCAGCGCCGACACCGGGATCTTCGCCTCGCCCGCGATCAGCGAGCCGCCCACGACACGGATGCGCGGCGAGCCGTACGCGCTGGCCACGACCGCCGCCGCGGCCGTACCGCCGACCAGGCCGCCGAGCAGCGGCAGGGTGCCGAACGGAAGCAGGATCAGGGCGAAGGAGACGCCCACGAGAAAGCTGATCAGCCACCACGAGCGGGGGGCGGTGAGGCGTTCTTCGTAGGGGGTGGCGGAGAGCTGCATGAAGCCAAGCTTGGCACGGGATCCGGATCGCCCCGGAGTCAGGGGGAGTCAGTGCGAAGCGCTGTCGAGCAGGGCGGTGGTGGGTGAGGGGCGGCCGGGTAAGGTCTGCGCCTGTGAGTGGTAGTTCCGCAAGCCTTCAGCCTCCCGCCGACGCGGTGAAACCGGTACGGCACCCCGACGCGCCCGCGCCCGGAGACCTCCTCGGCGCCCATTACGAACACTGTTTCGGCTGTGGCCCCGGGCAGCCGCACGGACTGCACCTGGAGGCGCGGGCCGGCGACGGCGTCTCGCTGACCGCCGAGTTCACCGTCCAGCCCGCCCACCAGGGCGCCCCGGGCCTCGCGCACGGCGGTGTGCTGGCCACGGCCCTGGACGAGACCCTCGGCTCGCTGAACTGGCTGCTGCGGACCATCGCCGTCACCGGCCGGCTGGAGACCGACTTCGTGCGCCCCGTCCCGGTGGGCACCACCCTGTATCTGGAGGCGGAGGTCACCGCGGTCGCCGGACGGAAGATCTACTCCACGGCCACCGGACGCATCGGCGGCCCCGACGGGCCGGTCGCCGTCCGCGCCGACGCCCTGTTCATCGAGGTCAAGGTCGACCACTTCATCGACCACGGCCGCCGGGAGGAGATCCAGGCCGCCATGAGCGACCCGGACCAGATCCGGCGCGCCCGCGCCTTCGAGGTGAACCCGTGAGCCGTAACCCCCTCGACGTACTGATCCGGCGCGTCGACCCCGACGTACCGCTGCCCGCGTACGAGCATCCGGGGGACGCCGGAGCGGATCTGCGCACCACCGAGGCGTGCGAGCTGAAGCCCGGTGAACGGGCCGTGCTGCCCACGGGTGTGTCGATCGCCCTGCCCGACGGGTACGCGGCCTTCGTGCATCCGCGTTCCGGTCTCGCCGCCCGCTGCGGTGTCGCCCTCGTGAATGCCCCGGGGACGGTTGATGCCGGGTACCGTGGGGAGATCAAGGTGATCGTGGTGAACCTCGACCCGCGCGAGTCGGTGCGGTTCGAGCGCTTCGACCGGATCGCCCAACTGGTCGTCCAGCAGGTCGAGAGGGTCCGCTTCCGCGAGGTGGCGGAACTTCCCGGCTCGGCGCGGGCCGAGGGGGGCTTCGGGTCCACCGGCGGTCATGCCGCGGTGGGCGGCGAGAGCGGCGCAAGCGGTCAGGCCGCCAAGGGCGGTCCGACGGGTGGGAATCGATACGCTTCGGTCGTATCCGACCGGGAAGGACAGTGACGTGTTCGGACGTCGCAAGAAGAAGGGTGCCGCCGAGGACGCGGCCGGCGAGGCCGAGCAGGTCGTCGACAGCGTCGACACCGAGGCGGACGAGGTGGAAGAGGTCGGGCGCGAGCGCGTCCGGCTGGAGCCCGGGCCCCGGCCCGACGGGCCGTGGGACAGCAGCGAGGTGCGCGACCCGGGCGAGGGCCGCGTCGACCTCGGCGGTCTGTTGGTGCCGGGTGTCGACGGCATGGAGCTTCGGGTGGAGGTCGCCGGTGACGCGATCGTCGCCGCGACCGTCGTGCTGCGCGACAGCGCCATCCAGCTCCAGGCCTTCGCCGCCCCCAAGCGCGAGGGCATCTGGGGTGAGGTCCGCGAGGAGATCGCCTCCGGCATCACCCAGCAGGGTGGCATCGTCGACGAGGTCGAGGGCCCGCTCGGCTGGGAGCTGCGCGCCCAGGTGCCGGTGCAGCTGCCCGACGGCACCGGCGGCTTCCAGGTCGTGCGGTTCGTCGGTGTGGACGGCCCGCGCTGGTTCCTGCGCGGCGTGATCTCCGGGCAGGGTGCGGTGCAGCCGCAGGCGGCCGGGCTGCTGGAGCAGATCTTCCGCGACACGGTCGTGGTCCGCGGCGAGGGTCCGATGGCCCCGCGCGACCCGATCGTCCTGAAGCTGCCCAACGACGCGCAGATGGTCCCCGAGGGGGTCCAGCAGGAGGAGGGCTCGCGCTTCTCCGGCGGGATGGGGCAGCTGCAGCGGGGGCCTGAGATCACCGAGGTGCGCTAGGCGCTCCGCTGGGTTCAGCAGGAATGACACGGGCCGTGCCTTTTTGGGGTGCGGCCCGTTTTTGCGGGGGCGCGCCGTTGGGGAAGTGTTTCGACGCCGGGTGCGGGTGCCTGGGGGTTGTTCGCGCAGTTCCCCGCGCCCCTTAAGGGCGCCATACTTGCCGTTCGTTGGCGGGGGGAGGCGTGCCATGACTCAGGTGGTCACCGGGACCATGGTCCGAGTCGAGGACGTGCACAAGTCGTACGGGGCGGGCGCGGGGGCCGTGCACGCGTTGCGCGGGGTTTCGCTGGAGGTGGGGCGCGGGGAGCTCGTCGCGCTCAAGGGGCGGTCGGGGTCCGGGAAGACGACCCTGCTGAACATCGTCGGGGGGCTCGACACGCCCGATCGCGGGCAGGTCGAGGTCGACGGGCTGCGGCTGGGGGAGCTGGGCGAGAGCGAGCTGCTGCGGCTGCGCCGGGACCGGATCGGGTTCGTCTTCCAGTCCTTCGGGCTCATCCCGATCCTCACCGCGGCCGAGAATGTCGGTGTACCGCTGCGGCTGCGCCGCGCCGACCCGCGCGAGCGCGAGGAGCGCGTGGAGCTGCTGCTGTCCCTGGTGGGCCTCGCCGGGCACGCGGCCCAGCGGCCCGGCGAGCTGTCCGGCGGCCAGCAGCAGCGGGTCGCCATCGCCCGCGCCCTCGCCAACCGGCCGGCACTGATCGTCGCCGACGAACCGACCGGCCAGCTCGACGCCGAGACCGGGCACGCCGTCATGGAGCTGCTGCGGGCCGTCGTCCGCAGCGAGCAGGTCACCGCGCTGGTCGCCACCCACGACGCGACCCTGCTGGACCTGGCCGACCGGGTGCTGGAACTGCACGACGGTGAGATCGTCGAGCACTGAACCGGCCGGTCCGGCGCGGCGCTCGTCAGGGTTGCGTCAAAGTTGCCCGTCAGTGATCCCCCCTGTCCTGTTTGCCGTGATTGCGGGCCGTAGGGTCGACGCTGCGCAGGCAGGAGTCACGGGAAGACAATGGAGCCATGGCACGCGGCAAGCTGCGGATCTACCTCGGTGCGGCACCGGGCGTCGGCAAGACCTACGCCATGCTCTCCGAGGCGCACCGCCGTGTGGAGCGGGGCACCGACTGCGTCGTGGGCTTCGTCGAGCACTACGGCCGGCCGCGCACCGAGGTGATGCTGCACGGCCTGGAGCAGGTGCCGCGCAGGCAGCTGGAGTACCGGGGGACCGTCTTCGGCGAGATGGACGTCGACGCCGTGCTGCGCCGGGCGCCCGCCGTCGCCCTGGTGGACGAACTCGCCCACACGAACGTCCCCGGCTCCCGCAACGCCAAGCGCTGGCAGGACGTGGAGGACCTGCTCGCCGCCGGGATCGACGTGATCTCCACCGTCAACATCCAGCACCTGGAGTCACTCGGCGACGTCGTCGATTCGATCACCGGGGTGCGGCAGCGCGAAACCGTCCCGGACGAGGTGGTACGGCGGGCCGACCAGATCGAGCTGGTCGACATGTCGCCCGAGGCCCTGCGCCGCCGCATGGCGCACGGCAACATCTACCAGCCGGACAAGGTCGACGCGGCCTTGTCCAACTACTTCCGGCCCGGAAACCTGACGGCCCTGCGCGAGCTGGCCCTGCTGTGGGTGGCCGACCGGGTCGACGAGTACCTGACCGCCTACCGCAGCGAGCACCGGGTCTCGAAGATCTGGGGCTCCCGCGAGCGGATCGTCGTCGGGCTGACCGGCGGCCCCGAGGGGCGCACCCTGATCCGCCGGGCCGCGCGGCTCGCCGAGAAGGGTGCGGGCGGCGAGGTGCTCGCCGTGTACATAGCCCGCAGCGACGGGCTGACCGCCGCCTCCCCGAAGGAACTGGCCGTCCAGCGCACCCTCGTGGAGGACCTGGGCGGAACGTTCCACCATGTGGTCGGCGACGACATACCGGCCGCGCTGCTGGACTTCGCGCGCGGCGTCAACGCCACCCAGATCGTGCTGGGCTCCTCGCGCCGCAAGGCCTGGCAGTACGTCTTCGGGCCCGGCGTGGGCGCCACGGTAGCCCGGGACTCCGGCCCCGACCTCGACGTCCACATCGTCACCCACGAGGAGGTCGCCAAGGGCCGCGGACTGCCCGTGGCCCGGGGCGGACGGCTCGGGCGGGCCCGGATCATCTGGGGCTGGGCGGTGGGCCTGGTGGGCCCCGCCGTCCTCGCGGTGCTGCTGAACACCGCCGGTCTCGGCCTCGCCAACGACATGCTGCTGTTCCTCGCCGTCACCGTCGCGGCGGCGCTGCTCGGCGGCCTGCTGCCCGCGCTCGCCTCGGCGGCCTTCGGCTCGCTGCTGCTGAACTACTTCTACACTCCGCCGCTGCACCGCCTGACCATCGCCGACCCCAAGAACATGGTCGCCATCGCGATCTTCTTCGGCGTCGGCATGTCGGTCGCCTCGGTGGTGGACCTCGCCGCCCGGCGCACCCACCAGGCCGCCCGGCTGCGTGCCGAGTCGGAGATCCTCTCCTTCCTCGCCGGGAACGTGCTGCGCGGCGAGACCAGCCTGGAGGAACTGCTGGAGCGGGTGCGGGAGACCTTCGCCATGGAGTCGGCCGCGCTGCTGGAGCGGGCGAGCGACGTCGAGCCGTGGACCTGCGCCGGGCGGGCCGGCTACGGGCGGCCCCTGGAACGGCCCGAGGACGCCGACGTGGACATGCCCGTCGGCGACCACCTGGCGCTCGCGCTCACCGGCCGGGTGCTGCCGGCCGAGGACCGCCGGGTGCTCGCCGCGTTCGCCGCGCAGGCCGCCGTCGCCCTGGACCGCCGGCGCCTTCAGGAGGAGGCCGACCAGGCCCGCGCGCTCGCCGAGGGCAACCGCATCCGCACCGCCCTGCTCGCCGCCGTCAGCCACGACCTGCGCACCCCGCTGGCCGGCATCAAGGCCTCCGTGACCTCGCTCCGGTCGGACGACGTCGAGTGGTCGGACGAGGACCGGGCGGAGCTGCTGGAGGCCATCGAGGAGGGCGCCGACCGGCTGGACCACCTCGTCGGCAACCTCCTCGACATGTCCCGGCTGCAGACCGGCACGGTCACCCCGCTGATCCGGGAGATCGACGTGGACGAGGTCGTGCCGATGGCGCTCGGCGGCGTGCCCGAGGACAGCGTCGAGCTGGACGTGCCCGAGACCCTGCCGATGGTCGGGGCCGACCCCGGGCTGCTGGAGCGGTCCGTGGCCAACCTGGTGGAGAACGCCGTCAAGTACAGCCCGCGCGGCCGGGCCGTGCTGGTCTCGGCGAGCGCGATGGCCGACCGGGTCGAGGTGCGGGTGGTGGACCGCGGGCCGGGCGTGCCGGACGAGGCCAAGGACCGGATATTCGAGCCCTTCCAGCGGTACGGTGACGCCCCGCGCGGCGCCGGGGTCGGGCTCGGGCTCGCGGTCGCCCGGGGCTTCGCGGAGGCCATGGGCGGCACCCTCCACGCCGAGGACACGCCGGGCGGCGGACTCACCATGGTCCTGAGCCTGCGGGCGGCAGGATCGCATCCCGCGCCCCTGGACGGGGGCGGGGACATCGCGGAACCAGAAAGGCAGACGACTCCATGACCCGGGTGCTCGTGGTCGACGACGAGCCGCAGATCGTGCGCGCCCTCGTGATCAACCTCAAGGCGCGCAAGTACGACGTCGACGCGGCGCCCGACGGCCGTACCGCCCTGGAACTCGCCGCCTCCCGGCACCCCGACGTGGTCGTGCTCGACCTGGGCCTGCCCGACATGGACGGCGTCGAGGTGATCAGGGGCCTGCGCGGCTGGACCCGGGTGCCCATCCTGGTGCTGTCCGCCCGGCACTCCTCGGACGAGAAGGTCGAGGCGCTGGACGCGGGCGCGGACGACTACGTCACCAAGCCGTTCGGGATGGACGAGCTGCTGGCCCGGCTCCGGGCCGCCGTGCGGCGCGCGGAGCCGGCCGGGCCCGGCGAGGACGACCTGACGTCCGTCGAGACCGAGGGCTTCACCGTCGACCTGGCCGCGAAGAAGGTCAACCGGGCCGGCAAGGACGTCCGGCTCACCCCGACCGAGTGGCACCTGCTGGAGGTCCTCGTCCGCAACACCGGCCGCCTGGTCAGCCAGAAGCAGCTGCTGCAGGAGGTGTGGGGGCCGTCGTACGGCACCGAGACCAACTACCTGCGCGTGTACATGGCCCAGCTGCGCCGGAAGCTGGAGACGGACCCGTCGCATCCGAAGCACTTCATCACCGAGCCCGGCATGGGGTACCGGTTCGAGAAGTGAGGTCCGGCGCGAAGTGAGCTGGGCTACGGTGCTGTCGGTGGGCCCCGGTACGCTTCATGTATGAGTGCTGTTCCTCGATCCGAAAAGCCGGCCGGCCGGTTCCGGCGCATGCTCGACCGGCTCTCCTCGTCGCAGGAGGACCTGGAGTCCGAGGAGCTGCGCGAGGACGCCGAGACCGCGGGCTGCACGAAGATCGGCGACTGCCACGACCGGCAGATCGTCACCGTAACTGGTACCTTGCGCACGGTCACCCTGCGTCCGCGGGCCGGGGTCCCGGCGCTGGAGGCCGAGCTGTTCGACGGCTCCGCCGCGCTGGACGTGGTGTGGCTCGGCAGGCGTTCCATCGTGGGCATAGAGCCGGGACGCAGGCTGATCGCATCGGGCCGGATCTCGATGAGCCGGGGCCGCCGGGTGCTGTTCAACCCCAAATACGAACTGCGACCCCTCGGACGGGAGTAGCCGGTGACGTCCCTCGACAAGCCGACCGAAGGCACCGACCAGACCACGTCGGACGACGCTCGCGCGGTGACCGAGGCAGCGCTTTTCGAGGCGTTCGGCGGTGTCCGCGGCATGGTGGAGACGGTCGTGCCGGGTCTGCTGTTCGTCGCGATCTTCACGGTGAACAAGAACCTGCACGTGTCGGCGCTCGCCGCGCTGGCCGTCTCCCTGATCCTCGTCGTGGTCCGGCTCGCGATGAAGGACACCGTCAAGCACGCCTTCAGCGGGGTGTTCGGCGTGGCCTTCGGCGTCGTGTTCGCGATGTTCACCGGAAACGCCAAGAACTTCTACCTCCCCGGCATGCTCTACACGCTGGGCCTGGCGCTGGCGTACATCGTCACCACCCTCGCCGGGGTGCCCCTGATCGGCCTGATCCTCGGCCCGGTCTTCAAGGAGAACCTCTCCTGGCGCACCCGCAACCCCGGCCGCAAGAAGGCCTACGCCAAGGCCAGTTGGGCCTGGGGCCTGATCCTGCTCGCCAAGTGCGCGATCCTCTTCCCGCTCTACTGGTGGTCGGACACCACCAGGCTCGGCTGGGTCCTGGTCGCCCTGAAGATCCCGCCGTTCCTGCTGGCGGTGTGGCTCACCTGGGTCTTCCTGGCCAAGGCGCCGGCCCCCATCGACGTCTTCGCCGAGATGGAGGCGGAGGAGAAGGCCGAGGAGGAGCGCAAGGCCGCGCTGTCCGACAGCGGCGAGGCGCCCGGCGGCCGGCACCGCCGCGAGGCGTAGCCGGCAGCCGTACGACGACGAAGGGCGCCCTTTGGTGAAAGGGCGCCCTTTCTCGATGCGGGTCAGGCTTCGTCGTCGCGCCGCACCGACAGCAGCTCCTCCAGCTGCTCCTCGCGGGCCTGCGCGGCCACGAACAGCAGCTCGTCGCCCGGCTCCAGGGAGTCCTCCTTGGACGGGGTCAGCACGCGGGTGCCGCGGATGATGGTCACCAGGGAGGTGTCCTCGGGCCAGCGGACGTCGCCCACCTGGGTCCCGGCCAGCGCCGACTCCTCGGGGAGGGTCAGCTCGACGAGGTTGGCGTCGCCGTGGCTGAAGCGGAGCAGGCGCACCAGGTCGCCGACGCTCACCGCCTCCTCGACCAGGGCCGACATCAGACGCGGGGTGGAGACGGCCACGTCCACGCCCCAGGACTCGTTGAACAGCCACTCGTTCTTCGGGTTGTTGACGCGGGCGACGACGCGCGGGACGCCGTACTCCGTCTTCGCGAGCAGCGAGACGACCAGGTTGACCTTGTCGTCGCCGGTCGCGGCGATGACGACGTTGCAGCGCTGCAGCGCCGCCTCGTCCAGGGACGTGATCTCACAGGCGTCGGCCAGCAGCCACTCCGCCTGCGGCACCCGCTCCACCGAGATGGCGGTCGGGGCCTTGTCGACGAGCAGGACCTCGTGCCCGTTCTCCAGCAGCTCGCCCGCGATCGAGCGGCCGACGGCGCCGGCTCCGGCAATGGCGACCCTCATCAGTGACCGCTCTCCTCTTCCGGGCCCTGGGCGAACGCCGCCTCGACCTTGTCCACGTCGTCCGACCGCATCATCACATGCACGAGGTCGCCCTCCTGCAGCACCGTCTGCGAGGTCGGCAGGATCGCCTCGCCCAGGCGGGTCAGGAACGCCACGCGGACGCCCGTCTCTTCCTGCAGCGTGCTGATCTTGTGCCCGACCCACTTCGTGGAGGCGTGCACCTCGGCGAGCTGCACCCCGCCGGTGGGGTCGCGCCACAGCGGCTCGGCGCCGGAGGGCAGCAGCCGGCGCAGCATCTGGTCGGCGGTCCAGCGGACCGTGGCCACCGTGGGGATGCCCAGGCGCTGGTAGACCTCGGCGCGGCGCGGATCGTAGATACGGGCGGCCACGTTCTCCACGCCGAACATCTCGCGGGCCACGCGGGCGGAGAT
The DNA here is from genome assembly GCF_040703635.1 of Streptomyces sp. NPDC007189. NCBI lineage: Bacteria > Bacillati > Actinomycetota > Actinomycetes > Kitasatosporales > Streptomycetaceae > Streptomyces > Streptomyces sp. NPDC007189. The sequence continues at coordinate 150,151 of NZ_JBEYEY010000005.1, forward strand.
GATGTTGGAGTTGTCGCCGCTGGAGACGGCGGCGAAGGCGCCGGCCTCCTCGATGCCCGCCTCGCGCAGGGTGTCCTGGTCGAAGCCGACCCCGGTGACCCGGCGGCCCCCGAAGCCCGGGCCCAGCCGGCGGAAGGCGGTGGGGTCCTGGTCGATCACGGCGACCGTGTGGCCCTGTTGCTCCAGGGTCTGGGCAAGAGCGGAACCCACTCTTCCGCAGCCCATGATGACGATGTGCACGACCGTCCTTCCGGTGTCCAAAAGTTACTGCTCAGCATCAGGGTCTCAGACCGAGGCCCAAAGCTACACAGGGCGCGTGGCGGTGGGCACCCCCGTGCGGGGCTCTCAGTGATCACCGTCCGCGATCATGCGCGTGAGCAGCGTCGGCGATCGGCTCGGGGATCATCGGGGACGGGCTCCGGCGCGTGATGCTGCGCACGCTGCACAGGGTCAGGATTCCGAGGCCGAGGAGGGCGACGGTCGCCCCGATCAGCTCCGCGGTGGCGGGCATGGGTCCTCCGAGGTGCGATGACGTACGGGGTTTGACATCTAGGCACGTGGAGTGCGCGGACCACGGAATCCGCAGTTCACCGCGCCTTCGATTTCACTCGTGAGGCAGATCCGCGATGCCGGGTGGGCGGGCGCCCGTTCGAAGGCCTACGATCCTCTCTCGTGTCCAAACTGACCGACGTGCCCAAACGGATTCTGATCGGGCGCGCACTGCGCAGTGACCGGCTGGGCGAAACGCTCCTGCCGAAGCGCATCGCACTCCCCGTCTTCGCTTCCGACCCGCTGTCCTCCGTCGCCTACGCACCGGGCGAGGTCCTGCTGGTCCTGTCCATCGCGGGCGTGTCGGCGTACCACTTCAGCCCGTGGATCGCCGTCGCGGTCGTGGTCCTGATGTTCACCGTGGTCGCCTCCTACCGGCAGAACGTCCACGCCTACCCGAGCGGCGGCGGCGACTACGAGGTCGCCACCACCAACCTCGGTGACAGGGCCGGTCTGACGGTCGCCAGCGCCCTGCTGGTGGACTACGTCATGACGGTGGCCGTCTCCATCGCCTCCGGCATCGAGAACCTCGGCTCGGCCGTCCCCTTCGTGGTCCAGCACAAGGTGCTGTGCGCGGTCGCCGTGATCGTCCTGCTGACGCTGATGAACCTGCGCGGTGTGAGGGAGTCCGGCAAGCTCTTCGCGATCCCGACGTACGTGTTCGTCGGCGGCGTCTTCGTCATGATCGCGTGGGGCCTGGTCCGCGGCCTGGTCCTCGGGGACACCATGCGGGCACCGAGCGCCGACTACCACATCAGGGCAGAGCACCAGGGCCTCGCGGGCTTCGCGCTGGTCTTCCTGCTGCTGCGGGCCTTCTCCTCCGGCTGTGCCGCGCTCACCGGCGTCGAGGCGATCTCCAACGGCGTCCCGGCCTTCCGCAAGCCCAAGTCGAAGAACGCGGCGACCACGCTGGCCCTCATGGGCCTGCTGGCCGTCACCATGTTCTGCGGCATCATCGGCTTCGCCATGTCGACCAAGGTCCGCATGGCCGAGAACCCGGCCACCGACCTGATCAACCACGGCCACGCGCTGGGCTCCGGCTATGTCCAGAACCCGGTGATCTCCCAGGTCGCCGAGGCCGTCTTCGGCAAGGGCAGCTTCCTGTTCGTCGTCCTCGCGGCGGCGACGGCGCTGGTGCTGTTCCTCGCGGCCAACACGGCGTACAACGGCTTCCCGCTGCTCGGCTCGATCCTCGCCCAGGACCGCTACCTGCCGCGCCAGCTGCACACCCGCGGCGACCGGCTCGCCTTCTCCAACGGCATCGTGCTGCTCGCCGGCGCCGCGGCCCTGCTGACCGTCCTGTACGGCGCCGACTCCACGCGGCTGATCCAGCTGTACATCGTCGGCGTGTTCGTGTCCTTCACGCTCAGCCAGACCGGCATGGTCCGGCACTGGAACCGCCACCTCGCGGTCGAGAAGGACCAGGCCAAGCGCCGCCACATGATCCGCTCCCGCGCGATCAACGCGTTCGGCGCCTGCCTGACCGGCCTGGTGCTGGTCGTCGTGCTGGTCACCAAGTTCACGCACGGCGCCTGGGTCGCCGTCCTCGGCATGTGCATCTTCTACGCGACGATGACCGGTATCCGTAAGCACTACGACCGGGTCGCCGAGGAACTCACCGCTCCGGACGACCCGGCCGACGACATGGTCCGCCCCTCGCGGGTGCACTCGGTGGTGCTGATCTCCAAGATCCACCGCCCGACCCTGCGCGCCCTGGCCTACGCCAAGCTGATGCGCTCCGACACCCTGGAGGCGCTCACGGTCAACGTCGACCCGGCCGAGACCAAGGCGCTGCGCGAGGAGTGGGAGCGGCGCGGCATCGACGTACCGCTGAAGGTCCTGGACTCTCCGTACCGCGAGATCACCCGCCCGGTGATCGAGTACGTCAAGAGCCTGCGCAAGGAGTCGCCGCGCGACGCGGTCTCGGTGATCATCCCCGAGTACGTCGTCGGCCACTGGTACGAGCACCTGCTGCACAACCAGAGCGCCCTGCGCCTGAAGGGCCGGCTGCTGTTCACGCCCGGCGTGATGGTCACCTCCGTGCCGTACCAGCTGGCGTCCTCCGAGGCCGCCAAGGTGCGGGCCCGCAGGCGCCAGGAGTGGAGCGCACCGGGCGCCGTACGGCGCGGTCCGGCGGGGGAGCGGCCGAAGGAGGCGTCGGCGGCGAAGGAGTGAGGCCTGGGGTGAGCCCGGGGTGCTGAGCCCCGGGCCCGGCCTGTGGTCGGCGGCCGGACGGCAGCCACGTAGACTGGTGGGCTGTTGTCCGGCCGTTCCCCGTTTTGCGATCTGGAGTCACCCCGCCATGCAGGCAGAAGAGAAGAAGTCGCTGGTCGGGGCGGAGTACGAGGTCGAGATCGGCCCGGTCGCCCACGGTGGCCACTGCATCGCGCGCACGGCCGAGGGCCAGGTGCTGTTCGTCCGGCACGCACTGCCCGGTGAGCGGGTGGTGGCCCGGGTGACCGAGGGTGAGGAGGGCGCCCGCTTCCTGCGCGCGGACGCCGTACGGATCCTGGAGGCCTCCAAGGACCGCATCGAGGCCCCCTGCCCCTTCGCCGGGCCGGGCCGCTGCGGCGGCTGCGACTGGCAGCACGCCAAGCCGGGCGCGCAGCGCCGCCTGAAGGCGGAGGTGATCGCCGAACAGCTCGGGCGGCTGGCCGGCCTCACGCCCGAGGAGGCCGGCTGGGACGGCACGGTGGTCCCGGCCGAGGGCGACAAGCTGCCCGCCGGGCAGGTGCCGCAGTGGCGCACCCGCGTCCAGTACGCCGTCGACGCCGAGGGCCACGCGGGCCTGCGCCGTCACCGCTCGCACGAGATCGAGCGCATCGACCACTGCATGATCGCGGCGCAGGGCGTCAGCGAGCTGGGCATCGAGCGGCGGGACTGGACCGGTATGGAGTCGGTCGAGGCCATCGCGGCCACCGGCTCCCAGGACCGCCAGGTGGTCCTGACCCCGCGCCCCGGCGCCCGCCTTCCCCTGGTGGAGCTGGACAAGCCGGTCTCGGTCCTCCGCGTCGACGAGAAGACCGGCGGGGTGCACCGCGTCCACGGCCGCCCCTTCGTCCGCGAACGCGCCGACGGCCGTACGCACCGGGTCGGCGGCGGCGGCTTCTGGCAGGTCCACCCGAAGGCGGCGGACACCCTGGTGACGGCGGTCATGCAGGGCCTGCTGCCGCGCAAGGGCGAGATGGCACTGGACCTGTACTGCGGAGTGGGCCTGTTCGCGGGCGCGCTGGCCGACCGGCTCGGCGAGAAGGGCGCGGTCCTCGGCATCGAGTCCGGCAAGCGGGCGGTGGAGGACGCGCGGCACAACCTCGCCGACTTCCCGCGGGTCCGCATCGAGCAGGGCAAGGTCGAATCGGTCCTCCCGCGCACCGGCATCACCGAGGTCGACCTGATCGTCCTCGACCCGCCCCGCGCCGGCGCCGGCCGCACCACGGTCGCCCACCTCGCCTCCCTCGGCGCCCGCCGCATCGCCTACGTGGCCTGCGACCCCGCCGCCCTGGCCCGCGACCTGGCGTACTTCCGCGAGGGCGGGTACCGGGTGCGGACGCTGCGGGCGTTCGATCTCTTTCCGATGACGCATCACGTGGAGTGCGTGGCGATTCTGGAGCCTGCCGCCAGGGAGTCGTGACCCGGCGGTGCTTGCGCGGAACTGGGGGTCGTGTCGGCTCTTGCGTCTCCGGCGTGGCCAGAAAGGCTCGTTCGCGTGTTCCGCATGCTTAGAGTCGCTCTTCCTGACACAGGCATGACGAAGGTCTGGTCGTAGCCGACGGGGGCGGGATTGAGCGAGGGAACGGCGCTGCCGTATCCGGTGAAGGAACTGCTGACGGCAGCGCGCCTGGAAGTCGCCGCGGAGCTGCGCAGCGACGGCAAGGACGGCACCAAGGTCTCCCTGTCGGCGGGCCGCAGGACAGGCGGCGGGGACGGCAGGCACGAGTACGTGTTCGACTGCAAGAAGTGGTCCGACGCGCTCGATGGCAAGCCGGCGCTCATACGGCCCTCCCGATCGACCGGCCCGTGGTCACCTGCCGAGGTCTCACGCATGCCCGAGGGCAAAGTGCGCGTCGTCACCGGGGCGGACCTCGGTGCAGCACCGGCCCATGTGCAGATACGGGAGGACGACGCGGCCACCTGGCGGGTGCTCGCGGAGCGGTTGGAAACCGTGGGCCAGCCGAACCACCCCGTCCGCCCGGCCAGCGCGGGGTGGGCCCTGGGGCAGGGCGCCCCGCGCCTGGGCAGCAGCGGCAACGCCACCGTCCAGTGGGTCGCCGGCTGGAACTCGCTCAAGCTCAACCCACGGCAGCGCCAGGCCGTCGAGCAGGCCCTCGCCAGCGATGTGCTGTTCCTCTGGGGACCGCCCGGCACGGGCAAGACCGACGTGGTCGGACACATCGTCGAAGGGTGTTACCGCCAGGGCCATTCGGTGCTCTTCCTCGCCCCGACCAAGGTGGCCGTGGATCAGGCTCTGGAACGGATCTGCGAGCTGCTGTCGGCCGAGCAGGGCTTCGAAGAGGGCCTTGTGCAGCGCGCCGGTGACATCACCGTGGCCTCGCTGCGGGACAAGTACGGCGACCAGGTCGACACGGAACGGATCGCCGCGCGACTGGGCGCCCGTATCGACGGATCCCTCAGCCAGCTCGCCACGGCACTGCGAGAGACCCATGCGGGCATCGCCCTCCACGACAAGGTGGACGGTCTGCGCGCGGACCTCGCCAAGGCCCAGCGGACCCGCGGTGCCGCGAGCAAAGAGCGGGCAGCGCACGTCGACGCGCAGAATCACGCCCTTTCCACGATCCGGGATCAGGAAGATCTCATCAGGAAGATCGGGATGCCGAGCGGCATGTTCGCGGGCCGCAAGCAGGCGAAGCTCGACGAGGCGCAGGACCGTCTGCGAGGCGCCCGTGCCGCCGCTCAGCAGGCGACCGGCCAACGGGCGGACGCGGAACTCCGGCTGCGCCTGGCCGACAAGGAGATCGAGGTCATCGAGCGGGAACTGGCGGCGCAGCAGCCGAGGCTCACCGCACTACCCGCCCGCCCGGCCCTCCTCTCCCAGGCCGAACACATCCGCCGGCAGATCGGCGAGCTCGAGGAGCAGCGCAGGACGATCGCGGACACCGTGCGTTCGACGTGCCGTGTGCTCGGCGCCACGGTCACCAAGGCCGTGCAGACCCGCAAGCTCCTGGACCGGATCGACGTCGTGGTCGTCGACGAAGCGGGGATGGTCGATCTGCCGTCCGCCTGGTACGTGGCTGGTCTGGCGGGCAAGCGGCTCGTGTTCGCCGGTGACTTCCGCCAGCTCCCTGCGGTGACCAAGGGTGATGGTGATCGAAAGGCCACACCGCACGACCGGGAGCACGCGCGTCGGTGGACGGCCCGGGACGTCTTCCACACTGCCGGGCTCGTCAGCGCGGGCGGTTCCGTGGTGCCGGACGCCCGCCTCGTCGCACTCGACACCCAGTACCGCATGCGTAGTGCCATCTGCGACCTCGTGAACACGGTGGCGTACCCCGACGCGCCTCTGAAAACCGGCCGTGGTGACGACTCCCGTATCCCGTTCAACGGGCTGGTCGACGCGCCGCTCCTCCTCATCGACACCTCCGCTCAGCGCATCCCGGGCCGCGACCACCAGACCAACACCGTCCACGAAGCCGCCGTACACGAACTCGTCCGAGGGCTCCAGTACGAGGGTGTGCTGCCCGGCCGCAAGTGGCAGGACGTGCCGGCCGGGGAACGAGCGACCGACCGGCTCGCTGTGATCGCCCCGTACCGCAAGCAGGTTCAGGCTCTCAACGCCAGCCTCGCCTACCGCTTCGGCGAGCAGTACGACGGCCTGGTCGACACCGTGCACCGTTTCCAGGGCAGCCAGCGCCCCATCGTCATCCTCGACACCACGGCGGGAGCCGGCAGGCAGCCCGGCTACTTCTACCAGGGGACCGGGCTGTCCTCCCGCACCTGCCGCCTGCTCAACGTCGCCCTCAGCCGGGCCCAGGACCATCTCATCGTCATCGCGGACGTCGAGCACCTGCGGGAGCACCTGCCCGAGACGAGCGAGGCCCGCCGGATGCTCGACCACCTGGAGGCGCACGCCCAGTGCATCTCCGTGGACCAGCTCATCCCCGTGCGCGAGGCCGCTCAGCTCGCCGCCCTGAGCGAGGAGGAGCTCGCCCGCCCGGCCTTCTTCCCTGCGGACGAAGTGCCCAGGGCTGTGAGCTGGGACATCGACCGGGCCCGACGCAGCATCGAGGTCTACTGTCCCTTCCTCGACACACGGCCCGTCCGCACCTGGTCGACGCAGCTGGCGAAGCGCGTGGCCGACGGCGTCAGGGTGACCGTACGCACCCGCCCGCCGGAGGAACAGACCACGGACGCGGCAGTGGAACGCGTCCGTGGCCTGGTCGAGGAACTGCGAGGGGCCGGTTGCCAGGTGGAGTTCCGCGAGCGCATGCACGAGAAGGTGCTGATCCTGGACGCCACCGTGCTGTGGCACGGGTCGCTCAACCTGCTGGCCAACTCGGGTCCGACGGATCTCATGATGCGCCTCACCGACCCGTCCGCGTGCGAGCGTGTCGGCCGCGTGATCGAACGGGCCCGCAAGGAACGGGCCGCCTGGAACCCCCGGCCCTCCAAGCGGCCAGATGCTTCGACGCAGGCCCCAGGCGGGAGACGGTTGTACCTGAACGTGCCGTACGCGGAGAAGGACGAGGCGAAACGGCTGCTCGGTGCGCGCTGGGACAGTCAGCGACGTCAGTGGTACGTCGACGCCGACCGAGTCAGCCGTGAACAGGCAGCACGATGGCTGCCGCCTCAGTCCTGAGCGGTCAGCAGTACGACTGTCACCACCGCCAGGTAATCTCAGCTATGTCATCAACGCGGCCCGACGGGCTTCCGCTCCATCCCGGTGGAGTCTCGAAGGACATGCCCCCACCCGCACGAGTCTCTTCGTGCTGCCTGGGGGAAGTCCTTGCTGTTCCGCGCGTCCGCGAAAACGGTCGCCGTCATGGCACTCGACGGTTCGCTGTTCCTGCACCTGACCGATCAGTTCGCCCACATGCACGGCTACCGCCCCGGCGCCTCGGAGGTCCGCTCCTGGGAGCGCAGCATCCCTGTCCTGGCCGCCGCTCTCAACGATGCGGGCCTGGGCGACGTGGAAGTCATGCTGGAGTACGCGCTCCCGTTGAACAGCAAGCGTGCGGATGTGGTGCTCGCCGGTGTACACCCGAGGACGGGCGAGCCGTCGTACGTCGTGGTGGAGCTCAAACAGTGGAGCCAGGCAGTGCCCCACGAGGACGACTCCACCCTGTGTCACGTCGACGCCTACGCGCATCCCGTACTGAACCCGATCGAGCAGGTGCGCCGTTACTGCGACTACCTGGTCAACTTCAACGGTGCCGTGGCCGAGCACCGGGACCGCGTCAACGGCGTGGCATTTCTGCACAACGCCACCGAGTTCGGGGTCGCAGGCCTGCGCGACATAGAACAGGACGGTCACGGACTGCTCTTCACCGGGGAACGGCGCGGCGCCTTCCTGGAACATCTCCGTTCGAAGCTGAGCGACGAGCATCCCGGGGCACGAACGGCGGATGAACTTCTCGCCGGTGCCACCGTGCCGTCGAAGCAGCTGATGGCCGTGGCCGCCCAGGAGGTGCGAGAACGCCAGCAGTTCGTGCTCCTCGACGAGCAGCAGGTCGCCTACCGCATGGTGCTCAACGCCGTGGAAAAGGCCAAGTACGCCGACCGCAAGGAAGTCGTGATCGTCACCGGCGGCCCCGGTACCGGAAAGAGTGTGATCGCCCTCCAACTGCTCGGTGAGCTGTACCGACGCGGAGTTCCGGCGCTCCACGCCACCGGATCGCAGTCGTTCACGAAGACGATGCGCAAGGTCGCCGGTTCCCGTAAGCGGGACGTACAGGACCTGTTCAAGTACTTCAACAGCTTCATGACCGCCGAGAAGAACAGCCTGGGCGCCCTGATCTGCGACGAGGCGCACCGCATCCGGGAGACTTCGGCCAACCGCTACACGCGCGCGGCGCTCCGGACCGGCAGGGCGCAGATCGATGAGCTCATCGACGTCGCGTACGTGCCCGTCTTCTTCCTCGACGAGCACCAGGTCGTACGCCCCGGAGAGATGGGCACCGTGGCCGAGATCAAGGCGGCGGCGGCCAGACGAGGCATCGCTTGTCATGTCGTCCCGCTGGACAGTCAGTTTCGCTGCGGAGGCAGTGACGCCTATCTGCGCTGGGTGGTCCGGCTCCTCGGACTCGAGCCCGGCGGGCCGGTGGTCTGGGAACCCGACGACCGTATGCAGCTGCTGGTCGCCGACAGCCCGCAGGAGATGGAAGCATTCCTTGAAGCCCGACGGGCCCAGGGGTACGGCGCCCGCATGTCCGCCGGCTACTGCTGGCGCTGGTCCCCGGAGCCCAAGCCCGGACAGCCGCTGCCTCCCGACGTCGTCATCGGCGACTGGGCCCGCCCGTGGAACCTGCGGGGCGACCGCTCGGTTTCGGGCGCGCCCCCGGCCGCGCTGTGGGCTACCGACCCCGCAGGTTTCGGGCAGGTCGGCTGCGTCTACACCGCCCAGGGCTTCGAGTACGACTGGTCCGGCGTCATCATCGGCCCCGATCTGGTCTGGCGTGGTGACCGCTGGGTCACGGATCGCACGGCGTCAAAGGACCCGGTGTTCAAGACGTCCACCCCGGACACCGATGTGGACCGGCTGATCAGGAACACGTACAAGGTGCTGCTGACCAGGGGCATGGTCGGCACGATCGTGTATTCCACGGACCCCGAGACACGGGGGAAGCTGCGGGAACTGGTGGGCGGCCGACCGGAAGTGAGGACTTCCGCGGTGGCCAAGTCCGCTGTTCGCCCCTGAGCATGCGATCCCGCCATCATGCCTGCAGCGAAAGGCGACAAGGCTTCGGTCTCGAAAGTCCTTCCTGACCCTCGGCGGCCGGCCCTCGTGCCGCGGCAGGCGCGCTCATGGTTCTGAGGCTTAGCCGTCGCCGTGGCTCCCGTTGTCACCCTTCCAGTTATCGGCGCTCTGTCGCACGAGAGGTTGACAGGACGGGTGCCGCCCCCATGACGCCCATTTGATGCCCCGAGTGTGGTGCGCAGTCGCCCTGTCGGCTTTCCAGCCGCTACAGCCGGCCGAGGATGGAGGTCAGTGTTTCGATCTCCTGGGCGGAGAGCTTGTCGGTGAAGTGGCGGCGTACGGCGGCGTCCAGGCCGGGGTGGACGGTGGTGATGGCCTGGCGTCCGGTGTCGGTGAGGGTGACGGTGACGCCGCCGGCGCGCTCGCGGGTGACGAGTTGGCGTTTGCCCATGCGGGTGAGCTGGTGGGAGATGCGTGTGCGGTCCCAGCCGAGCGACGCCGCCAGCTCGCTCTGGCGCAGGGAGCCCCCCGCCTTGTTCAGGTTGACGAGGATCGTCAGGTCCGGCTCGGACAGGCCCGCGGCCTCGGCGGCGTCCGCGATCACACGGGCTCGGACGATCTCGTGGGCGCGCTTGAAGGCGGACCAGAGGTCTACGGGATCCAGGGCAGGGTCGCCCGTGGGCTCGTTCGGGTCGAGAGCCGCACTCCCTGGCGTTGACATATCAACATGCCCTTTCTGGTGTTGAGATATCAACATTAGCAGGAGGGGCGCCTCGTCGGCCCTTGGCTGCCGTGCCCACCTTCTTCGCCCCGCGGAAGGATCCATGCAGACCCGAACCCTTGGAACCGGCGGCCCGCAGGTCGGCCCTCTCGGGTTGGGCTGCGCCGGTATGTCCGACCACACCACCCCCGCCGACGAGGCTGACGCCGTCGCCACCATCCACGCCGCCCTCGCTGCCGGGGTCACCCTCCTGGATACCGCCGACTTCTACGGCATGGGCCACAACGAGCACCTCATCCGCCGCGCACTGCGCGACGGCGATCGCGAAAAGGCGGTCCTGAGCGTCAAGTTCGGCGGGCTGCGCGGTCCCGACGGGACGTTCGTCGGCATCGAGGGCCGGCCCGCCCACGTGAAGAACGCGCTCGCCTACTCGCTGCGCCGCCTCGGCACCGACCACGTCGACATCTACCGCCCCTCCCGCCTGGACCCCGACACCCCGATCGAGGACACCGTCGGCGCCCTCTCCGAACTGGTCCAGGCCGGATACGTGCGCCACGTCGGGCTGTCCGAGGTAGGGCCAAAGACCATCCGCCGCGCCCACGCCGTGCACCCGATCTGCGACGTGCAGATCGAATACTCCCTGTTCAGCCGTGGCCCGAGACCAACGGCATCCTGGACACCTGCCGTGAGCTGGGCATCGGCGTCACCGTGTACGGCGTCCTCGCACACGGCCTGCTCACCGGCGCCTACCGGCAACCCGCCGGAGGCGACCCGCGCGCCCACTGGCTGCCCCGCTTCCACCCCGGCAACCTCGCCACGAACCTCGCCCTGGTCGACCGGCTGCGGCCGCTCGCCGGCGCACACGGCATCGGCGTCGCCCAACTCGCCACCGCCTGGGTCATGGCCCAGAGCGGCGAGCGCGGCACCATCGTGGCCGTCCTGGGCGCCCGCCGACCGCACCGCGTCGAGGAGGCCCTGGCCGCGGCCGACGTCGCCCTGAGCGACGCGGACCTGCGTGCGATCGACGAGGCCGTTCCCGTCGGCGCGGTGGCCGGAACCCGGTACGCCGCACCCCTCATGGCCTTGCTGGACAGCGAGCGCGGCCCGAAGCCGCCCGCCACGCCGGCGTCTGCCGAAGAAACAGGAGCACATCATGAACACGTCTGAGTCGCCGCTTGCCGGGACGGCCCGGTCCGGCAAGCCGATCGGTGTGGGGATCATCGGGCTCGGGGCGCACGGCAGTTGGGCCGAGCGCTCGCATCTGCCGGCCGTGCGCGCTGTACCGGGGTACGAGCTGAGGGCTCTCAGCGCGAGTTCGCGACAGTCGGCGGAGCGCTCCGGGCAGCAGCACGTTGTGGCCCGCGCCTTCGGGACGGCGGCCGAACTGGTCGCCTGCGACGAGGTGGACCTCGTGGTCGTGGCGGTGAAGGTGCCGTACCACCGGGAACTGGTGCGGACGGCTCTGGACGCCGGCAAGAGCGTGCTGTGCGAGTGGCCGCTGGGCAACGGGCTCGCGGAGGCCGAGGACATGGCGCGGCGGACTCGCGTTCGTCCTCGCGGCGGAGCAGAGGTAGACGCCGGGCACGCCGGTGGCATACGGGTCGAGGGCCGGGCGGGGCCGGAAGACCAGCTGCCAGGGGTCGTTGGCGCCGGTCACGATGTCGCCGGCGACGTAGTTCTCGTTGTACCGGCTCAGCTCGGTGGTGGAGCGCACGTGCGTCGCCCGGATCCGGTCGCGGAAGCCGGGGGCGAACTGCTCGATCCGCGCGGTGATCGCCTCGGTGGCGTCGCCGGTGAAGCCGACCGGCACGTGCGCGTAGGCGTAAAGCGGGTGCACGTCGCCGGCCGACCGGGTCTTGTCGGCGAGGTACTGCTGGCCGACGAGCACGAACGGCCGCTGTGGCATCCGGCCCGCTGCCACGTCCTTCTCGGCCGCCGCCGTCTCCGCCGCGCTGCCCCCGAGGTGCACCGTGCCGGCCCCGCGCGATCCCTCGTGCGCCCACGGCACCCCGCCCTCGACGGCGAAGTCGACCTTGAACGCGCCGGGACCATGGCGGTAGCGCAGGTACGCGCGGCGCACATGGCGCGGCATCCGCGCGCCCGCGATCCGGGCGGCGGCCGCCGGCGAGGTGTCCAGCATGACCAGGTCCGGGCCGCCCAGCTCGTCGAGCGAGGTCACCCGGCGGCCGGTCTCGAACCGTACGCCGTGCTCGGCCGCGCGGCGGACGATCGCGTCCCGGATCGCGGCCGTACCCCCCTCGGCGACCGGCCAGCCGACCGCGTGCGCGGCCGTGGTCAGCGCGACTCCCATGGCCGAGGAGAGGAGCGTGTCCAGGGGCCGGAAGGCGTGCGCGGCGGCTCCCGTGAAGAGGGCCTCGGCCTCCGGCGTACGGAAGCGGTGCGCGAGCAGCGTGGCCGGCAGAGCGGCGTACGCGCCGAAGCGGGCCAGGTGGAGCGGGTGGCGCGGCACGTGCAGCACCGGCTGCAGGAACTCCTCGCTGATCGTGTCGAACCGTTCGGTGAGCGGCCCGAAGGTGCGCTGCCACCCGCGGCCGCCCGCCCCGAGCCCGGCGGCGGTCTCGGCCACCGACCGGACCGCGACCGCGCCGCGCCCGCCGTCGAGCGGGTGCGCGAACTCGGCCGGGGCCCAGCGCCAGGTCAGTCCGGCCCCGGCCAGGTCGAACCGCTGGGCGAAGGCCGAGTCCGGCGTCATGGGGTGTATGCCGGAGCACTCGTCGTGGATCAGGCCGGGCAGCGTCAGCTCACTGGACCGGGCGCCGCCGCCGAGGGTGTCCGCCGCCTCGATCACCCGGACCTGTACGCCCGCGGCGGCGAGGGTGAGGGCGGCGGCGAGCCCGTTGGGTCCACTGCCGACCACTACGGCGGTCGTCATGCGAGGGCCCCTTCCCCGCTCGCCGGTTCGGTACACCGGTGGTGCTCCGGGGGCCGCCAGGTGACCTCCGGCGGGACGGGACGCGGACGCGGCGCCGACGATCGCCGCCCGCCGTGGCGGCCCTCGCCGGTCCGGCGGCCACGGCTGCCGGACGACGAGGTCGCACACCGGCGGAGCGCCGGCACCGGCCGCGGGCTGGCCGACGTGGGCTGGCCGACGTGGATCGGCTGCTGTGGGTCGGGCGCTGTGGGTCGGTTGCTGTGGGCTGGCTGCCGCGGGCCGGGCGCCGTGGGTTGGCTGCTGTGGGTTGGTTGCTGTGGGCTGGCTGTCGCGGGCCGGGCGCTGTGGGTCGGTTGCTGTGGGCTGGCTGTCGCGGGCCGGGCGCTGTGGGTCGGTTGCTGT
>NZ_JBEYEY010000005.1:163686-450443 GCF_040703635.1 Streptomyces sp. NPDC007189
TGGGCTGGCTGCCGCGGGCTGGCCACCGTGGGTCGGTTGCCGTGGGTCGGTTGCTGTGGGCTGGCCGCCGTGGGTCGGTTGCTGTGGGCTGGCTGTCGCGGGCCGGGCGCTGTGGGTCGGTTGCTGTGGGCTGGCTGCCGCGGGCTGGCCACCGTGGGTCGGTTGCCGTGGGTCGGTTGCTGTGGGCTGGCCGCCGTGGGTCGGTTGCTGTGGGCTGGCTGCCGCGGGTCGGGCGCCGTGGGGCGGCCCCAGGATCGGTGTCTCGCAGGCCGGCCTCGGCGGGTGGGGGCCGGGTCGGTCAGTGGCTGTCGGCGAGTGGGACGGAGACGGGGCCAGGGGCGGGGTCCGCGGGCAGGTCCAGGCCGCGGGCGGTGACCGGCCGGGCGCTGCCGTCGGCCAGGCGGTAGGTGAGGCCCACGACCGCGGTGCGCCCGGAGGCGACCAGGTCGGCCAGTGTCCGGGAGCGGTCCAGGAGGAAGTCGACGGTGTGCCGGACGTGGGTGGCGATGAACTCCTCGTCCTCGGTCACACCGGCGGCCCGGGCGGCCAGCACACTGGGCGTCACCCGCTCTATCACGTCCCTCAGGTATCCCGGGGCGGGCGTGCCGTCCGCCACGGCGGTACGGGTCGCCGCGACCGCCCCGCAGGCGTCGTGGCCGAGGACCACGACCAGCGGGCAGTCCAGCACGCTGACCCCGTACTCGATGCTGCCCAGCACCTCCGGTCCGGCCGCGTGCCCGGCGGTGCGGACGACGAACAGGTCTCCCAGCCCCCGGTCGAAGATGATCTCGGCGGCCAGCCGGGAGTCGGAGCACCCGAGCAGTACGGCGAACGGGCGCTGGGCGGACGCCAGGTCGGCGCGGCGGCCGGCGTCCTGGTTGGGGTGATCGGGTGTGCCCGCGGCGAAGCGGTGGTTGCCCGCCATGAGCAGGTCGAAGGCTTCCCGCGGGGTGGAGGGGACGGTGTCGCTCATGGCGGCAGGCTACGACCGGAACCGGTTCGCCGCTGAGCGGGGGCTCGGTCTGGGCGTGGCGCACCCCCGCGCCGGCCCCGGATCTCGGGACCGGGACCGGCGCACGGAGGGGGAGGCGAGGGGCGGGGCGGTGGCCGGACTGCCCGGCCTCAGTCGACGCGCGGCGCGGCGCCGTACTCCTCGTCGGTGACCGGGGTCAGCCAGTGGACGATGGCGTGGTCGGCGTCCGCCTCGTTGATGGCGAGGTGGACCATCAGCCGGTTCGGCGCGGCGCCGTGCCAGTGCTCCTCGTCGGCCTCGAACAGGACGCGGTCGCCGGGACGGATGACCTCGATCGGTCCGCCCCGCCGCTGGCACAGGCCGACGCCCTCGGTGACGAAGACGGTCTGGCTGAGCGGGTGGCGGTGCCAGTGGGTGCGCGCGCCGGGCATGAAGTGCACCAGGGAGGCGGTGACCCGGGACGGCTCGGGAGCGGCGGCGACGGCGTCGATGTAGACGTCGCCGGTGAACCAGTCGGCGGGACCCTTGACGGTGTCGATCGAGCTTCGGGTGATCTGCAAGGCCGTACTTTCTCTTCGCGGGTTGTGAGGGACGGTGAGATAGGTGCGGGGCGGGGTCAGGGCTTCAGGAGGGCCTTGATGGCGCGGCGCTCGTCCATCGCCTTGTAGCCCTCGGCGACCTGCTCCAGCGGCAGGGTGAGGTCGAAGACCTTGCCGGGGTCGATCCGGCGGGTCAGGACGCGGTCGATCAGGTCGGGCAGGTAGCGGCGCACGGGGGCCGGGCCGCCGCGCAGGCCGACGTGGGAGAAGAACAGTTCCTGGCCGTCGACGGCCACCTCGTGGGGGACGCCGACGAAGCCGACGTTGCCGCCCGGCCGGGCCGCGTGCAGGGCCTGCCGCATGGACTCGGCGGTGCCGACGCACTCCAGCACGGAGTCGGCGCCGATCCCGTCGGTGAGCTCCTTGATCCGGGCCACGCCCTCCTCGCCGCGCTCGGCGACGATATGGGTGGCGCCGAACTCCCGGGCCAGCTTCTGGCGGGGCTCGTGGCGGCTCATGGCGATGATCCGCTCCGCGCCCCTCTCCTTCGCGGCGATCACCGCGCACAGGCCGACCGCGCCGTCGCCGACGACCACGGCGGTGGAGCCGGGCCTGACCTCGGCGGCGTCGGCGGCGTACCAGCCGGTGCCCATCACGTCGGAGACGGCGAGCAGGCCGGGCCAGAGCTCCTCGCCCGGCACCTCCTCGGTGGCGACCAGCGTGCCCTGGGCGTTGGGGATGCGCACGTACTCGGCCTGGCAGGTGCTCATGAACTCGCGGCTGAGGCAGTTGGACTGCCAGCCGTTGCGGCAGTTGGCACAGGTGTTGTCCGAGGTGGCGAAGGAGCCGACGACGAACTGGCCGGGCCTGACCGCGGTGACCTCGCTGCCGACCTCCTCCACGAAGCCGACGTACTCGTGGCCCATCGGGTGCGCCTCGTCGGTGGCGTCCAGGCCGCGCCAGGGCCACAGGTCGGAGCCGCACACGCAGGTGACGGCCGTACGGATGATCGCGTCGGTGGGCTGGAGGATCTTCGGGTCGGCGAGGGTCTCGAAGCGCACATCGCCGGGGGCGTGGATCACTGCTCCGCGCATGAGAGGAGTTCCTTACGTGCTGGGGGGGCGGGCCGCTGCCACGGCCGGTGGGGTTGTCGGTGCCCGTGTGCGGTTGCGTACCGGGCGCACGTGGGGCGGCGCCGCTGTCCGGTGCGCGTCCCGGGCGGGCGCACCCGGTGGGCGGCGTCGTCGCGCCGCGGCCGGGAAGCACCGCGTCTTCCAGGTAACCGGTTCCCCGCGCGCTCAGCGAGTCACCAGCGAAGGGTGTACCGCCAGTACATCCCTTGGAAGGCGGACAGGCCGTACGGTCGAGGGGTGGACAACCGTGACGAGGTCCGCGAGTTCCTCACCTCGCGGCGAGCGAAGATCACCCCGGAGCGGGCCGGGCTGCCCGCCGGCTCCCGGCGCCGCGTACCCGGGCTGCGCAGGAGCGAGGTCGCGGCGCTGGCCGACATGAGCGTGGAGTACTACGCGAAGCTGGAGCGCGGCAATCTCGCCGGCGTCTCCCCGGCCGTCCTGGAAGCCGTGGCCCGCGCCCTGCAGCTGGACGACGCCGAGCGGGCCCATCTGCTCCGTCTGGCCCAGGCCGCCGACGGCTCGGACGTGCTCACCCGCCCCCGGCGCCGCAGCACCCGGCAGTGGACCCCGCACCGCAGCCTGCAGTGGACGCTGGACGCGATCACGGCGGGGCCCGCGTTCGTGCGCAACGGCCGGATGGACATCCTGGCCGCCAACTCCCTGGCCCGCGCCTTCTACACCGACCTGTTCGCAAGCCCCGGCAACCAGGCGAACCTGGCCCGGTTCCAGTTCCTCGACCCCGCCTCCCGGCGGTTCTACCCCGACTGGGAGCGCTTCGCCGACATCGCCGTGGCCATCCTGCGCACCGAGGCCGGGCGCGACCCGTACGACAAGGACCTGCACGACCTCGTCGGCGAGCTGTCCACCCGCAGCGAGGAGTTCCGCACCCGCTGGGGCGCGCATGACGTCCGCCACCACGGGACCGGCACCAAGCGGTTCCACCACCCGGCCGTCGGCGCGCTCACCCTCGCCTTCGAGGGGCTGGAGATGGCCGCCGAACCGGGTCTCACCCTGACCGTCTACGCCGCCGAACCCGGCTCGCCCTCCGAGGAGCGGCTGCGTCTGCTGGCCTCCTGGGCCGCCACCGAAGAGGCCTCCGTGCTCGAGGCGGACCGAGGGGCGATGCCCTCGTGAGCCGGATCCTGGTGACCGGTTCCGCGGACGGCCTCGGACGGGCCGCGGCGGACGCGCTGCTGTCCGCGGGACACGAGGTCGTGGTGCACGCCCGGAACCCGCAGCGGGCGAGGGGCCTGGACGACCTGGTCGGCCGCGGGGCGGACCTCGTCGTCGGCGACCTCGCCGAGCGGGACGCCGTACGGCGCCTCGCCGCCGAGGTGGACGACAACGGGCCGCTCGACGCGGTCATCCACAACGCCGGCGTGTGGAGCGGGCCGGCGGTCATGCCGGTCAACATCGTCGCGCCGTACCTGCTCACGGCGCTGCTGCGCGGGCCGCGCCGGCTGGTGTACCTGAGCAGCGGCTCGCACTTCGGCGGGCGTCCCGAGCTGGCCGGCGTCGACTGGCGGGGGCGCGGCGCCGGGTCGTACGCCGACAGCAAGCTGTTCGTGACGACGCTCGCGGCCGCGGTGGCCCGCCTGCGTCCGCAGGTGCTGAGCAACGCCGTCGACCCGGGCTGGGTGCCGACGAAGATGGGCGGCCCGCACGCGCCGGACGACCTCGAACTCGGCCACGAGACCCAGGAGTGGCTGGCCACCGCCGACGACCCCGAGGCCCTGACGACCGGCGGGTACTGGTACCACCGCCGGCGCCGGCCGCCGCACCCCGCCGTCCACGACGAGGCGTTCCAGAACCTGCTGCTGCGCACGCTGGCCGAGGAGACGGGCACCGCGCTGCGGCCCTGACCGGGGCCGGAGCTACGTGACCTGCTCGGCCGCCCAGGCCGCCCAGTCCCGCCGCATCTCGTAGAAGCGCAGGCCGTACTCCAGGGCGATGCGGCCGTAGACCGACAGGTCGTCGTCGTCCCAGTCGACGGTGTCGACGAGGCGGCGCAGTTCGTCGTACGACTCGGCGGACTGCCCGGCCAGGTCGGTCAGGTAGGCGTGGGCCTGGCCCGGTTCGAGGACGCCGAGGAAGAAGACGCGCAGCAGGACGTCGCTGCGGGTGGTCCGCTGGGGTTTCGTCTCCGTCAGCCAGTGCCGCAGCTCGGCGAGGCCCTCGTCGGTGAGGGCGTACTCCTTGCGGCCGCGCGGGCCCTCGGCGGCCACGGTGATCAGGCCGGAGTCCGCGAGTTTCGTCAGCTCCGTGTAGATCTGGCTCTGGGTCGCCGGCCACACGTTGGCCAGGGACGTCTCGAAGCGCTTCAGCAGGTCGTACCCGCTCGCGGAGCGCTCCGTGAGCAGGCCGAGGAGTGCGTGTCTCAGGCTCATGCCCCTCACTCTACATTCCACTGTTGACATGTCGCTAGTGGACCTTCTACTTTTGACATGTCGGGAGGGGAATCCGGAGGCATCCGGAAACCCGGAGCACCGGGAACCACATGGGGAGATCGATGTCCTACCTGCGCACGTTCCTGCCCTGGATCGTCTTCGCCGTCCTGCCCTCGGGCAGCTGGCAGTGGGGCGCCCTGGCCGCGCTCGCCGTCGCCGTCGTGGTCATCGCCCAGCAGCGGCGGGCCGGGACCGGGTTCGACGCGCTGATCATCGAGCTGGGATCGGCCGTCTTCTTCGCGGTGCTGACCGTCGTCGCCTTCGCCGACCCGCACTCCGGCGTCCACCCCTACTCCGCGGCCCTCTCCTCCGGCACCCTCGCCGTGATCGCTGGCGTCTCGCTGGCCGCGGGCAGGCCGTTCACCCTCGGCATCGCCAAGCGGACCACCCCGCGCGAGGTGTGGGGGCTCAAGCCGTTCATCCGCACCAACGTCGTCATCACCGCGGTGTGGACCGCCGCCTTCGCCGTCACGGCCGTCGTCCTCGCGCTCGTGGCGCACGCCGGGCACGCCCGCTCCGCCACCGCGACCGTCGTCCAGATCGCCGGTTTCGTCGTCCCGATGGTCTTCACCGTGCGCTACGTCGCCCACGTCCAGGCCAAGGCCGGGCAGGTGGCCCGATGACCGCCCCCGCCCCCCGCCACCTCGCCGGCAACTACGCCCCGGTCCTCGAGGAACTCACCGTCCACGACCTGCCGGTCACCGGCACGCTCCCGCCCGAGCTGAACGGCTGGTACGTGCGCAACGGCCCCAACCCGGCCGACGCGGCCTCCGGGCACTGGTTCTTCGGGGACGGCATGGTCCACGGCTTACGCATCGAGGACGGCCGCGCGGTGTCGTACCGCAACCGCTGGGTCCGCACCCGCAGCCTCACCGACGGCGCGCGGACGTACGACGACCAGGGCCGCCGCGACCTCACCGCCGGGCCCGCCAACACCCACGTCGTCCGGCACGCCGGCCGCACCCTCGCCCTCGTCGAGACCGCGCTGCCCTACGAGCTGACCTGCGACCTGGACACCAAGGGCCCCTACGACTTCGGCGGCCGGCTGCACACCGCCATGACCGCCCACCCCAAGACCTGCCCGGCCACCGGCGAACTGCACTTCTTCGGCTACGGCATCCTGGAGCCCACCCACCTCACCTACCACCGCGCCGACGCGAGCGGCGAGCTGGTGCTCAGCCGGCCGGTCGAGGTGCCGGGCGCGACCATGCTGCACGACTTCTGCCTGACCGCCGAGCACGTCGTCTTCCTGGACCTGCCGGTCGTCTTCGACCTCGAACTCGCCATGAGCGGCGGCACGATGCCCTACAGCTGGGACGACGGATACGGCGCCCGGCTGGGCGTGCTGCGCCGCGACGACCCCCACGGCGAGGTGCGCTGGTTCGAGATCGGCCCGTGCTACGTCTTCCACTCGCTCAACGCCCACGACGCGCCGGACGGCACCCTCGTGCTGTACGTGATGCGGTACGACGAGATCTGGCGGCGCACCGAGCACGGCCGCACGCCGCCGGGCGACGCCGTGCTGTGGAAGTGGACCGTCGACCCCGCGGCCGGCACGGTCCGCGAGGAGCAGATCGACGACCGGCCGGGGGAGTTCCCGCGCGTCGACGACCGCCTCACCGGGCTCGCCGCCACCCACGGCCACGTCACCTGCGACAACACGCTGGTGCGGTACGACCTGGCCACCGGCGCCGTCACCGCCCACGACTTCGGGCCCGACCGCACGCCCGGCGAGGCCGCCTTCGCCCCCGCCGACGACGCGGCCGGCGGCCCCGGCTGGCTGATGACCTACGTGTACGACGCCGGCGCCGACCGCAGCGACCTGGTGGTCCTGGACGCCGACGACCTGGCGGCGGGACCGGTCGCCACGGTCCAGCTGCCCGCCCGGGTGCCGTTCGGCTTCCACGGCAACTGGCTCGCGGACTGACCGGCCCGGCTCGCCACGGCGGGAGCGGCGGGCCGGGCCCGGCATGTCGGGCCGGAGCATCGACCAACCGGCCCGCCCCCGGCAGCCGTAGCGGGTCAGGGGCAGCCCCGGAGAGGGTGTCTCAGGCCCGTCTCCGAGGCCGGTGCCGCGGCGGCGCCGTCAGGGGGAGCCGGGCGTCCCCCGGAACGCCTCCAGGATCCGTTCCGCCGCCAAGGTCGCCGTCAACGAGCCCTCCCGCACCGCCCGTTCCAGGCCGGGCGCGACCTCCCGGACCGCGGGGTCGGCGTGCAGACGGCCCAGCAGTTCGTCGCGGACCATCGACCACGTCCAGCCGACCTGCTGGTCCCGGCGCTTGGCGGTGAGCCGCCCGCTGGAGTCCAGCAGGGCCCGGTGCTGCTCCAGCCGCTCCCACACCACCTCGAGGCCGGTCGACTCCCGCGCGCTGCAACTGAGCACCGGAGGCGTCCAGAACGCGTCCTTGCCGTGCATCAGCCGCAGCGCGCCCGCCAGTTCACGGGCGGCGGCGCGGGCGTCCCGCTCGTGCGGCCCGTCCGCCTTGTTGACGGCGATCACGTCGGCCAGCTCCAGGACGCCCTTCTTGATGCCCTGCAGCTGGTCGCCGGTGCGCGCCAGAGTGAGCAGCAGGAAGGAGTCGACCATGTCGGCGACCGCGGTCTCGGACTGGCCGACGCCGACGGTCTCCACCAGGACCACGTCGTAGCCGGCCGCCTCCATGACGACCATCGACTCCCGGGTCGCCTTCGCCACCCCGCCCAGCGTGCCCGCGCTGGGGGAGGGGCGCACGAACGCTTTCGGGTCGACCGCCAGGCGCTCCATCCGGGTCTTGTCGCCCAGGATGGAGCCGCCCGTGCGGGTCGAGGACGGGTCCACGGCGAGGACCGCCACCCGGTGGCCCAGCGAGGTCAGCATCGTGCCGAACGCGTCGATGAACGTCGACTTGCCGACACCCGGCACGCCGCTCACGCCGATCCGCCGCGCCCGGCCGCTGTGCGGCAGCAGCTGCGTCAGCAACTCCTGCGCCAGCGACCGGTGCTGGGGACGGGTGGACTCCACGAGCGTGATCGCACGGGCCACGACCGCCCGCTTTCCGTCGAGCACGCCCTTCACATAGGCGTCGAGATCGAGCGGTGCCATCGCCGCCCTACAGCTCGTGGCCGAGGTCGGCCGACAGCCGCTGCACGAGGTCGTACGCCGCGTCCGGGATCACCGTCCCGGGCAGGAACACCTCCGCCGCGCCCATCTCCCGGAGCGTCGGCACGTCCTGCGGCGGGATCACCCCGCCGACCACGATCATGATGTCCTCGCGGCCCTCCTCGGCGAGCTTCTCGCGCAGCGCCGGCACGAGCGTCAGATGGCCCGCGGCCAGCGAGGACACGCCGACCACGTGCACGTCCGCCTCGACCGCCTGCCGGGCGACCTCCTCCGGCGTCTGGAACAGCGGGCCGACGTCGACGTCGAAGCCGAGGTCGGCGAAGGCGGTCGCGATCACCTTCTGCCCGCGGTCGTGGCCGTCCTGGCCCATCTTGGCGACCAGGATGCGCGGCCGGCGCCCCTCGGCCTCCTCGAAAGCGTCCACCAGGGCACGGGTGCGGTCCACGTTCGGGGACTGGCCTGCTTCGTTGCGGTACACACCGGAGATCGTACGGATCTGGCTCGCGTGCCGGCCGTACACCTTCTCCAGGGCGTCCGAGATCTCGCCCACGGTCGCCTTGGCGCGGGCCGCGCGCACGGCCAGTTCCAGCAGGTTCTCCTTGCCGTCGGCGGCCCGGGTGAGCGCGTCGAGGGCGTCCCGGCAGGCCTGCTCGTCCCGCTCCTCGCGCAGCCGCCGCAGCTTCTCGATCTGCTGGGCCCGTACGGAGGAGTTGTCGACCTTGAGGACCTCGATCTGCTCGTCGCTGTCCACGCGGTACTTGTTCACGCCGATCACCGGCTGCCGCCCGGAGTCGATCCGCGCCTGGGTGCGGGCCGCGGCCTCCTCCACGCGCAGCTTCGGGATGCCGGCGTCGATGGCCTGCGCCATGCCGCCCGCCTGCTCGACCTCCTGGATGTGCGCCCACGCCTTGCACGCGAGGTCGTAGGTGAGCCGCTCCACATAGGCGCTGCCGCCCCACGGGTCGATGACCCGCGTCGTGCCCGACTCCTGCTGGATGAGCAGCTGGGTGTTGCGGGCGATGCGCGCCGAGAAGTCGGTCGGCAGGGCGAGGGCCTCGTCCAGGGCGTTGGTGTGCAGCGACTGGGTGTGGCCCTGGGTCGCCGCCATCGCCTCCACGGCCGTACGCGTGACGTTGTTGAACACGTCCTGCGCGGTCAGCGACCAGCCCGAGGTCTGCGAATGGGTGCGCAGGGAAAGGGACTTGGCGTTCTTCGGCTCGAACTGGGAGACCAGCTTGGCCCACAGCAGCCGGGCCGCGCGCAGCTTGGCGATCTCCATGAAGAAGTTCATGCCGATCGCCCAGAAGAACGACAGCCGGGGCGCGAACGCGTCCACGTCCAGGCCC
The DNA here is from genome assembly GCF_040703635.1 of Streptomyces sp. NPDC007189. Classification (NCBI taxonomy): domain Bacteria; kingdom Bacillati; phylum Actinomycetota; class Actinomycetes; order Kitasatosporales; family Streptomycetaceae; genus Streptomyces; species Streptomyces sp. NPDC007189. The sequence goes on from NZ_JBEYEY010000005.1 coordinate 173,225, forward strand.
GCGTCCCGGCCCGCGCGGAGGTACTCAACCCCGTCCGCGAGCGTGTACGCCAGCTCCAGGTCGGCCGTCGCCCCGGCCTCCTGGATGTGGTAGCCCGAGATGGAGATGGAGTTGTAGCGCGGCATCTTCTGCGAGGTGTACGCGAAGATGTCGGAGATGATCCGCATCGAGGGCTTGGGCGGATAGATGTAGGTGTTGCGGACCATGAACTCCTTGAGGATGTCGTTCTGGATGGTCCCGGCCAGCTTCTCGGGCGGTACGCCCTGTTCCTCCGCCGCCACGATGTACAGGGCGAGAATCGGCAGCACCGCGCCGTTCATCGTCATCGACACCGTCATCTTGTCCAGCGGGATGCCGTCGAACAGCTGCCGCATGTCGTAGATGGAGTCGATGGCCACGCCCGCCATGCCGACGTCACCGGTCACCCGCGGGTGGTCGCTGTCGTAGCCCCGGTGCGTGGGCAGGTCGAAGGCGACCGACAGGCCCTTCTGGCCCGCCGCCAGGTTGCGCCGGTAGAAGGCGTTGGACTCCTCGGCGGTGGAGAAGCCCGCGTACTGCCGGATCGTCCAGGGCTGGTTGACGTACATCGTCGGATACGGGCCGCGCAGATACGGCGCGATGCCCGGGTAGGTGCCCAGGAAGTCCAGGCCCTCCAGGTCACGGCCGGTGTACAGCGGCTTGACCCCGATGCCCTCCGGGGTCTCCCACAGCGGCTCTTCGCCGCCGGTCGCCCGCGCGACGGCCGCACGCCACTGATCGGCACCGCCGTCGGCGGCCGGCGTCCCCAGCTCGATGCCGGAGAAGTCGGGGATTCCCATCAGGACACTCCCATGCGGTCGAGGGTCGCGGACAGCACGTCGATGGCGTCGCAGCCCGCGAAGACACAACTGTCGATGCCGGCGTACTCGCCCCGGCCCGCCAGGAACACATGCCGGGCGCCGGACGCCTTCAGCGACTTGGCGGCCTGCTCGGCCTGCTCGGCGTACAGGGCGTCGCTGGAGCACAGCACGGCCTCGGTGGCGCCGCTGTCCTCGAAGGAGCCCTCGGTGACCGGCTCGATGCCGCCCGCCTGGAAGAGGTTGGCGGCGAAGGTGGCGCGCGCGGTGTACTCGGCGGCCGAGCCGAGGGTGGCCAGGAAGATCCGGGGGCGGGCGCCGGTCGCGGCCAGGTGGGCGTCGGAGCGGGCGCGCAGCTCCTCGAACGCCTCGTCCCGGCGCACGCGCGGCAGTCCGCCGGACGGCTGCTCCGGCGCGGGCTCGCGCTCCACCGGCTTCTCGGCCAGCAGCGGGAACTCGCTGACGCCGGTGATGGGTTCGCGCCGCTTGGCGAGCTTCTTGGAGCGCTCCGCCCAGGTCGTCGCGAGGTCGGTGCGCAGCCGGCCGGAGCGCAGCACGGCCGCCTGGCCGCCGTCGCGCTCGATCGTCCGGAAGAACTCCCAGGCGGCGTGGGCGAGTTCGTCTGTCAGCCGCTCCACGTACCAGGAGCCGCCCGCCGGGTCGATGACCCGGGCCAGGTGGGACTCCTCGATCAGGATCGTGGAGGTGTTGCGGGCGATCCGGCGGGAGAACGCGTCGGGCAGGCCGAGCGCGTGGTCGAACGGCAGGACGGTCACGGCGTCGGCGCCGCCGACTCCGGCCGCGAGCGTCGCGACCGTCGTGCGGAGCATGTTCACCCACGGGTCGCGGCGGGCCATCATCACCGGCGAGGTCACCACGTGCTGCACCTGGGCGCCCGGGGCCCCGCAGACCTCGGCGACGCGCGACCACAGCCGGCGCGCGGCCCGCAGCTTGGCGACGGTGAGGAACTGGTCGGCGGTGGCGGCGTAGCGGAACTCCAGCTGCCCGGCGGCCTGTTCGACGCTCAGCCCCGCCTCGGTGAGCTGCCGCAGATACGCCACACCGGTGGCCAGCGAGGCGCCCAGCTCCTGCGCGGCCGAGCCGCCCGCCTCGTGGTACGGCAGCGCGTCCACGGTCAGCGCGCGCAGCCCGGGGTGGTTCTCGGCGCAGCGCGCGGCCAGGGCGGCGTACGGCGCGAAGTCCAGGGCGGTGCCGGTACGGGCCTCGTACCCGAGCGGGTCGCCGCCCAGATTGCCGCGTACGGCCCCGGCATCCACGCCCTTGTCCGCGTACAGCCCGAGCAGCGCCTCGGCGGCGGCCTCGGTGTCCCGGCCGGCGTCCAGCACGACCGGCGCGAGGTCGAGGTACACGCCCTCCAGCGCCTCGCCCAGCCGGCCGACCGGGATGCCGCCCTCGCCCAGCACGAGCCACAGCGAGGTGCCGCCGTTCTCCAGGTCGGCCAGGACGGCGCCCTCCGCGAGGGCGGTGTGCCGCTGCCGCACGTCCCAGCCGCCCGCGGTGTTCCCCTCCGGGCGGCTGCCGCGCACATAGGGCGCGAAGCCGGGCAGGCCGGGGTCGGGCGCGGCGTCGCGCGCGGTGTACAGGGGGCGGGTGCGCAGCCCGTCCTCCAGCGTCGTGGACAGGGCGTCCTCAACTGCCGCGCCCGAGACTTCCTTGCCCGACTTGCGCAGCACGCCCTCGACCAGGCGTTGCCACTGCTCGTGCGTCGCGTCAGGGAACTCGGCGGCCAGTGAGAGCCCGTCGTCAGGCAGGACCGTCATGGCTGGGATGCTAGGGCAGGGCGCTCAACCGCGGCTCGATGAACCCCTGTGAGGTTTCTCCTCTTGCACGTGTGACCTGCGTCGCCCAGCCCTGTAAAAGGGCGCACCGGCGGGCCAAAGGCGCGGGCCGACACCTGCGGACGCCGCTCCGGGCCGCCCGCTCAGTGCTTCGGCGCGGCGTGGCCCTTGCCGGTCGCGTCCTTGATGCCCAGCTCCGCGCGGCTCACGTCCTCGGTGGAGAGAGTCTGAGGGGTCGCGGTGAAGGCGCGCAGCCGGATGTGCGTGTACGTCTTCGCGGGCAGCGGGTATCCGCCCCTCGGCGCGCGCAGCTCGACGGTCGCCGTGGTGTGCGCGGGGATCGTGGCCGGGCCGTGCGCCAGCGACCAGTACCGGCTCATGCCCTGGCCGGTCGTCAGCATGTAGTGCGGGGTCAGCGCGGTGCCGCCGGTGTTGGTCACCTTCACGGTCAGCCCCGACAGCGTGTGCTTCGGGCCGTGCCGGTTCGCCGTGATGTGCATGCTCAGCGGCGGCTTCCCCGTCACCGCCAGGGTCGCGCTCACCAGCGCGGGCAGCACCAGCGCCACCACGGCCGCCGCCAGGGCCGGCCGGCGGCGCCGGCCCGTCAGCCACCGGGGGCGCGGCTGCCACGCGTTCCTGAACTCCGGCAGGGGCGCGGTCACCGCCGCCGCCAGCCACAGCGGCGTGTACATCAGGTAGTAGCCGTCCTGGGAGCGGGTCGCCAGGTAGAAGGCGCACCAGGGCAGCACGGTCGCGGCCGGGCCGAGCCGCCGCACGAACAGCACGAACAGTACGAACAGGGCCGCGGCGAGCAGCATGCTGGCGTGGCCGTACCAGTCGAGCCGGTCGCTGCCGTGGGTGAAGTACAGGGAGACGTCGACCAGGCCCTGGCCGTGCAGCACCGCGCCCTGGGTCAGCGGCAGGGCGATGCCGTCCAGCCACGGACCCGGCTCGCTGACGATGAAGTAGGCGTTGACCAGCAGCCAGGTGAGGGCGGCGATCCCGGCGATCCGCAGCACCACCCGCGCGGCCTCGCGCCCGCCGAGTTCACCGCGGCGCACGGCGTAGATCCCGGCCAGCAGGAACGGGGTGACGAACCAGGGCAGTTGCTGTGCCGCGCACGCGGCGCCGATGCACGCGGCCCGCGCGATCCCGGCGGCGCCCAGCCGGCCCCCGGCGCCGAACCGCGGCCAGTGCATCACCACCGGCACCAGCAGGACCAGGCCGATGATCGCCGGGTAACCCTGACGGGCGTACATCGGCAGGAAGCTGAAGCCCAGGCAGACCATCGTGGCCGCCGACCGCCACGGCGCCGGCAGCAGCCGCCACAGCACGACCGTGCCCACGATCAGCACGACCGTCACCGCCAGCGTCGCCGGAGCGCCCGCGTGGCCGAGCCACAGGAAGGGCACGGTGAGCAGCGGCGCCAGCGGGGGATAGCCGTACGTGAAGTCGTAGCCGCCGGTCGTCGTGGCCGTCAGGGCGACGCCCTTGAGGTGGAAGAGCCAGGGCCACGGCTGGTCGTACACCTGGTGTCCGTGCACGATCTGCTGCGCGGCCTGCGTCGTCAGGACCGCCTCGTCGCCGCCCGCGTGGTTCAGCGCCCAGCCGCACAGGGTGAGCGCGATCGCGGTCACCAGCACCACCGCGTCCAGGCGGGCCAGCGAGCGCGCCCGGCGGACCGTCAGCGTGAGCACGCCGGTCACCAGGATCGAGGCGTAGCAGACGGAGATGACCGCCGCGAGGACCAGCTTGTGCGTGGCCGCCTGCGTCCACACCGCGCGCGTGCCGATGAACAGGCTGACGTCGGCGAGCAGCGTCAGCACGCGGTGCCATTGCGCGGGGGGTTCGTGGATCTCCGCGCGGGCGACCGGGACGGCGGACACCGCCGACTGCGTCCGCCGGCCGGCTGTCACCTGCTGTGTTTCTGCCAAGTGCACGGGACTGGACGCTATCGGGGACGGATGTGCGACACGTGGCGCCCGGTGAAGAGAACGGTATGAGGGCGGTAAGAAGCGGGCGTAATCGTACATGTGACGCAGGTCGCTCCCCGCCATGTGACACCGGACCGGTCGCGCAGCGTGTCGTTGTTGGGCCGAACGGGTGACGTGGCGTAAGAATTGGCTGGTGCAGGCATCGAGTGCGAGTCAGGTCGGGGGGAGCCGGTGAGCCGCTACGACGTCACCGATGAACAGTGGGAGGGGCTCGCCCAGGTCGTGCCGTTGCGGGGCCGGGACGCCTGGCCGTCCGCGGTGAACCACCGCTCGCTGCCGGACGCCGAGACCGAGACCCGGCGCCGGTTCGTGGTCCTGCGCGTCAACGTCTTCGCCGACGCCCGCGAGGTCGCCGAGACCCTGATGGCCGGCGCGCCGGTCCTGCTCGACCTGACCGGCGCGGAGAACGAGGTCGCCAAGCGCGTCCTCGACTTCAGCACCGGCGTGGTCTTCGGCCTGGGCAGCGGCATGCACCGCGTCGACCGCAACGTCTTCCTCCTCACCCCACCGGGCACCGAGGTGAGCGGGCTGATGGAGGGCGTGGGGGTCTCAAGGGGCTGAGCGGGGCGCCTCCCACAGTCGGCGGGGCTTCTCGGGCTCCTCGGGCTCCTCGGGCTCTTTGGGCGGGGCGGGCGGAGCGGCCGGCCCGGTTCACTCGTCCGGGTGGGGCGGGTCGCGTGGGACGCCTGCCCGGCCGCCCGATCGTGGGAAGGCGGCGGCAGGAAACGGTTCGGCAGGCGGGGCGGGGCCTACGGTCCGGGCATGGCCGTGCCTTCCGTGTCCGCTGAGCCCCCCGTCGCCGACGTGTCCGCCGCGACCGTCCCCCCGCAGTCCCGTCAGTTGCCCGACATGCGCGCCCGGATCACCGAGTTGCGGCTGTCGGCCTTCGCCGGGCACCGGCGGGCCGGGTTCCCGCTGGGCGCCGTCACCCTGTTCGCCGGGCGCAGCGGTGCGGGGAAGACGACCGCGCTCGCGGCGTACGAGGCGCTCGCCCGGCTCGGCGGCGGGGCCTCCTTGTGCGAGGCGTTCCCCGACCCCGCGGCCTGTGTGCCGCAGCGGGCGCGTCCCGATGCCGGGGGGCGCCGGGGCTTCCGGATCGGGTGTACGGCCGACGGCGCCGAGGGACCGGTCCGGCTCGACCTCGCCGTACAGGCCGAACCGGACCTCAGGATCGTCGGCGAGCGGCTGACCGCGGGCGGCGTGGTCCTGCTGCAGACCGCGCTGCGCGACCCCGGCCGCCGCAGCGTCCAGGCCGCCTGGCACACCGCGGGCTCCGCCCCGGTGACCCGCGCCCCGCTGCCCGACGACCGCCTCGGCACCGCCCTGCTGCCGCTGCGCGTGGCCGGGAAGACGGACGGGCAGCGGCAGGTGCTCGCCGCCGCCGAGCAGATGGTGGTCGCGCTGCGGTCCGTGTTCTGCTGCGACCCCCGCCCCGAGTGCATGCGCGGCCCCGTCCCCACCGGCTCCGGCCGGCTGCTGCCCGGCTGCGACAACCTCGCCGACGTGCTGTGGCGCACCCGGACGGAGTGCAGCCGCCGGCACGGGCTGCTGGTCGACGCGCTGCGCGCCGGATGCGCGGGCCCGGTGACCGACCTCCTCGCCGAACCGCTGCCCGACGGCACGGTACGGGCGCTGCTCGACCGCGGTGACGGCCCACGCACCGAACTCGCCCGGCTCGGCGACGGCGAACTGCGCTATCTCGCGCTGACGCTGGTGCTGCTGACCGGGCCCGGCGTGCTGGCCGTGGACACCCCGGGAGAGGTGCCCGACGCGCTGCGCACCCTCACCGTCCTCGCCGACGGCTTCGACCGCGGCCTCGACCCCGTCCAGCGCCGCGAACTGCTTACGACGGCGGCCCGGATGGGCGAGCGCGGGCACATCCGCTGCGTGGCCGCGGTGAGCGACGCCTCCTGGGCCGCCGGGACCGACGGCGTCACGGTGGTACACCTGGACGCGTGACGGAACCTCTCGACCTCGCCCGGCTGCAGCGCCGGCTCGCCGAGTTCGCGGCCGCGCGGAACTGGCAGCCCTACCACACCCCCAAGAACCTCGTCGCCGCGCTCAGTGTGGAGGCCTCCGAGCTGATGGAGATCTTCCAGTGGCTGACGCCGGAGGAGTCCGCGCGGGTGATGGACGACCCCGGCACCGCGCACCGGGTCACCGACGAGGTCGCCGACGTCCTCGCCTATCTGCTGCAGTTCTGCGACGTCCTCGGCATCGACCTGCTGGCCGCCCTGAACGCCAAGATCGACCGCAACGAACAGCGCTTCCCCGTGCCGGGAGCACAGCGCGGCGCCGTGCGCCCCCAAGGGCCGGACTCCTGAACTCCGTTATCACTCTCCGAAGTCAAATCGCCTGTCGAATCCGAATTGTTGTCCACAGATTTCGGTCTACCTCTGGCTTTTCGTCCTCGACTCCCTCACTCTGGGTAGTGGACAAGGGAGTTCCGGCGGGCGTGCGAGGGGGCACGCGGAAGGGACGGGGGCGACGCATGGATGCGATACGGCTCATCCTGACGAGCAGGCGTGCGCTGGCGTGCGGCGCCGACGCGCGCGAGATCATGGCGGAGGTCTGGCAGGCGCAGGCCCTGGCCCAGGCCATCGGCAGCCGGCTCGCCGTCTCCGGCCCGCCGGAGCTGCGCGGCGAGGCGCTCGGGCTGACCGAGCTGGCGGGCCGGGGCTGCGGAGTCCTGGACCCGCCCGAACTGGACCTCGGCGCCCTGCGCGCCGCCCAGCTCACCGAGCTGGCCGACGCCCGCGAGACCCTGCTCTGCCTCGGGGGCCTGCTCGGCGAGGTCGGCATCGCCCTGGTCGGCATGGCGAGTTCGGCCGACGACGAGACGACGTACTGGCAGTGCATGGAGGCCATCGACGCGGCCGACGAGTCCCGCGACCGCGTCGTCGAGATGCTGCGCAAGCTGGCGGCGCGGGAGGAGGCGTTACAGCGGGACGAGACGTTGGAGGGAGAGGAGGCACTGCAGGGGGAGGAGACACCGGAGGGGGAGGAGACGGTGCAGGGAAACGGCCGCCGCAACAGCCCGTCGGGCGCCGTGGGCACGTGAGAAGCCCCGTCCGCAGGCTTTTCCCCCGGCCGGTGACCGCCGTCCGCGTCTCACCCGGCGGCGACCGCCCTTCACGGTGGTACCGATGGGGTTGACCCGGGACGCGGTGTGCAGGATAGATGTATGGACCTTCGAATCTTCACCGAGCCCCAGCAGGGGGCCACCTACGACACCTTGCTCGCCGTGGCGAAGGCCGCCGAGGACCTCGGCTTCGACGCCTTCTTCCGTTCCGACCACTACCTCCGCATGGGCAACGCCGACGGCCTGCCCGGCCCCACGGACGCCTGGATCACCCTGGCCGGCCTGGCCCGCGAGACCCGCCGCATCCGCCTCGGCACGCTGATGACGGCCGGCACCTTCCGGCTGCCCGGCGTGCTCGCCATCCAGGTCGCCCAGGTCGATCAGATGTCCGGCGGCCGGGTGGAGCTGGGCCTCGGCGCGGGCTGGTTCGCGGAGGAGCACCGGGCGTACGGCATTCCGTTCCCGAAGGAGAAGTTCGCCCGGCTGGAGGAGCAGCTGGCGATCATCACCGGGCTGTGGGCGACCGAGGTGGGCAAGACCTTCGACTTCCACGGCACGTACTACGACCTGACCGACTCGCCCGCGCTGCCCAAGCCCGCCCAGAAGAAGGTCCCGGTGCTCATCGGCGGCCACGGCGCGACGCGTACGCCGCGGCTGGCCGCGCAGTACGCGGACGAGTTCAACATCCCCTTCGCCTCCGTCGAGGACAGCGCGCGGCAGTTCGGCCGGGTGCGTGCGGCGGCCGAGGCGGCCGGGCGCGGCGCGGACGCGCTGACGTACTCCAACGCGCTCGTGGTCTGCGTCGGCCGGGACGACCAGGAGGTCGCCCGCCGCGCCGCCGCGATCGGCCGCGAGGTGGACGAACTGAAGGCCAACGGCCTGGCCGGCTCGCCCGCCGAGGTCGTCGACAAGATCGGCCGGTACGCCGAGATCGGTTCCCGGCGGATCTATCTGCAGATCCTCGACCTCGACGACCTGGACCACATGGAACTGATCGCGACCCAGGTCCAGGCCCAGCTCTCCTGAGCCGAGCCGGGCTTCGGGCGGCGCCGCGCGGGCGGTCGCCGGGTGCGTGTACCGAGCGGACTTCGTGGAGAAAACCGGTGGTCAGCGAGGCTGGATACCGGAAGACTCGGACACGTGTTCCTGACGATCTCCACGCGCGGCGACGCCGCCCACCCGGCCACCGACCTCGGGTACCTGCTGCACAAGCACCCCGACAAGGCGCAGAAGTTCTCCACGTCGTACGGCACGGCGCACGTCTTCTACCCCGAGGCGGACGACCGGTGCTGCACGGCCGCGCTGCTGCTGGAGGTCGACACGCTCGCGCTGGTCCGGCGGGGCAAGGGCAAGGGCCGCGGCGGCGCCCCCGACGCGGCCCTCGCCCAGTACGTCAACGACCGCCCCTACGCGGCCTCCTCGCTGCTCGCGGTCGCGCTCAGCGGCGTCTTCTCCAGCGCCCTGCGCGGCGTGTGCGCCGCCCGCCCCGAACTCCCCGGCCGGGCAAGGCCGTTGCGCATCCAAGTGCCCGCACTGCCCGCGCGCGGCGGCCCGGAACTCGTACGACGGCTGTTCGAGCCGCTCGGCTGGAGCGTGACCGCCGACCCCGTGCCGCTCGACGCCGAGTTCCCCGAGTGGGGCGACTCGCGGTACGTCGGCCTGGTCCTTCAGTCGCGGACGCTCACCGTCGCCGAGGCGCTGCGCCATCTGTACGTCCTGCTGCCGGTCCTGGACGACGCCAAGCACTACTGGGTCTCCTCCGAGGAGGTCGACAAGCTGCTGCGGGCCGGTGAGGGCTGGCTGCCCGGCCACCCGGAGCAGAAGCTGATCACCAGCCGGTACCTCTCCCGCCGCTGGTCGCTCACCCGGCAGGCGATGGAGCGGCTGGAACTGGTGCGCCTGGCCGAGGCCGACGACAGCGAGGTCGAGGAGATCGACAACGCCGTGCCGGAGGACACCGAGGCGGAGACCGAGGGGACAGGGGCCGAGGGGGCGGAGACCAAGGGGACACAGGCCAAGACGCCGCACGAGGGGGAGACCGAGGCCGGGGAGAAGCCGGTGCCGCTCGCCGTCCGGCGCCGCGAGGCGATCCTCGCCGCCCTGCGCGACCACGGCGCCTCCCGCGTCCTCGACCTCGGCTGCGGACAGGGCGAGCTGGTGCGGGAACTGCTGAAGGACCCGCGGTTCACCGAGATCCTCGGGATCGACGTGTCCGTGCGGGCGCTCACCATCGCCGCCCGGCGGCTCAGGCTCGACCGCATGGGGGAGCGGCAGGCCTCCCGCGTCAAGCTCGTGCAGGGCTCGCTCGCCTACACCGACAACCGGCTCAAGGGCTACGACGCCGCCGTGCTCAGCGAGGTGATCGAACACCTCGACCTGCCCCGGCTGCCCGCCCTGGAGTACGCCGTGTTCGGTCACGCCCGCCCGCGCACCGTCCTCGTGACCACCCCGAACGTCGAGTACAACGTCCGCTGGGAGACCCTGCCCGCCGGGCACGCCCGGCACGGCGACCACCGCTTCGAGTGGACCCGTGAGGAGTTCCGCGCCTGGGCGCGGACGGTGGCAGGACGGCACGGCTACGACGTCGGGTTCGCGCCCGTCGGACCGGACGACCCCGAGGTCGGTCCGCCCACGCAGATGGCCGTGTTCACCCTGGAGACCGAGAAGGAGGCGAAGGCCGCATGAGCGAGATCCGCAAGCAGGGACGGGTGCTCCCCGTCACCGACCTCTCCCTCGTCGTGCTCGTCGGCGCCTCCGGCTCCGGCAAGTCCACCTTCGCCCGCCGGCACTTCAAGCCGACCGAGGTGATCTCCTCCGACTTCTGCCGCGGCCTGGTGGCCGACGACGAGAACGACCAGAGCGCGAGCCGGGACGCCTTCGACGTTTTGCACTACATCGCCGGCAAGCGGCTGGCCGCCGGCCGCCGCACCGTCGTCGACGCCACCAGCGTGCAGCAGGACGCCCGGCGCCAGCTGATCGACCTGGCCCGGCAGTACGACGTGCTGCCCATCGCCATCGTGCTGGACATACCGGAGGAGGTGTGCGCCGAGCGCAACGCGGCCCGCACCGACCGCGCCGACATGCCCCGCCGGGTCATCCAGCGGCACATCCGCGAACTGCGCCGCTCCCTGCGCCACCTGGAGCGCGAGGGCTTCCGCAAGGTGCACGTCCTGCGCGGGGCCGAGGAGGCGGAGCACGCCACCGTCGTCACCGAGAAGCGGTTCAACGACCTGATCCACCTCACCGGCCCCTTCGACATCATCGGCGACGTCCACGGCTGCTCCGCCGAACTGGAGGCGCTGCTCGCCAAGCTGGGCTACACCGACGGCGTGCACCCCGAGGGCCGTACCGCCGTGTTCGTCGGCGACCTGGTCGACCGCGGCCCGGACACACCGGGCGTGCTGCGCCGGGTGATGTCGATGGTCGAGTCGGGCAACGCGCTGTGCGTGCCCGGCAACCACGAGAACAAGTACGGCCGTTACCTGAAGGGCCGCAAGGTCCAGCACACCCACGGGCTCGCCGAGACCATCGCGCAGATGGAGGGCGAGAGCGAGGAGTTCAAGGAGCGGGTCCGCACGTTCCTCGCGGGACTGGTCAGCCACTACGTCCTCGACGGCGGCAGGCTGGTCGTCTGCCACGCCGGCCTGCCCGAGAAGTACCACGGCCGCACCTCCGGCCGGGTCCGCTCGCACGCCCTGTACGGCGACACCACCGGCGAGACCGACGAGTTCGGGCTGCCGGTGCGCTACCCCTGGGCGGAGGACTACCGGGGCCGCGCGGCGGTGGTCTACGGCCACACCCCGGTGCCCGAGGCCTCCTGGCTCAACAACACGATCTGCCTGGACACCGGGGCCGTCTTCGGCGGCAAGCTGACCGCGCTGCGCTGGCCGGAGCGCGAGCTGGTCGACGTACCGGCCGAGCGGGTCTGGTACGAGCCGGCGAAGCCGCTGCGCTCCGAGGCGCCCGGCGGGCACGACGGCCGGCCGCTGGACCTGGCGGACGTGTACGGCCGCCGGGCCGTGGAGACCCGGCACGCCGGGCGGGTGGCGGTCCGCGAGGAGAACGCGGCGGCGGCCCTGGAGGTCATGAGCCGCTTCGCGATCGACCCGCGCATGCTGCCGTACCTGCCGCCGACCATGGCACCGACGGCGACTTCACGGGTCGACGGCTACCTGGAGCACCCGGCCGAGGCGTTCGCGCAGTACGCGGCGGACGGCGTCGAGCGGGTCGTGTGCGAGGAGAAGCACATGGGCTCGCGGGCGGTGGCCCTGGTGTGCCGGGACGCGGAGGCGGCGCACAAGCGCTTCGGCGTGGAGGGGCCCACCGGGTCGCTCTATACCCGGACGGGCCGGCCGTTCTTCGACGACGAGAAGGTGACCGAGGAGATCCTCGGCCGGCTGCGCTCGGCGATCGACAGCGCGGGTCTGTGGGAGGAACTGGCCACCGACTGGCTGCTGCTGGACGCCGAGCTGATGCCGTGGTCGCTGAAGGCCTCGGGCCTGCTGCGCAGCCAGTACGCCGCCGTAGGCGCCGCGTCCGGCGCGGTGTTCCCGGGCGCGCTGGCAGCCCTGGAGGCCGCCGGCGCGCGGGGCGCTGACGTGGGCGGCCTGCTTCAGCGGCAGCGGGAGCGCGCCGCCGACGCGGCCGCGTTCACCGCCGCCTACCGCCGCTACTGCTGGACCACCGACGGCCTGGACGGCGTACGCCTGGCCCCCTTCCAGCTGCTCGCCGTCCAGGGCCGCAGCCTCGCCGCGCTGCCGCACGACGAGCAACTCGCCCTGATCGACCGGCTGGTGGAGCACGACGGCACCGGACTGCTGCAGACCACCCGGCGGCTGTACGTCGACACCGGCGAGCCGGAGTCGGTGCGCGCGGGCGTCGACTGGTGGCTGGAGATGACCGGCCGGGGCGGCGAGGGCATGGTCGTCAAGCCGGTCGGCGCGCTGGTCCGCAACAGCGACGGGCGGCTGGTGCAGCCCGGCATCAAGTGCCGCGGCCGGGAGTACCTGCGGATCATCTACGGCCCCGAGTACACCCGCCCGGACAACCTCGCCAAGCTGCGGCAGCGGTTCCTGAACCACAAGCGGTCCCTCGCCCTGCGCGAGTACGCCCTCGGCCTGGAGGCCCTGGACCGGCTCGCGGACGGCGAGCCGCTGTGGCGGGTGCACGAGGCGGTGTTCGGCGTGCTCGCCCTGGAGTCCGAGCCGGTCGACCCGCGCCTGTAGCCGCCACCGGACAGCTCGTCCGTCACACAACGCCCTTGTGTCGCACACACATCTGTCCATATGGTGGACGGCCGTGCGGCACAAGGGTGTTCGCGCGCCGACGGGGAGGAACCGGCATGGAGATCAAGAAGGTCGTGGTCCGCGAGGAGGAGCGGGGCACCGGGCGGCGGCCCGCGATCCTGGAGAAGCGGCCGACCCGCTGAGCATGCGCGTCCACCTGGTCACGATGCCCTGGCAGCCGCTCGACCTTCCCTCGCTCCAGCTCGGCCTGCTGAACCGGCTGGTCCGGCGGGCCCGACCGGACGCCGAGGTGACGGAGTTCCACGGCTCGCTGCGCTGGGCGGAGTTCCTGCTGGAGGGCTCCGGCGGCCGGCTGCGGCCGGGCGACTACGTGTCCGTCGGCAGCGACGCCATCTTCCACGGCCTCGGCGACTGGGTCTTCTCCGGCGTCCTGTACGACGATCCGGACTGGGGCCTGGCCCGGCTGCGCGCCTACGCCGCCGAGCGGGACGTCTTCATCGGCACGGCCGTCGCCATGCGGCCGTACGCCGCCGCGTTCGTCACCGCCTGCGCCGAGGAGGTGCTGGCGGCCCGGCCGGACGTCGTCGGGTTCACCAGCACCTTCATGCAGAACGCCGCCTCCCTCGCACTGGCCCGCGAACTCAAGCGGAGGCGGCCGGAGTTGACGGTGGTCTTCGGCGGCAGCAACTGCGACGGCCCGATGGGCCACGCCCTGCACCGCAACCACCCCTTCGTCGACCATGTGGTCCGCGGCGAGGCCGAGTACGCCTTCCCGGCCCTGTTACGGCACCTGACAGGCGGCACCGACCCCGTCGACGTGCCCGGCCTGTGCTGGTGGGACGGCCCGGTCTCGCGCGCCAACCCCGCCACCCGGCGGACCGTGGCCCCGGCCGACATCCCCGCGCCCGACTACGACCAGTGGCAGGCCGCGCTGGACGCCTCCCCGGTGCGGGAGTACGTGCATCCGAAGCTCGTCGTGGAGGGCGCCCGCGGCTGCTGGTGGGGCGAGAAGCACCACTGCACCTTCTGCGGGCTCAACGGCTCCGCCATGGCCTTCCGCGCCAAGCCGGGGGAGCGGCTGTGGGCGGAGATCGACCGGCTGGTGCGCCGGCACCGCGTCCTCGACGTGGTCACCGTCGACAACATCATCGACATGGCCTACTTCCGCGACTTCCTGCCCCGCGTGGTGGACAGCGGCTGGGACCTGCGGCTGCACTACGAGGTCAAGTCCAACCTCACCCCCGCCCAGCTGAAGCTCCTCGGCGAATCCGGCGCCGTGCACATCCAGCCCGGCATCGAGAGCCTGGGCAGCCGGGTGCTGGACCTGATGGACAAGGGCGTCACCGGCGCGCGCAACGTCCGCACCCTGCGCGAGTGCGAGAACCACGCCCTGACCTGCTCCTGGAACCTCCTTTACGGCTTCCCCGGCGAGACGGCCGACGACTACACGCCGGTGATCGACCAGATCCCCGCGCTGGTCCACCTCCAGCCGCCGAGCGGCGCCCACCGCATCCAGCTGGAGCGGTTCAGCCCGCACTTCACCGACCCGGGCCTCGGCTTCGGCAAGCGCCGCCCGGCCCGGATGTACCAGCACGTCTACCAGTTACCCGAGGACGAACTCGCCGATCTGGTCTACCTGTTCGACACCGAGGACGCCGGCATCGGGGGCCCGGTCGAGCGGCGCCTGCAGGACGCGGTGGCCGCGTGGCGCGCCGGGCACGCGGGCTCCCGGCTGCTGTTCGAGGAGGACGGGGAGCACCTCGTGGTGCACGACCGCCGGCACGGCCGGCCGCCGGCCACCCACCGCTTCACCGGCTGGCGCGCCGAGGCCCTGCGCCGCCTTCAGGACGGCCGCACCGTCCCGGCCCTGCACCGGCTGCTGACCGCCGACGGCGGGGGGCCGACGGTCCAGGCCCTTGCGGAGTGGGTCCGGCGGGCCCATGAGCTGGGCCTGTTGTTCCGCGACGGAGCCACCTATGTGTCCCTGCCGACCTGGGGCGAGCCGGTCCGCCTGCCCGAGGGCGCCGCATGAGCGCGCTGCCCGCCGAGGTGCCGTACCGGCTCACCCGGCGAGGGGTCGACGTGGCGCAGGCGCTGGACCTGAGCGGCGCGGGCCGGGCGACGGCGGAGGCGGTGCTCTTCCTGCGCGAATGCGAGAGCCAGGGGGTGCGCGTCGCCTGGCGGGCCGCGGGCAGCCCGTCGTACGACCTCGGTGTGCTCCGCCATCTCCCGCCGCCCCTGGACATGCCGGGCTGCGAGAGCGAGTTGGCCGCCTGGCGGGCCGGTTACTCCTACGGAAGCCTCCATCACCGGCGCGGGCCCGGCTTCGTCACGGTCCTGGACCGCAGGCAGCGGGGCACGGCCGTACGGCTCACCCTGGACCATCCCGGTCTCCTCGCCGCCTTCCTCCGCCTGCAGGAGCCCGCGCCGCTCGACGCGGTCGACCCGCAGGCCGTGGACCTGCTCGTCGCCGAGCGGCTGGTGCTGGCCGCCGGGGGCTGGGCCGTCGCGCTGCCCCCGCGCATCCGCCGCTGGCCGGTCCCCTGCACGGCGATCTGATCGACGCCGCCGCTTCTCGTCAGCGGGATGAAAACAGAAGCGGACGGAAACGGTCGACAAGGGCGTGAAGACGGGCGCGGACGGCCAGGATGGAGGCATGGCATACCACGTCGACTCCGAGGCCGGGCGGCTGCGCCGGGTGATCCTGCACCGGCCCGACCTCGAGCTCAAAAGGCTCACGCCGAGCAACAAGGACGCCCTCCTCTTCGACGACGTGCTGTGGGTGCGCCGGGCGCGCGCCGAGCACGACGGGTTCGCCGACGTCCTGCGCGACCGCGGCGTGGCCGTCCACCTCTTCGGCGACCTGCTCACCGAAACGCTCCGGGTGCCCGAGGCCCGCGCCCTCGTCCTCGACCGGGTCTTCCACGAGAAGGAGTACGGCCCCCTCGCCGCCGACCATCTGCGCGCCGCCTTCGAGGCGATGCCCGCGCGGGAGCTGGCCGAGGCCCTGGTGGGCGGCATGACGAAGCGGGAGTTCCTGCAGGGGCACGCCGAGCCGACCTCCGTCCGCTTCCATGTGATGGACCTCGACGACTTCCTCCTCGGCCCGCTGCCCAACCACCTGTTCACCCGTGACACCTCCGCCTGGATCTACGACGGGGTCGCCATCAACGCCATGCGGCTGCCGGCGCGGCAGCGGGAGACGGTCCACTTCGAGGCGATCTACCGGTACCACCCGCTGTTCCGCGACGAGACCTTCCACGTCTGGTCCCAGGGGCAGGCCGACCACCCCTCCACCATCGAGGGCGGCGACGTCCTGGTGATCGGCAACGGCGCCGTCCTGGTCGGGATGAGCGAGCGCACCACCCCGCAGGCCGTGGAGATGCTGGCGTACAAGCTGTTCGCGACCGGCTCGGCGCGCACGATCGTCGCGCTCGACATGCCCAAGCGGCGCGCCTTCATGCACCTCGACACCGTGATGACCATGGTCGACGGGGACACCTTCACCCAGTACGCCGGGCTCGGCATGCTGCGCTCGTACACCATCGAGCCGGGGGTCTGCGACAAGGAGCTGAAGGTCACCGACCATCCGCCGGAGCACATGCACCGCGCGATCGCCGCCGCCCTCGGCCTCGGTGAGATCCGGGTGCTGACCGCCACCCAGGACGTGCACGCCGCCGAGCGCGAGCAGTGGGACGACGGCTGCAACGTGCTCGCCGTCGAGCCCGGGGTGGTCATCGCCTACGAGCGCAACTCGACCACCAACACGCATCTGCGCAAGCAGGGCATCGAGGTGATCGAGATCCCGGGCAGCGAGCTGGGCCGGGGCCGGGGCGGCCCGCGCTGCATGAGCTGCCCGGTGGAGCGGGACGCCGTGTAGCGCGTCCCGCAGGTCGAGATGCCGTATAGAAATGTGGAGGGTCGTATAGACTTCCAATAGTCACGTGTTCTCGTACCCTCTGGAGCGCCCCATGGCGACAGCCCCGACCGCCCTCGCCGGCCGCCACTTCCTCAAGGAGCTGGACTTCACCGAGGAGGAGTTCCGCGGCCTGGTCGAGCTGGCAGCCGAGCTGAAGGCGGCCAAGAAGGCGGGCGCCGAGACGCAGTACCTGCGCGGCCGGAACATCGCCCTGGTCTTCGAGAAGACCTCGACGCGCACCCGCTGCGCCTTCGAGGTCGCCGCCGCCGACCAGGGCGCCCGCACCACCTACCTCGACCCGTCCGGCTCGCAGATCGGCCACAAGGAGTCCGTGCGGGACACCGCCCGGGTGCTGGGCCGGATGTTCGACGCCATCGAGTACCGCGGCGACAGCCAGGCCAAGGTCGAGGAGCTGGCGGCGTACGCCGGGGTGCCCGTCTACAACGGGCTCACCGACGACTGGCACCCCACCCAGATGCTCGCCGACGTGCTCACCATGACCGAGCACAGCGCCAGGCCGCTGCGCGAGATCGCCTTCGCCTACCTCGGTGACGCCCGCTTCAACATGGGCAACTCCTACCTGGTCACCGGCGCCCTGCTCGGCATGGACGTGCGGATCGTGGCCCCGAAGAGCTACTGGCCCGCGCAGGAGATCGTCGACCGGGCCCACGAGCTGGCCGCCTCGAGCGGCGCCCGGATCACGCTCACCGAGGACACCGCCGAGGGCGTCGCCGGCGCCGACTTCGTCGCCACGGACGTCTGGGTCTCCATGGGCGAGCCCAAGGAGGTCTGGGCCGAGCGGATCGACGCCCTCGCGCCGTACGCCGTGACCATGGACGTGCTGCGCGCCACCGGCAACCCGGACGTGAAGTTCCTGCACTGCCTGCCGGCCTTCCACGACCTGGGCACCCAGGTGGGCCGCGAGATCCACGAGACCTACGGCCGCGACTCGCTGGAGGTCACCGACGAGGTGTTCGAGTCCGCGCACTCCGTCGTCTTCGACGAGGCCGAGAACCGCCTGCACACCATCAAGGCGGTGCTGGTCGCCACACTCGCCCGGCACGCCTAGTCCCCCGCCCCCACCAGCCCTTATCCTGACCGACGGCCCGGCACCACCCCAGCCTCGGGCCGTCGCCGCGACCCACCAGGTCGCCCGCACATCCCAGAAACGAGCACCACCCGCAATGCCCGCTCCCCGTATCAAGTCCCCGCACCTGCTGGTCGCCGAATCCGGCGCCGACCGCGAGGGACACGGCCTGAAGCGCACGATGGGCCTGTTCCAGCTCATCTGCTTCGGCGTCGGCGCCATCGTCGGCACCGGCATCTTCGTCGGCCTCTCCGACTCCGTCGCCCAGGCCGGCCCGGCCGTCGTCGTCTCCTTCGTCCTCGCCGCGATCACCTGCGTCTTCACCGCCTTCTCCTTCGCGGAGCTGGGCGGCGCCATCCCGGTCTCCGGCTCCTCGTACTCCTTCGCCTACGCCGGCCTCGGCGAGTCCACCGCCTTCCTGGTCGGCTGGTGCCTGCTGCTGGAGTACGGCGTCTCCATCTCGGCCGTCGCCGTCGGCTGGAGCCAGTACGTCAACGAACTGCTGCACAGCCTCACCGGCCTCCAGCTCCCGGCCGCGCTGTCCGCGGGACCCGGCGACGGCGGGATCATCAACCTCCCGGCCGTGATCGTGATCGCCATGGCCTCCGTGCTGCTGGTGCGGGGCGTGCGCGAGAGCGCCCGCGCCACGGCCGCCATGGCCGCCGTGAAGCTCGTCATCCTGCTGGCCTTCTGCGCCATCGGCTACAGCGCCTTCAAGCACGGCAACCTCACCCCGTTCTCCCCGGCCGGCCTCGGCGGCATCGGCGCGGGCACCACGGCCGCGTTCTTCTCCTACATCGGCTTCGACGCGATCACCACGGCCGGCGAGGAGGCCAAGAACCCGCGCCGGGACATCCCCGTGGCGATCATGGTCTGCATGGGCATCGTCACCCTGCTGTACTGCGCGGTCGCGGTCGCGGCGATCGGCGCCATCGGCAGCGACCAGGTCGCCGGCCGCCCCGCCGCCCTCTCCTACGTCGTCAACGAGGTCACCGGCTCCACCGTCGGCGGCGCAGTCATCGCCTTCGGCGCGGTCGTCGCCATCGCCTCGGTCGTCCTCGCCGTGATGTACGGCCAGACCCGCATCCTGATGTCGATGTCCCGGGACGGCCTGATCCCGCGCGTCTTCGAGAAGGTGAACCCGAAGACCTCCACCCCGGTGGCCGGCACCCTGATCGTCGCCGTGGTCTTCGCGCTCCCGGCGGCCTTCGCCTCGCTGGACGCCGTGATGAACCTGTGCACCATCGGCACCCTCGCGATCATGGCCGTCGTCAACATCGCGGTGATCACCCTGCGCCGCCGGGAGCCGGGCCTCAGCCGCAGCTTCCGGGTGCCGCTGTACCCGGTCGGCCCGCTGCTCGGCGTCGCCTTCTGCCTGTACCTGATGTACGAGACCGGCTGGCACACGTGGGTGCAGTTCGCCGTGTTCCTCGCGGTGGGCCTCGCGATCTACGCCGCCTACGGCCGCCGGCACTCCACGCTGGCCCAGGCCGCGCCCGAGGTCACGCCGAGCGCCGCCGCTGAGCGGGAACCGCAGGGAGTCTGAACCACACCGCCTTGCCCCGCGGGGTGGGGCGGTGCCCGCAGGACGAGCTGAGGGCGCGGATCAGCAGCAGCCCGCGCCCGCCCTCCTGCCAGACGTCGGGCTCCTCGATCACCGGCCGGGTCAGATGGCCGGGCGGCGCCGGGTCCGGGTCGTGCACCTCGACCTGGCAACCGCCCGGCAGCAGCTCCACCACCAGCTCGATCGGGCCGCGCCCGGCCGTGTGCTCCACGGCGTTGGCCACCAGCTCCGCCGTGAGCAGCTCCGCGGTGTCGCAGTCGGCCGGGTGCTCCACCTCGGCGAGGGCCGAGCGCACCAGGGCGCGGGCCGCGGGCACCGCCGCCGCGGTGTGCGGCAGCGCGATGCGCCAGGAGGCCGGTTCGGTGGGGCGTTCGTGCAAGGCGAGTCCGTTCATGGAGCAGGCTGTCCTGCTTTCGACTGTAGAAATGGTACGGGCCCGGCCCCGGGGACCGACGGCGGGCTGCGCCCGGGACCCTCGGCCCCGGTACCGGGCGGCTTACCCATGCGAACGGCCCGGCTCGCCCGCTCGTGCCCACTGTTACGGCGCTGTCGCCGACCGGTGACGCACGTGACCGGATCCGGCCGAACCGCCGAGGCTTGTCGCGCACTCGTGACGACAGTCACAAACAAGTGATAACTTCATGGGACAGCGCAACGTACGGCACCGCCGCCCAAGGAGGCCGCACGTCATGAGTCCCTTCACCGGCTCCGCCGCCCGCACCTCCGACTGGGAGCATCTGCGCCTCCGGATCGCCGACGGGGTCGCCACCGTCACCCTCGCCCGCCCCGAGAAGCTCAACGCGCTCAC
The DNA here is from genome assembly GCF_040703635.1 of Streptomyces sp. NPDC007189. Lineage (NCBI taxonomy): Bacteria > Bacillati > Actinomycetota > Actinomycetes > Kitasatosporales > Streptomycetaceae > Streptomyces > Streptomyces sp. NPDC007189. The sequence goes on from NZ_JBEYEY010000005.1 coordinate 193,560, forward strand.
CTTCGGCGCCTACGCCGACCTGCGCGACCTGCTCGCCGAGCTGTCCCGGGAACGCGCCGTACACGCCCTGGTGCTGGCCGGCGAGGGGCGCGGCTTCTGCTCCGGCGGCGACGTCGACGAGATCATCGGCGCCACCCTCGGCATGGACACCGCACAGCTCCTCGACTTCAACCGGATGACCGGCCAGGTGGTCCGGGCGATCAGGGAGTGCCCCTTCCCCGTGATCGCCGCCGTCCACGGCGTGGCGGCCGGCGCCGGAGCGGTCCTGGCGCTGGCGGCCGACTTCCGCGTCGCCGACCCGAGCGCCCGCTTCGCCTTCCTCTTCACCCGCGTCGGCCTGTCCGGCGGCGACATGGGCGCGGCGTATCTGCTGCCCCGCGTCGTCGGCCTCGGCCACGCCACCCGCCTGCTCATGCTCGGCGAACCGGTGCGGGCCGCCGAGGCCGAGCGGATCGGCCTGATCAGCGAGCTGACGGAGGAGGGGCACGCGGACGAGGCCGCGCTGGCCCTGGCCCGCCGCCTGGCCGACGGCCCGGCCCTGGCGTACGCCCGGACCAAGGCCCTGCTGACCGCCGAGCTGGACATGCCCCTGGCGGCGGCCGTCGAGCTGGACGCCTCGACCCAGGCCCTGCTGATGAACGGCGAGGACTACGCGGAGTTCCACGCGGCCTTCACCGAGAAGCGCCCTCCGAAGTGGCGAGGAAGGTGAGCGCTCATGCGCGTGGCGATCATCGGCGGCGGCCCCGGCGGCCTGTACGCGGCGGCGCTGCTGAAACGACTCGACCCGGCCCGTGAGATCACCGTCTGGGAGCGCAACGCCCCGGACGTCACCTTCGGCTTCGGCGTGGTCCTCTCCGACGAGACCCTCGGCGGCATCGAACACGCCGACCCCGTGGTCTACGAGGCCCTGCAGCGCGACTTCGTCCGCTGGGACGACATCGACATCGTGCACCGGGGCGTCACGCACCGCTCCGGGGGCCACGGCTTCGCCGCGCTGGGCAGGCGGCGGCTCCTCGCGATCCTGCACGAGCGCTGCCGGTCCCTCGGCGTGGACCTGAGGTTCTCCACCGAGGCGCCCGGCGCGGACACGCTCTCCCTCGAGTACGACCTCGTCATCGCCGCGGACGGGGTCAACAGCACCACCCGCGCCGGCCACGCCGACGTGTTCGAGCCGCAGGTGACGACACACCGCTGCCGCTACATCTGGCTCGCCGCGGACTTCCCCTTCGACGCCTTCCGCTTCGAGATCGCCGAGACCCCGCACGGCGTGATGCAGCTGCACGGCTACCCCTACGCGTCCGACGCCTCCACCGTGATCGTCGAGATGCGCGAGGAGGTCTGGAAGGCGGCCGGATTCGACGAGATCACCCCGCAGGAGTCCGTCGAGCGCTGCGCCAAGATCTTCGCCGACGCGCTCCGCGGCCGCCCCCTGCGCTCCAACAACTCGGCCTGGACCAGCTTCCGTACGGTCGTCAGCGGCCGCTGGTCCCACGGCAACGTCGTCCTGCTCGGCGACGCCGCGCACACCGCCCACTTCTCCATCGGCTCCGGCACCAAGCTGGCCGTGGAGGACGCGCTGGCCCTGGCCGCCTGCCTGGAGGAACAGCCCGACGTGCCCGGCGCGCTGACTGCCTACGAGGAGGAGCGCAAGCCGGTCGTCGCCTCCACCCAGCGGGCCGCCCGGGCCAGCCTGGAGTGGTTCGAGAACCTGCGGCTGTACCTGGACCAGCCGCCCCGCCAGTTCGCCTTCAACCTGCTCACCCGCAGCCGCCGTGTCACCCACGACAACCTCCGGCTGCGCGACGCCCACTTCACCGGGGCGGTCGAGCGCGAGTTCGGCTGCCGGCCCGGCACGCCGCCGATGTTCACCCCGTTCCGGCTGCGCGGCCTGACCCTGCGCAACCGGGTCGTGGTGTCCCCGATGGACATGTACTGCGCCACCGACGGCGTCCCCGGCGACTTCCACCTCGTCCACCTGGGCGCCCGCGCGCTCGGCGGGGCCGGCCTGGTCATGACCGAGATGGTGTGCGTGAGCGAGGAGGGCCGCATCACGCCGGGCTGCGCCGGTCTGTACACCGGCCGGCAGGCCGAGGCATGGCGCCGGGTCACCGACTTCGTGCACACCCGGGCGCCCGGCACCGCGATCGGCGTCCAGCTCGGCCACGCGGGCCGCAAGGGCTCCACGCAGGTGATGTGGGAGGGCATGGACGAGCCGCTGCCCCGCGGCAACTGGCCGCTCGTGGCCGCCTCCCCGCTGCCGTACAAGCCGGGCAGCCAGACGCCGCGCCAGCTCTCCCGGGCCCAGCTCACCGACATCCGCGAGCAGTTCACCGCCGCCGCCTGGCGGGCCGCGCGGGCCGGGTTCGACCTGCTCGAACTGCACTGCGCGCACGGCTATCTGCTCTCCGGCTTCCTCTCCCCGCTCACCAACCACCGCACCGACGCCTACGGCGGCCCGCTGGAGCGGCGGCTGAGGTTCCCGCTGGAGGTCTTCGACGCCGTGCGCGCGGTGTGGCCGGCGGAGCGGCCGATGACGGTCCGTATCTCGGCCACCGACTGGGCCGAGGGCGGCACCACCGCCGAGGACGCGGTGGAGACCGCCCGCGCCTTCGCCGCGCACGGCGCCGACGCGATCGACGTGTCCACGGGGCAGGTCGTGGCCGAGGAGCGGCCGGAGTTCGGGCGGTCGTACCAGACGCCGTACGCCGACCGGATCCGGCACGAGGCGGGCATCCCGGTGATCGCCGTGGGCGCGATCTCCTCGTGGGACGACGTCAACTCCCTGATCCTCGCCGGGCGCACGGACCTGTGCGCGCTGGCCCGCCCGCACCTGTACGACCCGCACTGGACCCTGCACGCGGCGGCCGAGCAGGGGTACGAGGGGCCGGGCGCCGTCTGGCCCGCGCCCTACCGGGCCGGCAGCCGCCGCCCCCAGACCGGCCGCACGGACGCCCCGAAGCCCCGGCTGACCCTCGGCCGCTGAATTGTCAGTGGCGTCTGCTCTACTCGGAGGGGAGAGACGAGGGGACGGAGCGGTCATGGGTGTGCTGTTCGACTACTTCGCGGCGGCCGACCGGCAGGCGGCGGTGGAGCGGGCGATCGGACCGGGCGGGGACTGGACGGCCGGCGGTTGCTCCCTCGGCGAGGCGGGCGTGGACTGGATCGACATGAAGGGCGTCGATCCCCATGTCGTTCTCGGGCAGCTCGTCGCCTTCGCGGAGGGCAGACCGTACGACGTCCGTGGCACCGGGCCGGAGCTGCTGTGGCCGGACGCGCGGGAGTGGCCCCCCGGGCGGCCGGCGCCGCCCGGCGCCGAGTCGCCGTGGGACTCGGGGCTGCATCTGACCGAGCTGCCCGACGCCTGGCGGGACCGGCTCGCCTCCATACCGGAGGAGCACGTGCCGATGCTCGCGCTGCAGTGGTACGACATCGAGGAGTTCGACTTCGCCGACTTCCCGGACTGCGAGGAGTACATCCGCACCTTCGCGGGCTTCGCCCGGCGGGCCCGGGGCGCGGGTGCGCACCTGTACTGCCGGTGCTGCCTGTGATCCCGGCGGGCCGGGGCCGGCCGGGGTCGGTCACACGCCTTCCACGTGATCCGCACGGTTCCTGAACCGGTCCGTTATCGGCGGCTGTCTAGGTTCTTTCGAGCCATTCGGCACACGCCACGGACGAGCCCCAGGGATCGAGACTGCGATGACGAACACCAGGCCGCTGCCCGAGCAGCCCGGATACGGATCCGGACACGGATACGGCCAGGGCCCGCACCCGGCCCACCGGTACGTGGAACCCGCGGTGCCGCCGGTCGCGCCGGTCGCGCCCGCCCCGCAGCGGCGCCGGGACGGCTCGGGCATCCGCCGTGCCGCGCTGGTCATTCACACGATCGGGGACGTCGCGGCGGCCTTCCTCGGACTGTGGATCGTGCTGTACCTGCTCGAGGCCAATCACGCGAACGTGTTCGTCGGGTTCGTGGAAGACGTGGCCGACGCGCTGTCCTGGTGGTCGCAGGACATCTTCACGATGGACACCGAGAGCCTGCGGGTCCTGCTCAACTACGGCCTGCCCGCGGTGCTCTACCTGGCCGTCGGGCACGGCATCGCGATGCGGCTGCGCCGCTTCTGAGGCCCACGGCCGTGCGGCTGCGCCGCTTGTGAGAGCCGCGCGGCCTCACAGCCCGGTGAACTCGGCCCCCGCGTCCCGCAGTCGGCGGTGCAGGCCCTGGAACACCTCCGCCGAGCGCACCCCCGGCCAGCCGGCGGGCAGCAGCCGGGTGGGCAGGCCGGGGTCCGAGTACGGCAGATGGCGCCAGGAGTCGAGGGCGAGGAGATAGTCCCGGTAGGCCTCCTCGGGCGGGGTGTCCGGCCGGCGCTCCCAGGCGCGCAGCACCGGGCCGTGCGCGTCCAGGAAGCGCTCGTGCTCCTTGGCGATCGCGGCCAGGTCCCACCAGCGGCCGACCGCCTCGGCCGTCGGCGCGAAGCCCAGGTGCTCGCCGCGGAACAGGTCCACGTACGGATCCAGGCGCAGGCGGCGCAGGGTGTGTTCGGTCTCTGCGTACAGCCGGGCCGGGGCGATCCACACGCCCGGAGCCGCCGTGCCGAAGCCCAGGCCGGCCAGCCGGGAGCGCAGCACATGCCGCTTCTGCCGCTCCGACTCCGGCACCGAGAACACGGCGAGCACCCAGCCGGCGTCCGCGACGGGCGGCGTCGCGTAGATGCGGCGGTCGCCGTCCTCCAGCAACTGCCGCGCCTGAGGCGAGAGTTCGTAGCCCGCCGCGCCCTGTTCCGTGCGGGCCGGCAGCAGCAGGCCGCGGCGTTTGAGCCGGGACACCGAGGACCGGACCGAGGGCGCGTCCACGCCGACCGCGGCCAGGAGCCGGATCAGCTCGGCGACGGGCACCGGGCCGGGCATGTAGCGGCCGTACGCGCCGTAGAGCGTGACGATGAGGGACCTGGGGGCGTGCTGCTCGGTCACGTTGATCATTTTAGGTCGTCGGTGTCACTGCCGGTCACCATCGCTGCGCAGCCGGAACCGCTGCAGCTTGCCGGTGGCGGTGCGCGGCAGCGCGTCGAGGAAGACGAACTCGCGCGGGCACTTGTACGGCGCCAGCTCGGAGTTGAGGAAGGCGCGCAGGGCATCCGGGTCGTGCCGGGCGCCCTCGCGCAGCACGGTGTAGGCGACCGCCACCTGTCCGCGGGCCTCGTCCGGGCGGCCCACGACCGCGGCCTCCACCACGTCCGGGTGCCGCAGCAGCGCGTCCTCCACCTCCGGGCCCGCGATGTTGTACCCGGCCGAGATGATCATGTCGTCGGCGCGGGCCACGTAGCGGAAGTAGCCGTCGGGCTCGCGGACATAGGTGTCACCGGTGACGTTCCAGCCGGCGCGCACGTACTGCCGCTGCCGCGGGTCGGCGAGATAGCGGCAGCCGACCGGGCCGCGCACCGCGAGCAGCCCGGCCTCGCCGTCCGGCACCGGCCTGCCGTGCGCGTCCTGCACCCGCGCCTGCCAGCCCGGCACCGGCACGCCCGTGGTGCCCGGCCTGATGTGCTCGTCGGCGGCGGAGACGAAGATGTGCAGCAGCTCGGTGGCGCCGATGCCGTTGACGATTCGCAGGCCGGTGCGCTCGTGCCAGGCCCGCCAGGTGGCCGCGGGCAGGTTCTCGCCGGCCGACACGCAGCGCCGCAGCGACGTCACGTCGTACCCGTCGAGCCGGTCCAGCATGGCGCGGTAGGCGGTCGGCGCGGTGAACAGGACGGAGACGCGGTGCTCGGCGATGGCGGGCAGCAGCCGGCGGGGGCCCGCCTCTTCCAGGAGCAGGGAACTGGCGCCGGCCCGCATCGGGAAGATGACGAGACCACCGAGGCCGAAGGTGAAGCCGAGCGGGGGAGAGCCGGTGAAGACGTCGTCCGGCCGGGGGCGCAGCACATGCTTCGAGAAGGTGTCCGCGATCGCCAGCACGTCCCGGTGGAAGTGCATGCATCCTTTCGGGCGGCCCGTGGTGCCGGAGGTGAACGCGATCAGGGCCACGTCGTCGGCGGCGGTGTCCACGGCCCGGTACGGCGTGCCCGGGGCGGGCCGGTGCAGCAGGTCGTCGGGGCCGTCGCCGCCGTACGTGGTGATCCGCAGCCCGGGTATGTCGGCCTTCGCCAGGTCCTCCACCGACCGGATGTCGCACAGCGCGTGCCGCACCAGGGCGATCTCGCACATGGTCGCCAGTTCGTGCGGGCGCTGCTGGGCGAGCACGGTGACCGCTATCGCGCCCGCCTTCAGCACGGCGAGCCAGCAGGCCGCGAGCCAGGGCGTGGTGGGGCCGCGCAGCAGCACCCGGTTGCCGGGGACCACGCCGAGGTCGCCGGTGAGCACGTGCGCGATCCGGTCGACGTGCGCGCGCAGGTCGCCGTACGTCCACGCGGGCCCGCCCGGGGTGCGGAAGACCGGCCGGTCCGCCTCCGTGTGGTCGAGCAGTTCGGCGGCGCAGTTCAGCCGCTCGGGGTAGCGCAGCTCCGGCAGGTCGAAGAGCAGCTCGGGCCACTCGTCGGGGGGCGGCAGGTGGTCGCGCGCGAAGGTGTCGACATGGGCCGAGCGATGCATGGCGGTTCGCCCCCTTGCCGTGACAAACGTCGAAGACGGGCGTCGTGGTGGGCACCGGCGTCCTGGTGGGCTCGCGGATCGAGCGTATCGTCTTGGTGACGGCAGTCAAGGTTGCGCGATAACGTCGTCGGTGGGTGGGCAGGGTCACAGGAACCTGGGGCCCGGACCCGGCGGTCGTCGGGACCCGGCGCCGGACAGCGAACGGGAGGGGCCGTGCCGGTCCCGACCGGAGGGAGGACGGCAGTGTCCGCATTCTCGCTCGAACCCGAGCAGGCCGCCTGGCGTGCCGAGCTGCGCGCGATGGCCGCCGAACGGCTGCGGCCGCTCGCCGGCAAGGGCGAGCCGGGGCACGTCAACCGGCCGCTGCTCGCCGAGCTGGGCCGACTCGGGCTCCTGGCACGGCTGTTCAGCTCCGGCGCGCTGGACCTGTGCCTGATGCGCGAGTCCCTCGCGCAGGCCTGCACCGAGGCGGAGACCGCGCTCGCCCTGCAGGGCCTCGGCGCCCATCCGGTGCACGCGCACGGCACCCCGGCCCAGCGCGAGCGCTGGCTGCCCCGGGTCGCCGACGGCAGCGCGGTGGCCGCCTTCGCGCTGAGCGAACCCGGCGCCGGCTCGGACGCGGCCGCGCTGTCCCTCACGGCCGAGCCCGACGGCACCGGCTGGCGGCTCACCGGCGCCAAGTGCTGGATCTCCAACGCCCCCGAGGCCGACTTCTACACCGTCTTCGCCCGCACCACACCCGGCGCCGGAGCCCGCGGCGTGACCGCCTTCCTCGTCCCCGCCGACCGGCCCGGACTCACCGGCACCGCGCTGGAGATGCTCTCCCCGCACCCCATCGGCGCCCTCGACTTCGACGCCGTGCCCGTGACCGCCGACGACGTGCTCGGCGAGGTGAACCGCGGCTTCGCTCTCGCCATGGGCACCCTGAACCTCTTCCGGCCCAGCGTCGGCGCCTTCGCGGTCGGCATGGCCCAGGCCGCGCTCGACGCCACCGTCGCCCACACCCGCCGCCGCGAGGCCTTCGGCGGCCGGCTGAGGGACCTGCAGACCGTCTCCCACCAGGTCGCCGAGATGGCCCTGCGCACGGAGGCGGCCCGGCTGATGGTCTACGCGGCGGCCACGGCGTACGACGAGGGCGCCGCCGACGTCCCCCGGCTCGCCGCGATGGCGAAGCTGCTGGCCACCGAGACCGCGCAGTACGTCGTCGACACCGCCGTCCAGCTGCACGGCGCCCGCGCCCTGCGCCGCGGTCACCTCCTCGAGCACCTCTACCGCGAGGTGCGCGCCCCGCGCATCTACGAGGGCGCCAGCGAGGTCCAACGGGGCATCATCGCCAAGGAGTTGTACGCCCACGCCGACGATCAGGACGATCAGGAGGTCCGGTGACGACCGAGCGCGTCAACCCGCCCGAGCTGTCCCCGCCCACGGGGTTCTCGCACGCCGTCGTCGCGTCCGGCTCCCGCGTGGTGTTCCTGGCCGGCCAGACCGCCCTCGACGCCGACGGCAAGATTACCGGCGACACCCTCCCCGAGCAGTTCGAGCGGGCCCTCGGCAACCTCCTCGCGGCCCTGCGCGCGGCCGGCGGCACCCCCGCCGACCTCGCCCGCGTCACCGTCTACGCCACGGACGTCGCCGCCTACCGCGCCCACGCCGCCCGGCTCGGCCGCATCTGGCGGGACCTGGCCGGCCGGGACTACCCGGCGATGGCCGTCGTACAGGTCGTACGGCTGTGGGACGAGCAGGCGATGGTGGAGCTGGACGGCTTCGCGGTACTGCCGTGACCGCCCGGCCGGGTCACCGGCGAGGGCGTCCCGGACGGTCCCGTGACGCGCCACCGAAGGGGTGACGGTCACGCCCGGCGGGACGGCCGCCCGGTACCAGTGGAGGGTCCCAGACCCCCCACGGAACCGGGAGGTATCCCATGCCCGTACGTCCCGCCCTCGCCGCGGCCCTCGGCGCCGTCGCCCTGCTGTGCGTCGCCTCCGGTCCGGCCGGCGCCGACCCCGCCGAGACCATCGGCGTCGACGCCACCGGCCGTATCGCGTCCGACGGCACGGTCACGCTCTCCGGCAGCTACCGCTGCACCGCCGGCACCGGACCGGTGTTCGTCACCTCCTCGCTGAGCCAGCGCGACCCCCGCGTCCAGCACGGCGTCGGCGGCGGCATCGCCCAGTGCGACGGCGCCGAGCACCGGTGGCAGAACTCCGGCACGGTCGACTCGGAGGTGCTCAGGGCCGGCCGGGCCCATGTGCAGGCCACGCTCATGGAGATGCGGCCCGTGGGCATCGTCCCGCTGCCCGCCTTCCACGCGGTCACCGACCAGGACGTCACCCTCGCCCAGGGATGAGCCGGGTCAGGCGCGCTGCCAGCTGTGCGGCGCGTGGAAGGCGTGCGGGCGCCAGCAGGTGGTGCCGGGGGAGACCGGCTCGGTGTCGGGGGCGGCCAGGGCGCCGCGGCTCAGCAGCAGCACCGCGAGGGCGGCCAGCTCCTCCTCGGTGGCCTGGCCCTTCTCGACCCGGATCGGCGCGGTGGGGGAAGCGGGGGACACGGACATGGGAACCTCCGTCGGGGTGCGGGAACCGAGCGGGATCACTGCGGGGGGTTGCCGTGCTTGCGCGCCGGGCGCTCGGCGTGCTTGGTGCGCAGCATCGCCAGCGCGCCGATGAGGACGGCGCGGGTGTCGGCCGGGTCGATCACGTCGTCGACCAGGCCGCGTTCGGCGGCGTAGTACGGGTGCATCAGCTCGGCCTTGTACTCCTTGACCAGCTCCGCCCGCCGCGCCTCGGGATCGTCGGCCTCGGCGATCTGCCGCCGGAAGATGACGTTCGCGGCGCCCTCCGCGCCCATCACCGCGATCTCGTTCGTCGGCCAGGCGTAGGTGAGGTCGGCGCCGATCGACTGCGAGTCCATGACGATGTACGCGCCGCCGTAGGCCTTGCGCAGGATCAGCGAGATACGGGGCACGGTGGCGTCGCAGTAGGCGTACAGCAGCTTGGCGCCGTGCCGGATGATGCCGCCGTGCTCCTGGCCGACGCCGGGCAGGAAGCCGGGCACGTCGAGCAGGGTGACGATCGGGATGCTGAACGCGTCGCACAACTGGACGAAACGCGCGGCCTTTTCGCTCGCCTCGATGTCCAGCACGCCGGCCAGGGTCTGCGGCTGGTTGGCGACGATCCCGACGACCTGGCCGTCCAGCCGGGCCAGCGCGCAGATGATGTTCCGCGCCCAGCGCTGGTGCACCTCCAGGTACTCGCCGTCGTCGACGATCTCCTCGATCACCCTGGCCATGTCGTACGGCCGGTTGCCGTCGACCGGCACCAGCTCCGCGAGCGACTCGCAGCGCCGGTCCGGCGGGTCGTCGCAGGGCACGGCGGGCGGTGTCTCGCGGTTGTTGCGGGGGAGGAGGGAGAGCAGGTACCGGACCTCCTCCAGGCAGGTCTCCTCGTCGTCGTACGCGAAGTGGCACACCCCGCTGGTCTCCGCGTGGACGTCGGCCCCGCCGAGCCCGTTCTGGGTGATCTCCTCGCCGGTCACCGCCTTGACCACGTCGGGGCCGGTGATGAACATCTGCGAGGTCTCGCGCACCATGAACACGAAGTCGGTGAGGGCGGGCGAGTACGCGGCGCCGCCCGCGCACGGGCCCAGCATCACGCTGATCTGCGGGATCACCCCGGACGCCGCCGTGTTGCGGCGGAAGATGCCGCCGTACCCGGCGAGCGCGGTCACACCTTCCTGGATACGGGCGCCGGCGCCGTCGTTGAGCGACACCAGAGGCGCGCCGGCCGCGAGGGCCATGTCCATGATCTTGTGGATCTTGGCGGCGTGGGCCTCGCCCAGCGCGCCGCCGAAGATCCGGAAGTCATGGGCGTAGACGAAGACGGTACGGCCCTCGACCGTGCCCCAGCCGGTGACGACGCCGTCGGTGTACGGCTTCTTCGCCTCCAGGCCGAAGCCGGTCGCCCGGTGCCGGCGCAGCGGCTCGACCTCGTGGAACGAGCCCTCGTCGAGCAGCAGGCCGATCCGTTCGCGCACGGTGCGCTTGCCCTTGGCCCGCTGGGCGGCCGTCGCCTTCTCGCCGGGGCCGGCGAGCACGCGTTCGCGCAGTTGGGCCAGTTCCGCGACCTGGGACTTCATGTCTCCCTGCCTCTACGTGAGGAGTTCTCGAGGTGGCGTCACCGCAAGGAGCGTGACAACCGGGGCTGACCGTGCGCTGACGGGCCGCCGACGCGCGCAACCACCGCCCGCGTCAGGCGGGTTGGAGAAGGCGGTCGCCGCTGAGGGCCGGGTCGTGGGAGAGGATCGCGCTCTCGATCCGGCGCAGCGCGGGGGAGGGCTGGATGCCGAGTTCGTCGTCGAGCCGGCGCCGCATCCGGTGGAAGACGTCGAGGGCGTCGGCCTGCCGTCCCGCGCCGTACAGCGCGATCATCAGCTGCTCGCAGAACCGCTCCCGCAACGGGTGGTTGGTGTGCGCCTCGGCCAGCTCCGCGAGCACCGCCGCATGGTGGCCGAGCCGCAGCTCGGCGTCGAAGAGCAGCTCCAGCGCCCGCATCCGGTACTCCTCGTAGCGGGCGCCCGCCAGCTGGCACAGGGTCCCGCCGGGGAAACCGCCGAAGACCGGCCCGCGCCACAGCGCCAGCGCGTCCGCGAGCAGCCGCGCGGTGTGCCCGGCGTCGCCCGGCGCCGCGGACTCGGCCAGCCGCACCGCCCGCACGAACTCCGCGGCGTCCAGTTCCCCTTCGCCCAGCCCGAGCCGGTAGCCGGCCGGATGGATCGTCACCCTCGACACCGGCCGCTCCGGCTCCAGCGCCCGCAGCCGGCGGCGCAGCCGGCTGATGTGCGCCTGCAGCGCGTTGGCCTGGTTGTCGGGCGCGGCCTCGCCCCACATCTCCTCGGCCAGGCTCTCCCCGGAGACCGGTCGGCCCTCACTGACCAGCAGCGTCTGCACCAGGATCCGCTGCAGATCGCCCGGCACGTCCGCCGGGCCCGCGTCGGTGCGTATCTGCAGTGGCCCGAGAACGGAGAACCTCAGCATGTCTTTTCCCCCTGGACGACCTTGACGACAATTCCTCGGCGACGGTTTTTCCGCTGTTCTGCTGCGGTGGAATGGCTGAGCTGCCGAACGCGCCACGCCCCGGCGGGCCTTTTTCTCGAGCGGCCCGCCGGGGCGGTTGCTCCGCCGGGACGGGGGGCGGCCGGCGGTTCCTGGGAAACCGGTGTCCGTCGCCTTCGGCGGAACACCGGCAGAGGGTGGTCTCTCTTCCGCGCGGCGGACGGTGAATTCTCGTTCACCCGCGTACGGAAAGCATGAACCGGCTTGTGGTGGAGACTGCGGTGGAGCGGGCGGGCCCCTGGCTCCGGTGACCCGTGCCGTTCACATGCCTCACATTGGCAGTGCACGCTGACGGAAAGCTGACACGCTTCTGACGCAGGCAAAGGAATTTCCATCTGCCCTTTTCCCGGACATCCCGACGGTGCTGTACTCCCTTCGGAACTCCCTTGCCGTGAAAGGCTCCCGAAAGGGGTACGGAATGACCGCCACCACCACCGAAACCACCACCCACGACCGGATTCTCGACGCGATACGCCGGCACACCGCGAGCGAGAACCCGAGTTCGTTCCTGGCGCTCAACAGCGGAAACAGCGTCTTCACCGTGCCGGGCGCGGACGGGGCCGTCGTCTACCGGCGCACCGGCCGCTGGGCCGTGCAGTTCGGCGGCCCCTTCGCCGCCGAGGAGGACTACGGCACCCTGCTGAACGCCTTCCGCGCCCACGTCCGGGGCGAGGGCCTGAACCTCGTCGGCGTCCAGCTGCAGCGCACGGACGCCGAGCGCTACGCCGGGCGCGGCTTCACCGTCAACCAGGTCGGCGCCTCCTGGGCGGTGAGCCTCGACGGGTTCACCCTGCGCGGAACCAAGTTCATGCAGCTGCGCAACAAGATCTCCCGCGCCCACCGCAACGGCCTGACCATCCACGAGGCCGACGCGGCCGACGTGGGCGAGGCCATCGCCACCATCGACCGGGCCTGGCTCGGCTCCAAGGGCGGCGCCCAGCAACTGGAGTTCCTCGTCGGCCAGATCGGCGGCGCCGCCCAGGCGCACCGCCGGCTGTTCGTCGGCACCATCGACGGCGCCCCGGTCGCGTACATCTCGTACTCGCCGGTGTACGGCAGCCGGGCCGGCTGGATGCACGACCTCAGCCGCCGCATCCCCGAGGGCTCCCCGGGCCTGATGGAGGCCATCAACGCGCACGCCGTCGAGGTGTTCCGGACCGAGGGCGTCGAGTGGCTGCACTTCGGGTTCACGCCGTTCACCGGGCTCGACGCCGCCCATGAACTCGACGGGCACAGCGCCGCGTTCCAGTGGCTGATGCACGCCCTGTGGGCCGAGGGCGCGGCGCTGTACCCGGCCCAGACCCAGCTGTCGTACAAGCAGAAGTGGGCGCCCGACGTGACCATCCCCGAGTACGTCGCCTTCGACGGGCCGCAGGCCTCGCTGCCCGGGTTCGCGCACATCTTCCGCGCCTGCAACGCCTTCTGACGCTCCATCAGCCCAAGGCCAGGAGACACATCATGAGCCAGTCCACCGAGGAACTCCAGCACGCCATGGTCGAGCAGCTCATGGCCGTCATCGGCGCCCCCGACGACCAGCAGGTCGCCGACGCCGCCGACGCGGTCGTCCGCGCCCTCGACGAGCGGCTGCGCACCGAGGCCGCCGCCTGAGCGCGCCGGCTGGATCAGACCGGCATCAGTGCCACATCAGTGCGGCGCGGAACGCTGGACGTGCGTTCGCCCGGCGGTCCGGGCGCGGGAGCACCGCACTGTGCTCCCGTCGTCCGGGCCTGCCGGGCGGGCCGTAGCCCGCGACCGCACGCGGGAGCTGAAGTCGACTCGCGGCGCCCGCAGCTCCGCGGGGCAGCGGCGCCGCCGCCCGCCACCGGGCACTTCTCCCAAGGAGAGCAACGCATGCAGCGTCCGCACATCCAGACGGCCGGGGTCCCGGCCTCCGAGGCCGCCCCGCGCCCCGGCGCCTCGGCGACCTTCGCCGAACTGCTCAAACGGGTCAGGGCCGAGGGCCTGCTCGACCTCGACCCGCGCTACTACGTGGGCAAGCTCGCCCTCAACACCACCCTGCTGCTGATCGGCTTCGCCGCCTTCTTCGAGCTGGGCGACTCCTGGTGGCAGCTCGTCACGGCCCTGTGGATGGGCCTGTGCGGCGGCCAGTCGGCGTTCATGTGGCACGACGCCGGCCACAAGGCGATGTTCCGCAGCAAGAAGGCGGCCTCCGCGGTCGGCTACGTCCACGCCAACCTGGTCAACGGGGTCAGCTACGGCTGGTGGGTCAACCACCACAACCGGCACCACAGCAACCCCAACCACCTGGACATGGACCCGGACATCGGCCGGCGCACCGCCATCTTCGACATCAAGCAGTACCCCACCCGCAAGGGCACCCAGAAGCTCGTCGTGCGCTACCAGAGCGTGCTGTTCTTCGTGCTGCTGGTCCTCGAGGGCTTCAAGATGCTGAAGACCGCGGTCAAGTCCATCGTCACCGGCAAGACCAAGCGGCCCGTGCTGGAGACCTTCCTCATCCTGCTGCGCGCCGCCGTCTATCTGACCTGCGTCTTCACCGTCCTGTCCCCGGCGCTCGCGGTCGCGTTCATCGTCGTCCAGCACGCCGCCCTCGGCGTCTACTTCGGCATGATCTTCGCCCCGAACCACAAGGGCATGCAGGTGCGCGACGGCGAGGAGGAGACCCTGGACTGGCTGGAGCGCCAGGTCCTCACCTCCCGCAACATCCGGCCGAGCCGGCTGGTCGACTTCCTCTACGGCGGCCTCAACTACCAGGTGGAGCACCACCTGTTCCCGGCCATGCCGCAGAAGAACCTGCCGCGCGCCCGCGAACTGACCATGCAGTACTGCGCCGAACGCGGAGTGCCCTACCACGAGGTCGGCTTCTGGGCCTCGTACCGCGAGGTCGCCTCCTTCCTCCACGAGGTCAGCGCCCCGGTCCGCCGCGGTGACGTGGAGGAGCAGATCCGGCGCCGGGCCATGGAATCGGTCTGACCCCGGCTCGCCGGTTCCCAGGGCGACCCACCGCCACCCCGCTCCCCACATCCCCCACACCCCACACTCCGGCCCCCGGGCCGTACGCCCGGGCCCGCCGGTGGCCCGGGCGGCTCCTTGGCCACGGGGCGACGCGACAGTCCGTAAGGAGCCAGCCCCATGTCCCAGACCACCGCGGCGGCGGGCGGCCTCACCGCCCCCGCCCCGATCGGCGCCCGCCTGGACCGGCTGCCGATCACCCCGCTGCACCGCAGACTCACCGCCGTCGTCGGCGTCGGCCTGTTCTTCGACACCTTCGAGAACAACCTGTCCGGCACCATCGGCAAGGTGCTGCAGAGCGACTTCGGCTTCGGCGCGACCTCGCTCAAGCTCGTCCTGGCCTCCGCGTTCCTCGGCCAGTTCCTCGGGTCCCTGACGCTCGGCCGGATCGCCGACCGGTTCGGCCGGCGCCGGGCCTTCCAGCTCAACCTGGCCATCTACTCGGTGGCGTCCCTGCTCGGCGCCCTCTCGCCGAACGCCGCCTGGCTGATCGCGACCCGCTTCGCCGCCGGCCTCGGCATCGGCGCCGAACAGGCCCTGGCCGACTGCTACCTGGCCGACGTGCTGCCCGCCTCCAAGCGCGGCCGGTTCATCGCCCGGGCCTACACCCTCGCCTTCTGCGGGGTCCCCGCGGTCGGCTTCGCCGCCCTGTGGCTGGTGCCGCGCACCCCGCTCGGCGTGGCCGGCTGGCGCTGGCTGTTCGTCCTCGGCGCCCTCGGCTCGGCCGTGGTGTGGATCCTGCGCCGGGGCCTGATCGAGTCCCCGCGCTGGCTCGCCACGCGTGGCCGCGCCGCTGAGGCCGAACGGTTGGTGTCGCGCATGGAGGCGGAGGCGGCCGGCCGGGGCCTGCTGCTGGACCAGCCCGCACCCCGGGCCGGGACTCCGGCGGACGACACCCGGCTGCGCGACGTCCTCCGCCCCGGCCTGCGCCGCCGCACCCTCGTCCTGTGGCTGTTCTGCCTGCTCTCGGTCGTCGGCTACTACGGCTTCGGCACGCTCGCCCCGCAGATCGTCGCCGCCAAGGGCTACGGCATCGTCGCGGGCCTCGGCTTCACCGCGCTGTCCTTCCTCGGCTACCCCGTGGGCTCCGCCCTCGCCCTGCCGGTCGTGGACCGCGTCGAGCGCCGCACCCTGATCGCGCTGTCGGCGACCGCGATGGTCGCGGCCGGACTCGGCTTCGCCTACGCGGACTCCGCAGAGCTGATCGTGGTCTGCGGCTTCGCCTACACCCTCTGCAGCAACGTCTTCTCCAGCGTCTCCCATGTCTACCTGTCCGAGCAGTACCCCACCGCGATCCGGGCCACCGCCGCCGGCGCCGCCTACTCGCTGTCCAAACTCAGCGCCGCCGCGCTGCCGTTCGTCCTGCTGCCGGTCCTCGACGCCCACGGCCCCGGCGCCCTGTTCGCCGTGATCGCCGCCGCCATGGCCGTCCTCGCGCTCACCGTGCTGACGCTGGGCGAGCGCACCACCGGCACCCCGGTCGACTGAACCCGCCCATGAGAACAAGGAGTTGAAGATGGCCTACGTCATCGGACTGCCCTGCGTCGACGTCAAGGACCGCTCCTGCATCGACGAATGCCCCGTCGACTGCATCTACGAAGGCCGCCGCGCCCTGTACATCCATCCGGAGGAATGCGTGGACTGCGGCGCCTGCGAACCGGTCTGCCCGGTCGACGCCATCTACTTCGAGGACGACCTGCCCGAGGAGTGGGGCGACGACCACGCGGCCTCCAACGCCGACTTCTTCACCGGCCTCGGCTCGCCCGGCGGCGGCAGCGCGCTCGGCCCCCAGGACCACGACTCGGCGCTGGTGAGCGCGCTGCCCAAGGGGGTGTCGGTGGCATGAGCGGCATCCTCGCCGGCAAGCGGATCCTGGTCACCGGGGTGGTCACGGACGCCTCCATCGCCTTCCACGTGGCCCGGATCGCCCAGGAGGAGGGCGCCGAGGTGCTGCTCACCGGCTTCGGCCGGCTCTCCCTGATCGAGCGGTTCGCGGGCAAGCTCCCGGGGCCCGCCCCCGTCATCGAGCTGGACGTCACCGACCAGGACCACCTGGACACCCTCGCCGAGCGGATCGGCGCCCACACCGACTCCCTCGACGGCGTCGTGCACTCCATCGCCTACGGCCCCCAGGGCGCCTTCTCCTTCCTCGACGGCACCTGGGCCGACGTGTCGACGGCCGTGCACGTCTCGGCGTACTCCCTGAAGTCCCTCGCCACCGCCTGCCTGCCGCTGCTGCAGCGGCGCGGCGGCTCGGTCGTCGGCCTCACCTTCGACGCGACCGTGGCCTGGCCGCACTACGACTGGATGGGGGTGGCCAAGGCCGCCCTGGAGTCCACCAGCCGCTACCTGGCCCGCGACCTCGGCGGGCACGGCATCCGCTGCAACCTGGTCGCGGCCGGCCCCCTGCGCTCCATGGCCGCCAAGTCCATCCCCGGCTTCCCGGAGCTGGCCGACGTGTGGACCACCGGCCGCGCCCCGGCCGGCTGGGACCTCACCGACCCCGAACCGGCCGCGCGCGGCGTGGTCGCCCTGCTGTCCGACTTCTTCCCGCGCACCACCGGCGAGATCGTCCACGTGGACGGCGGGGTGCACATGACGGGCGCCTGAACTCCGGGCACGGAAAAGGGGCGGGAGTCCGGCTCCCGCCCCTTTTGCGCTGCCCTCACTCGGTCGCGCCGCCCGGCAGGATCCGCCGGAACCCGGTGTACGGCACCAGCGCCTCGGGCAGCACCACGGACCCGTCGTCCCGGGCGCCCTGCTCCAGCAGCGCGGCCACGGTACGGCCGATGGGCAGGGCCGAGCCGTTCAGGGTGGCCGCCGGAGCCTTGCGGCCGTCGGCGCGCCTGACGCGGATGTCGGCGCGGCGGGCCTGGAAGGTGCCGCAGTCGGAGACCGAGGAGATCTCCCGGTAGGAGCCGCCGCCCGGCAGCCACACCTCGATGTCGTACGTCATCCGTGCCGAGAAGCCCATGTCGCCCGCGGGCAGCAGCACGGTGCGGAAGGACAGTCCGAGGCGGCGCAGGCACTCCTCGGCGTGCCCCACCATCAGCTCCAGCTGCTCCTGCGCCTGCTCCGGCGCGCAGATCCGCACCAGCTCCACCTTCTCGAACTGGTGCAGCCGGAGCACCCCGCGGGTGTCGCGGCCGTACGCCCCCGCCTCCGCGCGGAAGCACGGGGTGCGGGCGGTGAACGCGTACGGCAGGGCGCGCGCGTCCAGCAGCTCGCCGGCGACCAGGTTGGTCAGCGGCACCTCGGCGGTCGGGATCAGGAACAGCTCCCGGTCGCCGACCTGGGTGCGGAACAAGTCCTCCTCGAACTTGGGCAGTTGCCCGGTGCCGGTCATGGTGTCGCGGCTGACCAGGAACGGCACGGACTGCTCGGTGTAGCCGTGCTCGCGCGTGTGCAGGTCGAGGAGGAAGTCGCCGAGGGCCCGCTCCAGCCGGGCGCCGGCGCCCCGGGCCACGCTGAACCGGGCGCCGGAGAGTTTCGCCGCGGCGGGGGAGTCCAGGATGCCGAGCGCCTCGCCGATCTCGGCGTGGTGCCGGGCCCCGGCGGCCGGACGCGGCTCGGGCCCGCCGCGCCGTATCTCCACCGCCTCCTTCTCGGAGTCGCCGTCCGGCACCGCGTCCAGCGGCAGGTTGGGGATGGCGAGCAGCATGCCGGACAGCTCGCCGGCCGCCGTCCGCGCGGCGGCCTCCGCCGCCTGGACCTCGGCCCGCAGCGCACGCGCGGCCTCCTTCTCCGCCTGAGTGGGCGGCCCGGAGCGGCGGGCCTTGGCCGTGCGGTTCAGCTCGGTGCGCAGCCGGGTGACCTCCGCCTGGGCGGCGGTGCGGGCCCGCAGGGCGGTGGCCAGCGCGTCCAGGTCCAGCTCGTGGCGGCGGCGGGCCAGGCGCCGTACGGCGTCGGGGCCCGCCTCGATCAGCTCGTGCGGATCATGCATGGCGGTCTCCTGTCAGGGCGGGGGAGGGAGCAGGGGCGGGCGCGGCGAGGTGCCGGGCGCCGAGCCTGCGGTAGCGCGCCGGGCGTGCCGCGCGCAGCCGGGCGGCGTACGCCAGCCCGCCCAGCGCCACCAGCGGCAGCAGCCAGGGCAGGGCGGCGATCACCTTCGAGGGGGAGCCGGTGAGCATGTCGAAGTTGCCGACGACCAGCCACACGGAGGCGGCCAGCCCGGCGAAGCCGAGCAGCGGGGCGAGGGTCTCCCGCCACCAGTGCCCGCCGCCCCCGCGCAGCCGCAGCCCCAGCACGGACAGCGCGGCCAGCGCCTGCAGGGCGACGATGCCGAGGGTGCCGAGGCCGAGCATGCTGGTGGTCAGATCGGCGTACGGGTCCAGACCGGCCACCGCGAAGCCCGCCACGACCAGCGTCGTCAGCGCGCTCTGCGCAAGGCTCGCCCGGTGCGGGGAGCCGTGCCGCGGGTGCTCGGCGGCCAGGGCGCCCGGCAGCAGCCCGTCCTCGGCGAGGACCTGGGCGTACCGGTTGGCGGCGCTGTGCAGGGCCAGCGTCGCCGCGAACAGGCTGGTGCACAGCAGCACTTGGAGGCCCGTGCTGCCCGCCGTGCCGAGGAAGTCGTCGCCGAGCACGAAGAACAGGTCGCCCATCTGCTTCCCCGCGACCTCCCGCACCCGGCTGCTGCCGACCGCGCCCACCGCCAGCCAGCTGGTCAGCGCGTAGAAACCGGCGATCAGCACCACGGCCGCGTACGTCGCCCGGGGCACGCTGCGCCGCGGGTCCCGGGCCTCCTTGCCGTACAGCGCGGCCGACTCGAAACCGATGAAGGAGACGAACGCGAACATCAGCGAGACGCCGGCGCCGGGGCCGGCGGCCGTGTGCGGCGAGAACGAGACGGCGGGCAGGGCGTGCGCCCCGTGCCGGACGAGGATCGCCACGTCGAGCGCCGCCAGCACGCCGATCTCGCCCAGCATCAGCAGGGCCAGCACACGCGCGCTGAGCGCGATCTCCCGGTATCCGAGCACGGCCGTCAGCACCAGCCCGACGGCGGCGCACCACTCCCAGGAGACCGTCAGCCCGTGCCCGGCGAGCACGAGGTGCGTGAAGTAACCGAGCGCGCCCGCAAGCCCGATGGTGGCGCAGTTGTAGGAGAGCAGGGCGACATACCCGGCCGCGACGGCGGGCGGCTTGCCGAGCCCGTCGGCGACGGAGGCGTAGAAGCCGCCCGACCCGCCGGTCCTCCGGGCGCTCACCGCGTACCCGACCGAGAAGCACAGCAGGGTCACTCCGGCGAACAGGAAGGCCGCCGGCACACCCGCGCCGTCACCGAAGGCGAACGCGAGCGGAACCGTGCCGACCATCGCGGACAGCGGCGCGGCGGCCGCCACGATGAGAAAGAGGATGTGCCCGGTACCGAGCCGGCCGGGGGCGGGCGGGGAACCACTGGTGGACATGGGGACTCCAGAGCAGGGAGGAGAAACAAGGGGAACAGCCGCCCGCAGAGGTTTCTCGACGGACGGCTGCTGGAGCGCCCCGTAAGGGGCGCGGGGCTGTGTCGATGTGCGGCTCCGCCGCGGGGGCGCGACCAGCCGCAACCGGCCCGCAGTCGCCGAACTACAGGCCCAGGCAGACGCCTAGGCGGGTGCAATCGCCAGTGCGGTGTTCTGGCCCCCGAATCCCAGCGAGTTGCTCAGCGCCAGATCGATCGGCATCTCGGTCAGAGTCTGGGCCAGCTTGATCTCCATGCGAGCGTCCGGCAGGACCAGGTTGGCGACCGGCGGAACCATTTCGTGCTCCACACTCAGCACGGCGAACGCGGCCTCGACCGCCCCCGCCGCGCCCAGCAGATGCCCGGTGACTCCCTTCGTGGACGTGACGAGCGGATCCCCGCGCAGGGTCCGCTGGATCATGCGGGCCTCGGACAGGTCGTTGAGCGGTGTCGACGTGCCGTGGGCGTTCACGTGCTGCACGTCGTCGGGGTCGGCGCCCGCGTCGGCGAGAGCCGCCCGCACGGCCGCCTCGATGCCCGCGCCGTCCGGATGCGGGGACGTCATGTGGTGGGCGTCGGCCGTCGCGCCGTAGCCGATGATCCGGCCGTGGACATGGGCGCCCCGCGCCCGCGCGTCCGCCACCCGTTCCATCACGAGGATCCCGGCGCCCTCCCCGGCGACGAACCCGTCCCGGTCGGCGTCGAACGGCCGGGACGCGGACGCCGGGTCGTCGTGCCGCCTGGACAGCGCGCCCATCTGGGCGAACCCGGCCATGACCAGCGGGGTGATCATGGCCTCGCTGCCGCCCGCGAGGACGATGTCGCAGCGGCCCAGGGCCAGCAGGTCCCGGGCCGTGCCGATGGCGGTCGCGCCCGAGGCGCAGGCGGTGGCCACCACCAGGTTGGGCCCGGTCGCCCCGAACTCGATGGCCGTCTGGCCGGCCAGCATGTTCGGCAGCTGCATCGGCAGCAGCAGCGGCGACACCCGGTCGGCGCCCTGCTCGCGCAGCACATGGTGCTGTTCCTCGACGGTGCCCGGACCGCCGTCGGCGCAGCCCAGCACCACACCCACCCGCGCGCCGTCCCAGGTCTGCGGGTCCAGGCCCGCGTCGGCCACCGCCTCGTGCGCGGCGACCAGCGCGAACTGCACGAACCGGTCGAGCCGGTGGGCGCGCCGTGCGCTCAGCAGGGTCTCGGGATCGAAGCCGGGCACCCGGCAGGAGATCTGTACGGGGTTGTCCGCCAGTACCGGATCGAGGGCGGCGGCCGGCCTGCCGTCGCAGACCGCCGTCCAGCTCGGCCCGACCCCGATACCGCCCGGGGTGACCAGGCCGAGCCCGGTGACGGCTATGTCCATGCCGGCCATCAGACCGTCGCGCTCCGCTCCTCCATGAGCCGGACCATGTCGGCCACGGTCTCGGCCTCCAGGAGGTCGTCGTCGCTGATGTCCAGGTCCAGCTCGGACTTCAGCAGCAGCGACAGCTCCACCACGGCCAGCGAGTCCAGCTCGATGTCCTCCCGGGTGGCCTCCGGGGTGATGGCCTCGGGCGACACCTTGAGCTTGTTGGACAGGATTTCCTTGAGCTGCTCCAGCATGACGGTTCCTTTCGAAGGTGTACGCGCCGCGCGTACCGCTGAATACGAGTTGCTGACGTTGCGTCAGGGTGTCTGCGCGTCAGAAGGTCTGCAGCTGTGGCCAGAGGACCGTCGCCGCGCCCCACGACAGTCCGCCGCCGAACGCGGTGAGCAGCACCCGGTGGCCCGTGGCGAGCCGCCCCTCGGCGGTGGCCTCGGCGAGCAGGAGCGGGATCGAGGCGGCGCCGGTGTTGCCGACCCGATCGATGTTGCTCAGCCGCCGCTCGCCGGGGATGCCGAGCCGGTCGGAGACGGCCTCCAGGATCCGGGCGTTGGCCTGGTGGGCCACGAACCGGTCGACGTCGGCCAGGGGCCAGCCGGCCCGCTCGGCGGCCTCGGTGGACGCGGCGGTCATGCGCTCCACCGCGTGCCGGTAGGTGTCCCGGCCGAGCATCTGGAAGAAGTGGTCCTCGGGCGCGGCCGGGCGGCCGGTGGACCGCTGCCGGGAGCCGCCCGCGGGCACCTCGATCAGATGGCTCAGCTCGCCGTCGCTGCCCAGCACCAGCGGCCCGACCGCCCCGGGTTCCGCGGGCGAGCCGGCCCGCAGGACGACCGCGCCCGCGCCGTCCGCGAAGATCACCGCGGTGGTGCGGTCGGCGGGGTTGATGATCGTGGTGAAGGCGTCCGCGGCGACCAGCAGCACGCTGTCGGTCACCCCGGCCGCGATCAGCCCGGCGGCGGACGCCAGGCCGTACAGGAACCCGGAGCAGACCGCCGCCACGTCGAAGGCGGGCACCTGCCCGAGCCCCAGCCGCGCGGCCACCTGCGGTGCGGTCGCCGGGCAGGGCTGGTCCGGGGTGGTGGTGGCCAGCACCACCGCCCCGACCCGCTCGGCGCCCGCCGACTTCAGCGCCCGCAGGCCCGCCTCCACCGCGAGGTCGCCGGTGGACGTGCCCGGGGAGACGAAGCAGCGCTCGGCGATGCCGGTGCGGGAGCGGATCCAGGCGTCCGAGGTCTCCAGCCGGGCCGCCAGGTCGTCGTTGGTCACCCGGTTGGGCGGGACGTACGACCCGATGCCGGCGATCACCGCGGCCCGCCGGGCGCTCATGCGCCCGCCTGAGAGGAGAGGACCTCCACGGGCAGGCCCATGTACGCCATGCGCACCTCGGCCATCTCGTCGGTCCACCGCTCGGCCATGTCGTAGCGCTGCTCGGCTGTGGTGTCGAGCAGCCGCACGCCGGGCCAGATCTCGTAGTCGCCGATGAGGTCCGCGTGCCGGCCCATGCCCTCCTGGAACAGCTCCTCGCGGTGGATGACGAACTCCCGGTCCGGGATCTCGTCCCAGAGCTTCACCCCGGCGCGCAGGATCTCAAGCAGCCTCGGCTTGTACTCCGGGTGCTCGACGACGTGGTCGCGCAGGATGGTGCTGGCCACGGTCAGGTGCCGGATCTCGTCGATGGCGGTGCCGCGCGAGATCTCGCCGGTCGCCGGGGACAGCGGGGTCCACTTGCGCTCGCTCAGCTCGGCGGCCGGGGCGAGCACGCCCTCGATGACGATGGCGAACACGGCGACTCCGCCGGGGAAGTCGGCCTGGTCGCGGACGATGTCCAGGGTGAAGTCCACCACCGGGTCCAGGACCCGCTTGCGGTAGTCCCGGGCCATCTCCTCGATGTCCTTCAGCAGGGTGTGCTGCGGGATGCCCAGCTCCACCAGGTGCTGCCGGAAGACCCGCGCGTGCCGGGCCTCGTCCAGCAGCTGGGTGGCGTAGAACTCCATCTGCGGGATGCCGGGCGCGATCGAGACGTAGTGGCCGAGCAGCCGGGTGGCCAGCTCCTCCGCCAGCGCCCGGAAGCCGAACTCCAGCACCAGCGCCTCGCGCAGCGGGCCGGGCGCCTTCAGGAAGTCCGGGGTGAGCGCGTTCTCGTGGTGGCCGGTCGCCCCGCGGTCGCGCAGGGTGCCCTGGGCGACCGAGGTGATCCAGTAGGCGAGGTCGCACTGCTCGGGGCCGAGGGTGAGTTCCTTCGCACCGTCCAGCAGACCGGGCGCCTTCTCCCAGTCCGCCTCCGGTGCCACAGATGCGGTCATGACGCGGCGGCCTCCTTCGCCGGACGCAGGGAGCCGGCGTACAGCCCGCCGGCGTAAGAGAACAGGGGCAGTCCGTCGTCCGCCGTGGCCCGCACGACATGGCCGAGCAGCAGCTCGCTGTCGCCCGCCGCGTGCGCCGAGTGGAAGCGGCAGACGTAGTGGGCGAGCGCGCCCGCGATCAGCGGGGCGTGCGCGTACCGGTCCGTCGTCCAGGCCAGGCCCGTGAAGGCCGCGTCGCCGTCGGGCCGGGAGCTGTCCGCGAACCGCCGCGCCACGCCGGCCTGTTCGCCGCCGAGCACGTTGATCGCGAACCGGCCCTCGGCGGCCGCCAGCCGGGCGAAGGACGAGCCCGCCCGCAGCACGACCCCGACCAGCAGCGGCTCGCGCGAGACGAGGGTGACCGTGCTGGCGGTCGTGCCGTGCATCCGCTCCTCGGGGCCGGTGGTCAGCACCGACACCGGGGACGCCAGGTGGTACAGGGCGCGCCGGCGCTCGGCCGGGTCCTGCCGGACCGGGCGCCGTACATCCGTGGCGGTGGTCATCGCACGGCCTCCGTCTCGCGTACGGCGCGGGCGGGCACGTGCCCGGTCGGCACCGGGTCCATGGCGTGCCCGACCGGCTTGGGGTGGGGCAGGCCCAGGTCGTCCAGGAGCCTGAGGTAGCCCTCCTGGCGCACCGGTTCGAAGGGCAGCGCGAAGGACTTCATGAAGTTGCCGAACAGGCCGCGGTCGCCGAACAGGTGGAACGGCAGCACCAGCAGCGCCCACTCCGGCTTCACCAGCCAGCACCACAGCGCGGCGACCGCGCCCTGCGTGATCAGGCTGTGCATGACGTTGTAGAGGACGTAGTACGCCTTGTGGATCGGCCGGCCGCCGCTCTTGCGGAACGCGATCGCGCCGGGGATGTAGCCGATCAGGTCGATGTAGAGGAACAGCCCGAGCGCCGGCAGCCAGCGGATGTCGCCGAAGTGGTAGGCGATCAGGCCGGTGGTGACGGCGAGGCCCACCAGGTACTCGGCGCGGTGCAGCGAGTAGGTGCGCGGGGTCTCGAAGGGGTTCGCCTGGTCCATGTCAGCTCCTCGCCCGGGTCCTAGGCGCCGACCGCGGCGGGCGTGGTCAGTTCGATGCCGCCCTGGATGCGCACGGCCGGGAACAGGCCGGTCAGCGCCCAGGCGACGGTCTCCTTGATGACCCGCTCGGCGATCGGGTCGAGGATGCCCTCGAGGCTCGGGATGCCGAAGTCGAAGTCGGCGTCGAAGCGGACGGCGACGTCCTGTCCGGACTGCTGGACGGACCAGGTCCCGGAGAAGGAGTCGAAGTCCCCGTCGGACTGCTCGAAGCGGATCACGCCCTCCTCCGGCACGACCACGTCGTCCTCGGTCCAGCGCAGCAGGCCGCTGCGGAAGTGCAGCTCCCAGCTGGAGGAGGCCTTCGGGTCGGGGTAGGAGGCGTGCACGGTGGTCGCGTTGACGTGGGGCGCGAGGTCGGGGTACCGCTCCCAGCGCCGTACGGCGTGCAGGACCGTCTCGGCCTGCTCCGCGGGTATCAGGGCATCGAGTTCGACGTGCCGCACGATCAGTTACCGCCTTCCGGCATTGTGGCCGCACCCTTGATCAGGTCGCGGGTGGCCAGGTCGAAGGAGTTGACGAGGAAGTCGACGTCGGTGTCGTCCAGCACGGCGGGCGGGGTGAACCGCACCACCGAGCTGCCGTTCATGGAGTGGTTGGCGACCACGCCGTGGTTGAACAGCTCGATCAGCAGCTCGCCGGCGAGGCCCGCCTCGACCAGCTCCACACCGATGAGCAGGCCCCGGCCGCGCACGTCCACCACCAGCTCGGGGATGTTGCGCCGGGCGACCTCCGCGATCCGCGGCAGCAGCCGGGCGCCGAGGTCCATGGCCCGGGTGACCAGGCGCTCCTCCTTGACGGCCCGGATCGCGCCCTGCACCGCGGCCATCAGCACCGGCTGGCCGGAGAAGGTGGCGGTGTGGACGTAGGGGTCCTTGTCGAAGGGGCGGAACGCCTTGCGGGTGGCGACGGCCGCCGACACCGGCATCACCCCGCCGCCGAGCGCCTTGCCGGTGAGCAGGACGTCCGGGACGACGCCCTCGATGTCGGCGCCCCACCACTCGCCGAGCCGCCCGAACCCGGACTGCACCTCGTCGAGGATCAGGAAGCCGTCGTACTCGCGGACCAGCTCCTCGACCCGCTTGAGGTAGCCCTTGGGCGGCACGATGACCCCGCCCTCGCCCTGCACCGGCTCCAGGATCACGCACACCTCGCCGGGGTGGGCCCGCAGCTCGGCCTCCAGGGCGTCGGCGTCGCCGTACGGCAGGTGCTGGAAGTCGGGGACGAGCGGGCGGAACGGCGCCTGGTAGACGTCCTTCGCGGTCGCCGACAGGGCGCCCAGCGTCTTGCCGTGGTAGCCGCCGCGCATCGAGACGGTCCGCTTGCGGCCGCCCGCGCGGGCCAGCTTCAGCCCCGTCTCCACGGCCTCCGCGCCGGACAGCGCGAAGTGCACCCGGTCCAGGCCGGGCGGCAGCACCGACACCAGCGCCTCGGCGGCGCGGGCCACCGTCGGCTCCAGCAGGATGCGGGTCGCGGTGGGGTGGGTGCGCAGCTGGCGCTCCACCTCCTCCATGACGATCGGATGCCGGGCGCCCATGATGAACACGCCGTAGCCGCCGGCGTTCAAAAAGCGCTCACCGTCACTGGTGGTGACCCAGGCGCCCTCCGACGCCACCTCCATATGACTACCGAACAACTCGGCAATCGTGGCCCGCCCCTTGCTGAGGTGGGCCCGGTAGAGACTGAGGATTTCCGCCTCGCTGTCGGCGGTGGTAGCCGCCGGAAGCTCCTGTATGACGGTCACGTGTCGCTCACTCCAAAAGGGTGGGTAGGGGAGCGCCCCGCAGGGGCGCGGGGAACTGCGCGATCAACCACGACGAACCCGCAGCCGCACACGCAGCTCTGCCGACCGAGCTCTACGCCAGAACCAACGGCCCCCCGCCGAAATACGCGAGCAACGGCTCCGACGCGGCGATCCGGGACGGCGGGTGAAAGGCCAGCGCACGCGTCGCGGCAGCGGCCTGCGCACTCGCGGAGTTGCTGATGAACTCCAGCCCGCCCAGCAGCTCCAGCGCCCGCCCCACGATCGCCGGCAGCGCGTTCTGCACGGCGTACCGGGCGACCAGCACCCGCGCCACCGACTCCTCGTCGCCGGGCTCGGCGCCCGTGCCGCGGGCCACGCCCTCCAGCAGGGCCAGCGCGGCCTCCATGTCCACGGCGAGCGCGGCGCGTTCCTCCGCGCCGCCCCGCTTGCGCTCCAGCACCTGCTCCACCAGCGCGGCGGCGGCTCCGGCGTACCCGGCGGAGATCAGCATCTCGAACCAGACGAAACCGGCCGACTGCAGGTCGTCCAGGCGGTGCGGGTCGTCGGCGCCGGCCCGCACCACCATCTCGGCCGGCACGAACACGTCCTCCAGGCGGACCTCGTCGCTCTCCGCGCCGGCCAGCAGGTCGTTGCCCCAGAAGGGGTGCACGGACAGGCCGGGCGCGCGGGCGGGGACGATCGCGAGCGCCAGCTCCGGCTCGCCGCCGTCCTCGCCGTGGATGGCGATGGACGCGGTGAGCAGGCTCATCGAGCGGGACAGGCTGCACGGCTTCTTCGACCCGGACAGCAGGAACCCGCCCTCCACGGGGCGCGCGGTGACGGCCGGCTTGAGGACGTTCTGCGCGGTACGGCCCTCGGCCCAGCCGGAGGCCATCACCTGCTGGTCCGGCACGATCCGGTGCAGCAGCTCGGTCTGCGCGGCGGTGAGCCGGCCGTCCTTGACGGCGAGGGAGTACAGCATGGCGGCGGTGAAGTGGTGCATGGACACGGCCGCGACCAGGGACGGGGACAGCGCGCCGAGGGCCAGCTGGACGCGCAGCGCCTCCAGCGGGGCGGCGCCGTGGCCGCCGTAGGACTCGGGTATGAGCAGGCCGACCCCGCCGTGGATGCGGAACAGGTCGATCACCGGGCTGCCGGGCCGCTCCCGTTCGGTGTACGGGAGCTGCTCCAGCTCCTTGAGCAGTCCGGGGTGGAACCGCTCGCAGACGGTCCTGGCGGCATCGAGGGAACGCACGGGAAACCTCCGCGGGACTCTGGGGATGGTCAGGCGCCGAAGACCGCGTCGTACGGGCTCACGTCGCGGGCGATGCTGACCCCCTGCACATGGGAGGTCTTGAGCATCGGGTAGTTGGCCTCGCCGAAGGCGCCGCCGGTGCGGCCGGTGCCGCCGTGGCTCGGCAGGTACGGCAGGAAGCCGATGTGGGAGTCGTTGACCTTCAGCAGGCCGCCGTTGACCGTGCGCCGCACGAAGGTCTCCACGACGTGGTCCGAGCGGGACCACAGGGAGTTGCGCAGCCCGTAGTCGTTGCTGTTGACGAACTGCAGGAACGCTTCCAGCAGGGCGTCGTCGTTCTCGCGTTCGGCGACCACGATCGGGACCAGCGGGAAGAAGGTCTCCTCGCGGACCACGTCGTACGTCCGCGCCCGGTCCAGGCCGTCCACCCGCACCACCGTCGGCTGCAGGAACACCCCGGTCTCCGAGACCGTGCCGTCCAGCTCGGTGCGGTGGCCGCCGGTCACCAGCTCGGCGCCGTTGTCCAGGGCCTGCCGCAGCAGCCGGAAGAACCGCTCGCTGCGCCTGACCGGCGACAGCAGCACGTCCTCCTCCTCGGGCAGGCCCGGACGGATGCCCTTGACCTGCTCCTTCACCTCGGCGATCAGCGCCTCGGCGACATCCGGGTGGACCAGGACGTAGTTGGGCACCATGCAGATCTGCCCGGAGCCGTAGAAGGCCTCCGTGATGGCCTCGGCCGCCCACTTGACGTCGGCGTCCTTCCACACCACGATGCCGTCGTTGCCGGCGAGTTCGAGGATCGGCTTCTTGCCGTGGGCCACGCACTGCTGCTCGAAGCGCAGGCCCTCCTGGCTGCCGCCGATGTAGAAGATGTCGTTGATGAGCGGGTCGGCGATCCAGCGGTCCATGGTCTGCTTCGGGTTGGAGCACACCGCGTTGAGCACCCCGGCGGGCGCGTCGATCTCCTCCAGCAGCGGGGCGACGACCTCGCGCAGCAGCCACATCGTGGACAGCGCGATGCTGCGCGGCGCCCGCACCACGACCGCGTTGCCGGCCATCAGGGCCAGCACGCACAGGGCGGCGCTGGGCAGCGGGGCGTTCTGCGGCGGGTTGAAGGCGACGACGCCGTCCGGCTGGCGGTGCAGGATCAGCTTGCGGCCGTTGTACTCCTTCTCCACCCGCATCTGCTTCAGGTACCAGCGCAGGGAGCCGGGGGCGTAGATCTGCAGCAGGCAGCTCAGCTCCCACCGGGCGAGCTTCACGGGGTGGGACTCGGCGACCAGCATGCGCAGGAACTCGTCCTGGTGCTTGATCAGTTCCTCGCGGAAGCGGGTGCCCAGCCGCATCCGCCGCTCCAGGGGCACGGCCGCCCAGTCGGGGGCGGCAGCGGCGGCGGCCTGGGTGGCCAGGTCGATGGCGGAGTCGTCCGCGATCGCGCAGCGCCCGACGACGTAGGGGTGCCTCGCCGCCTCCGACTCGGGGTCCTGTTCGAGGGAGCGCTTCAGGCTCACGCTGGTGAACACGTCTTCCAGCAGGGAACGTCCGCTGACGGTGTAGACCCAGCCGTCCCCGGCGACGTCCTTGCCCGCGATATAGAGGTCGTAGCTCTTCAATCCGGAAGGTGCCTCAGCACTCTCCTCCTGCGCGGCTTCGCGAAGCATCTTCAGCCTTTCGGATATGGCGTGTGGATTTCTTGAAGCAAGGCGAGCCTGACAGCGGAATCTGACCCGGCGCTGACGCCCGGCTGACCGGCCTGATCCGGCCAACCACACCGGTGGGAAGCCGTCAGTGGGGCGTCAGCCGGCGCTGCTTGCATGAGGCGCATGCCACCTGTCGACAGCACGAGCCGGCGCCTGCGTGAGCTGCCGCGCAGCGAACTCGCCGAAGAAATCGAGTCAATCGTCCTCGGCAAATTCAGGGCCGTTCTCCTCATGGACGATTCCGAGGATCTTCCGCTCGACATCAGCTATTTCGATCTCGGCCTCACCTCACTGCGGCTGACCGAGATACGGCAGAGCCTGGAGCAGCTCCTGGATCTGTCGATCAACGTCAGCGTGCTCTTCAACGAGCCGACGATCGACCATCTCGTGGACCACCTGACCCAGGCCATCCAGGAAGCTTGAGGAGTCGCTCCATGCCGCGTACGGAGACAGAGCAGGCGCCCGAGCCGGTCGCGATCGTCGGAATCGGTCTGCGGTTCCCCGGCGGCAGCGGCTCGCCCGACGAGTTCGACGCCTTCCTGCGGGAGGGCAGGAGCGGGATCGGCCCGATCCCCCGGGACCGCTGGGACGTGGAGGCGTTCACCCCCGAGGGCCCCGACGACAAGGGCAAGATCATCGCCTCGGCCGGCGGGTTCCTCGACCGCATCGACCTGTTCGACGCGGGCTTCTTCAACATCTCCCCGAAGGAAGCCCGGTACATGGACCCCCAGCAGCGGCTGCTGCTGGAGACCGCCTGGCAGGCCCTGGAGCACGCCGGCATCGACCCGGCCCCGCTGCGCCGCGGCAACGGCGGCGTCTACATCGGCGCCAGCTCCATCGACTACGCTCTGGAGCTGGACTCACTGCCGTACGAGGAACTGGACGGCCATCTGGCCTCCGGCATCACCATGTTCCCGCTGTCCGGCCGGCTGTCGTACTTCCTGGGCTGGCGCGGCCCGAGCATGAGCGTCGACACCGCCTGCTCCTCCTCGCTGGTCGCCCTGCACCTCGCCGTGCAGGCGCTGCGCGGCGGCGAGACCGACATCGCGCTGTGCGGCGGCGTCAACGCCCTGCACCACCCGCGCATCCCGGTGATGTTCTCCAACGCCCAGATGCTCGCCCCCGACGGGCACTGCAAGACCTTCGACGAGTCCGCCGACGGCTACGCGCGCGCCGAGGGCTGCGGCATCGTCGTCCTCAAGCGGCTGAGCGACGCCGAACGCGACGGCGACCGCGTCCTCGCACTGGTCCGGGGCACGGCCGTCGGACAGGACGGCGACAGCGCGGGCCTGACGGTGCCCAACGGGCCGGCCCAGGAGAAGGTCATCCGCAGCGCGCTCGGCGCCGCCCGCCTCACGCCCGGGGACATCCAGTACGTCGAGGCCCACGGCACCGGCACCCCGCTGGGCGACCCGATCGAGTTCGGCGCCATCGGGGACGTGTTCGTCGACTCGCACACCAAGGACCGCCCGGTGCTGGTCGGTTCGGTGAAGACCAACCTCGGCCACATGGAGCCCGCCTCCGGCATCGTCGGCGTCATCAAGACCGTGCTCCAGCTGCGCGCCCGCACGATCTACCCGCACATCAACCTTCAGACGCCCTCCGGCCGCATCCCCTGGGACCTGTACCCGCTGCGGGTTCCCACCGCCTGCGAGCCGTGGGACGCCGAGGTGCGGCGCGCGGTC
The DNA here is from genome assembly GCF_040703635.1 of Streptomyces sp. NPDC007189. Lineage (NCBI taxonomy): Bacteria > Bacillati > Actinomycetota > Actinomycetes > Kitasatosporales > Streptomycetaceae > Streptomyces > Streptomyces sp. NPDC007189. The sequence continues at coordinate 224,859 of NZ_JBEYEY010000005.1, forward strand.
GTCAACAGCTTCGGCTTCGCCGGGACCATCGGCGCTGTCGTGCTGGAGCAGGCGCCCGAGCGGGCGCCGGCCGCCGAAACGGCGGGTGGCGTGCCGCCGGTGTTCACCCTGTCGGCGAAGAACGCCACCGCACTGCGCGAACTCGCCGCCGCCTACCGCGGGCTGGTCGACGACCAGCCGCTGGAAGCGCTCTGCCACAGCGCCAACACCACGCGCGCCCACCACCCCCACCGCATCGCCGCCCCGGTCGCCGACCGGGCCGCGCTGGCGAGGCTCCTGGACCGGGCCGTCGGGCAGGAGCACGAGGGGCCCTCCGGCATCCGCAAGACCGCGTTCCTGTTCACCGGCCAGGGCTCCCAGTACGCCGGCATGGGCGCCGCCCTGTACGAGGCCTTCCCCGTCTTCCGCGCCCACGTGGACGAGTGCGACGAACTCTTCGCCGCCCATCTCGGCCGCTCCGTACGGGAGTTGCTGCTCGGCACCGCCGGTGACCCCGAGGCCGTCGACCGCACCGAGTACACCCAGCCCGCCCTGTTCACCCTGGAGTACGCGCTCGCCCGGCAGTGGATGGCCTGGGGCGCCCGGCCCAACGTGCTCATCGGGCACAGCATCGGCGAGGTCGTCGCCGCCGCCGTCGCCGGGCTGTTCGACCTGCCCGACGCCGTACGGCTGGTCGCCGCCCGCGCCCGGCTGATGCAGGCCGTGCGCACCGAGGGCGGGATGGCCGCCGTCACCGCGCCCGTCGAGGACGTCGAGCCGCTGCTCCAGGGCCGCGACGACCTCGCGCTGGCCGGGGTCAACGCCCCCGACCAGACGGTGATCTCCGGCGCCACGGCCGCCCTCGACGAGGTCAGCGGCATCCTCACCGGCCGGGGCGTCCGCGTGGAGCGGCTGAAGGTCTCCCACGCCTTCCACTCTCCGCTGATGACCGAGGTCTACGACGACTTCCGCGCCGCCCTCGACGGCATCGCCTTCCACGAGCCGCAGATCAGCATCGTCTCCAACGTCACCGGCCGGCTCGCCCGGTTCCGCGACATCGGCACCGCCGACTACTGGGTCCGGCACATCGGCGAACCGGTCCGCTTCCTCGACGGCATCCGGGCCGTCGCCCGGCGCGGCCGGCACGCGATGGTCGAGATCGGCCCGCAGGCCGGGCTGACCGCGCTCGCCCGGCGCGCCGTCACCGCCGAGGACCACGTGTGGCTGCCGAGCCTGCGCCGCCGCGACACCACCACCGCCACCACCCTCACCGCCCTCGCCGACTACTACACGGCCGGCCTGGCCGTCTCCTGGACCGGCTACCACGCCGGGCAGCCGGCGCCGGCCCGCGTGGACCTGCCGACGTACGCCTTCCAGCGCAAGCGCTACTGGCTGCCCTCCGTCACCCCGCGCCGCTCCGCCGCGAACGGCACCGCACGGCACCCGCTGCTCGGCACCGAGGAGCGGTTCGCCAGCGGGGTGCGGGAGTTCACCGCCGAGTTCACCGCCGAGGAGCTGGGCGCGCTCGCCGACCTCGCCGACGGCGGCCGTACCGTGCTGCCCGCCGGCGCCTACGTCGACCTGCTGCTCGCCGTGCAGGACGCGGTCCAGGGCCACGCCCGCTCCGCCGTCCGCGACCTGGCACTGCTCGCGCCGCTGGAGCTGCCCGCCGAGACCCTGACCGCGCTGACCACCCGCTGGCGGCCCCGGCAGGGCGGCGGCGCCGAGGTCGAGGTGTTCACGACCGTCGGCGGAGAGGAGAACCTGCACGCCACCGCCGTCGTCGCCGCCGACCCCGAACCCCTCGTGCCCGTCTCGGAGCTGGCGGAACTGGACGCGACCCTCGCCCCGGCCGCCCAGCACATCGACGACGAGGACATCTACACCGACCTCGCCTCCGTCGGCCGCCCCCAGGGCCCGCGCATGCGCCTGCTGCTGCGCGCCGCCCGCCACGGCGACGGTCTGGTGACCGGCGAGCTGACCGGGCGCGACGCCACCGCCGTCGAGCACGTCCCGGCCGAGCTGCTGGAGGCCGCCGTGCAGGCCCTGGTCGTCCTCGACCCCGAGGGTCCGGTGTTCGTGCCGCGCGAGATCGCCGCCGTACGGCACTTCCGCAAGCCGCGCGGGGAGAACCTGCGGGTGCTGGCCCGGGTGCGCGGCGAGCAGGACCGGCGCCTCGCGGACGTGCTGCTGCTGGAGAACGGCGAGCCGGTCGCCGAGCTGCTCGGCGTGCGCATGGCCCGGCCCGAGGGCCGCGCCGGCCGCCGCCAGTTCCTGCACCGCCCCGACTGGGTGCGCCGCGCCCTGCCCGCCCGCGAGCACGCCCCGGCCCGGCACGTGGTGCTGCTCGACCCGTCCGCCGCGCGCGCCGCCGAACTCGCCGCCGAGCCCGGTGTGAAGGTGACCTGGCTGGCCGACCTCACCGACCTCAAGGCCGCCCTGGAGGACCCGACCGTCACCGATGTGTGCCGGCTGTGGCGGCAGCGGCCCGAGCCGATGTCCGCCGGGCGGCTGCGCGCCGAGTGCGAGGACAACTACCGCGAACTGCTCGCGCTGCTGGGCACGTTGGAGGCCGCGGCGCGCCCGCCCCGGCTGTGGCTGGTCACCGAGGGCGCCCAGTGGCTGCCCGGCGACCCGGCCGGCGACGGCGGCCACCTCGGCGCCGCGACCCTGTGGGGCTTCGGCCGGGTGCTGCTCACCGAGTACCCGCAGTACCGGGCCACCCTGGTCGACCTCGCCCCCGGCAGCGGCCTCGCCCCGATCGCCGAGGAGTGGCGGGCCGAGCCGCCCGGCGAGTACCAGGTCGCCCACCGCCCCGGCCGCCGCTATGTGCGCCGGCTGCTCGCCGGTGACACCGCCCTCACCTGGACCGGAGGCTTCGAACTGCGCGCCCCCGACTCCGGCGACCTCTCCGACCTGGCCCTCGCCCCGGTCGCCGACCGGGCGCCTCGGGCCGGCGAGGTCCAGGTCCGCGTGCACACCGTCGGCCTCACCGCCGCCGACGCCCGCACCGCCCTGGACACCGGCAGGGCCGAACGCGCCGAAGAGGTTGCGGAGGAGGAACCCCCGCCGCTGCTCGGCCAGTTGGCGCGCGGCACCGTCCTCGCCGCCGCCGGCGGCACCGGATTCGCGCCCGGCGACGAGGTCCTCGTCCGGCACGACGGCACCTTCCGCTCCACCCTCACCGTCCCCGTCCCGGCCGTCGTCCACGCCACCGGCTCCGACGACACCGCCCCCCGCTTCCGGCTCGACGAGACCGGCGAGGCCCTGCGCACCGCCCTCGCCGACCCCGCCGGGCGGGCCTGGGTGACACTGCCCGAGGACATCGAGGAGCAGCCGCACCAGGCGGACGAGGGTCCCACCGGGCTGCGCGCCGACCGCACCTACCTGGTCACCGGCGGTCTCGGCGGGCTCGGCCTGGTCACCGCCCGCAAGCTGGCCGCCCTCGGCGCCCGGCACCTGACCCTGGTCAGCCGTAGCGGCCGCGCCACCGAGGAGGCCTCCGAGCTGCTCGCCGACCTCGCCGCCGACGCCGAGATCGACGTCGTACGCGCCGACGTCTCCCGCCCGCAGGACGTCCAGCGGCTGGTGCGGAAGCTGGCCGCGGGGCCGTACCCGGTCGGCGGGATCGTGCACGCCGCCGGCTCCTACGACAAGAAGCTGATCTCCGAACTCACCTGGGAGTCCATCGACGCCCAGCTCGCGGCCAAGGCCTACGGCGGCTGGCTGCTGCACGAGGCCGCCGAATCCTCCTTCCCCGAGCTGGAGTTCTTCGTCACCTACTCCTCCATCGCCTCCGTCCTCGGCGGCGCCACCCAGGGCCACTACGCCGCCGCCAGCGCCGCCCTCGACGCGCTCGCCGAATGGCGCGGCCGGCGCGGGGTGCCGGGACTGTCGGTGAACTGGGGCGCCTGGGCCCGGGTCGGCATGTCCGCCCGGCTGGAGGAGCACCTCAGCCAGGAGATCGAACGCAGCGGCGTCCGCTTCTTCTCCCCGACCCGCGCCCTGGACACCCTCGCCCGGCTCTGGGGCCGGCCGCGCACCCAGCGGATCGTCGGCGAGTTCGACTGGGACCGCTATGTCTCCGGCAGCGTCACCGGCGACCTGTTCTACGACCGGCTCGCCCGGCACACCCACGACGAGGACGGCACCGGCCTCGACCTCGGCGCGCTCGCCGCGCTGCCCGAGTCCGAACGCCTGGCCGCCGTCACCCCCGTGGTCCGCGAGAAGGTCGCCGCCGTCCTGCACCTGGAGGAGGGCGACGAACTGGACGTGAACTCCGAGTTCGTGTCGCTGGGCCTGGACTCGCTGATGGCCCAGCAGGTCAAGTCCGCGCTGGAGCAGGCCTTCCGGCTGCCCCTGCCGGCCTCCCTCACCCACGACCACCCCACGGTCCGCGCGCTCGCCCGGTTCGTCGCCGGGCAGCTCGCCTAAGGCAGCGCGGAAAGCAAGGGACGGGAAACCGAGATGACCGACATACCAAGGGAGCGCTGGACGCTCCACCACTCCTTGCGGGCCCACGCCGGAAGCCGCCCCGACCACCCGGCGATCATCTGTGAGGGCCACGTCACCACCTACGACAAGCTGCACCGCGACAGCAACCGGGCCGCGCACGCCCTGCACGCGAGCGGGGTCGGGCGCGGCGACCGGGTCGCCTACCTGGGCCGCGAGTCCGCGAACTACTACCTGGTGATGATCGCCTGCGCCAAGGCCGGCGCCGTCCTGGTCCCGGTCAACTGGCGGCTCACCCCCGGCGAGGTCGACCACATCCTGCGCGACTCCGGCGCCACCCTGATCTTCGTGGACGACGAGTTCTGGGACACCGTCGCCACGGTCCGCCACCAACTGCGCGGACTGCGCCGGGTGATCCGCGTCGACGGCACCGACCCCTACGGCGAACCCGCGCGCGGCGCCGGCCTGCTCGCCTGGGCGGCCGACCAGCCCGAGACCGACCCCGCGCCCGGCACCGGACCCGACGACGCCGTCATCCAGATCTACACCAGCGGCACCACCGGCCTGCCCAAGGGCGCCGTCCTCGCCCACCGCAGCTTCTTCACCCTGCCCGACGCGAGCCGCGCCGCCGGCGTCGACTGGATCGACTGGCTGCCCGAGGACGTGGCCCTGATCTCGCTGCCGGGCTTCGGCGTGGCCGGCATCGGCTGGTTCCTGCACACCTTCAACGCGGGCGGCACCAATGTGATCATGCCCCAGTTCGACCCGCAGGAAGCGGTCCGCCTCATCCGCGCCCACCGGGTGACCACCACCTTCGCCGCACCCGCCATGCTCCAGGCGATGGCCGCCGAACGCGAGGCCGGGCCCGAGGCGTTCGCGTCCCTGCGCAAGATCGCCTACGGCGCCGCGCCCATGTCCCCGACGCTGCTCAAGCAGTGCCTGGAGACCTACCGCTGCCAATTCGCCCAGATCTACGCCAGCACCGAGACCGGCAGCGTCGCCGTGTGCCTGCCGCCCGACGCCCACCACCCGGACAGCGCCAAGCTCACCTCGGTGGGCCGCCCCTGCCCCGGCAACGAGGTCAAGGTGATCGGCCCCGACGGCGAGAGCCTGCCGCCCGGCGCCGTCGGCCAGATCTGCGTGCGCACCCCCTCCCGGATGCTCGGCTACTGGAACCTGCCCGAGGCCACCGCCCGCACCCTGGTGGGGGAGTGGCTGCACATGGGCGACGCCGGCTACCTCGACGAGGACGGCTACCTCCACCTGTGCGACCGGATCAACGACACGATCATCGTCGCCGGGCAGAACATCTACCCGGCGGAGGTCGAGAAGGCCCTCGCCGCCCACCCCGCCGTCGCCGACGCGGCCGTCGTCGGCCTGCCCGACGAGCGGTGGGGCGAGAGCGTGCACGCGGTGGTCGTGCTCAAGCCCGGCGCGAGGGCGACACCCCGGGAACTGCTGCTGTCCCTGCGGGGCCGCATCGCCGACTACAAGATCCCGGGCGCCTACCACTTCACCGACTCCCTGCCGCGCAACCCCTCGGGGAAGATCCTGCGCCGCGCGGTACGGGAGCAGCTGACGGCACCGGCCAGGGACGTACTCGGGAGCACAGTGTGACCTCACTTCGGATCGGCATCCTCCTGCCCACCCGCGAGCAGGCCATCAACGGCAGCTACGCCGCCGCGCCCCTGCTCGACTTCGCCCGCCGGGCGGAAGCGCTCGGCTTCGACTCGCTGTGGGCCGGGGACTCGCTCACCGCCCGGCCCCGGCTCGACCCCCTGGTCGTGCTCTCGGCCGCGGCGGCCGCCACCACCCGCATCACCGTCGGCACCGCCGCCCTCACCCCGGCCCTGCGCCACCCCCTCATCGGCGCCAACATGATCGCGAGCCTGAGCCATGTGGCCGCCGGCCGGCTGGTCCTCGGGCTCGGCTCCGGATTCCCCATGCCCGAGACCGAGGAGGAGTTCGCCTCCGTCGGCGCCTCCTTCCAGGGCCGGGTGGGGCGGCTGGACGAGATCACCGCGCTGTGGCGCACCGCCTGGCGCTCCCACGACGAGGGCGAACCCGCCGAGTTCCAGGGCAGGTTCTGGCAGGCGGAGAACCTGGACCGGCTGCCCGGCCCCGCCGTCCCCGGCGGCCCGCCCCTGTGGCTCGCCGGCAGCGACACCCCCAAGGTGCTGGCCCGCGCGGCGGCCCGGTACGACGGCTGGCTGCCCTTCCTGCCGGACGTCGACGCCTACGCCCGCGCCCGCCGCCGTATCGCCGAACTCGCCGACGAGGCCGGCCGCGCGGTCACCCCCGCGCTGTACGCCACGGTCACCGTGAACAGCGACGAAGCCGCCGCCAGGGCGGAACTGGAGCACTACATCAGCCACTACTACGGCCGCTCCCTGGAGCAGATGAGCAGCATCCAGGCGTACGCCTGGGGCAGCGCCGAGAAGTGCGCCGAGTGGCTCGGCGGATACGTCCGGGCCGGCGCCCGGCACCTGGTCCTGCGGATCGGATCCCTGGACCCCGAGCCGCAGTTGAAGGAGATCGCCGAGGTGCTGCTGCCCGCCGTGCGCGCCCTCGGCCCGTCCACCACCGTTGGGAGTACGCAGTCGTGACCACCGAGATCGGCACCATAGGCAGCCGGATGTCCAGCGAGGGCCACTGGTTCCACCCCGTGGAGCCCTCGCCCGACGCCTCGATCCGGCTGTTCCTGCTGCCGCACGCCGGCAGCGGCGCCATCATCTACCGCGACTGGGAGCGCCTGCTGCCGCCGGACATCGCCCCGCAGGCCGTCACCCTGCCCGGCCGCCACAACCGCCGGGACGAGCCCACGTACGAGGAGTTCTGGCCGCTGCTCGACGCCCTGCACGAGGCGGTGCTGAACGACCTGGACGAGCGGCCGTTCGCCTTCTTCGGGCACTGCCTCGGCGCCCAGCTGGCGTTCCGGCTGGCCATCCGCATGCAGGAGGAGGGCGGGCCGGCGCCGGTGATGGTCGGCATGTCCGGCTGGTCGCCGGAGGGCTTCTTCCAGCCGACGGAGGAGCAGAGCCGGATGCCGGAGCCCGAACTCGTCGAGTGGATCAAGAAGTTGGGGTCCTTCCCGGCCGAGATCTACGACAACCCCGAGATGCTCGCCCTGGTCGTGCCCGCCCTGCGCGCCGATCTGCGGGTCGCCGCCCAGTACGAGGACGACGGCAAGGCCGTCACCTGCCCGCTCGCCTCCTACGGCGGCCGCAGCGACCCGCTCCAGGAGGCCCCGGACGCCATGACCCACTGGGCCGGCCGCACCCCCGCCTACCTCGGCCACAACGAGTACGAGGGCGGCCACTTCTACATCGACACCCACGCCCAGGCCGTCACCGCGCACTTCGCGCACCGGCTCCAGCGGCTGGCCGCCGCGGCCGTGGGCTGACGGCCGCCGGCGGTACGTGTCAGCGCCGTGTCAGCGGGGCGCGGGACAGTGCTCGGAGGACCGTCGTACCGAGCACCGTCCCGTGCCCCCTCGCGTGCGCCGCGGACACCTTCGGCACGCCCCCCACCAGCACGAAACGACCTAGGAGGGTCGTCCATGACCACCGAAGCGGAACTGACCGGCAGCGCGGCCTCGGCCGCCCCGCCACCGGACATCGAGGAGGCCGCGGGCAAGCCCGCCTGGGGTGCGCTCTGGGTCGTGCTGGCCGGTCTCTTCATCGCCAACGTCGACTTCTTCATCGTCAACGTGGCCATCCCGTCGCTGCAGCAGAACATGCACGCGACCAGCGCCGAGATCCAGCTCGTCGCCGCGACCTTCAACATCGGCCTGTCCGCCATGCTCATCACCGGCGGCCGGCTCGGCGACCTCTACGGCCGCCGTAAGGTCTTCTCCATCGGCCTGGCCCTGTTCACGCTGTCGTCGCTGGCCTGCGGCATCGCCCCGAACATGGCCGAGCTGATCGTGGCGCGCGCGGTGCAGGGCGCCGCGGCCGCCCTCGTCATCCCGCAGGTCCTCGGCATCCTGACCACGGCCTACGCGGGCAAGGCCCGGGTCGCCGCGTTCAACGCCTACGGCATCACGATGGGCGCCTCGGCCGTGTTCGGCCAGCTCATCGGCGGCCTGCTGATCAAGGCCGACGTCTTCGGCTGGGACTGGCGGACCATCTTCCTGATCAACGCCCCGATCGGCGCGGTGGTGCTGCTGCTCACGCCGAAGGTGGTGCCCGAGTCCCGGGCCGAGGGCCACACCGGCCTCGACTGGACCGGCGTGATCCTGGTGACCGCGGGACTCGCCGCCGTCGTGCTGCCGCTGGTCGAGGGCCGGGAGCAGGGCTGGCCGACCTGGACGTGGGAGTGCCTGGTGGCGGCGGTGCCGCTGCTGGCCGCGTTCTGGTGGACCCAGCGCCGCAAGGCGGCCCGCGACAAGTCGCCGCTGGTCCACCCGAGCCTGTTCGAGGACCGCGCGTTCGGCGTGGGCGTCGTCTCGCTGCTGGTGTTCTTCGCCGCGATGGCCTCCTTCTTCCTGGTCCTCGCGCTGTACCTGCAGGAGGGGCGCGGCCTGTCCGCCCTGGAGTCGGGTCTGCTGTTCATCCCGCTCGGCCTCGGCTTCTTCATCGGCTCCGCCCAGTCGCCGAAGGTCGCGGCCAAGCTCGGCAGGCAGGTCCTCACCATCGGCGCGCTGCTCCAGGCGGTCGGCAACGTCGCGCTCGCCGCCACCGCCTGGGAGCTGGGCGGCAGCGGCTCCGTCGCCTGGTGCATCCCGGCCATGGTGCTCGCCGGCTTCGGCATGGGCTTCGTCGTCGCCCCGCTCGCCTCGCTGGTCCTGGAGGGCGTCGCCCCGCACCACGCGGCCGCCGCCTCCGGTGTCTTCTCCACCGCCCAGGAGATGGGCAACGCCGTGGGCATCGCGGTCATCGGCGTCGTCTTCTTCGGCGTCGCCGGCCACAAGGTCACGCCCCACTCCTACTCCCACGCCTTCGGCGCGGGCCTGCTGGTGCAGGCGGCCATCTGCGTGGCGGTGGCACTGCTGGTGCAGCTGCTGCCGCGCAAGGCCGAGGCGTCCTGACGGCAGCGGAGGAACAGAACCCACACCCGGCGGGCGCACGGAGGCAGAACCTCTGTGCGCCCGTCAGTGCTGCGTCAGAAACCCGTCAGCCGTCTCCTCCACGCTGGCCGAAACGACCCGCCGCTTTTCGGCCGAGCCGACGGAGGACATCCGTGCCCGACACCCTTGACCCACTCCCCGCGTGGCCCATGCCGCGCTCCTGCCCCTACGCGCCCCCCGACGCCTACGCCGAGCTGCGCGAACGGCCCCCGCTGAAGGTGCGCATACGCGGCGGCGAGGCCTGGCTCGTCACCCGCCACGCGGACGTGCGCCAGGTGCTCAACGACCACCGCTTCAGCGCCGACGACCAGCAGCCCGGCTTCCCCATCCGGATCCAGCTGCCGCCCGAGCCCGGCGTGATGTCGTTCAACCGCATGGACGACCCGGAGCACGGCCGGCTGCGCCGCATGGCCATGACCGAGTTCACCGCCCGCCGCACCCGCGCCCTGCGCCCCGAGGTCGAGCTTCTCGTGCAGCAGCTGCTGGACGGCCTGGAAGCGGGCCCCCACCCGGTCGACCTGGTGCGCCACTTCGCGATCCCGCTGCCGTCGCTGGTGATCGCCCGGATGCTCGGCGTCCCCGAGCAGGACGAGGCGGACTTCACCGAGCAGAGCCAGGTCATCCTCTCCCAGGAGGCCGGCCCCGAGGAGACGTACGCGGCCTTCGTCGAGATGACGCGGTTCCTGGACCGGCTCGCCGCGCAGCGCACCGCCGAACCCCGGGACGACCTGATCAGCCGGCTGGCCACCCGGTACGTCGCCAGCGGCGAGCTGAGCCACGACGAACTCGTCGCCATGGCCCGCTTCTTCCTCGTCGCCGGGCACGAGACCACCGCCCACCAGATCAGCCTGAGCGTCCTCAGCCTGCTGCGCGACCCGGCCCAGCTCGCCGAACTGCGCGCCGACCCGTCCCTGTACAAGCGGGCGGTCGAGGAACTCCTGCGCTACTGGTCCATCTCCCAGGACAACCAGGTCCGCGCCGCCGTGGACGACGTCGAGCTGAGCGGGGCGCTGATCCGCAAGGGGGAGGGAGTGATCGTCGCGATCCCCGCCGCCAACCACGACGAGTCGGTGTACGCCGGCGCCGGCCGCCTCGACGTCCAGCGCGACGCCTCCGGCCATCTCGCCTTCGGCTACGGCGCCCACCTGTGCCCCGGCGCCTCGCTGGCCCGCATGGAGCTTCAGGTGTGCCTGAGCGCCCTCTTCGCGCGCTTCCCCACCCTGCGCCTGGCGGTGCCGCCGGAGCAGGTCCGCTTCCGGGAGAACACCATCGTGTACGGCCTGGAGGAACTGCCGGTCACCTGGTGACGCCGCCGGACAGGCCGAGGCCACCGGGCGAACCCGGTGGCCTCGGCCGGCTCGGGGTCAGGAGACGGCGTGGCTGAGCCAGAAGTCCAGCAGGGCGCGGTCGCCCAGCACCGTCATCCGCGGGCTCCGCGGCCGCAACCGCCCCTTGACCACCAGCAGCAGGTCCGAGGGCGTGGCGATCACGGTGGCGTGGGCCGGGTCGCCGGCCGGTGCGTCCCGGCCGACACGTACGCCCTCCGCCGCGCACGTGATCAGCCAGGCGCCGGGTCCGCCGGGTGCCGCCCGGGACGACCGGAAACTCAGCGTCTCGCCGCCGCGCGGCACCTCGGCGAACCGGGGCGAGAGGAACGGCCGGGCGGCCGGTTCCCCGAAGGCGCTGAGGCAGAAGTCGACGCAGTCCAGTGCGACGTCCGTGTCCATCTCGAACGGCAGGCCGGCCGCCAGGGCCACGTCGGCCCGGTGCACGGCCGTCTCGTACAGCGCCCAGCGCAGCCAGAACTCCTTGTTCTGCCTGCCGTGCGGCGCCCAGAGCGGCACGTCGGTACCGACCCCGTCGAGCGCCTCGGCCAGCCGGTGCGCGCCCTCGGCCAGGAAGCGCGCCCGTCGGCCCGGGTCGGCGAGGTCGCCGGCCGCTCCACGGGCGCCCAGCTCGGCCACGCGCTCGGTCCAGCTCCTGCCGTCCTCCGGGGCGTCGGAGAGGTCGCTGGGCGGCAGGAACTCGGTGCTCCGGCGGGTCAGGATCGTGGTCGCCCAGTCGTGGCCCTGTCGCACGTGCCGCACCAGGTCGGCGAGCGTCCATCCGGGGCACGTCGGGACCGGCTCGGCCGGCGGGATGCCGCGGGCCGCGTTCGCTAATCGGGCGGCCTCCCGGCGGAACTCCGAGGTGTAGCGAGGGAGGGCAAGGGCCGGACGCGTCCGTGTGGTCATGGCTGTCTCACTCCGGTCGACGGGACACAAATCGGTGCCATTCGACCCCGCACCGCTGATCGACCGCTGACGCGTCCGACGATCACCGGCCGGCCCCACGGCCCGGGCCGGACCCGGCGTCAGCCGCGCGTCAGCGCCGTGACAGAGGCCCCCGGCACAGTGGGGATCACCGCGGCGCCGGGCGTCCCCCGGCCCGGTCCCACCGGTGCCGTCCGACGAGAAGGAGCAGGCCCGCCATGGCAGACACCGCAGCCCCGGCTCCCACCCGGGCGCTCGTCCTGGGCAACCCCGCCTCCGGCAGCCACTCGCCCGAACTGGTCGAGGAGGTGCGCCAGTTGTGCGCCTCCTGCCTGGAGCACACGGAGGTGCACCTGACCACGGGTCCGGGCGACGCCACGGCCGCCGTGCGCCGCGCCCTGCAGCGGCCCGCGCAGGCCGCGCCCGGGGCGCCGGACCTGATCGTCGTCATCGGCGGGGACGGCACCGTCCGGGAGGCCGTCCAGGGACTCGTGCCCGTCACCGGGAACGCCACCCTCGCGGTGGTGCCCGGCGGCACCGGCAACTCCGGCTACAAGATGCTGTGGGGCGAGCGCCCCTGGAGCGAGTCCCTGAAAGCCGTCCTGACCGACTACGGCATCGGCGGCAGCGCCCGGCTGCGCCGTCTCGACCTGGCCCGCCTCGCCGAGACCCGCAACCTCGTGTACCTGGGCGCCTGTTCGGGGGTGATCGCCGACGCGCTGATCACCGCCCGCCGGCTGCCGCTGACCGGCCGGGAGCGCTACGCCCGCGCCTTCGCCGACACGGCCGCCGGCTACGAGCCGTACCCCGGCCGGGTCACCGTGGACGGCCGGGTGGTGCACGAGGGCCCCACGGTCCTCGCCAACGTCGGCGGCGGCCGCTACCGCGGCGGCCGGTTCCTGGTGCTGCCCGACTCGCTGCTGGACGACGGACTGCTCGACGTGTGTGTCATCGGCGGCGCCGTCCCGGCCGGCCAGGTGCCCGAACTGACGCTGGACGCACGGCACATGGACCATCCGGCGACCGTGTACGCCCGTGGCCGCACGATCACCGTCGAGCGCACCGACGGCCGCCGGCTCCCGCTGGAGCACGACGGCGAGTACCAGCACGGCATCGGCGCCAGGGCCACCTTCGAGGTGCTCCCCGGAGCCCTCCCGGTCTGGGCGCCGGCCCTCCCCTGAACCGGCCCTCCCCCGAACCACCTGTCCGAAGAACTGCCAGAAGCAACACCACGTAAGGAGATCGCCCGCATGAGCGACCTGACCACCACCGTCAACCGCTACCTCGCCATCTGGAACGAGGCGGACGCCGACAAGCGCGCCGCGGCCATCGCCGAGCTGTTCACCGCCGACGCTCCGTACATCGACCCGCTCGCCGCGGTCGAGGGCCACGAGGGCTTCGCGGCCGTGGTGGCCGGCGCCCGCGACCAGTTCAAGGGCCTCAGCTTCGAGCTGCACGGCACCGTCGACGCCCACCACGACCAGGCCCGCTTCCAGTGGGGCCTGGTGACCGAGCCGGGCGCCGAGCCGATCGCCATCGGCTTCGACGTGATCGTCACCGACGGCGCCGGCAAGATCAAGGGCGTCTACGGCTTCCTGGACAAGGTCCCGGCGGCGTAACACCCCTCTCACGGCGGGAGCACCGGGGCGACGGTGCTCCCGCTGCCGTGTCCGCGGACGTACCACCAGGCAGCAGGAAGGTTTCCGCCATGACCGCCGTCCTCGCGGAGAGCGTCGCCCGGGCGCTGTGCGCCGACTGGGCCGAGCAGGGCAGCGTCCCGCCCCGGGCCGCCCGCGGCCGCACGCCCGCCGACACCCCGCTGCGCGAACTGTCGCACTGGGCAGCGACCCTGCGCCCCAACGACGTGCCCTGCCGGGTGCTGAAGCTCGCCGCGAGCCAGGTGCTGTCCCAGATCGCCTCCATCCGCGCCGGACTGAAGCACCCGCTCGGCAGAAAGCTGGTGGCCGCGTTCGGGCACCCCATGCAGCGCGACCCGCGCCAGGCGGCCGGCGTCTTCGCCGCGCTCGGCTCCTGGCTCAACCTGGACGACACCGCGTACGCCGGGCACCTGTCGAACTCGACGGTCGCGGTGCCGCTCGCCTTCGCCTACGCCCGGCAGCTGGACGGGCTCTCGCTGCTCACCGCGGTCGTCGCGGCCAACGAGTGCGCGGCCCGGATCACCGCCTCCGCGACCCTCGGACCGCTGCGCGGCCAGAGCGCCGTGCACACCCATCTGGCCGGGGCGGTGGCCGGCCGGCTGCACTGCGACCGGGCGCCGGCGACCCTGTTCGAGAACGCCTTCGGACTGGCCTTCGCGATGCCCAACTGGCCGCTGATGCGGGCCTTCCTGGCCAGCGACGCCCGCCTGTTCAACACCTTCACCCCGGTGCGCACCGCGATGGACGCCTGCGACGCGGCGTACGCCGGGCTGCGCGGGGCCCCGGACATCATGGAGCACAGCGACGGCTTCCTGGCCCGCTTCGCCACCGTGCCGCTGCCGCAGGCGGTGGCCAAGGGCCTCGGGCGCCGCTGGCACACCGACACCCTGTCGTTCAAGATGCACCCGGGCGGCCCCGGCATCGACGCGGCGGTCGACTGCGCGGCGGAGATCCACAAGGAGCTGGGTCCCGTCCGGCCGCGGGACGTGGCCGAGGTGGTCGTGGAGGCCTCGCTGTACACGCTGTTCGCGGGGGAGCGGGCCGCCCGCTATGTCACCGGCCCCGGCTCCCCGCTCGGCGCGCTGGTCCTGGACGTGCCCTATCCGGTCGCCACCACGCTGCTCACCGGCGGCTTCGGCGTGGACGACTTCTCCCCGCCGCACCTGGACGACCCCGACCGCTGGGCGCTGGCCAAGCGGATACGGCTGGAACACGACACCGAGATGACCCGCGAGCTGTTCCTGTCCGACGCGCCGTTCGGCGAGGCCGTACGGGAGGCGGGCGAGCTGGCCGTGCCGTGGCTGCGCGGCTTCGGCGGCGACGAACTGGTCGACCTGGTGGGCGCGCCGGCCGCCGACGAGCGGGACTTCTCCCGGTCCACGAAGGCCACCGGCGCCCGGGTCACCGTGCGTCTGACGGACGGCCGTACCGTCTCGCGCACCCGGCTGATCCCCGTCGGCGCCGCCGGGCCGGAGACCCGGGCGGGCCATGCGGGGCTGGTGCGGGAGAAGTTCCTGTCGGTGGGCGGCGCGCCGGAGGTCGCCGACACCGTGGACCGGCTGCACCGGATGCGCCCGCGGGCGGTGCGCCGCTGGATCGAGACGGCGTTCCTGGACTGACGGCAACGGCAACGGCCGCGGCGCGCCGGTTCCCTCAGGGGACCGGCCGGCGCAGTCCCGCTTCCCCCGCCGGCCGGCGCAGGGCGGCCACGAACTTGTACCGGGAGCCCCGGTACACCGAGCGCACCCACTCCACCGGGGCGCCGTCCGCGTCCCGCGAGTGCCGGGAGAGCAGCAGCATCGGCAGGCCCACGTCGGTGCCGAGCAACTGCGCCTCGCGCGGGGTCGACAGGGAGGTCTCGATCGTCTCGTCGGCCTCCGCGAGCCGGACGCCGTACACCTCGGCGAGGGCCGTGTAGAGCGAGGGGTGCGTCGCAAGGGAGCGGCGCAGGCCGGGGAAGCGGCGCGCGGACAGGTGGGTGGTCTCGATCGCCATGGGCTCGCCGCCGGCCAGCCGCAGCCGCTCGATGCGCAGCACGCGTTCGCCTGCCGCGATGCCGAGCAGCTCGGCGAGCCGCCGGCCGGCCTCGACCTCCCCGAGGTCCAGCACCTGCGAGGAGGGCGTGAGGCCCTGGGCGCGCATGTCCTCGGTGTGGGAGGTCAGTTGCAGCGTGCGGTACAGCTTGGGCGGGGAGACGAAGGTGCCCTTGCCCTGGATCCGGTCCAGCCGGCCCTCGCCCACGAGTTCGGTGAGCGCCTGCCGCACGGTGGTCCGCGAGGTGCCGAACCGGACCGCGAGCAGCCGCTCGGCCGGCATGGCCGAACCGGGCTGCAGCGCCTCGGCCATGGCGAGGAGCTGCTGCTTGATCCGGTAGTACTTCGGCACGCGCGCGCCGCTGACGTCGATGGTCATGCCTGCCTTCCCGGCCGTGCCGACGGCCTCCCGTTATAGCGACCAACTGCCCTATGGTCTAGTCCAACTCGCCGCGCCCCTGATGGTCCGGTCCAGCGCCGGGCGAAAGGGGCGGATGCGGACGGAGGCGCTCCGGTGACGTTCTCGTAACGGCCGGAATCGGCTCGGTTGACCACCCTTGACACCCCGAAAGGTCTAGGCCAAGCTCCACCGTACTGGTCTACACCATTAGTGGCCAGGTCCCGAGCCCTACGTGCAACAGCGTCGTACGCAGGTCACCGCCGAGGGCGTGGGGGGTTAGTGGCATCCCTGAGGAGGGTGGCGTGAAGCGCAAGCTCGCTGCCGCGATCGTGATCGCGGGCATGATGGTCTCCGTTGCGGCGTGTGGCGGAAACGGCGGCAAGGACGGCTCCAAGGACGCGGGACCGAGCAGCTGGAAGGGCCAGACGCTCACCGTCTGGACCATGGACGGCTCCGCTCCGCCGCAGTGGAGCAAGGACGTCCAGGCCGCGTTCGAGAAGAAGACCGGCGCGAAGCTGAAGTTCGAGATCCAGAAGTGGGACGGGATCCAGCAGAAGATCACCACCGCCCTCTCCGAGGACAACCCGCCGGACGTCCTGGAGGTCGGCAACACCCAGACCCCGGCCTACGCGGCCACCGGCGGCCTCGCCGACCTCTCCGACGTCAAGAAGGCGATCGGCGCCGACTGGACGCCGTCCGTCTCCCAGTCCTCCGTGTACGACGGCAAGCAGTACGCCGCCCCCTGGTACTTCGCCAACCGCGTCGTCATCTACAACAAGGCGATCTGGGCGAAGGCCGGCATCAAGACCACCCCCAAGACCCGCGACGAGTTCTTCAAGGACCTTGAGACGATCGGCAAGAAGACCGACGCGGAGCCGCTCTACCTGCCGGGCCAGAACTGGTACTTCCTCGACGGCCTGATCATCGGCCAGGGCGGCGACCTGGTGAAGAAGCAGGGCGACACGTACGTCTCCAACCTCGCCGACCCCAAGGTCACCGCGGCCATGGAGCTGTACAAGAAGTACGCCTCCTACTCCAAGGCCCCCAAGGACAAGGACGAGGCCACCCCGCAGCAGGCCACGATCTTCGCCAAGGGCAAGACCGGCGCGTTCATCGGCATGGGCTGGGAGGCCGGCACCGCGATCCAGGCCAACAAGTCCATCGAGAAGCAGATCGGCTACTTCACCGTCCCCGGCGCCACGGCCGACAAGCCCGAGGGCGTCTTCCTCGGCGGCTCCAACCTCGCCGTCGCCCAGAACAGCAAGAAGCAGTCCCTGGCCAAGGAGTTCCTGAAGATCGCCCTGTCCGACCAGTACGAGGGCGAACTGGCCAAGCTCAACGGCGTCATCCCGAACAAGACGTCCCTGCAGAGCAACCTCCAGGGCAACGGCGCCGCCGAGGCCGCCGCCCCCGCCGCCGCCGTCGGCGGCACCACCCCGCTGATCCCGGAGTGGGCCGCGGTGGAGAACACCCCGAACCCCATCAAGTCCTACATGACCGCCGTGCTGAACGGTAAGGCTCCCGCGGCGGCCGCCAAGGACGTCCAGTCCGAGATCGACAAGCGCCTGGCCCAGCAGAACTGATGACCCGCGCCGGGGGCGCCGCGGCAGGCGCCCCCGGCTCAGCCGTTCGTACGGCCGGTTCGGCCACGGAAGAGATGACACCTCATGTCAGTGCAGACCCAAGGCACGGACACGGCCGGGGAGCCCGCTGTCCGCAAGGCCCGGACACCGGGGCCGCCACGGGGCGCGGAGCGCGACTCCGGATCCCCGGCCCGCCGCGGTGCCGCCACCCCCTATCTCCTGCTGCTCCCGGCGCTGCTGGCCACCCTGGTCCTGCTCGGCTGGCCCCTGGTCAAGAACGGCATGCTGTCGTTCCAGAACCTCAACCCGCGCCAGCTCATCCAGCACCTCACCGAGTGGAACGGCGTCGACAACTACAAGGAGGTCCTGACCGGTTCGGACTTCTGGAAGGTCGTCGAGCGCTCGGTCCTGTTCACCGCCGCCAACGTCGTCCTGATCATGGTGTTCGGCACCCTGACCGGGCTGCTGCTGGCCCGCCTCGGCAGGAAGATGCGGCTCACGCTGATGATGGGCCTCGTCCTCGCCTGGGCCATGCCGGTCATCGCGGCCACCACCGTCTACCAGTGGCTGTTCGCGCAGCGCTTCGGCGTCGTCAACTGGGTCCTGGACAAGGTCGGCTGGCACTCCATGGCCGACTACAACTGGCTCGGCACCCAGTTCTCCACCTTCTCCGTGGTCACCCTGCTCATCGTCTGGATGTCGGTGCCGTTCGTCGCGATCAACCTGTACGCCGCGACCACCACCATCCCCAGGGAGCTGTACGAGGCCGCCGCCCTGGACGGCGCCGGCGCCTGGCAGAGCTTCGCCTCCGTGACGCTGCCCTTCCTGCGGCCGTTCCTGTACTCCACGACCTTCCTCGAGGTCATCTGGGTCTTCAAGGCGTTCCCGCAGCTCTTCGCCATGAACGCGGGCGGCCCCGACCGGCTCACCGAGACCCTGCCGATCTACGCCTACGTCGAGGGCGTCGGCAACCAGCACTTCGGAGTCGGCGCGGCGATCTCCTTCCTGACCATCCTGGTCCTGCTCGCCATCACCTCGTACTACCTGCGCATGGTGCTCAAGCAAGAGGAGGACGAGCTGTGAAGCGCTCGCTCTTCGGCCGTATCTGGCCCAACGCGACCGCCGTCGTCCTCTTCGTCGGCTTCGTGTTCCCCGTCTACTGGATGTTCGCCACGGCCTTCAAGCCGACGGGCGACATCATCGCGGAGAACCCCGTGTGGTTCCCGACGCACGTCACCCTCGGCCACTTCGACCGGGCCGTGCACGCCGACCACTTCTGGACGCTGGTCCTCAACTCCGTCACCGTCACCGTCTGCTCGGTGCTGTGCTCGCTCGTCATCGCCCTGTTCGCCGCCTTCGCCCTCGCCCGGATGCGGTTCCGGGGCCGGCGCGGGCTCATCGTGACCTTCATGCTGGCGCAGATGGCGCCCTGGGAGGTCATGATCATCGCCATCTACATGATCGTCCGCGACGACGACATGCTCAACAGCCTGGTGCCGCTCACCGTCTTCTACACGATGATGGTGCTCCCGCTGACCATCCTGACCCTGCGCGGCTACGTCGCCGCCGTACCGAAGGAGCTGGAGGAGTCGGCCATGGTCGACGGCTGCACCCGCATGCAGGCCTTCGTCAGGGTGATCTTCCCGCTGCTCGCGCCCGGCCTGATGGCGACCTCGCTGTTCGGCTTCATCACCGCCTGGAACGAGTTCCCGCTCGTCCTGATCCTCAACAAGGACATCGAGAAGCAGACCCTGCCGCTGTGGCTGTCGCAGTTCCAGACCGCCTTCGGCGACGACTGGGGCGCCACCATGGCGGCCTCGTCCCTGTTCGCGCTGCCCATCCTGATCCTCTTCGTCTTCCTGCAACGCAAGGCCGTCAGCGGCCTGACCGACGGCGCCGTGAAGGGATGACCCCGCCGATGACCACACTCGCCACGGGCACGGACACCCTCACCCGGGACGCCCTCGCCGTGCTGCAGCCGGGGTTCGACGGCACCACCGCGCCCGACTGGGTGCGCCGCCGCCTCGGCGAAGGGCTCGCCTCCGTCGCCCTGTTCGGCCGCAACGTCGTCTCCGAGGACCAGGTCACCGCGCTCACCGCGCAGTTGCGGGCCGAACGCGACGACCTGCTCGTCGCCATCGACGAGGAGAGCGGCGACGTCACCCGCCTCGACGTGCGCACCGGCTCCTCCTTCCCCGGCAACCACGCCCTCGGCGCCGTCGACGACCCCGGCCTCACCCGCGCCGTCAGCCGCGAGCTGGGCCGGCGCCTCGCGGCCTGCGGCGTCAACTTCGACTGGGCGCCCTCCGCCGACGTCAACGCCAACCCCGACAACCCCGTCATCGGGGTGCGCTCCTTCGGCGCGAGCAGCGACCTGGTCGCCCGGCACACCGCCGCCTGGGTCGAGGGCCTGCAGTCCACCGGCGTCGCCGCCTGCACCAAGCACTTCCCCGGGCACGGCGACACAGCCGTCGACTCCCACCACGCGCTGCCCCGCATCGACGTCGACGCGGAGACCCTGTACGAGCGTGAACTGCCCCCGTTCCGCGCGGCCATCGCCGCCGGCACCCGGGCCATCATGAGCGCGCACATCCTCGTCCCGGCCCTCGACCCCGACCGCCCCGGCACCCTCTCCCACCGCGTCCTGACCGGACTGCTCCGCGAGGAACTCGGCTACCAGGGGCTGATCGTCACCGACGGCATGGAGATGCGCGCCATCTCCGGCACCTACGGCCTGGAGCACGGCGTGGTCCTGGCGATCGCGGCCGGCGCCGACGCCATCTGCGTGGGCGGCGGACTGTGCGACGAGGACACCGTGCTGCGGCTCAGGGACGCGCTCGTGGCCGCGGTGCGCTCCGGTGAACTGCCCGAGGAACGGCTCGCCGACGCGGCCGCACGGGTACGCGAGCTGGCCCGGTGGACGGCGCGGGCCCGCGGCCACGCGGCGGCCACCGCGCCCGACCCGGAGATCGGCCTGGTCGCGGCCCGCCGCGCGCTCACCGTGACGCGCGCGGGCGCCGCCGCACCGGTCACCGCGCCGGTGTACGTCGCCCAGTTCGAGCCGGCCCGCAACATCGCCGTCGGCGACCAGACCCCCTGGGGCGTGGCCGCCGAGCTGCGGCGGCTGCTGCCCGGCACCGCCTCCGGCTCCTTCACCGGCGACACCGCGGGCGCCGACGCCCTCGCCGTCTCCGACGGCCGCCGGATCGTCGCCGTGGTCCGCGACGAACACCGGCACCCCTGGATGCGCACCGCCCTCGACACCCTGCTCGCCGCCCGCCCCGACACGGTCGTCGTGGAGATGGGCCTGCCCGGGGCGGCCCCGCGCGGCGCCGTGCACATCACCACCTACGGCGCGGCCCGGGTGTGCGCGGTGGCGGCGGCGGAGGCGGTGGTGGCGGGCTGACGCCCTGGACGCGGGCCGGCCCTCACCGCGCCGGCGTGCCCCCGGCCAGGATGCCTTCCAGAACCGTGGTGCACGCGGCGTGCAGGTCCGCCTCCAGGTCCATTCCGGGGTTCGGCTGCGCCCACCGGAAGAGCGTGCCGAGATAGACGTCGCGCAGGAGGAAGCCGGCGAGCCGGGCGTCGACCGACGGCCGGATCTCCCCGCGGCCCTGCCCGGCCGCCACGAAGGCGGCGAACGTGTCGCTCACGTACGGCTGTTCGTGCAGCGGGAACCCCGCCTTCACCCAGGCGGTCAGCAGCGCACGCGTCTGGTCGGCGTCCCGCAGGCTGATGTCGGCGAGGATGCTCATACAGCGCAGCAGCGCATGGACGGTGCTCTCCCCGCCGTCCGGCCGGAGGCCCTCCGCGGCGAGCCCGCCGTGCAGGAGTTCGCGGCGGGTCTCCCCCCAGGCCGCGATGACGTCCTCCTTGCGCTGGAAGTGGTTGAAGAAGGTGCCACGCGCGACGTCCGCGGCCTCCGTGATCTCGTCGACCGTGGTCTGCTCGTAGCCCTGGCGCGTGAACAGCTCCAGGGCGGAGTCGTAGATGCGGCTGCGGATTCGCAGCTTGTTGCGCTCGCGGCGGCCAGGGACCACCGACTCCCTCTCTGCCATATTCGCTTCGCTCCTGTCACCGGCGTGGCCCCCGTCGGCGGAGGGCCGGTCAGGGCCCCTCCGTCTTACATGTATCACGATCTATCAATGAGTCATAGTTCACGTTTGGGGTGGGGGCGGCCTCCTGACGGGGCCGCCCCCCGGGGGGACCGCTCAGCAGGCCGCCGCCAGCCCCTGGGCCAGCGTCTGCAGGGTGCTGTCGCCGAGCAGCCGGGCGAGGGGCATGTCCTGTCCCAGCTCCTCCCGGACGCGGTTGCGCACCTGCACGGCCGACAGCGAGTCGACGCCGTAGTCGCTCAGCCGGCGGCGGGTGTCGATGCGTGCCGGACGGGTGCCCACGACCCCCGCGACGATCTCGACGAACCGGGCGGCCGCATCGCGGCGTCCCGGGTCCGTCTCGGCGCGCACGGGCTCCCCGGCAGGCGCCTCCACCGCGCGGATCGCGGGGACGGCGGCCGCGGTACCGCGCGCGGCGCCCGGCGCGCACGGAGGCGATGCCGCCGCGCCGGTCGCCCGCACCGCCCGGAACAGCCGCTGCGCGAGCAGCCCCGGCAGCCGCATCATCTCGTCGGTGCCCACGGGATGCAGCGTCCGCACCGCCCCGGCGACCAGCGCTCCGGCCGACCGGCCCAGCTCCCACAGCGGGCGGACGGTGGTCGGTCCGTCCGGTGCCGCGCCGAGGCGGCACAGCCGGATCCCGCGGAACTCGGCGAGCGGCCGGCCGTCCGGGTCCAGGACGGCCACGTCGGCACCGGCCGCGGCCGCGCCGCGCTCGGCCCGGAACGTGGCGTGCACCCAGCACTCCGGGGTCAGCGCGGCGAGGAACCGTGCCCGGTCCAGGCCGGCCACCCGGTAAGCCCAGTGCGCCGGAACCGATCCGGGGACCGCGGCGAGCAGCGGCAGCAGGCAGGCCTCCCAGGCGGCCGGCCCGGAGATCGCGGGGCGGTGCAGCTGCGCCACTGCCTCTCCGTCCCGGCGCCACAGGTGACGTACGGCGACCAGTGCGGGACTCGGTTCGTAGCCGCGGGTGGCGAGTCCGGCCAGGAACTCGTCCCGGGTGAGGTGCGTGCGGCAGCGGCCGAGCGCGGTGTCGAGCCGTTTCCGTCCGTCCGGGACGGCCCCCGCCGCCGTGCCGGACTCGGCGGGATCCGCGCCGCTGCGCACGGTCGCCGTCAGGCAGAGCGTCCGCGCCGCCCCGGGGCCGGCGTACACCTCGGCGGCGAGCGCCCCGTCCCGTGCCTCGGTGTGCACGCGCAGCGCCAGCTCCGCGCGGTCGGACGGTATCTCGACCAGCTCGTCCGACAGGCGGATGTCCTCGATGGCGACGGCACCGGGGTCCGCGGCGGCCGTACCCGAGACGACCGCCTCGTGCAGCACGGCCAGATGCACCGCGGGCGGCACAGGAGCCAGCCCGCCCACCCGCACGACCGCCTCGCGCAGGTCGGCACGCACCTCGGTGGCGGACCGCAGGGGCGCCGGGACCGGCGGGGCCAGGGGGCGCCGCAGCGGCTCGGTGTCCCAGGGGAGGGCGGGCAGCGGGACCCGGCGGACCTCGCCGCGGAACCAGCGCTCCCAGTCGACCCGGCCGCCGTGCGCGAAGAAGGCGCCGAGCGACCGCGCGAGCGCCAGTGGTCCGTCCGGCCCGCGGCGGTGCAGGGAGGCGATCACGGTGGGCGCACAGCCGGCTTCCAGCAGGGTGTCGCGGATCGCGCCCTGCAGCAGCGGGTGCGGGCTGATCTCCACGAAGACCGGCGTGTTCTCCTTGGCCAGGTGGCGTATCGCGTCGTGGAAGAGGACCGGCTCGCGCAGGTTGTCCATCCAGTATCCGGCGTCGAGTTCCGGGCCGGCCAGCAGGGCACCGGTCACGGTGGACAGCATCGGAATCGTGGCCTGACGAGGAGTCAGATCGGCCAGCCGGGCGAGGAGTTCCGCACGCAGCGGTTCCATGGCGGGGGAGTGGGAGGCGACGTTGACCTGGACCTGCCGGTGGAAGACCTCGCGCCGCTCCAGCCGCGCGGCGATGCGCCGCAGGGCGTCGGCGTCACCGGCCAGGACGCAGGAGCGCGGCGCGTTCTCCACGGCGACGCACACGGCGCCGCCGTCCTCCGCGATCGCGTCCCGCGCCTGCTCGGGGGAGAGTTCCACGGCCAGCATCGCGCCCCGGCCGGTGACGCCCTGCATCAGCGCGCTGCGACGGCAGATCACGGCCGCGGCGTCGGCCGGGGTGAGCCCGCCCGCGACGGCGGCCGCGGCGGCCTCGCCCATGCTGTGCCCGACGCAGAGGTCCGGGTCGACGCCCATGTCGCGCCACAGGGCGGCGAGCGCGACCTGCATGGACCACAGCACCGGCTGCACGGTGGCGACGTCGTCGGGGAAGTCGCCCGTGGCGGAGGCCGGCGTCTGCAGGACGGATCGGCCCGTCTCCGCGCGCACCAGCGCGTCGCACTCGGTCAGCGCGCGGGCGAAGGCGGGGCTCTGGGCCCGCAGGGAGCGCTCCATGCCGGTCCACTGGGAGCCCTGGCCGGGGAAGACGAAGGCCGTCGGACGGGGGCCGTCGAAGCCTGCCTCGCCCATGCCGCCGTGGTCGGTCGGCCGGTCCTCGGCGAGCGCGCTCAGCACCTCGGCCAGTTCGTCGTGGTCGGCGCCGACGGCCCACAGCCGGTAGGGATGCGCCTGCCGTTTCAGCGCCGCCGTGGCACACACGTCCCACAGGGGAAGGGCGCGCCCGGCGCCGTCCGCACCGAGGAAGGCGGCGTGGTCGGCGGCCGTGCGCCGCAGCGCGGTGGGCGAGTGGGCGCTGAGCACCAGCAGGTGAGCGGGGCGGCCGGCGGGCAGCTCCGTCGGGCCGTGCGGCCGTACGGCGGGCGGCGCGGGCGCAGCGGCGACCACCACATGCGCGTTGGTGCCGGACAGGCCGAAGGAGCTCACCCCGGCCAGGGCGCGCTCCCCGCCGGTCTCCAGCGGCCGGTTGGCGGCCACCACCTCCAGTGGGCAGTCGTCCCCGGCGAGCAGCGGCTGGGGGTCCCGCAGGTGCAGGGAGGCCGGGACGAGCCCGTGGCGGACGACGAGGAGCGCCTTGATGAGCCCGGCCACGCCTGCGGCCGCCTCGGTGTGCCCGATGTTGGACTTGACCGAACCGACGGGCAGCCGGCGGCGCACCGGTCCGTCCTCGCGCAGCACCTGGGTCAGCGCCCGCAGCTCGACGGTGTCCCCCACGGGGGTGCCGGTGCCATGGGCCTCGACGTAGTGGAGCTGGGAGGCGCGCACTCCCGCGGACCGCAGCGCCTCGCGGAGCATCGCCGCCTGGCCGTCGACGGCCGGTTTGACCAGCGAGCCGCCGGCCCGGCCGTCGTTGGTGACGGAGCTGCCCAGCAGGACGCCGAGCACCGGGTCGCCGGCCTGCTCGGCGTCCCGCAGCCGCTTGAGGACGACGACGCCGACCCCTTCGCTGCGGACGAACCCGTCGGCCTCGCTGTCGCCGAACTTGCACCGGCCGTCCGGGGAGAGCATGCCGCCCTGTGAGAAGGCGACCGCGTCCCGCGGCGAGAGGATGATGTTCGCACCGCCGGCGATGGCCAGGTCGGTCTCCCCGGACAGCAGGCTCTGCCGCGCCATGTGGACCGCGACCAGGGACGAGGAGCAGGCGGTGTCCACGGTCATGCTGGGGCCGCGCAGGTCGAGGTCGTAGGAGATGCGTCCGGCGGCCATGGCGCGGAAGTGGCTTCCGGTGGCTTCGCGCAGGGTGTGCGCGGCCAGGCTGTCGTCACCGGCCGGCGGGCCGGCGTAGTCCGCCGTGGCCTGGCCGATGAAGACTCCGGCCGTGCTGCCCCGTACGTCGGGTGCGGGGATGCCCGCGGCGTCGAGGGCCTCCCGGACCACCATCAGCAGCAGCCGGTGCTGCGGGTCCATGGTGACGGCCTCGGCCGGGGAGATGCCGAAGAAACCGGGATCGAACCCGAACGGGTCCGGCACGAAGCCGCCGTGGCGGGAGACCGTACGGCCGGGGGTGCGGGCGGCCGGGGCGTAGTGGGCCGCGACGTCGAAGCGTTCCGGCGGGATCGGCGTCACCGCGTCGACGTTGCCGACCAGTCCGGCCCAGAACTCCTCGACGCTTTCGGCCTGCGGGAACCGGCAGGCCATCCCTACGACGGCGATCGGCGTTTCCGTGCGCTCTGCACCCATCAAGAAATCCCCCTTGGCGTGCGGGTGGTGAGTGTCACGTCATGATCGATCGTAGTACAAACATGTACTGCAGAACAAGCATCTTCTGGGATGCACGAAAAGCGTAGTCTTCGATCCAAGAAAAGACTCTGGATCAAAAGAGGACTCTAGTTTAGTGTGGGCGGCACGGCGGCTGCCGTACCTGAGCGAGAAGGGGTGAGTTCTGTTGGATCACCACACGCCGGGGGTCACAGCCGTGCGGGAGCCGGCGGACACGGACACGCTGGCCTTAGTGCTCCGCCGCGCCGCACGACTGCCGCACCTGGCCTCCCGTTATGCCCCCCACCTGCGCGGAGGAGCGGTGCCGGCGCTGGCGGACCTTCCGGTGATGACGCGGGAGGACCTCGCGCGGGCCACCGAGGAGGCGCTGAGCCTGCCGGGCGGCGCGGGTCCGGCTCTGCTGTGGGCGGACGGGGGCACGCTGGCCGACCCGGCGCTGACCCTGCTCCCCGCGGACATGTTCGCGCCGGACGTGCGCACGGTGTGGAATCCGCTGCGTCCGTCCGATGTCCTGGCCAATCTCCACCCACCGGGCCGGCTCAGCCAGGACCACTACTTCCACAACCGCCTCGCCGCCGAGTCGGGCGCGACCGCGCTGGCCCTCGGCCGGCTGCCCGACGGGGGCCACGAGGACTGGCTGGACCTCCTCGCCCGGCTCGGCGTCACCGCCGTGGCGGCCCCGCCGGAAGCCATGGAGCGACTGCTCTCCGGCACCGCGGCCGGCCGCCCGGTGCCCTGGCTGCGCACGCTGCTGCTGGGCGGGGCGACGCACGACACCACCCCCGACTGGCTGATCGCCGAGCGCTTCCCGTACACGGAGGTCTGGCGCCTGTACGGGACACCGAGCACCGGCGCGACCGGCCACCGCGGACCGCAGTGCCTGACGGACGTCTACCACCCGCTGCCGTACCAGCACGTGGAGTTCTCGGGCGGACGGCTGCTGGTCACCTCGCTGCACCCGGACCGGAACCCGCCGCTGATCCGTTACCGGACCGCGGACCGCGGCGAGCCGGCCGCCTGCACCTGCGGGCTGCCGGGCCCGGCCCTGCGGGTCTTCGGCAGCGCGGAGCCGTACGTCCGCCTGCACGGCCGGGCCGTGTCCGCACAGGAACTGGTCTGCCTGGCGGTGGCCACGGGAGAGGTCACCGCCGCGCAGGTCGCGGTGGGCCGGGGTCAACGGCTGCAGCTGCGCGTCCGGTTGGCGCCCGGCGTCCCCGACGACCACCACACGCACGCCTGGATCCGGTTCCGGGTGCTGGAGGGACATCTGACGCTGGCCGCGTGCGTCGACGAGCGGGCGGACGCGTTCGAGGTGGTGGCGGTGGACGAGCTCGACGGCACCGCCGTGCTGGTCACCGAGGACGCCTAGACCAGCCCACGCGGAACCCACGGAGAACCACGCAGGACCCACGCAGGACTCATGCAGGACTCATGCAGGAAAGGAACCTTCATGACCGAGCAGTTCACGTTCCGGCAGACCCTCGCGGCCCCGAGCACCGCCACGCCGCAGGCCGACGACGAGATCCTCGTCGTGGTGCGGGCCGTGGCCCCGGAACACGACGAGATGATCAAGGCGGAGCCGCTGCCGGAGGGCTGGCTGCGGGGCTGGGACATCGCCGGTGTGGTGCTGCGGGGCGCCCCCGAGGGCTTCAGCCCCCTGCCCGGCGACCGGATCGTGGGCGTGGCGTCGGCGGGGACGTGGGCGCCGTGCATGGCGATCCCGGCCGAGTACGCCGTGGTCCTGCCCGACCACGTCAGCTTCGAGCAGGCGGCCGCGCTGCGGGTCGCGGTGCTGACCGCGCTGCGCCTGATCCGCGGCGCCGGGACCGTCTCCGGCCGCCGGGTCATGGTGACCGGGGCCGACCGCGGCATCGGCCGCCTCCTGGTGGAGCTGGCCGCCGCGCTGGGCGCCGAGGTGACCGCGGTGGTCCACGACCCGGCGCGCGCTGCCGAGGTGACGGAGCTGGGCGCGGGCCGGGTGCTGTGCGACCTGGACGGTGTGACCGACACCTGCGACGTCCTCTACGAGGCCGCGTCCGGCGACCTGACGGCGGCGGGCCGGGGGCTGCTCGTGCCGGGCGGTTCGGTCTTCCTGTACGAGTCCTTCACCGCCCACGGCGCCGACATCGGCTTCTTCCGCTTCTTCGGCGGTCCTGAGCAGGCCGGTCTGCGGCACTTCGTGTTCCGCACGGCCACGCCCGAGGACCGCGAACTGGCCCAGATGCTCGACCTGCTGACGACCGGTGAGATCTCGCTGGGTCTCGGCGAGCCGGCCGAGCGGGTCGCCTGACCGGCGGTCGGCCGGAGACGAGGAAAGGGGGGTGCGGCCCACGGGCCGCACCCCCCTTCCGCTGCTTCGCGGATCAGCGGGCGCCGAGCCACTCGGTGAGCTCGGCCCGCAGCCGCCCCAGGTCGTCCTGGTGACCGTGGGCCGCTATGTGGCCGTCGGGCCGCACCAGGTAGTAGCCCTGTGCAGCGCAGCCCGTGGCGGTCCGCGCCGAGCCGGCGGCCAGCGACACGGCCGCCACCTCCGGCCAGGGCGCCGTCACTCCGGCCACCTGCTCGCGCCAGGCCGCGCCGGCGTCACGGCCGACGACGGCCAGCGTCCAGCCGTGCGGCTGGCCGGCGGGACCGGCGAAGCCGTGCGGAACGGCGAGTTCGCGGGGGAAGACCGCCCCCACCCGCAGGCCCCCGGGCATCCGGGAGCGCAGCCGGCAGGCGGAGCGGGAGCCGGGCACCTGGGTGGGGCGGGTCGCCGGGTACGACAGCCGGCGGCCCGCCATCACGGGCGCGTACAGCCGGAACAGCCCGGTGCGCTCGGCGGCCCTGAAGGCCGCGTCCCGCGCCACCACCGCCGAGGGCCGGCGCACCAGCCAGCCCCGGGTCTGGATGTCGGTGTCCCGCACGACGCGCCGCGCCACCGCCGAGCGTTCCGGCCCGTAGGTGGCGAGCAGGGAGGACGGGGCCTGCCCCCGGATCACCGCGGCCAGCTTCCAGGCCAGGTTGTGGGCGTCCTGCATCCCGGTGTTGAGTCCCTGGCCGCCCGCGGGGCTGTGCACATGGGCGGCGTCCCCGGCGATGAAGACCCGGCCGAGCTGGAACGCGCCGGCGTGCCGGGCGTGGATGCGGAACTCCGACACCCACACGGGCTCGGCGAGCGTGATGCCGCTGGGGCCGCGCTCGTCGACGATCCGCTGCATGTTCTCCACGTCGACCCGTTCCCCGGGGCGCAGGCTGCAGAAGAACCGGAAGACCCCCTCCGGCAGCGCCACGATCACGAGGGCACCGGACGCGGACTGGTAGTACAGCGCCTGGTCGGACGGGAGCCGTCCCTTGATCCGGGCGTCGACGAGGGCGAAGGCGCTCTCGTAGGTGGATCCGGTGAACCCGCTGCCCAGTTGGGCGCGTACGGCGCTGCCGGCGCCGTCGGCCCCGACCAGGAAGGGCACCCGGGCGCGCTCGATGCGGCCGTCGGAGTGCTCCAGCACGGCGGTCACCAGAGCGGTGCCCTCGATGCGGCCGGAGAAGTCCAGGCCTTCCAGGGTCAGGAGGCGGACCCCGCGCTCGATCTTGCCCCCCAGCTGCTCCAGGCGGGTGCGCAGGATCCGTTCCGTCTCGTTCTGCGGCAGGCAGAGGGGGCTGAGGTGCTGGGGGAAGTGGAAAGCGGCCAGCCGGCGGCGCTCGGAGAAGTAGCTGAAGGCGTTGATCTGGACGCCCGCGTCGCGCAGTTCGGGCAGCACGCCGAGGTCCTCGAAGAGGTCGATGCTGCGCGGCCAGACCAGCAGCGCCTTGGGGAACGGCGACGGTTCGGGGGCGCGGTCGACGATGCGGACGCGTATGCCGCGCCGCAGCAGTTCGCAGGCGGTGATCATCCCGGTGGGCCCGGCGCCCACGATCAACACCTCGTCGTGCTCGCGTGCCGGCTTCTCCGCTTCTCTGCTCGCCATGGTTCCTCCCGTGTCGGTTCGGCATAGGTCTCAGATTGACGATGGATATCAGATGTCTTACAGTCCTCGGGTATCTTATAGTCGTGCACGGCGGCCGAGAAGATGCGGCAGACGAGAAGAAGCGGAAGAAAGAGGGGACATGACCACGCAGACCGAGACCCGGCCTCTGGTGCCGGAGAGTCGGGAGGGCGCGGGCTCGAGCGTCGTGATGATCGCGGTCGCCCTGGCCAGCGTGCTGCTCCCGCTGGCGGTCACCGCACCGGCGGTGGCCATGCCCGACCTCACCGTCGACCTCGACGCCGGTGTCGCGGCGGGGCAGTGGGTGCAGAACGCCTACGGCGTGACCTTCGCGGCGTGCATGCTGGCGGCCGGCTCGCTGGCCGACCAGTTCGGCAGGCGCCGGGTCCTGGCCGTCGGCACCATCGTGTTCAGCGCCATGTCGGCCGTGGCAGCACTCGCCACGGACATCGTCGTCCTGGACGTTGCCCGGGCACTGCAGGGCATCGGCGCCGCCGGGGTCCTCACCAGCGGCGCGGCCATCCTGGCGGCCTCGTTCTCCGGCCGGCGGCGCACCCAGGCCTTCGGTGTCCTCGGCGCCTCCTTCGGGGCCGGTCTGGCGGTGGGTCCGGTGCTCGGCGGCGCCCTGGTCCACCTGGCGGGCTGGCGCGCGGTGTTCTGGCTGAACGTGGTGCTCGGCGCCGTCGCCCTCGCCCTCATGCCCCGGATCAGGGAATCCAGGGACCCGAACGCCACCCGTGTCGACGTGGCCGGCCTCCTCACGTTCAGCGGCAGCCTGTTCCTGCTCGCGCTCGCTTTCGTGGAGGGCGGCGAGCGCGGCTGGGGCGACCCGGTCACCCTCGGCTCGCTGGCCGGCTTCCTGCTCTTCATGGCGGCGTTCGTCGTGGCCGAACTGCGGGTCGCCCGGCCCATGTTCGACCTGTCGCTGTTCCGCAACCCGACGTTCGTGGTGGTGGTGTGCCAGCCGTTCACCATCACTTTCGGCTTCGTGGTGCTGATCAACTTCCTGCCGCCCTTCTTCACGGGCGTCGGCGGCCGGTCCAGCACCGAGTCGGGCCTTCTGCTGCTGCCCCTGATGCTGCCGGTCTTCGCGCTGCCCCTGCTGATCGGCCGGCTGGTCGCCGACCGGGTCTCGCCGCGGGTGCTGCTCACGGCCAGCTCCGTGCTGATCGCCGTCGGCTCGCTCTGGCTGGTCGTGCTCGAACCCGGCCAGTCCCCGGCCGCCGTGGTCGGCCCGCTGCTCGTCTTCGGCCTGGGAGTCGGCTCGGCCTTCGGCGCCATGGACAACGCCGCGGTCAGCGTCGTCCCGGTGGAGCGGGCCGGCATGGCCTCCGGCATCTTCAACACGATGCGCATCACCGGTGAGACGGTCGCCATCGCCGCTGCGGGTGGCTTCCTGGCCTCCTACACGCGCGGCGAACTGACCGACAACGCACCGCAGTTCAGCAGTCAGGCCGCCCGCCTGGCCGGCGAGGCCACCCAGGGCCGCATCGACGCGGCGCTGTCCGCCGTCGCACCCGCCCGGCGGCCGGAGGCACTCGACGCGGTCGCCCGCAGCCTGACGTCGGGCATGCACGTGGCCTTCGTCTTCCTGGCGCTGCTCGCGGCGGCCGGAGCGCTCGTCACCTACCTGGTCGTCAAGGACCGCCACCTCGCGGACGCGACGGGCTGAACCCCCGCCGCCCCTGAAGCCGGGAGCGTCCGGTAATCCCCCGTTCCGGGCGCTCCCTTCCCGGCCCCGGCCCCCCTCGGCAGCACACCGCCGGCCGCGCGGACAGCGCCGTCCGCGCGTGCCGACCATCCACGTCAACCGAAAGCAGGAGAACATGCGTTACCGCTACCTGGGCGACACCGGACTGTCCGTCTCCGAGCTGTGCTTCGGCGCCATGACCTTCGGCGGCGGCGCCAGCTTCCTCGGCGCCGCCGACCGCAACTGGTCGGAGTTCGGCACGGTCGACGACCAGAACGTGGCGCGGATGATGGACCAGGCCCTCGACGCCGGCATCAACTTCTTCGACACCGCCGACGTCTACAAGAACGGCATGGGCGAGGAGTTCTTCGGCCGCACGCTGAAGAAGGTACGCGACCGCGTCATCATCGGCACCAAGGGCCGCTGGCGGATCACCGACGACCCCAACGACGTCGGCGCCACGCGCCACCACCTGTACGCGGCCGTCGAGGCGAGCCTGCGCCGCCTGGACACCGACTACATCGACCTGTACCACATCCACGGCTTCGACCCGCGAACCTCGCTGGACGAGACCCTGCGCGTGCTCGACGACCTGGTCCGGGCCGGCAAGATCCGCTACATCGGCGTCTCCAACTTCGCCGGCTGGCAGCTGATGAAGGCACTGTCGGTCTCCGACCGCCGCAACCTCAGCCGCTTCGTGTGCTACCAGGGCTACTACAACATCGGCTGCCGCGACCTGGAGCGCGAGATCATCCCGCTCGCCGTCGACCAGAACGTCGGCGTCACCGCCTGGTCGCCGCTGGCCGGCGGCTTCCTCACCGGCAAGTACCGCCGGGGCGAGGGCCGTCCCGAGGGAAGCCGGCTCGCGCAGCGCACCCCTGCCGAGTCCGCTCCGCTCACCGACGAGAACCAGGCCTACGACATCGTCGACGAGATGGCCCGGATAGCCGAGGAGCGCGGTGCGAGCGTCGCCCAGGTCGCCCTGAACTGGGTGCTCGCCAAGCCGGGCATCACCTCGGCGGTCATCGGCGCCACCAAGCCGCACCAGCTCGAGGACAACCTGCGCGCGACGGAGTGGGAGTTCACCGCTGAGGAGCTGGCCCGCCTGGACAAGGTGAGCGAAACCACCGCGCCGTACCCGTACTGGCACATCGGCACCGTGGGCGCGGACCGCAAGCTGCCGGGCGACGTGTACCCGGCCTGACACGCGCAGCGGTCCCATCCGGCGAGTACCGCGCACCCGGCACCACCGCGGAGGGACGACTCGGGCAGTCGTCCCTCCGCCCGCGTTGGTGCCGGCTCCCCGTCCGCACGACCAGCACGACACAGAGCAGGAAGCACCATCCGCGACAGAAAGACAGGAAGCCATGACGACTGCCCCCGACATAACGCAGGGAACACCGTCCCTGGACTACACCCGCACCGTGGACCGCTCCCTGGTCCACCGGGACGCCCTGGGGGAGGTGTTCCTGACCGACCTGCAGCCCGTCGACGACGAGCGCTACGCCGCGGGGGCCCAGTTGCCCCGCTCCCACGCCTACTACGGCGACCACCTGCTGCGCCCCGCCGGCTACGACCCGCTGCTCATCCTGGAGGCATGCCGCCAGGCCGCGCTCGCCGGCGCCCACCGGTTCTTCGGGGTGCCCGCCGACAACAAGTTCATCCTCACGCACCTGGGGCTGCGGCTGGACCACCCGGCCACGCTCGTCGTGGGGTCCTCCCCGCTCCCCCTGGCGATGGCGGTGCGGATCACCAGCCGCAAGGAACGCGAGGGACGGGTCACCGGCCTCGACTACGTGCTCGCGCTGACCACGGCCGACGGCCGGCCCGTGGGCGAGGCGGCCGTCGGACTGCGCTTCAAGACCCCCACCGGCTATCTCACCCTGCGGCTGAACAACCGCGACGGACTGGCGCTGCCGTCCTCCGCGACGTACCCGGTGAGCACGCCCGGGACACCGGTACCGCCGCACCTGGTCGGCCGCGCCAACCCGGACAACGTCGTCCTCGTGGACGCCGCCGTCACCGACCGCGTGGCCCAGGCCCTGCTGCGCATCCCCGCGCACCACGCCAGCCTCTTCGACCACCCGCAGGACCATCTGCCCGGCATGGTCATCGCCGAGGGCGCCCGCCAGCTGGCCGTGCTCGCCGCCCAGGACGTCCAGGGCGTCGCCACGACGAAGACGCTCGTCACCGATCTGGACGTGCGGTTCACCCGCTTCGGCGAGCTGGAGGACGAAACCGTGCTCACCGCATGGGTCGACGACCTCACCGAGCCCGTGCCGACCGCAGGCTCCGTCACCCTCTACACCCTGGCCGGCGCGCTGCCGGCCGAGCGCAAACCCGCCGCGTCGGGCCCCTCGCACACCGTGCGGGTCGAGGCCACGCAGAAGGGCGAGCCGCTGTGCGTCTTCTCCTTCACGCTCAGCCGGATGCCGTCGTGACCGGCCGCACGGGGCAGGCAGGACCGGCCATGACCACGACCGGGACGACCAGGACGGCCGTGTTCTCCGACGTCGACGAGACGCTCATCCGCGTCAAGAGCATGTTCCGCTTCCTCCGCTTCCACCTGCGCTCGCGCGGCGAGCCGGAGGACACCTACCGGAGGCTGGCGGGAGAGCTGCAGGCCGCGGCCCTGCGGGGGGCGCCGCGCAGCGAGATCAACCGCCGCTACTACGGCTTGTACCGCGGGGAGAGCGCCCGCCGGCTGGCCGAGTCGGGGCGGCGCTGGTACCTCGCCGAATGGCGCGACGACCCCGACGGGCTGTTCGTGCCGCAGGTGGAGGACGAACTCAGGCGGCTGCGCAAGGAAGGACGGCTGCTGGTGCTGGTCTCCGGGTCCTTCTTCGCCTGTCTGGACCCGGTCGCCGAGGACATCGGCGCCGATCATGTGCTGGCCACCCGCCCGGTGATCCGGCGGGGGGAACTCACCGGCGAGGTGCTGGTGCCGATGATCGGCGCCGCCAAGGGCCGGGCCGTGCGCGCCGCGGGCGCCGTGGCGGGCGTCGACCTGACGCGCAGCTCCGCGTACGGCGATCACATCAGCGACGTGCCCATGCTCGAGGCCGTCGGCTGTCCGGTCGTCGTCGGCGACGACGGGGAACTGGCCGCCCACGCGCGCAGGAACGGCTGGGCCCGGCTGCTCACGGGCCTGCCGCGGTGAGGGGCGTCAGGACAGGGGAGGGAATCTGATGACACGCATCGGGATCGTGGCGACCGGCTCGTACCTGCCCACGACGGTCGTCACCAACGAGGAGATCGCCCGCGGCGCGGGCGTGACGGACGAGTGGATCGTCCGCAAGACCGGCATCCGCGAGCGGCGCCGGGCCGACGACCGGGACGCCACCTCGGACCTGGCGGCGCGCGCCGCGCGGACCGCGCTGGAACAGGCCGGGGTCGCCGCGGACGAGGTGGCGTACATCGTGCTCGCCACGTCCACACCGGACCACCCGCAGCCGGCCACCGCGAGCATCGTCCAGCATCTGATCGGGGCGCGGAACGCCGCCGCGTTCGACATCAACGCGGTGTGCAGCGGTTTCGTGTACGCCCTCACGGTCGCCGAGCGGCTGCTGCGCACGGCCGGTGACGGCCGGTACGCACTCGTCGTCGGTGCCGACATCTACTCGCGGATCCTGGACTACTCCGACCGCAAGACCGCCATCCTCTTCGGTGACGGCGCCGGAGCCGTCCTGCTGGGCGCGGTGCCGGACCACTCCGGGATCCGCGACACCCTGCTGCTCACCCGCGGCGACCAGTACCGGCTGATCAGCGTGCCGGCCGGGGGCAGCCGGATGCCGGCCGACGAACGCACCCTGAAGGAGGGCGCGCACTTCTTCCGGATGGACGGCCGTGGGGTCCGGTCGTTCGTGCAGGAGCATCTGCCCGGTGCGCTGCACGAGCTGCTGGCCCGGGCCGGGGTGCGGCGCGAGGACGTGGCGCACTTCGTGCCGCACCAGGCCAACGGCGTGATGCTGGGCGAGGTGTGGCCGGCGATCGGGTTGCCGGCGGCGACCATGCACCTGGCGCTGGAACGGTTCGGCAACACCGGCTCGGCCTCCGTGCCCGTGACCCTCGACCTCGCGCACCGGCAGGGCGCCTTCGGGGACGGTGACACGGTGCTCATGGCCGGCTTCGGCGGCGGGATGACCGCGGGCGCGGTGCTCGCCCACTGGGGGCCCACCGCCCACGCCCGGCCTGCCGAGCCCGCACTCGCGGCCGCACGGTGAGCGCCTTCACGGCAGATCGGCGGGCGTGCCTGCGGCAGGCGGCCGTACTGTCCCTGCAGCTACGGCTGCTGGGTGTCGCCCCCGGGGCGGCGCCACCGCCCCGGGTCGCCGTCCGGCCCCGGCAAAGAGAAGAAGGGCAAAGAGAAGAAGGGCAAAGAGAGAGGCAAAGCGAGGCGGCGCCGGGCACGTCCCGGGCAGCGGCGTGAACAGGGGCGGCGGGCCAGGCCCGCCGCCCCTTCGTCGCGCCCGCGTGTCAGCCGGCCGCGGGGTCCGGCACGCGGGTGCCGCGCACCAGCCGCGTCGGGCCCTCGGCCCAGTCGCCCACGGCCGCGAAGAACCGGGCGAAGTGCTCGCCGGCGCAGTGCGCCTCGAAGGCCGCCTCGTCGTCGTGGGCCTCGTAGAGGTGGAAACGGCCCGGGTCCTCGGCATCGGCGATCAGGTCGAAGGCCCGCGTGCCCGGCTCCTCGGCGAGCGAGCGGCGGCCGTCCTCCAGAGTCCGGCCGGCGTCCATGGGCCCGGCCGGTGAAGCGAAACGCCCCGGGCGGAGCCCGGGGCGGGAGGGTGCCGAGGGGGTGCCGTGAGCGCGCGCGTCACTTCTTGGCGCTGTCCGGCTTCCACCCCGACAACTTCTCGGAACAGCGGTCCAGTTGGGCGAAGAGAAGCCGGGCCTCCTCCGGCGTGAAGCAGTCGTCCAGGAGCGCCTCCACCTGGGCGACCGCGGCGTCGGCCCGCCGCAGCAGCGCACTCCCGCTGCGCGTGAGGCGCGCCTCGAGGATGTGGCTGTGGATGGGATGCGGCCGCCGCTCCACGAGGCCGCGCCCCTCCAGGGTCGACAGCACCGACGACATGGTCTGCGGTGTGACCATGCCGCGCCTGGCCAGCGCCGCACCGGACAGGCCCGGCTCCAGCGACAGGGCCAGCAGTACGTTGTACTGCGGCACATTGATCTTGAAGGGGCGCAGGGCCGCGTGCTTGGCGGCGGTCACTTCCTGCTCCACGCGCTTGATGCGGTGCCCGATACGCTCTTCTGCCGTCCCCATGCGGGACAGCATAGCGACAGGCTCCTGATGGGGATACGGCATCTGCTCACCATTCTGCCTCAGATGCCCGAGCGGCCGGATCCCCCGACGGCCGACGCCAGGCGAAACAAAGGTCCTCGCCGGAATCCGGGCGTGCCACGACCAGGCGCAGCGCGAAGGCCAGCACCTCCTGGACGAGGGCGCGCCGCAGGGCCCGGTCGTACGCGTGCTCCCACTGGTGCACGGCGTCCTCGAGCGACACCGGCACCCGGTTGCGGCTCCGGTACCCGAGCCCGTCCAGCAGCCGCTGGGCCTCGGCCATGCGCGCCAGGGTTCCCGGGGTCCACATCCGTGCCAGCACCGCCCGGGCCACCTGTCCTTCCAGGTCGTCCGCGGGAACGGGCGGACGGCAGCCGGCCGGACAGAGGTACCCGGGGAACGGTGCCGGCACGTGGTGCAGCGGTTCACCACAGCCGGCGCACCAGACCATCCCCTCCAGGACGGCGGGCTCCGGCATCCCCGGTCACCCCCGGTTCCGCCGGCGCAGCGCCGGGTCCGCCAGGTGCGGCGGCGTGTAGTCGGCGTCCGCCGGGTTGAGGTCGGTGCCGGGCGGCACCAGTTCGTCGATGCGGTCCAGCACGGCGTCGTCCAGGGTCACGTCCGCCGCGGCGAGCAGGTCGGTGAGCTGCTCGACGGTCCGCGGGCCGATGATCGCGCTGTCGACGGCCCGGTGCGCGAGGACGAAGCCCAGCGCCAGATGGGTCAGCGGCAGCCCGGCCTCCTCGGCGAGCTTGACCAGCTCCTCGACGACCTCGTACTTGCGGACGTTGCCCGGAAGCGTCTGGTCGAACTTGTGGGCGATGAGGTCGCGGCGGAAGTCGTTGAGCACCAGCGGCTCCTGACGCCGGTACCGGCCGGCCAGCCAGCCGCTGGCCAGGGGGCTCCAGGTCAGCACGCCCACGCCGTAGCGCCCGGCGGTCGGCAGCACGCCCCGCTCGATGCCGCGCATGAAGATGGAGTACGGCGGCTGTTCGGTGTGGAACGGCACGTGGCCGCGCCGCTCGGCGATCCACCGCGACTCGACGAGCTGCTCGGCGGGGAAGTCGGAGCTGCCGACGGCGAGCACCTTGCCTTCGCGGACCAGGTCGGACAGGACGGACAGCGTCTCGTCGAGATCGGTCGTCGGGTCCGGCCGGTGAATCTGGTAGAGATCGATCCGGTCGGTGTCCAGGCGCCGCAGGCTGTCCTCGACCGCGCGCCGGATCCAACGGCGCGAGTTTCCGCGCCGGTTGGGGTCGTCGCCCATCGGGAAGTGCACCTTGGTCGCGAGCACCACGTCGTCCCGGCGGCCCTTCAGGGCCTTGCCCACGATCTGCTCGGACTCGCCCGCCGAGTACATGTCCGCCGTGTCGATGAGGTTGACACCGGCGTCCAGCGCGGTGTGCACGAGGCGTACGGCGTCGTCGTGGTCCTTGTTGCCCCATGCTCCGAGCATCATCGTGCCCAGAGCGATGCGGCTGACCGTGATGCCCGTCCGCCCGAGGGTGGTGTAGCGCACGGAGGCTCCTTTCGTCAGATGTGCCGTGCCTCTCCATCCTGCGTGCCGCCCGCCGTGTTTCCAGGCCCGGCGCGTCCCTCCTCCCCGCCGTCCGGCGGACCGGCTTTCCGGGGATCCGCCTTCCTGGTACCGGCAGTACCCGGCAAGGGGTACGATACGCGATAGCTATTCGATATCTGATGCTTGTTAGGTATCTGGCAAGCCGCAGTCTGGGAGTCCGGGAGTCATGGCATCCGACCTGGGAGACTTTCTGCGCGCCCGGCGAGCCGCGCTCAGCCCCGGCGACCTCGGTCTGGCCGCGGGGCCGGCCCGGCGCCGGGTGCGGGGGCTGCGCCGCGAGGAACTGGCCCTGGCGGCGGGCATCAGCGTCGACTACTACGTCCGGCTGGAGCAGGGCCGTACCCGCAATGTGTCGGACGCCGTGATCGACT
Source organism: Streptomyces sp. NPDC007189 (assembly GCF_040703635.1). Lineage (NCBI taxonomy): Bacteria > Bacillati > Actinomycetota > Actinomycetes > Kitasatosporales > Streptomycetaceae > Streptomyces > Streptomyces sp. NPDC007189. The sequence goes on from NZ_JBEYEY010000005.1 coordinate 263,449, forward strand.
CGGTCGCCGACGCCCTCCGCCTGGGCCCGGACGAACGGTCCTATTTACGGCACCTGGTGCGACCGCCCCGCCAGAGCCCCGGTCGGACCGCGCCGCAGCGGGTCCGCCCCGGGCTGCGGCGGCTGATGGACCAGCTGCACGACGCGCCGGCCGTCGTCCTGGGCCGCCGCCTGGACGTCCTGGCCTGGAACCGGGCCGCGCTCGCCGTTCTCGACGACTTCGCGACCCGTTCGGCGCCAGAACGCAACTTCGCCCGGCTCGTCTTCGCACCGGACCGAGCCGCCGGCAACCGCCCCCGCTTCGACGACGCGACGGCCGAGGAGGTGGTCGGCGCGCTGCGGTTGTCGGCGGCACGGCATCCCGACGACCCGGGCCTCACCGCCCTCGTCGACGAACTGCTGCGGGACAGCGGCCGGTTCCGTCGGCTGTGGTCCAGCGGCACGGTCCGCCGCAGGCCGCACGGACCGCGGACCGTCCATCACCCGGTGCGGGGGACACTCACGATGTACCTGGAGACGCTGACCCTGCCGGACGACCCCGACCAGACCCTGCTCACCTACACGAACGAGAACCCCGCACAAGACGCCTGACGCCACCGCCCCCGGGAGTGCTCAGATGTCCCGGAACGTCTCGATCTGCGCCCCCACCGAGTTCAGGCGCTCGGCGAGGTCCTCGTAACCCCGGTTGATGACGTACACGTTGCGCAGCACCGACGTGCCCTCGGCGGCCATCATGGCCAGCAGGACGACGACGGCGGGGCGCAGGGCCGGCGGGCACATCATCTCGGCGGCGCGCCAGCGGGTCGGGCCCTCGACCAGCACCCGGTGGGGGTCCAGCAACTGCAGGCGGCCGCCCAGGCGGTTGAGGTCGGTGAGGTAGATCGCGCGGTTGTCGTAGACCCAGTCGTGGATGAGGGTCTTGCCCTGCGCGACGGCCGCGATCGCCGCGAAGAACGGGACGTTGTCGATGTTCAGGCCCGGGAAGGGCATGGGGTGGATCTTGTCGATCGGGGCTTCGAGCTTGGAGGGGCGGACCGTCAGGTCGACCAGGCGGGTGCGGCCGTTGTCCGCGACGTACTCGGGGCTGCGGTCGTGGTCGAGGCCCATCTCCTCCAGGACCGCCAGCTCGATCTCCAGGAACTCGATGGGGACCCGGCGGACCGTCAGTTCGGACTCGGTGACGACGGCGGCGGCCAGCAGGCTCATCGCCTCCACCGGATCCTCGGAGGGGGAGTAGTCCACGTCGACGTCGATGTCCGGCACGCCGTGCACGGTCAGCGTGGTGGTGCCGATGCCCTCCACCTTGACGCCGAGGGCCTCCAGGAAGAAGCACAGGTCCTGGACCATGTAGTTGGAGGAGGCGTTGCGGATGACGGTCACGCCGTCGTGCCGGGCGGCGGCCAGCAGCGCGTTCTCGGTCACGGTGTCGCCGCGCTCGGTCAGCACGATCGGGCGGTCGGGCCGGACCGCGCGGTCGACCTGCGCGTGGTACTGGCCCTCGGTGGCGGCGATGTCCAGGCCGAACCGGCGCAGCGCGATCATGTGCGGCTCGATGGTGCGCGTACCGAGGTCGCAGCCGCCGGCGTAGGGCAGCTTGAAGGCGTCCATGCGGTGCAGCAGCGGGCCGAAGAACATGATGATGGAGCGGGTGCGCACGGCGGCCTGCGCGTCGATGGCCGCCATCTCCAGCTCGGCCGGGGGCACCAGCTCCAGGTCGACGCCGTCGTTGATCCAGCGGGTGCGCACGCCGATGGAGTTCAGCACCTCCAGCAGGCGGTACACCTCCTCGATCCGCGCGACCCGGCGCAGCACCGTGCGTCCCTTGTTCAGCAGCGAGGCGCACAGCAGCGCCACGCAGGCGTTCTTGCTCGTCTTGACGTCGATGGCCCCGGAGAGCCGGCGGCCGCCGACGACGCGCAGATGCATCGGCCCCGCGTATCCCAGCGACACGATCTCGCTGTCCAGGGCCTCACCGATGCGGGCGATCATCTCAAGGCTGATGTTCTGGTTGCCGCGCTCGATGCGGTTGACCGCGCTCTGGCTGGTACCGAGCGCCTCGGCGAGCTGTGCCTGTGTCCAGCCCCGGTGCTGCCGGGCGTCACGGATGAGCTTGCCGATGCGTACGAGGTAGTCGTCTGCCATGAGGTTGAGGCTATCTCAGATATGAGATGCCGCCCGTCATGGGGGGCCATTCGGGTGACGCCGCGTCAATGACCTGCGCCAACGCGGCAGTCCACCCGATTGGAGGCGAGTACCCGATTTCGGCCCTACTCTCCCCCTAGGAGATGAATTCGGCGTATTGCGCGACCCCGCGCGCCGCGACCGGCATGGAGGGGGTGTCCGGGCATGACCATCCGGCCCCCATGTACTAGAGTTATCTCGACATCGAGATATCTGCCAGACGCACCGTAGCCGCCAGCCAGTAAGGGTTACCTAACTTAGCCTTACCTCAGCGGATCGGCCAGACCGGCGTGGCGGCACGATTGACGGTGGTACGCGCACATCAATGAAGGAGACTGTCGTGTCGGCGAACAGCTTCGACGCCCGCAGCACGCTGCAGGTGGGCGACGAGTCGTACGAGATCTTCCGGCTGGACAAGGTGGAGGGCTCGGCCCGCCTGCCGTACAGCCTCAAGGTCCTGCTGGAGAACCTGCTCCGCACGGAGGACGGCGCGAACATCACCGCCGACCACATCCGCGCCCTCGGCGGCTGGGACTCCCAGGCCCAGCCCAGCCAGGAGATCCAGTTCACGCCGGCCCGCGTGATCATGCAGGACTTCACCGGCGTGCCCTGCGTCGTGGACCTCGCGACCATGCGTGAGGCCGTGAAGGAGCTGGGCGGCGACCCGGCGAAGATCAACCCGCTGGCCCCGGCCGAGCTGGTCATCGACCACTCCGTCATCGCCGACAAGTTCGGCACCAACGACGCCTTCAAGCAGAACGTCGAGCTCGAGTACGGCCGCAACAAGGAGCGCTACCAGTTCCTGCGCTGGGGCCAGACCGCCTTCGACGAGTTCAAGGTCGTACCCCCCGGCACCGGCATCGTGCACCAGGTCAACATCGAGCACCTGGCCCGGGTCGTGATGGTCCGCGACGGCAAGGCCTACCCGGACACCCTGGTCGGCACCGACTCGCACACCACCATGGTCAACGGCCTCGGCGTCCTCGGCTGGGGCGTCGGCGGCATCGAGGCCGAGGCCGCCATGCTCGGCCAGCCGGTCTCCATGCTCATCCCGCGCGTCGTCGGCTTCAAGCTCACCGGCGAGCTGCCGCCCGGCACCACCGCCACCGACCTGGTGCTCACCATCACCGAGATGCTCCGCAAGCACGGTGTGGTCGGCAAGTTCGTGGAGTTCTACGGCGAGGGCGTCTCCGCCACGTCGCTGGCGAACCGCGCCACCATCGGCAACATGTCCCCGGAGTTCGGCTCCACCGCCGCGATCTTCCCGATCGACGACGAGACCCTGAACTACCTGCGCCTGACCGGCCGTTCGGACCAGCAGGTCGCCCTGGTCGAGGCCTACGCCAAGCAGCAGGGCCTCTGGCTGGACCCGAAGGCCGAGCCGGACTTCTCCGAGAAGCTCGAGCTGGACCTGTCCACCGTCGTGCCGTCCATCGCCGGCCCGAAGCGCCCGCAGGACCGCATCATCCTCGCCGAGGCCGCCCAGCAGTTCGCCAAGGACGTCCTCAACTACGTCGAGGCCCCCGTCGCCCAGACGCCGGCCGCCGCCACCTCCGTGGTCGACGAGGCGAGCGCCGAGTCCTTCCCGGCCTCCGACGCCCCGGCCTACGGCCACCAGGAGAACGGCGCCGGCGCCCCGCAGCACGGCCACGGCACCGGTGCCGTACCGTCCCACCCGGTCCCGGTGACCGCCCCCGACGGCACGACCTACGAGCTGGACCACGGTGCGGTGACGGTCGCGGCCATCACCTCCTGCACCAACACCTCCAACCCGTACGTCATGATCGGCGCCGCCCTGGTCGCCAAGAAGGCGGTCGAGAAGGGCCTGACCCGCAAGCCGTGGGTCAAGTCCACCCTCGCCCCGGGCTCCAAGGTCGTCACCGACTACTTCGAGAAGGCCGGCCTCACCCCGTACCTGGACAAGCTGGGCTTCAACCTCGTCGGCTACGGCTGCACCACCTGCATCGGCAACTCCGGCCCGCTGCCGGAGGAGGTCTCCAAGGCCGTCAACGACAACGACCTCGCGGTCACCTCGGTCCTCTCCGGCAACCGGAACTTCGAGGGCCGGATCAACCCCGACGTCAAGATGAACTACCTGGCGTCCCCGCCGCTGGTCGTCGCCTACGCCATCGCGGGCTCCATGAAGGTGGACATCACCCGCGAGGCCCTGGGCACCGACCAGGACGGCAACCCGGTCTACCTGAAGGACATCTGGCCCACCGAGGCCGAGGTCAACGAGGTCGTCGCGAGCGCCATCGGCGAGGACATGTTCGCCAAGTCGTACAGCGACGTCTTCGCGGGCGACGCCCAGTGGCAGTCGCTCCCGGTCCCGACCGGCAACACCTTCGAGTGGGACCCGCAGTCCACCTACGTCCGCAAGCCCCCGTACTTCGAGGGCATGGGCATGGAGCCGGCCCCGGTGGAGGACATCACCGGCGCCCGGGTCCTCGCCAAGCTCGGCGACTCGGTCACCACCGACCACATCTCCCCGGCCGGCGCCATCAAGGCCGACACCCCCGCCGGCAAGTACCTCACCGAGCACGGCGTCGAGCGCCGCGACTTCAACAGCTACGGCTCGCGCCGTGGCAACCACGAGGTCATGATCCGCGGCACGTTCGCCAACATCCGCCTGCGCAACCAGATCGCACCGGGCACCGAGGGCGGCTACACGCGTGACTTCACGCAGGAGGGCGGCCCGGTCTCCTTCATCTACGACGCCTCGCAGAACTACCAGGCCGCCGGCATCCCGCTGGTCGTCCTGGCCGGCAAGGAGTACGGCTCCGGCTCGTCCCGCGACTGGGCGGCCAAGGGCACCGCGCTCCTCGGCGTCAAGGCCGTCATCGCCGAGTCGTACGAGCGCATCCACCGCTCGAACCTCATCGGCATGGGCGTGCTGCCGCTGCAGTTCCCGGAGGGCGCCTCCGCCGAGTCCCTCGGCCTGACCGGCGAGGAGACCTTCTCCATCTCCGGCGTGACCGAGCTGAACGAGGGCCGCACCCCGCGCACGGTGAAGGTCACCACCGACACCGGTGTCGAGTTCGACGCGGTCGTCCGCATCGACACCCCCGGTGAGGCCGACTACTACCGCAACGGCGGCATCATGCAGTACGTGCTGCGCAACCTGATCCGCAAGTAAGCGGCAGGACGCAGCGGTTTCAGGGCCGCACCCCCGGCACCGGGCGTGCGGCCCTCCGCCGCGCTACGGCAGCTCCTGCTCCGCCCAGATCACCTTGCCCCGCGGGCTGTACCTGACCCCCCACCGCTCGGTCATCTGCGAGACCAGGAACAGCCCGCGGCCGCCCTCGTCGGTGGTCGCGGCGTACCGCAGATGCGGCGCGGTGTTGCTGCCGTCCGCCACCTCGCAGATCAGCGTGCGGTCGCGGATCAACCGCAGATGGATCGGCTCGGCACCGTGCCGGATGGCGTTGGTGACCAGCTCGCTCAGCACCAGTTCGGTGGCGAAGTCGAGTTCGGCGAGACCCCATTCCCCGAGCTTCTCGGACACCGCCACGCGCATGTCCGCCACGGCCGCCGGATCGGGCGGCACGTCCCAGTCGGCGACCTGGCCGGGGGACAGCGCCCGGGTGTGCGCGACCAGCAGCGCCACGTCGTCCGTGGCCCGTCCGGGCAGCAGCTCGTCCAGCACCCCCTGGCACATCTCGTCCGGCGACCGGCCGGCATGGCGCGCCAGCGCCTGCCGCAGCAGATCCATGCTCACGTCCAGGTCACGGGTGCGGTTCTCGATGAGCCCGTCGGTGTAGAGCACCAACCGGGTGCCCTCGGCCAGCTCCAGCTCGGCCGTCCGGAACGGCAGGCCCCCGATGCCCAGCGGAGGCCCGGCCGGCACGTCCGCGAAGGTGACGCTTCCGTCGGGGTGGACCAGGGCGGGCGCCAGGTGCCCCGCCCGCGCCATGGCACACCGGCGCGTCACCGGGTCGTAGATCGCGTACAGACAGGTGGCGCCGGCGATCTCCCGGGCCGCCTCCGGGCACGCCTCGTCCTGGTCGATGCGGCCGACCAGGTCGTCCAGATGGCTCAGCAGCTCGTCCGGCGGCAGGTCGAGGGTGGAGAAGTTGTGCACCGCCGTGCGCAGCCGTCCCATCGTGGCGGCGGCGTGCAGTCCGTGGCCGACCACGTCGCCGACGACCAGCGCCACCCGGCCCCCGGGCAGCGGGATCACGTCGAACCAGTCCCCGCTCACCCCGCTCTGCGCGGGCAGATAGCGGTAGCCGACGTCGAGGGCGCTCTGCTCGGGCAGCGCCCGCGGCAGCAGGCTGCGCTGCAGGGTGACCGCCAGCGCGTGCTCACGGGCGTAGCGGCGGGCGTTGTCGATGCTGACGGCGGCGCGCGCCACCAGCTCCTCCGCCAGCGACAGGTCCTCCTCGTCGAAGGGGTCACGCTTGGCCCGGTAGAAGTTGGCGATGCCGAGCACCGCACCGCGGGCCCGGATCGGGGCGGTGATCAGCGACTGGATGCCGTAGTCCAGGATCTCCCGGGTGCGCGGCGGGTCCTGCGCCCGCCAGTCCGGCGCGGCGGACAGGTCGGTCACCAGCTCCGAGTGACCGCTGCCGTAGCCCCGGGCCTGCGGCGTGGTCGGCAGGAAGTCGATCAGCCGGTCCTTCTCGTAGAGCGGGTGATCGTCCCGGATCCCCTGGACGGCGATGCGCCTGAGGTCCGTCGCGGTCGCGGCGGGCTCCTCGCCCTGCAGCACGGCGTCGGACAGGTCCACGGTGACGAAGTCGGCGAAACGCGGCACGGCGACCCGCGCCAGCTCGTCCGCGGTGTGGGCCACGTCGAGGGTGGTGCCCAGGCCCAGACCGGCGTCGTACAGCAGCGTGAGCCGCTCCCTGGCGTCCTCGGCGCGGCCGGACAGCGCCTGCAGCTCGGTGGTGTCGCGCAGGGTCACCACGGTCCCTCCGGGGCCTCCGGCGCGGTCCGTGGGCCGCTGGTTGACCGCCAGCAGCCGCTCCCCGGCGAACAGCACCTCGTCGCTGGCCTCGCGCCCGGACAGCAGCAGCTCCACCATGTCCGGTTTCAGGTCGGGCAGCTCGGACACCCGCTGTCCCTCGGCGTCGGCGGGCAGCGCCAGCAGCCGCCGGGCCTCGTCGTTGACCAGCAGCAGCCGCCCGTCGGCGCCGACGATGAGCACGCCTTCGCGCACCGCGTGCAGCACCGTGTCGTGGTGCTCGTACATCCGGGTCATCTCGTCCGGGGCCAGGCTGTGCGTCTGCCGCCGCAGCCGCCGGCTCATCAGGGCCGTGCCCCCGGTCGACACCACGAGCGCTCCGGCCCCGGCGCCCAGGATGATGGGCAGCTGCCGGTCCACGGCGTTGGTGATGTGCTTGACCTTCAGCCCGGCGGAGACCAGGGCGACCACCTTGCCGTGGGTGTCGCGGACCGGGACGGTCGCCTGCTCCTCGTGACCGAGCGGTCCATGGACGCTCTCCGTGTAGACCTTGCCGGCCAGCGACGGCCCGATCGTGCCCACGAACCGGTGCCCGATCTTGCTCGGCAGCGGGTGGGTGTAGCGGATGCCGTGCGTGTTCATGACGACGATGAAGTCGACGCCCGCCGACTTGCGCCCGGCCTCGGTGAGCGGCTGGAGGACCTTGGACGGCTGGGGCGTCCGCAGTGCCTGCAGCAGACCGGGGGAGTGCGCGAAGGTCTGGGCGACGGCTATGGAACGGCGTTCGGCCTCGGTGCCCGTGTCCCGTTCCGACTGCAGGACCAGGGCGAGAACGCCGCACAGGACGAGCGCCGCGACGAGAGCCACTTGCAGGACGAAGACCTGCCCGGCGACGCTTCGTGGGCTTTTGCCGATCACAGACCGCCAGGAGAGTCGCCTGGATCGGCCAGGGATGTCCGACATGCGGCCTTTGTAGCATTCGTTTTCATCGTGTGGCTACGGCCGTCCGCGGGCCGGACGTCCCCTCCGCCCCGGCGGAGGGGAATCACCGCTGGTCGGTGGGTGGCGGCGGGGACTGAGACATGGCACACATTCCGCGCCCGTATCCCGCCCGGGCTCTGGGCGGACCCGGTGTCCAGGCGCACCGGGTCCGCGAGCCGGGCGGGGGGGGTTCGGAAAACCCGCCCGGATGGTGCTGGATTGTGAAGTCGGACACAGTTGCCGACGCGGCTCGACGACAACGTTGTCCATGGCCGGTACATGACTCTATCGCGGCAACCGACAACGATGTCAACACACTTGGGTACGACGGGTGGGACACGACGACGAGCGGCCGCCCCCCCCCCGCAGGGGACGGCCGCTCGCACTCAGGGGTGCGCGTCAGGCCAGCAGCTCCACCTCCGCCAGCGTCGACTCGCCGTCCAGGACCAGCCGGTACTTCGTGTACCTGCCCGGCGCGGCGATGGTGAACGCCCGGGTCTGGCGGTCCCAGGTGAACGTTTCCCCGGAGCGGTGGTCCAGGGTCTGCCAGGTGGCGCCGTCCGTGGAGCCCTGGAGGGTCCAGCCGGTCGGCGCCTTCGTGTGGTCGGCCGACGAGGTCAGCGTGTACTGGACGGGCTTCACGGCCCGGTCCACCGGCAGGTCCACAGAGGTGACCGTGGCGTCCGTCGCCGAGGTGTCGTCGAACAGCGGGCCGTCGCCCTTCAGCACGTCCGACCGGGGCGCCGGCACCTTGTCGTCCTGGGTGATCGAGACCGGCGCCGCGTTCTTGCCCGTGCCCCAGGTGGACGGCCTGGACCCCATGGAGAACTCCAGCACCCCGCCCTTCGACAGCAGCGCGTGCGGCAACGACGTCGACGTCCAGGGCCGGCCATTGAAGGTGACACCCTGGACGTAGACGTTCCTGGCGCTGTTGCCGGGCGCCTTGACCACCAGATCATGGCCGTTCTCCAGGTGCACGGTGACCTTCTTGAACAGCGGGGAGCCGATGGCGTACTCGCCGCCGCCCATCACCAGCGGGTAGAAGCCGAGCGCGGAGAACAGGAACCAGCCCGACTGCTCGCCGTTGTCCTCGTCCCCGTGGTAGCCCTGCCCGATCTCGCTGCCGAGGTAGAGCCGGGAGAGGATCTCGCGGACCGCCGCCTGCGTCTTCCAGGGCTCGCCGGCCGCGTCGTACATGTACGCCACATGGTGCGCGACCTGGTTGGACTGCCCGAGCATGCCCATCCGGACGTCCCGCGCCTCCGTCATCTCGTGGATCACACCGCCGTAGGAGCCGACGAACTCCGGGGAGGCCGTCTCGGGGGTGGAGAAGAACGCGTCCAGCTTGTCGGCGAGCCCCTGCCGGCCGCCGTAGAGGTTGGCCAGGCCCCGGCTGTCCTGCGGGACGCTGAAGGCGTACCCCCAGCCGTTGGTCTCCGTGTAGTCGTACCCCCAGATCCGCGGGTCGTACGCCGAGGAGTCCACCCGCCAGCCGCCCCGGGCGTCGCGGCCCTGGAAGAAGCCCGCCTTGGAGTCGAACAGGTTCACATAGTCCCGGGCGCGGTTGAGGAAGTACTCCGACTCCTCCTGGTAGTGCTTCTCGCCCGTCTTCTTGTACAGGGCCTCGCCCATCCTCGCGATGCCGTAGTCGTTGACGTACCCCTCCATCGCCCAGGACAGGCCCTCGGGGGTGTCGGTGCTGGTGTAGCCGAGGAAGGGGGACGTGCTCATGCCCTTGCGGCCTACCCCCGACATCGGCGGGACGACGGTCGCGTTCTTCAGGGCCGCGTCATAGGCCGCCTTCGCGTCGAACTTCACGCCCTTCACATACGCGTCCGCGAACGCCACGTCCGAGGAGGTGCCGGTCATCAGGTCCGCGTAGCCGGGGGAGGACCAGCGGGACGTCCAGCCGCCGTCCTTGTACTGCTGCACGAACCCGTCCACCATCTCGCCCGCCTGAGAGGGCGTCAGGAACGAGTACGCCGGCCACGTCGTCCGGTAGGTGTCCCAGAAACCGTTGTTGACGTACACCTTGCCGTCCACGATCTTCGCGCCCGTGTGCGTCGGCGTGTCCTGGCTCGGCATGGGCGAGAAGGGGGAGGCGTACCGGTACGTGCCGTCGACCTTCTCGAAGCCCGAGTTCGGGTACAGGTACAGCCGGTACATGCTGGAGTACAAGGTGGTCAGCTGGTCCGGGGTCGCGCCCTCCACCTCGACCTTGCCGAGCAGCTTGTCCCAGACCTGCTGCGCCCGCGCCTTCACCGTGTCGAAGGAGGCGCCGTCCGGGATCTCCTGGCGCAGGTTGTCCTTCGCCTGGTCCACGCTGATCAGCGAGGTCGCCAGGCGCAGGGTCACCGTGCGGCTCGAACCCGCGTCGAAGCGCAGATAGCCCTTCACCCCGCTCGACCCGCCGTCCGTCACCGGCTTGTCGAACTCGCCGTACACGAACAGCCGGGTCGCACCGGCCGACAGGCCGGACTTCACGTCCGAGTAACCGGTGACGATCCCGTGGTCCTTGTCCAGGGTCAGCCCCGCCTGCTCGGTGACGTTGTCGAACAGCACGCTCGCGTCGTCGCCGGGGTAGGTGAAGCGCAGCATCGCCGCGTGGTCGGTCGGCGTCATCTCGGCCTTGAGACCGTTCTCGAAACGGACGCCGTAGTAGTACGGCCGCGCCGTCTCGTTCTCGTGCCGGAACGCCAGCGCGCGCGCCTCGCGGCCGGTGTCCGGGGTGCCGGACGCCACCGACGGCATCACCTGGAACGTCTGCCGGTCGCCCATCCACGGGCTCGGCTCATGGCTCGCGCTGAACGCCTGGATCGTGGGCAGGTTGTCGTCGTTGTTCGCGTGCGCGTACTCGTACAGCCAGCTCAGCGACGACGCGTTGGTCACCGGGGTCCAGAAGTTGAAGCCGTGCGGAAGGGCCGTCGCCGGGAAGTCGTTGCCGCGCGAGAAGCTGCCGCTGGAGTTGGTGCCGCGCGTCGTCAGCGCGTAGTCCGACAGGTGCGCCTTCGGCCGCTCGGGAGCAACCGGCTTCAGGGACACGTCGTCGATCCAGCCCCGGAACTTCGCCGGCCCGGCGGGGGAGTCGTACGCCACCAGGATCCGGTCGACCGTCTTGCCGGCCGCCACCGAACCGATCCGCGCCACCACGTTGTTCCACTGGTTCACGTACAGCGACTTCGCCTCGCCCTGCCCGCGCGGCGTGAGCGGGAACCCGTGCTGGTCCAGCGCGCCCAGACCGCTCAGATACGTGCCGTCGGTGAACGCAAGGTCCAGGGAGACGTTGGAGGCGTCGTAGTCCCGGTCCCCGTCGGCCATCTGCGGGAAGATCCGGTACGACAACTCCGTGTCGGCGCCGACCTTCACGTTCACGTCGAAGACCTTGTTGTACGAGTACGCCCGCCCGGCCGCCGTGTGCCGTCCCGCGTACCGCAGCGCCCGTTTCCCGGTGAACCCGACCCGGGCCTTGGCCGTCGGCGAGGCGGTCGGGCCCTTGTCCACCAGCGTCAGCATGTCCTGCGGCACCGGGCCGCCCCCGCCGCCGGTGGAGAACTGCACATCGGCGAGCTGCAGGATGCCCGAGGCGCCGTTGTTCTTCGTGACCTCCAGCCGGAAGTGCTGGTACTCGGCAGGCTGGTCCAGGTCGTAGGACTTGGTCTGGAAGCGCTCGGAGAAGGTCTCGCCCGAGCGGGTGTCGACCGTCTTCCAGTCCTTGCCGTCGGTGGAGCCGAGCAGCGTCCAGTCCCTCGGGTCGCGCTCGGCGTAGTCGTTGGCCGAGGTCAGCGCGTACGTCACCAGCTTTATGGGCTTGTCGAGGTCGAACTCCACCCAGCCCGTTGGCTCGAAGGTCAGCCACTTGGTGCCGGGCTCGCCGTCGGCCAGGTTCTCCTTCACCTCGCCCGCGCCGGCGTTCTCGCCGCTCGCCCGGACCTCGGTGACATGGTCGTTGACGTTGCCCGGTATGCCGGTGCTGTAGCCGCCGTCGACACCCGAGGCGCGCTTGGCGCCGTCCGGGCCGGTGTCGACGGTGTTCAGCCAGTCCGGCGCCGGATCACCCGTCTCGAACGACGATGCGAACTCCCGGTCCGCTGCCGGAGCCTTGGCCGGCAGGGCGACCGCCGCGCCCTGCGCGCCGACGGCCATGACAAAGGCGGCCGTGAGGACGACCGCCGGACCCCATCTGTGCCGCGTTCTCCGCTGCATCTACGGATTTCCCCTCCTGCGACCGCTTTGGACAACGTTGTCAACTTCGGTGCGCAGGAACCAGTAGGGCGTCAAGTGACCGGCGATGTCAAGGGTGTTGGCTGTGGCATTCAGGCACTTATGCGGCGAGTTTTTCTCGCAGGTGCTCCACAGGGGCCTCATATTTCCGCGAGGTCTCAACTCGGAAAAGACCCATAGCCAACCTTGCATTCGATCTTGCTCCGCTGGCGGGAAGTGGACTATACCTGTCGGCGTTTCCCGCACAACCCAGCACTACCCGACCGCGGTGCCGGGGAGGATCCGGTTCACCGCCTGAGTCCTGGAGAAAGCGAGGACTTGAGCATGGGATCCACTGCGCACCACGGTGGCGAGGGTGTCGGCCGCCGCGATCTGATCAAGCGTTCGGCCGCGCTCGGACTGGCGTCCGTGCCCGCCATGGGCCTGCTGTCCGCCTGCGCGAGCGGCGGCGGGGGCGGCGGCGGCTCGGACGAGGGCAACACGAAGGGGAAGTCGTCCAAGGACAACCCCTTCGGCGCCAAGAACGGCAGCAAACTCGATGTCGTCGTCTTCAAGGGCGGCTACGGCGACGACTACGCCAAGGCGTGGGAAGCCGACTTCAGCAAGAAGCTCGGCATCACCTCGACCCACACCGGCACCCAGGAGATCACCGGCAAGCTGCAGCCGCGCTTCAACGCCGGCAACCCGCCGGACATCGTGGACGACTCCGGCGCCCAGCAGATCAAGGTCGACGTCCTCTACAAGAACGGCTCGCTGCTCGACCTCTCCGAGGTCCTGGACGCGCCGTCGGTGGACGACCCGAGCAAGAAGGTCCGTGACACGCTGATCCCGGGCACCCTCGACCCGGGCGTCCAGGAGGGCAAGGTCGTCGCCCTCAACTACATCTACACGGTGTGGGGTCTGTGGTACTCCGGCAAGCTCTTCAAGCAGAAGGGCTGGGAGGCGCCGAAGACCTGGGACGACTTCCTCGCCATCTGCCAGGACGCCAAGAAGCAGGGCATCGGCGGCCTCGCCCACCAGGGCAAGTACCCGTACTACATCAACGTCGCCATCATGGACCTCATCGCCAAGAAGGGCGGCATCGACGCCGTCAAGGCGATCGACAACCTCGACCCGAAGGCGTTCGTCGGCTCCGACGCGGCCCAGGCGGGCGTCGAGGCGATCTACGAGGTCGTCGAGAAGGGCCTGTTGATGCCGGGCACCAACGGCCTGACCCACACCGAGTCGCAGACCCGGTGGAACCAGTACAAGGCCGCGTTCATCACCTGCGGCTCCTGGCTGGAGAACGAGCAGTTGAAGCAGACGCCGACCGACTTCGACATGAAGTTCCTGCCGATGCCGCTGCTGTCCGGCAGCAAGATGCCGTTCGAGGCGATCCGGGCCGGCTCCGGCGAGCCGTTCATCATCCCGGCGAAGGCGGCGAACCTGCCCGGCGCCAAGGAGTTCATGCGGCGGATGCTGTCCAAGGACTGGTCGACGCTGTTCGCCAAGGAGGCGAACTCCCTGACGATCCTGAAGGACGGGGTGGACCCGAGCGTGAAGCTGCGGCCGGGTACGCAGTCGACGGTGGAGGCCTCCAAGGCGGCCGGCTCGAACACGTTCCGGTATCTGTACCCCGACTGGTACAGCGAGATGGACACGGCGATCCAGAACGCGTCCAATGAGCTCATGGCGAAGCGGATTCAGCCGAAGGAATGGCTGAAGAGGTGTCAGGCGGCGGTGGACAAGCAGGCCAAGGACCCGGCGTCGAAGAAGAACCGGCACGCGTGATTTTCGCCTAGACGCCGTGGGGTGCGGGTGTATTGCGAGTACCGGTCGCGTTGTGGCTGGTCGCGCGGTTCCCCGCGCCCCTACGGTGTTGGCGCTCACCTGGATATCAAGGGCAGGAACGCCATGCGCAAAGGGCAGTACCGGTTCGTCGCGGGGTTTCTCCTCGTTCCCGTGGCGCTTTATCTGATCTTCGTGATCTGGCCGTACATCCAGACGTTCGGCTATTCACTGACCGACTGGAAGGGGCAGTCGCAGACCTTCGGTTTCGTCGGTCTGGACAACTACAAGGCGCTGTTCCACGACGATGTGTTCCTCGAGGCGATCTGGCACAACATCGAGTTCCTGGTCTTCATCCCGGTGATCACCATTCTGCTCGCCCTGTTCTTCGCCTTCATGCTGAACGCGGGCGGGCGCGGCAAGGCCGGCGGGGTGCAGGGCGTCGCGGGGGCGAAGTTCTACAAGATCGTCTACTTCTTCCCGCAGGTGCTGTCGCTGGCGATCCTCGCCGTGCTCTTCAACGCGGTGTACCGCAGTGACGGCGGCGGACTGCTCAACGGCGTCCTGATCAAGACCGGCCTGGTCGACGCCGACAACCCGGTGGAGTGGCTGAACGAGCCGCACCTGGTGCTCTGGGCGCTGATGGTCGCCGTCATCTGGCAGGGCGTGGGCTTCTACCTGGTGCTGTTCTCCGCCGCCATGCAGTCCATCCCGAAGGACATCTACGAGGCCGCCCTGATCGACGGCGCGAGCCGCAACCAGTCCTTCTTCCGCATCACCCTGCCGCTGCTGTGGGACACCGTGCAGACCGCCTGGGTCTACCTCGGCATCGTCGCCATGGACATGTTCGTCCTGGTGTCCTCCATGACCCAGAACATGGGCGCGTACGGCGGCGGCCCCGACCATCACAGCGATGTGATGTCGACGGTGATGATGCGGAACTTCCTGTACTACGGCAAGAGCGGCTACGCCTGCGCCATGGGCGTGGTCATGCTGCTGCTCACCCTGATCCTGTCCGTCGTCACGCTGCGCGCCACCCGCCGCGAGCGCATCGAGTTCTGAGCGGGAGTAGAGACGATGAGTGCACTCAAGGAGACCGCTCCCGCTCCGGCCGACGAGCCCGTGGCCAAGGCGCCCGTCCGGTCCGGCGACCGGCGCGGCGAGGGCGTGGTCCTGAACGTCTTCTCGCACGGCTTCCTCGCCGTGTGGGCGCTGCTGATCGTGCTGCCGCTGCTGTGGCTGGTGCTCAGCTCCTTCAAGACCGACGCCCAGATCGGCGGCTCGGCGTTCGGCTGGCCGCACGACTGGTCCTTCGACGTCTTCCGGCGGGCCTGGACCAAGGGCATCGGGGACTACTTCCTGAACACCGTGATCGTCCTGGTCTTCTCGGTGCCGCTGACCATGCTGTTCGGCTCGATGGCGGCGTACGTGCTGGCCCGGTACCAGTTCTGGGGCAACCGGCTGCTGTACTACTTCTTCGTCGCCGGCGCCATGTTCCCGGTGTTCCTGGCCCTCGTCCCGCTGTTCTTCATGGTCAAGCGGCTGGACATGCTGAACACCTACCAGGGCCTGATCCTGGTCTACATCGCCTACTCGATGCCGTTCACGGTGTTCTTCATGCACGCCTTCTTCCGGACCCTGCCCACGGCGGTCTTCGAGGCGGCGATCCTGGACGGCGCCTCGCACACCCGGACGTTCTTCCAGGTGATGCTGCCGATGGCCAAGCCGGGCCTGATCAGCGTGGGGATCTTCAACACTCTGGGCCAGTGGAACCAGTTCATCCTGCCCACGGTGCTCATGCAGCCGCAGAGCGGCTCCGACCCCGAGCGCTATGTGCTCACCCAGGGGCTGATCCAACTGCAGCAGCAGCAGGGATACGCCTCCGACCTGCCGGTTCTGTTCGCGGGTGTGACCATCGCGATGATCCCGATGCTGGTCGTCTACCTGTCCTTCCAGCGCCAGGTGCAGGCGGGTCTGACCTCGGCGACCCTGAAGTAGCGCCACGCTCGGCGACCGGCCGTGCGCACGCCGTCCCGGCCTTCGGGGCGGCGTGCGCACGCGTGTCCCGGGTACCCGGAAACGGCTCAACCTCTTGACGTGAGTCACCCCGAACGGCTCAGCTTAGAGTTCACTAGTTGGACATACGCGGGGCCTCGCCGAAGCGGCCCCGCGCTCAGGAGGTCGTCGTGGAGACTCCAGGGTCGCAGTCGTCGCTGCACCGAGCCAACCTGGAGCGGGTCGTACGGGCCGTTCGCCTGGCCGGGTCCCTCACGCAGGCGGAGATCGCGCGGACGACCGGTCTGTCGGCCGCGACCGTCTCCAACATCGTGCGGGAGCTGAAGGACGGCGGAACCGTCGAGGTCACGCCCACGTCGGCGGGCGGGCGGCGGGCCCGCAGCGTCAGCTTGAGCGGGGACGCCGGGATCGTGATCGGCGTCGACTTCGGGCACACCCATCTGCGCGTCGCGATCGGGAACCTCGCCCACCAGGTGCTGGCCGAGGAGGCAGAGCCGCTCGACGTCGACGCCTCCGCCGACCAGGGCTTCGACCGGGCGGAGGAGCTGGTCAGCCGCCTGATCGCGGCGACCGGCGTGAACCGGTCCAAGGTGGCCGGCGTGGGGCTCGGCGTGCCGGGCCCGATCGACGTGGAGTCGGGCACGCTGGGGTCCACGGCGATCCTGCCCGGCTGGGGCGGCACCAAGCCCGCCGAGGAGATGCGCGAGCGGCTCGGCGTGCCGGTGCACGTGGACAACGACGCCAACCTCGGCGCCCTCGGCGAGCTGGTCTGGGGCAGCGGGAAGGGCGTGCGGGACCTCGCGTACATCAAGGTGGCGAGCGGTGTCGGCGCCGGTCTGGTGATCGACGGCAAGATCTACCGCGGCCCGGGCGGCACGGCCGGTGAAATCGGACATATTACACTCGATGAGTCCGGCCCGGTCTGCCGTTGCGGGAACCGCGGCTGCCTGGAGACGTTCGCGGCCGCGCGCTATGTGCTCCCGCTGCTCCAGCCCAGTCACGGCCCCGACCTGACCATGGAAGGCATCGTGCGGCTGGCCAGGGACGGAGACCCGGGCTGCCGTCGGGTGATCGCCGACGTCGGCCGCCACATCGGCAGTGGGGTGGCCAATCTCTGCAATCTGCTGAACCCGAGCCGGGTGGTGCTCGGCGGTGATCTCGCCGAGGCCGGTGAGCTGGTGCTCGGGCCGATCAGGGAGTCCGTCGGCCGCTACGCCATTCCCAGTGCGGCGCGTCAACTGTCCGTTCTCCCGGGGGCACTTGGCGGCCGTGCCGAGGTGCTCGGAGCGCTCGCCCTCGCCCTCAGCGAGATGGGTGATTCGACTCTTTTGGACGGGTCGCTGCCGATGGCGGCCCCTGCCTTCACTTAGAAAACGGATGGCACCGTTGCCATCTCGTTAAGGATTTACTTCTTGACGTCGCACGTGTGGCCGAGTTGACTTCCAGCCACCTCGGCCGCAACGACGCGGCCTCGTCAGGGAGGTTTCTGAAGTGAACACGCGTATGCGTCGTGCGGCCTTCGCCGTTGCTGCTGGTGCCATGGCCGTCTCTCTCGCCGCCTGTGGCAGCGCCAAGGAGTCCGGTGGCGGCTCCTCCAAGTCTTCCAGCCCCAAGAAGGGCGACGCCATCACGGTCGGCCTGCTCCTGCCGGAGAACCAGACCGCCCGTTACGAGAAGTTCGACAAGCCCTTGATCGAGAAGAAGGTCAAGGAGCTCACGAACGGCAAGGGCAAGATCGTCTACGCCAACGCCAAGCAGGACGCCAGCCTGCAGAACCAGCAGGTCGACACCATGGTCACCAACAAGGTGGACGTCCTGATCGTGGACGCGGTGGACGCCGCGGCCATCAAGAACTCGGTCCAGAAGGCGAAGGACGCCGGCATCCCGGTCGTCGCCTACGACCGCCTGGCGCAGGGCCCGATCGACGCGTACACGTCCTTCGACAACGAGACGGTCGGCAAGACCCAGGGCGAGGCCCTGCTGAAGGCCCTGGGCTCCAAGGCCAAGTCGGGCAAGATCGTCATGATGAACGGCTCCTCCACCGACCCGAACGCCGCGCAGTTCAAGAAGGGCGCCCACGAGGTGCTCGACGGCAAGGTGAACGTCGGCAAGGAGTACGACACCAAGGAGTGGAAGCCGGAGAACGCCAACTCCAACATGGAGGGCGCCATTTCCGCTCTGGGCAAGAAGAACATCATCGGCGTCTACTCCGCCAACGACGGCATGGCCGGCGGTATCATCACCGCCCTCAAGGCCGCCGGCATCTCCAACATCCCGGTCACCGGCCAGGACGCGGAGCTCGCGGGTGTCCAGCGCATCGTCGCCGGTGAGCAGTACATGAGCGTCTACAAGCCGTACGCTCCCGAGGCCGCCGCCGCCGCCGAGATGGCCGTGGACCTCGCCCAGGGCAAGTCGCTCGACTCCGTCGCCAAGGACAAGGTCGACAGCCCGACCACCAAGCAGGTGCCCTCGGTCCTGGTGCCCGTCACCGCGCTGACCAAGGACAACATCAAGGACACCGTCATCAAGGACGGCGTCTACACGGTCGCCGACATCTGCACCTCGCAGTACAAGGCCGCCTGCGACAAGATCGGCCTGAAGTAAGCAGCCGCACGAGCCTTTCCCTCCGGGAGAATTCACTCCTGAATCTCCCCCCGGTGGGAAAGGCGCCCACAAGCTCCTCCGGCGCCCACGCACACAAACAGCCCCGCAAGCTCGGTGCGGGGCGCCGGACGGATCTACCCCCCAAACTTCTGCACAACCTCCCGCCGGGTCAGGCGGCGAAGGAGATGGTTCACGTGTCCGCTACGCCCGTGCTGGCGTTGCGCGGGGTCTCCAAGCGGTTCGGTGCCGTTCAGGCGCTCACCGACGTAGAGCTTGAGGTCCACGCCGGTGAGGTGGTCGCCCTGGTGGGCGACAACGGTGCCGGAAAGTCCACGCTGGTCAAGACGATCGCCGGCGTGCACCCCATCGATGAGGGCGTCATCGAATGGGACGGCAAGGCCGTCCAGGTCAACAAGCCGCACGACGCCCAGAACCTGGGCATCGCGACGGTGTACCAGGACCTCGCGCTGTGCGACAACATCGACGTCGTCGGCAACCTGTTCCTCGGCCGGGAGATCCGCCGCCGCGGTGTGCTGGACGAGGTCGAGATGGAGCGCCGCTCGCGCGAGCTGCTGGACCAGCTCTCCATCCGCATCCCCAGCGTCCGCATCCCGATCGCCTCGCTCTCCGGCGGCCAGCGCCAGGTCGTGGCCATCGCCCGCTCCATGCTCGGCGAGCCCAAGCTGGTCATCCTCGACGAGCCCACCGCCGCGCTCGGCGTCGAGCAGACCGCCCAGGTCCTCGACCTGGTGGAGAGGCTGCGGGAGCGCGGTCACGCCGTGATCCTCATCAGCCACAACATGGCCGACGTCAAGGCCGTCGCCGACAAGGTGGCCGTCCTGCGTCTGGGCAAGAACAACGGCGTCTTCGAGGTCAAGTCGACCTCGCAGGAAGAGATCATCTCCGCCATCACCGGCGCCACGGACAACGCCGTGACCCGTCGTGCGGCGCGCAGCAATGGGGAGATCAAGAAGTGAGCATCGACAAGACCTCCACGCCCCCCGAGGACACACCCGTGGAGAACCCCGAGGCAGCACGCGGCTCCGACGTCGCTGTCGACCCCCGTCTGCTGGTGCGTGAGCAGGGCCTCGCGGGCTACGTCACCGAGTTCAAGCGCAAGATGAAGGCCGGCGACCTCGGCTCCATCCCGGTCGTCATCGGCCTGGCGATCATCTGGATCATCTTCCAGAGCCTGAACTCCAACTTCCTCACCGCGGGCAACCTCTCCGACATCTCCGTCGCCATGGTCGGCACGGGCATGATCGCCGTCGGCATCGTGTTCGTGCTGCTGCTCGGCGAGATCGACCTGTCGGTCGGTTCGCTCTCCGGTGTCGCGGGTGCCACCTTCGCGGTGCTCAACGTCACCCACGGCATGAACGAGATCCTGGCACTGGTGCTGTCGATCCTCACCGGGACGGTCGCGGGCGCGCTGCAGGGCTTCTTCTTCGCGAAGATCGGCGTGCCGGCGTTCGCGGTCACCCTGGCCGGTCTGCTGTTCTGGAACGGCCTCATGCTCAAGATCCTCGGCGACAACGGCACGATCAACCTGAACGACACCGGTCTCGTCGCCAAGCTCACCAGCTACTACTTCTCCGACGTGGCCGCCGCCTACGGTCTGGCCATCGCGGTGACGGTGCTGTTCTTCCTCAGCTCCTACTTCGGCAACAAGCGCCGCGAGGCCGCTGGCGTGCCGTCCCGCCCGCTGAGCGAGACCGTCCTGCGCACCGTGCTGCTGGCCGTCGTGGCCTTCGCCGCCGCGATCGTCTTCAACCAGTACAAGGGCCTGCCGCTGGCCGTGGTGATCTTCGTCGCCGTGCTGTTCATCACGGACTTCGCGCTGCGCCGCACCTCCTACGGCCGCAAGGTCTTCGCGCTCGGCGGCAGCGTCGAGGCGTCCCGCCGTGCCGGCATCAACGTGGACATGGTCCGCATCTCGGTGTTCGCCATCTCCGGTACGTTCGCGGCGATCGGCGGTCTGTTCATCGCCTCCAAGATCGCGTCCGCCAACCAGGGCGCCGGTGGCGGTGACCTGCTGATGAACGCGATCGCGGCGGCCGTGATCGGTGGCACGTCCCTCTTCGGCGGGCGTGGCCGCACCTGGAACGCGCTCCTCGGTGTGCTGGTGATCGTCTCGATCCAGTACGGCCTCGCGCTGCAGGGCATCGCCTCGCCGGTGCAGTACATGATCACCGGCGGTGTTCTGCTCGCCACAGTGGTCATCGACGCGGTGACCCGCAAGACGCAGAAGAGCGCTGGTCGCGCGTAGCGGCCCCGGATGGACGACAGCGCCCGGCACGGGAAACGTGCCGGGCGCTGTCGTGTCGGGCAAAGCATGAACATTAGACTCGGGCGAGCCCGGCGAAAGCTCGATCAGCTCTATTGCAAGGAGGCACGGGTGCCGCTGCTGACCCGCATCAGGGGACCGCGCGATCTGGACCGGCTCAGCCTGGAGGAGCTGGACCAGCTGGCGGAGGAGATCCGGACCTTCCTCGTCCAGGAGGTCTCCAAGACCGGCGGGCACCTGGGCCCCAACCTCGGCGTGGTGGAGCTGACCATCGCCCTGCACCGGGTCTTCGACTCTCCGAAGGACAAGGTGCTCTGGGACACCGGCCACCAGTCCTACGTGCACAAGCTGCTCACGGGCCGGCAGGACTTCTCCCGGCTGAAGATGAAGGGCGGCCTGTCCGGCTACCCCTCGCAGGCCGAGTCCGAGCACGACGTCATCGAGAACAGCCACGCCTCCACGGTGCTCGGCTGGGCGGACGGCATCGCCAAGGCCAACCAGCTGAAGAAGCGCGACAGCCACGTCGTCGCCGTCATCGGTGACGGCGCCCTCACCGGCGGCATGGCCTGGGAGGCCCTCAACAACATCGCCGACGCCAAGGACCGCCCCCTGGTCATCGTCGTCAACGACAACGAGCGGTCGTACGCGCCCACCATCGGCGGTCTCGCCAACCACCTGGCCACCCTGCGGACGACCGACGGCTACGAGCGGTTCCTCGCCCGCACGAAGGAGCTGCTGGAGCGCACGCCCGTCGTCGGCAGGCCGCTCTACGAGACCCTGCACGGGGCGAAGAAGGGGTTCAAGGACTTCATCGCCCCGCAGGGCATGTTCGAGGACCTGGGCCTGAAGTACGTCGGCCCGATCGACGGTCACGACATCGAGGCGCTGGAGTCGGCGCTGGCGCGGGCCAAGCGGTTCGGCGGGCCGGTCATCGTGCACTGCCTCACCGAGAAGGGCCGCGGCTACCAGCCCGCCCTGCAGGACGAGGCCGACCGCTTCCACGCCGTCGGCAAGATCCACCCGGACACCGGCCTGCCGATCGCCAGCTCGGGCGCCGACTGGACCTCCGTCTTCGGGGACGAGATGGTCAGGCTCGGCGAGGAGCGCGAGGACGTCGTCGCCATCACGGCGGCCATGCTCCAGCCCGTCGGCCTGGACAAGTTCGCCAAGCGCTTCCCCGAACGGGTGTACGACGTCGGCATCGCCGAGCAGCACGGCGCCGTCTCCGCCGCGGGCCTCGCGTACGCCGGGCTGCACCCGGTCTTCGCGGTGTACGCCACCTTCCTCAACCGCGCCTTCGACCAGGTCCTCATGGACGTGGCCCTGCACCGGTGCGGGGTGACCTTCGTGCTGGACCGGGCCGGCGTCACCGGCACCGACGGCGCCTCCCACAACGGCATGTGGGACATGTCCATCCTCCAGGTCGTGCCGGGCCTCAGGCTCGCCGCGCCGCGCGACGCCGAGCAGGTGCGGGCCCAGCTGCGGGAGGCCGTCGCCGTCGACGACGCGCCGACCGTGGTGCGCTTCTCCAAGGGCGCCGTCGGCCCCGCCGTACCGGCCGTGGGCCGCGTCGGCGGCATGGACGTGCTGCGGGAGCCCGGCGCCGACCGGCCGGACGTGCTGCTGGTCTCCGTGGGCGCCCTTGCCCCGATGTGCCTGGAGATCGCCGGCCTGCTCGACAAGCAGGGCATCTCCACCACCGTCGTCGACCCGCGCTGGGTCAAGCCCGTCGACGAGGCCATGGCCCCGCTCGCCGAGCGGCACCGGGTCGTCGTCACCGTCGAGGACAACAGCCGCGTCGGCGGCGTCGGCTCCGCGGTCGCCCAGGCCCTGCGCGACGCCGGGGTGGACGTGCCGCTGCGCGACTTCGGCATCCCGCCGCGCTTCCTCGACCACGCCTCCCGCGCCGAGGTCCTCGCCGAGATCGGCCTGACCGCCCCGGACATCGCCCGCCAGGTCACCGGACTGGTCGCCAAGCTGGACGGCATCCCCCACTCCCGGCTCCGCCCCAGCGAGGGGACCTCCGCCGACCGTACGGCCGCCGAGGTGGACTCGGTCGAGCCCGCGCGCGACTGACCCGGGAACGCGCCCCTCACGGGCCGGTCCCGCCACTCCTTGCGGTGGCGGAACCGGCCCGCTTGCGTGAACCTGCCAGTGCCGGGGCATACGCATCCCGACCCTCTCGATCATGACGGGCCAGGGCGTGGCCCCCGAGCGTGGGAGGTAGGTACGTGAGCAGCGCGCTGTTCAGGACGAAGAACGTCGAGCAGTCCATCCAGGACACCGAGGAACCGGAGCATTCGCTCAAGAAATCCCTTTCCGCGCTCGACCTGACCGTCTTCGGCGTCGGCGTCATCATCGGCACCGGCATCTTCGTCCTCACCGGACAGGTCGCCAAGAACAACGCCGGCCCGGCGGTGGCCCTGGCCTTCGTGGTGGCCGGCGTGGTCTGCGCGCTCGCCGCCCTCTGCTACGCCGAGTTCGCGTCCACGGTCCCCGTGGCCGGCTCGGCGTACACGTTCAGCTACGCCTCCCTGGGCGAGCTGCCCGCCTGGATCATCGGCTGGGACCTGGTGCTGGAGTTCGCGCTCGGGACGGCGGTGGTGGCGGTCGGCTGGTCGGGTTACATCCGCTCCCTGCTGGACAACATCGGATGGCATCTGCCGGACTACCTGGCCAGCCGGGACACCGCCTCCGGCTTCGGCTTCGACATCCTCGCCGCCGCCCTGGTGCTGGTGCTCACCGGTATCCTCGTCCTCGGCATGAAGCTGTCGGCGCGGATCACCTCGCTGGTGGTGGCCATCAAGGTGGTCGTCGTCCTCATCGTGATCGTCGCCGGCGCCTTCTTCATCGACTCCGCCAACTACACGCCGTTCGTCCCGCACCCCCAGCCGGTGCCGGCGGGCGGGAACCTGAAGGCCCCGCTGATCCAGCTGATCTTCGGCTGGGCGCCCGCCAACTTCGGCGTGATGGGCATCTTCACCGCCGCCTCGGTGGTGTTCTTCGCGTTCATCGGCTTCGACATCGTCGCCACGGCCGCCGAGGAGACCCGCAACCCGCAGCGGGACATGCCGCGCGGCATCCTCGGCTCCCTGTTCGTCTGCACCGTGCTGTACGTCGCCGTCTCCATCGTCGTCACCGGCATGGAGAAGTACTCCAAGCTGTCCGTGGAGGCGCCGCTCGCCGACGCCTTCAAGTCCATCGGGCACCCCTGGTACGCGGGTGTCATCAGCTTCGGCGCCGCCGTCGGCCTGACCACGGTGTGCATGATCCTGCTGCTCGGCCAGACCCGGGTGTTCTTCGCGATGAGCCGCGACGGGCTGCTGCCGCGCTTCTTCTCCCGGGTCCACCCGCGCTTCCGCACCCCGCACCGGCCGACCATCCTGCTGGGCGTGATCATCGCGATCGTCGCCGGCTTCACCAGCCTGAGCGAGCTGGCCGAGCTGGTGAACATCGGCACGCTCTTCGCGTTCGTCGTCGTCGCGATCAGCGTGATCATCCTGCGCCGGACCCGCCCGGACCTGCCGCGCGCCTTCCGCACCCCGTGGGTGCCGGTCATCCCGGTCCTGTCGGTGTGCGCCTCGCTGTGGCTGATGCTCAACCTGCCGGCCGAGACCTGGCTGCGGTTCGCGATCTGGATGGTGATCGGTTTCGTCGTCTACTTCCTCTACGGCCGCACGCACAGCCGGCTGGCCCCGGGAGTGCGGGCCCCCGCCGATGAGCCCCGGCCGTCCCCCGGAAACACCCCGTGACCGCCCGCACCGGGCGGCTGCGAGTCTGGTCCGGTTGAATCCAAGGGCCCGTCCCGCTCTCAGCCCAGTACCGTGCGCGGCCCGGTGACCTCGGTCCCGTGTTCCCGGACCCGGCGGCGCAGCTCCCGGTCGGCCGTGACGACGAGGCACGGGCGGTCGCCGGCCGCCGCCGCGAGGTCCACGATGCGGTCGTCGCCGCTGCCGGGCGCGTCCTCGACGCGCACCCCGGGCACCGAGGCCACACCCCGGGCCGCGCCCTCCACCACCAGGACCAGTTCCAGCGGACCGGGCAGGCCGGCCACGCCGGTCAGGGCGAGCGGCGCCAGCCGGTCGCGCAGCCGTTCGGCGGCGCCCCGGCGGTCCCGCCACCAGCCGTCGGGCACCGAGCCCACGACGTTCGCGCCGTCGACGACGAGCAGGGGCAGGGGCTCGCGCCCGGCGACCGAGGGATCCGTCATAGCGGTAGCAGCCTTGCTCTTCCGTGCTCCTGGAGGGCTCAGTCTGTCACGGGTCCCGTGGATGCGGGCCGCGCCGGTTCCCCGGCCCACCGGCCCGTGACCGCGGCGATCGCGGCCGCCGCCCGCTCGGCCGGCCCGCCGCCGGCGCGTACCTCGGGGGAGAACTCGACGTGCAGGAACGGCACATGGTCGGCGTCGGCCACCTTGCCCTGCATGTTCGTGCGGCCCTCCAGCGGACAGGACCGCGCCCAGGCCCGGCACACCCGGAACCCCCGGCCGCGCAGGGCGTCGGCCAGCTCGCGCCCGTCCTGCCGGCCCGCCGACCCGGCGCCGGTGGAGGCGACCACGTCGTAGCCGGGCACGGCGGAGGCGGCGAAGCCGTGCAGCTGGACGCCGGGCATCCCGCGCCGGGCCAGCTCGGCGCAGACGGCGTGGAAGACGGTGTCCGTGCGGTGCGCCACGTCCGCGGAGTTGCCGGCTCCCGCTTTGCGGTGTGCCCCCGCGATCACCAGGACCCCGCCGGGCGAGCCGCGCAGCACCCGCACGCCCAGCTGCTCGGTGCCCAGGTCGAAGCCGGGGTGCGGGACCTGCACCGACCAGCTCGGGCGGTGGTCCAGGTCGAGGTAGACCCGGCCCCAGCCGCGCGGCGCCACCGCGGAGTCGGTGCGGTCGGCCACCTCGGCGTAGCGGCGGCCGGTGGGCCGGTCGACGATCGTGCGCACGGTGAAGTCCCGTGCCGCGAGCCGTCGTTCCGCTGGTGCGCGCTGTCCGTCGAGCAGCAGGCCGATCGCCGCCGCGATGTCCTCGCGGTCGGCCCGGCCGGGCGGCAGATACCCGTGTCCGGGGCCGAACCGGCTCGTGTAGTCCGCCACCTCCCGCGCCAGGTCGACCCGCGCGGCCCCCTTCGCAGCGGGCCGGCCGGCGTCATGCGCGTCGCCGCCCCCGGCCCGGAGCCGGCTGGTGAGGCCGACGGCGACAGAGGCGATGACCAGCAGAAGTGCTGCGATCGTTATGGTGCGTGAGCGAGGGGCTCTCATGGTTGTATCAAGATATCCCGGTGAACAGACCTAGCCGGACCCTGCTGTCCCTGCTGACCCCGCTCTCCCTGCTCGCCGCCGTCTCCGGCTGCGGCCTCCTCTCCGACGACGCCCAGGGCGGCGGGCGCTCCTTCACCGTCGCGGCCGCCGGGGACATCCTGATGCACCCCGAACTGGTCGACCAGGCGCGCAAGGACGCGAAGCGCACCGGCAAGGGCGTGGACGGCATGGACTTCGGGCCCATGATGGCCGGCATCAAGCCGCTGATCAGCAAGGCGGACCTGGCGATCTGCCACTTCGAGCCGGTGATGGGCCCGGCACGGGGCCCGTTCGCGGGCTTCCCCGACTTCCAGGTGCCGCCGCAGCAGGCGAAGACCATCAAGGACATCGGCTACGACACCTGTTCCACCGCCTCCAACCACACCCTCGACCACGGCTACGACGGCGTGAAGCGCACCCTGGACGCCCTGGACGCCGCCGGTCTGAAGCACACCGGCTCCGCCCGCACCGAGAAGGAGGCGGACACCCCGCTGATCATGGACGTCAAGGGCGTCAAGGTCGCGCAGCTCTCCTACGCGTACGGCTTCAACGAGCCGCACAAGCTGCCGAAGGACAAGCCCTGGCTGGCCAACCTCCAGGACCTCGGCCGGATCAAGGCCGCCGAGCAGCGGGCCCGCAAGGCGGGCGCCGAGGTGGTGATCCTCTCCCTGCACTGGGGCCGCGAGCACCACCCGGAACCGTCGGCCGCACAGATCTCCTTCGCCCGGCAGATCGCCCGGAACACCGGCATCAACCTGGTCGTCGGCCACCACGCGCACGTCGTCGAGCCGCTGGAGAAGGTCGACGGGACCTGGATCTCCTACGGGCTCGGCAACCAGATCGCCCGGCACGAGGTGCCCACCGGTCTGACCGAGGAGGGCGTGATCGCCTGGTTCACCTTCACCGAACACGGCAAGGGCCACTGGGACGTCCAGCCGCGCTTCGAGCCGACGCTGCTGACGATCCCGCCGGACGCCGAGAACGTCCGCGACGGAGGCACCGCCGACCGCACCGGCGACGACGCGAAGGACTACCGGCTGCTGGACGTGCCGGCCGCGCTCCGCGACGACCACGGCCTCACCGACGCCCAGCGGGCCCGGCTGCGGCTGGCCTTCGAGCGCACCGAGGGCACCCTGCTCAACCGCGGCGCGGGCGCCGACGGACTCAAGCCGCTCACCCCGCTGCCCGCATAGCCGCCGTACCGGTCCCGAACTGCACGGCATTTGTCCTTCCTTGTCCGGATGCTGCGCGATGTTGCGCAGATCACGTGGTACTTACTGCAACTTAACCGGCCTCTTGTCTGTCTGAGGTTTCCGGGTGCGGTCTTTCCATCGGCGCGCCCGGACCGCATTTCAAGAGGAGACCTCCTGTGGCGTCACCGCCCCCGGCGCGGCAGCACAAAGCCCGCCTGCGAGCCGACATGTCGCTGATCGGAGGCATCCGTCCGCCGATCGCGGTCCTCTCGGTGCTGCTGCTGACGCTCTCCGGCATCACGGCCCTGGTGCTGGGACGCGTCGACAACACGGGCGTGCCGAAGGCGGTGCTGACCTCCCAGCAGCACTTCGCCGAGGACGGCGCCATCGCGCTGCGCGCCTCCATCGACGAGTCCGTCAAGGACGTCACCCGGTCCGCCGCACTGTTCAGCGCCGGGCAGCCGGTCACCGGCGACGCCGTCCTCGACAAGCTCGGCAGCACCTACCAGAAGTGGATGGGCACCGCCGTCGTCGAGATCCGCACCGGCAAGCTGGTCGCGGCCCGCGGCGAGACGGTGCCGCTGACCTCCGTGGACCTGTCCTCGCTCAGCGGCGAGGACGGGCTGGCCCCGCGCATGGTCCAGCAGCAGAACGGCGAGGTACGGCTGCTGTCCTTCGGGCTGCTGACCTGGCCGGGCAAGCCGCAGCTGCTGCTGGTCGCCTCCCGGAACCTGAAGTTCCCCGGCATCAGCCTCGGCCAGTTCCGCTCCATCGCCGTCGTCGACTCCGGCGGCACGATCCTCAGCGAGGACGGCATCGCCGACCCCGCGTCGGCGCGCAACAGCATCGACCGCAAGGACCTCACGGCCTCCCGCGAGCAGCTGAAGGAGTTCGCCGGGCAGGCCGCCCGCCGCGCCCAGCAGGACCCGCGCAGCAGCAAGGAACCCGGCACCGGCGGCTATCAGGGCGTCAGCGGCAGCCTGCTCGGCGGCAAGCTGTCCGGCGACCGCTCCGTCGCCGGATACGCCACGCTCGCCGCGGCCGAGCCCGGCGAGCGCACCACCGCCACCGGGCTCGGCCTGTCCGTGGTCTCGATGGTGAGGGTGACCGAGGAGTCCGGCCGGGCCCAGTCCCCGGTGTTGGGGCTGGCCACGGGCGGCGCCCTGCTCGTCCTCGGGGCCCTGGCCGTGGCGGTGCTGCTGGGCACCGTGCAGCGCCCGCTGCTGAGGCTGTTCCTGGAGTCCCGCCGGCTCACCCGCGGCGACCTGACCCGGCCCGTCACCGTCCCCGGCTACGGCGAGGCGCACCGCATCGGAGGCGCCCTGGAACGGCTGCGCCGCCAACTGCTCGGCGAGAGCGCCGAGGACACCGGCCCGGCCGTCCGCCCGAGCGGGGTGCGCCGGGTCGGCACCCGCGCCCTCCTCGCGGTCTGCGCCGTCCTGCTGCTGGCCTGGTCCGCTCCGCTGATGCTGCTGGTCAACCGGGCGGACAGCACCGCCGAGGTGCCCCGGCAGCTCGTCAACGACCAGCGCGAACGCACCGACACGCTCAGCGACCGGGTCCGCCGCGCCCTCAACGAGGGCGACGCCGACCTGCAGTCCGTCGCCTCCCTCATCGGCGACAAGACCTCGCGCGAGGCGATGCAGACGGTGCTGGAACGCACCTACAACGAGAACAGGCGCTACCGCTCCCTCTACGTCGTCGACGCCCACGGTGCGATCCAGGCCCGCGAGGGCAAGAAGCCCAAGGTGATCCAGGCCAACCGGATCTCCGACAAGCCGCTCAGGCTGCTGGGCCGCGGCGGCAAGGAGCCCGTGGTCGTCGCCGCCGCGGAGATACCCGGCCGGGGCGGCGCCCGGCTGGTCGGCGAGTTCCGCGTCGCGTTCTTCAACGCCCTGCTGACCCGGCCGGGCCTCGGCGTGGTCCGGCTCGTGGACGACCACAACAAGGTCATCGCCGGCAACACCGGCTTCCTCGCCTTCCAGTCGCTGCCCGACGCCCACCTCAAGGACCTCGTCGAGGCCAGCACCCAGCGGCTCGGCAAGAAGCCGCAGCCGAGCGGCGTGCTCTACCGGGACAACGGGATGCGCATCGCCGCCGCCGCGCCGTTCTCCGGCGGCGGCTCGGCCCAGTCGCTGCACTGGAGCGTGGTCAGCTGGCAGCCCGTCGACCACCTCCCCATCCCGGAGTACGACACCCAGAACCGCACCGTCCTCGCCGGTCTGCTCGGCGCCGCCGCGGCCGTCGCCTGCCTGGGCTGGCTGCACATGGTCGTCGCCCGGCCGATGCGCACCCTCGCCGACCGGGCCGAGGCACTGGCCGGCGGCGACCGCAAGACCGTGCTCTTCCCGCAGCACCACGACGAGGTCGGCGCCGTCACCCGCTCCCTGGAACTGATCCGCCAGCAGCTGCAGGGCCAGCGCAGGCAGCAGCCCCGCCGCACCCCGCCGCCCGGCCCCAACCCACCGGGGACGGGCGGGGCGCGCCAGGATCCGCCCGAACGGCAGGCGCAGCCGCCGTACCAGGAGCCGTACCCCCCGCAGCAGTACCCGCCCCAGCAGTACACAAGGAACTGATCACCCGTGCTCTTCCTCTACACCGTGCTGCTGGTCTGCTGCGCGATACTGCTCGCCGCGGGCGTCGTCGAACAGCGGCGGCACTTCGCCAACCTGGACCACATCCCCACCCGGGTCCTGGTCAACGGCATCCGCGGCAAGTCCTCCATCACCCGGCTGTGCGCGGGCGCCCTGCGCGGCGGCGGCCTCACCACCGTCGCCAAGACCACCGGCACCGCCGCCCGGTTCATCCACCCGGACGCCACCGAGGAGCCGGTCTACCGCAAGTTCGGCATCGCCAACGTGGTCGAGCAGATCGGCATCGTGCGCCGGGCCGCCGCCTACAAGCCGGACGCGCTGGTCATCGAGTGCATGGCCGTGATGCCCGCGCTGCAGGAGATCAACCAGTCCAAGCTGATCCGCTCCACCATCGGCGTGCTGTGCAACGTCCGCGAGGACCACCTCGCCGAGATGGGCCCCACCCTGGACGACGTGGCCCGCTCGCTGTGCCGCTCGATGCCCGAGGACGGCATCTGCGTCACCGCCGAGAAGGACCGCTTCCACATCCTCCAGGAGGAGGCGGACGCCCGTAACTGCAAGCTCGTCTACGCCGACCCCGAGACGGTCACCGACGAGGAGCTGCGCGGGTTCAGCTGGTTCACCTTCAAGGAGAACGTGGCCATCGCCCTGGCCGTCGCCGAACTCCTCGGCGTGGACCGCGAGACGGCCCTGCAGGGCATGTACGACGCCCCGCCGGACCCCGGTGTGCTCTCCGTCGAGCGCTACCTGACGCCCGACGGGAAGAAGCTGCGCTTCGCCAACGTCTTCGCGGCCAACGACCCCGAGTCGACGCTGATGAACATCAACCAGCTGCTCGACCTCGGCGCCATCCACCGCCCGCTCAACGTGGTCATCAACTGCCGCCCCGACCGCGTCGAACGCAACGGTCAGATGGGCGAGATCATCCCCGACCTCGACCCCGAGCGCGTCTTCGTCATCGGCCACCCGGCCAAGTCCGCCATCGACGCGATCCCCGCCGGGTTCCGCTCGCGCGCCGTGGACCTCGGCGGCGACCGGCGCGACGCCGAGGAGTTCATGGCGAAGATGCTGGACATGCTCGGCCCCGACTCGTCGATGGTCGCGATCGGCAACATCCACGGGCAGGGCGAGATTCTGCTGGAGCACCTCGCCGAACTGCCGCCGGACGAGAGCGCCGACGAGCCGGCGCCCGCCGCCGCCACGGCACCGGCCCGCCGGACGGAGCACGCGCCCGACGGGACCGACTCCTCGGAGACCATGCAGCTCTACGCGCCCCGCATCGACCCCTACCAGCACTACTCGCAGGCGTACGAGTCGCGCTACGCCCAGCACCAGCAGCCGTACGTCCCCCGGCTGCCGGCGCAGCGCGACGCCGCCCACCCCCACCGGCACGAGGAGCCGGGGCACGGGGCCGGACACGAGCGGGCGCAGTCGTACGGCGCCTGGACCGAGCCCCAGCCGCACCCGGCCGGCCCGCCCGCCCCCGCCGAGCCGCAGGCGCCGGCCGAACCGCAGGCGCCCGCCGACCGCGGCCGGGAGGACGAACCGGACCGGTCGCGCGGGCTGTTCGAACCCCGCCTCCCGCCCCAGCCTTCCGCCGACGACAGCCAGCAGTGGCACAGCCCAGGAGAACAGCGTTGATCCCCTCCGTCCTCACCCCCGAGATCGCCGCGATCGGCATCGGCCTGGGCCTGATGTTCTCGCTCATGTGCTACCTGACGACCAACCTGTCGCCGGGCGGCATGATCACTCCGGGCTGGCTCGCGCTCACCCTGATCGAGGACCTCCAGCGGGCCGCGCTGGTGGTCGGCGTCACCGTGCTGACCTACCTCGCCACCCTGCTCATGCAGAAGTTCGTGATCCTGTACGGCAAGCGGCTGTTCGCGGCCGTCGTGCTCAGCGGCGTGCTCATCCAGGCCACGGTGATCATCGTGCTGCAGATGGAGTTCCCGCTGCTGTACGCCAACCAGACCCTCGGCTTCATCGTCCCCGGCCTGGTCGGCTACCAGCTGGTCCGCCAGCCCAAGGGCGCGACCCTGCTGTCCGTCGGCTCGGTCACCCTCGCCACCTACGTCGTGCTGACCGCCGGCATCCTGCTCGGCGCCATGCCGTCCGCCTGAACCGCCCGTACCCGACGCATCACTGGAGCCCCCACCATGCCGAAGCGCAAAGGCCGCCCCGTCCTGCACACGGTGACGGTCGTGGCGCTGCTCGCGGGCAGCGCCTACTGCACCTATGAACTGCGCAAGGACGAGCAGGCGAAGCTCCCGGCCGCCCAGACCATCACCGAGAACCTGCACGGCTCGAGCGGGGCGACCGGCAAGCAGACCTGGGAACGGCTGAACAACCCGGCGCGCTCGGTGCTGCGCGACGGCAAGGGCGCGGTCATCGCCACCTTCACCGACGGCGCCCGCACCGCCACCCTCAAGGGCCCGACCCGCACCTTCAGCGAACCGTCCAACACCAGCACCAAGCTGGTCACCGACGACTGGGTGCGCCTGATGCCCGAGCCGTGGACCAAGGGCGCCGAGAAGCAGCAGTGGTTCAAGGACTGGTTCAAGCAGTACTACGGCAGCGAGGAGGACGACATCTTCGCGTTCGCCTTCCAGTACATCGTGGGCGCGCCGGTCAAGAAGGACGACCAGGGCATCCAGTACGCGGGCCACGCCTACTACGGCCCCCTGAAGTCCGACGGCGTCGACCGCTACGAACAGACCGACTTCTACGACTACCTGGGCATCCCGTACACCTTCCGGGACGGCGTCACCCAGTACCCGCAGCAGGACCGGCTGCGCTCGGTGGACTGCTCCGGCTATCTGCGCCTGGTGTACGGCTACCGGGCCCGCTACCCGCTGATGTCCGACAACGACCACGGCGACGGGCTGCCGCGCACCGCCGACGGCATGGCCCGCGGCAAGGAGGGCGTGGACATCATCAAGCTCCAGGGCCCGAGCCCCTGGTACGTCCGGCCGCAGAACATCGACGTGCTCCAGCCCGGCGATCTGCTGTTCTTCAAGATGGACCACCGCACCGGCAACCACATGGACCACTCCGCGATCTACCTCGGCCCGGACACCGAGGGCCACAAGATCTTCATCTCCAGCCGCAAGGAGCAGAACGGGCCGACCATCGGAGACCAGGGAGGTGTCTCGCGCCTCGACGGAAACGGCTTCTACGCCAAGCTGTTCCGCAGCGCCAAGCGGCTGTAGGCATCCCGGGCGTGGGCCGCTGGGGCCCGCGGAATAAGGTGATCCGGTGAACGGCGACTGGCTTCTGCGCGGCCGCGACGGCCGGCTCAGTGTCTACCAGCTGTCGGGCGACGCCGTCCTGTGCCGGGCGGAACGCGAACCCGGCGGCTCCTGGACCACCCCGCGCACGGTGGGCGGCGACCAGAAGCTGCACCCCGTCCTGGCGCTCGGTCAGGGCGCCGACGGCTACGCCCACCTGGTCTCCTGGCGGCCCACCGTCAAGGGCGAGTCGGGGCTCGTCCACTCCACGCACTTCCGGCCGCGTCTGGCGGCCCTGGACTGGAGCCCGGTCGGCCATCCGCGGAAGAAGGGCGACCGCACGGGCACGCCCGCGGTCGCCGTGGACGCCGAGGGCCGCGCGCACGTCTTCGTGCCCGACGGGCAGGGCGGGGTGCGGCTGCTCGCCCAGAAGGAGAAGGGCGGCTGGGAGGCCTGGCGGGACCTGGAGGGGAAGGACGTCCGGGACGGGCTCGCGGCGGTGACGGGGGAGTCCGGCCGGGTCGAGCTGTACGCGGCCGCCTCCGACGGGATCCTCCACTGGCGCCAGGAGAAGCCGGGCGCCGAACCGGTCCTGACGCAGCACCTGCGGACCCCGGTGCGACCGGGCACCCTGCACGCCCTGGCCACCTCGCCCGAGAGCACGACCCTCTACTACACCGACACCTCCGGCGACCTGTGCGCCTGGCGCCCCGGCGGCGAGCCGGCCGTCCTGCTGCCCGCGGCCGGCTCCGGCCCGGTCTCGGCGGTCCGCTGCGACCTCGACGGCCACGACTGCACCCTGCTCGCCCAGCGCTCGGCGAGCGGCCGCGTCGCCTTCGCCGCGTATCCGACGGAACGGGAGTCCGCGGGCGCCTGGTGGACCGAGTCGGGTCCCCGACTGCCCGTGGACGCGGCCGTGTCCCTCGCCACCGACGCCGACGGCCGGGTGGCCGCGGCAACGTTGTCGCCGTCGACCGGCCAACTCCTGCTGACCCGCCGCAAGGACGAGCCCGGACTGGCGCTGGAGGCGTGGCGGCAGGTCTGACCACGCGAAAGGGCCCCCGCGGCGGCGGGGGCCCTTCCTGCTGTCACGCTGTCACGCCGGAACCGACGCTACGCCCGGCTGAAGGAACTTCTTGCCGTTCACGCGCTCCGAGACGCCATCGCGGTCCAGGTACGGCGTGATGCCGCCCAGGTGGAAGGGCCAGCCGGCGCCGGTGATCAGGCACAGGTCGATGTCCTGGGCCTCGGCGACGACGCCCTCGTCGAGCATGAGCCCGATCTCCTGCGCCACCGCGTCGAGGACACGGGCGCGGACCTGCTCCTCCGTCAGGACGGTGTCGCCCTGCTTCAGCAGCGCGGCGACCTCCGGGTCCAGCTCCGGCTTGCCGCTGTCGTAGACGTAGAAGCCGCGCTTGCCCGCCTCCACGACCGCCTTGAGGTTCGGGGAGACCTTGAAGCGGTCCGGGAAGGCCCCGTGCAGGGTCTCCGAGACGTGCAGACCGATCGCCGGGCCGACCAGCTCCAGCAGCACCAGCGGGGACATCGGCAGACCGAGCGGCTCGATGGCCTTCTCGGCGACCTCGACCGGGGTGCCCTCGTCGATGACGTTCTGGATCTCGCCCATGAAGCGGGTCAGGATGCGGTTCACGACGAACGCCGGGGCGTCCTTGACCAGGACCGCGGTCTTCTTCAGCTTCTTGGCGACGGCGAACGCCGTGGCCAGGGAGGCGTCGTCGGTCTGCTCGCCGCGGACGATCTCCAGCAGCGGCAGCACCGCGACCGGGTTGAAGAAGTGGAAGCCGACGACCCGCTCGGGGTGCTTCAGCTTCGTCGCCATCTCGGAGACGGACAGCGAGGAGGTGTTGGTGGCGAGGATCGCGTGCGCCGGGGCGACCGCCTCGACCTCCGCGAACACCTTCTGCTTGACGCCCATCTCCTCGAACACGGCCTCGATGATGAAGTCCGCGTCCGCGAAGCCCTCGGCCTTGTCCAGGACACCGGTGACCAGCGCCTTGAGGCGGTTGGCCTTGTCCTGGTTGATCCGGCCCTTGCCGAGCAGCTTGTCGATCTCGGCGTGGACATAGCCCACGCCCTTGTCGACGCGCTCCTGGTCGATGTCGGTCAGCACGACCGGCACCTCCAGGCGGCGCAGGAACAGCAGGGCGAGCTGCGAGGCCATCAGACCGGCGCCGACCACGCCGACCTTGGTGACCGGACGCGCCAGGTTCTTGTCCGGGGCGCCGGCGGGACGCTTGCCGCGCTTCTGCACGAGGTTGAACGCGTAGATGCCGGCACGCAGTTCGCCGCTCATGATCAGGTCCGCGAGGGCCTGGTCCTCGGCGTCGTAGCCCTGCTGCAGGTCGCCGTTCTTGGCGGCCGCGATGATGTCCAGGGCCCGGTAGGCGGCCGGGGCCGCGCCGTGCACCTTGGAGTCGGCGATGAACCGGCCCTTGGCGACGGCCTGGTCCCACGCCTCACCGCGGTCGATGACCGGGCGCTCGACCTGGACGTCGCCCTTGAGGACCTGCGCGGTCCAGATCAGCGACTGCTCCAGGAAGTCGGCGCCCTCGAAGATCGCGTCGGCGATGCCGAGTTCGTGGACCTGCTTGCCCTTGAGCTGCTTGTTCTGGTTCAGCGAGTTCTCGATGATGACCGAGACGGCTTTGTCGGCGCCGATCAGGTTCGGCAGCAGGGTGCAGCCGCCCCAGCCGGGGACCAGGCCGAGGAAGACCTCGGGGAGCGAGAACGCGGGGACGGCCTTGGACACCGTGCGGTAGGTGCAGTGCAGACCGACCTCGACACCGCCGCCCATCGCCGCGCCGTTGTAGTAGGCGAAGGTCGGCACGGCCAGCGCGGACAGACGCTTGAAGACGTCGTGGCCGCCCTTGCCGATGGCGAGCGCGTGCTCGCGCTCCTTGAGGATCTCCACGCCCTTGAGGTCGGCGCCGACCGCGAAGATGAACGGCTTGCCGGTGATGCCGACGCCGACGATCTCGCCGTCCGCCGCCTCCTTCTCGACCTGGTCGACGGCGGCGTTGAGGTTCGCCAGCGAGCCGGGGCCGAAGGTGGTCGGCTTGGTGTGGTCCAAGCCGTTGTCCAGCGTGATCAGCGCGAAGCGGCCGGCGCCGAACGGCAGGTCGAAGTGGCGTACGTGCGCACTGGTGACGACCTCGTCGGGGAACAGCTCGGAGGCCTGCTTCAGAAGCTCGGCGGTGGTGCTCACTTGTCCCCCTCGAAGTGCGGGTTCTCCCAGATGACCGTCGCGCCCATGCCGAAGCCGACGCACATGGTGGTCAGGCCGTAGCGGACGTGCGGCTGCTCCTCGAACTGGCGGGCCAGCTGCGTCATCAGCCGGACGCCGGAGGAGGCCAGCGGGTGACCGAAGGCGATGGCGCCGCCGTACTGGTTGACGCGCTCGTCGTCGTCCGCGATGCCGTAGTGGTCGAGGAAGGCCAGGACCTGGACGGCGAAGGCCTCGTTGATCTCGAAGAGGTTGATGTCCTCGATCGACAGGCCCGCCTTGGCGAGGGCCTTCTCCGTGGCCGGGATCGGGCCGTAGCCCATGACCTCCGGCTCCACACCCGCGAAGGCGTAGGAGACCAGGCGCATCTTGACCGGCAGGCCGTTCTCGCGGGCGAAGTCCTCGCTCGCGATGATCGAGGCGGTGGCGCCGTCGTTCAGACCGGCCGCGTTGCCGGCGGTGACCCGGCCGTGCACGCGGAACGGCGTCTTCAGGTTGGCCAGGTTCTCCAGGGTGGTGCCCGGCCGCATCGGCTCGTCCTGCGTCACCAGACCCCAGCCGGTCTCGCCGGCCTCCGGGCTGGTACGGCGCACCGAGATCGGCACCAGGTCCTGCTGGATCTTGCCGTTGGCGTACGCCTTGGCGGCCTTCTCCTGCGAGCGCACCGCGTACTCGTCGGCGCGCAGCTTGGTGATGTGCGGGTAGCGGTCGTGCAGGTTCTCCGCGGTCATGCCCATGAACAGGGCCGACTCGTCGACCAGCTTCTCGCTCACGAACCGCGGGTTGGGGTCCACGCCCTCGCCCATCGGGTGGCGGCCCATGTGCTCCACACCGCCGGCGATGACGGCGTCGTAGGCGCCGAAGGCGATGGAGCCGGCGGTGGTCGTCACGGCGGTCAGCGCACCGGCGCACATGCGGTCGATGGAGTAGCCGGGCACCGACTGCGGCAGACCGGCGAGGATGCCGGCCGTACGGCCGAGGGTGAGCCCCTGGTCGCCGATCTGCGTGGTGGCCGCGATGGCGACCTCGTCGATCTTCTTCGGGTCCAGACCGGGGTTGCGGCGCAGCAGCTCCCGGATCGCCTTCACGACGAGGTCGTCGGCGCGGGTCTCGTGGTAGATGCCCTTCGGGCCCGCCTTGCCGAACGGGGTGCGGACGCCGTCGACGAAGACGACGTCCCTGACGGTACGAGGCACGATGGCTCTCCTCCAGGGTGCGGGATGGCACTACTGCTGCGCGGCACGCTGAGCGCGCGCTCAGGACACATGCTACTTACGAGTAACGTAACTGCCCAGTCCCCTCGCCGCGAGCGGTGAACGTCACACCGCCCGACGGCGCCCTGGAGCCCCGCGGTCCCGGTTCATGCCGCGCCAGGATCTTGGCGCGATCTCGACTGCCTGCCGCGCGGAGCGGCCGGGTGGCGCGCTCAGGCGCGGGCGGTCAGCGCGCGCACCAGCACGGGCGTGACCAGTTCCACCTGCCACGGCCGCGCGCCGTACCCGGTCAGCGCGAACTCCACGGACTCGGCGTCCACCACCTGCGGCGGCTCCCAGCAGATCCGCCGCACGGTGTCCGGGGACACCAGGTTCTCCTGGGGCAGGTTGAGCTGCTCGGCCAGCGCCGTCACCCCGGCCCGGGCCGCGGACAGCCGGGCCGCGGCGGCGGGGTCCTTGTCGGCCCAGGCGCGCGGCGGCGGAGGCCCGGTCACGGGCTGCCCCGGCTGCGGCAGCGCGGAGTCCGGCAGGGCCCTGGCCCGGTCGACCGCCGCCTGCCACTGCTCCAGCTGCCGCCGCCCCATCCGGTGCCCGAAGCCGTTCAGCTGGGCCAGGGCGTGCACATTGGCCGGCAATGCGAGCGCGGCCTCGACGATGGCCGCGTCACTGAGCACCTTGCCGGGCGACACGTCCCGGCGCCGGGCGATCCGGTCGCGTGTCTCCCACAGCTCCCGTACGACACCGAGCTGCCGGCGCCTGCGCACCTTGTGCATCCCGGACGTGCGGCGCCACGGGTCCTTGCGGGGCTCGGCCGGGGTCGCGGTCGCGATCGCGTCGAACTCCTGCAGGGCCCACTCCAGCTTGCCCTGCCGGTCCAGCTCCTTCTCCAGGGCGTCCCGCAGGTCGATCAGCAGCTCGACGTCCAGGGCGGCATAGCGCAGCCACGGCTCGGGGAGCGGCCGGGTCGACCAGTCGACGGCGGAGTGGCCCTTCTCCAGCACGAAGCCCAGCACGTTCTCCACCATGGCGCCGAGGCCCACCCTCGGGAACCCGGCGAGCCGCCCGGCCAGCTCGGTGTCGAAGAGCCGAGTCGGGACCATGCCTATCTCGCGCAGGCAGGGCAGGTCCTGGGTGGCGGCGTGCAGGTCCCACTCGACGCCGGACAGGACCGTGCCGAGAGCGGACAGGTCGGGACAGGCCACGGGGTCGATCAGCGCGGTACCGGCGCCCTCGCGGCGCAGCTGGACCAGGTAGGCGCGCTGGCCGTAGCGGTAGCCGGAGGCGCGCTCGGCGTCGACGGCGACCGGGCCGGAGCCCGCGCCGAACGCGGCGACCACGTCGGCGAGGCCGGCCTGGTCGGCGATGACGGGGGGAATGCCCTCGCGCGGCTCGAGCAGCGGTGTCGGCGCCCCCGTCACAGAAGATCCTGCGGCGTCCGGAGGGGTGCCTCCGGTGGTGCGCGGGGAGCAGTCTGCTGCGGTGTTTTGGGCGTCGGTCACCTGTCAAGAGTATCCGTGTGTCGACGGCGCCCGTCGACGGAACGTTCCGCTGACGGGCGCGGGAGGGTCGTAAACCAGTCACGTCGGTGAAAGCCGCGGTTCACACGAGTGAACCGCGCACTACGCCGAACGGCCCGGGGGCCGGGGCCTGCGACCGGCTCGCGAACGGGCTGGGGAATCGCCTGGGCGATTGGCTGGGGAATCGGCTCGGGGATTGCCTGGGGGATTGCCTGGGGGATCGGCTCGGGAATGACTGGGGGGCCGGGCTCCGGGAGTGGTTGAAGGACCGGGCTCGCGCCCGGGCCTCGGGCCTGCGGCCGCTTCGGCGGAGGGTGCGGTGCGGGTGCGGACCGGCCTCGCGGCCGGCTCGAGGGAAGGGTGCGGTGTCGGCTAGCGGCCCTGCGGCCGTGCCCTGCGACCGGCCTTGCGGCTGGCTCGATGGAAGCTCCGGCGTAGGGACGCGGACCGGACCTGCGGTCGGCTCGGGGGTCGGCCCAGGGAGCGGCCTTGCGGCCCGTTCGACGGGGTGGTCCGGTGCGGGTGCGGACCGGCCCTGCGGCCGGCTCGGAGATCGGCCCAGGGACCGGCCTCGCGGTCGGTTCGACGGGGTGGTCCGGTGTCGGTTGCGGACTGGACCTGCGGCTGGTTCGGAGATCGGCCTCCGGACCGGCTTCGCGGTCGGTGCGACGGGAAGGTGCGGGTGCGGGTCGCGGGTGCGGGCCGGACCTGCGGCCGGCTCGGAGAGCGGCCTCGAGACCGGCCTCGCGGCCCGTTCGGCGGAGGGTCCGGTGTCGGTTGCGGACTGGACCTGCGGCTGGTTCGGAGATCGGCCTCGGGACCGGCTTCGCGGTCGGTGCGACGGGAAGGTCCGTGCGGGTGCGGGTGCGGGTGCGGGTGCGGGTGCGGGTGCGGGCCGGTCCTGCGGCCGGCTCGGAGAGCGGCCTCGGGACCGGCCTCGCCGCTGGTTGGACGGAAGGTCTGGTGTCGGGTTGCGGACCGGCGGCCCTGCGGTCGGCTCGGGGGTCGGCTCAGGGAGCAGCGGCCTTGCGGCCCGTTCGGCGGAACGGTCCGGTGTCGGGGCGCGGACCGGCCTTGCGGCCGGTTCTGCGGAGGTCTGGGGTCGGATCGGGGCGGTCAGTGGCGGCTCGGTGGGCGGGTCGGTGCGGGGTGGTTCAGTGGATGATGCCGGTGCGCAGGGCCACGGCCACCATGCCGGCGCGGTCGCCCGTGCCCAGCTTGCGGGCGATGCGGGCGAGGTGGCTCTTGACGGTCAGGGCGGACAGGCCCATGGAGACGCCGATCGCCTTGTTCGACTGCCCCTCCGCGACCAGTCGCAGCACCTCGACCTCGCGTCCGGACAGCTCGCGGTAGCCGCCCGGGTGGCTCGGGGCACCCGGGGGGCGGCGGTGCATGCGGGCGGCGCCGAGGGGAGCGGCGCCGGGCCGGGTGGGCAGGCCGATGTTGGTGCGGGTGCCCGTGACGACGTAGCCCTTGACGCCGCCGGCCAGGGCGTTGCGCACGGCGCCGATGTCGTCGGCGGCGGACAGCGCCAGCCCGTTGGGCCAGCCCGCGGCGCGGGTCTCGGACAGCAGGGTCAGGCCGGAGCCGTCCGGCAGGTGGACGTCGGCGACGCAGATGTCGCGGGGGTTGCCGATGCGGGGACGAGCCTCCGCGATGGACGAGGCTTCGATGACATCGCGCACGCCGAGCGCCCACAGATGGCGGGTGACGGTGGAGCGCACGCGCGGGTCGGCCACGACCACCATGGCGGTCGGCTTGTTCGGGCGGTAGGCGACCAGGCTTGCGGGCTGCTCGAGGAGAACGGACACCAGGCCTCCTGGGTGGGGGGACGGGGCCGGCTTGTGGGGATGAAGCCGGGACGAACCGTGCTTTCAAGGTCACAGTCGTCTTCGGCAGCAAACTCGTCCGCCTTTAGAGAATGATCACGATCTAGTGAGTAACAATCCGTGCAATTCGGACACGCGATCGATCATCCGAAGATCGAGTCGGTTCGCGTGTATGCGATTCGGGGTCGGAAAGTGGCCGTATCGACAAAGAGATGGTCAATAAGCCGCCCATGCGGATGAACGTCGCCCGTCCGGCGGCTGCGTCACCGGGGCTGCGGACCCCTGCGCTGCGGCAGCGTCACCACCGAGGCGTCGCCCGGACCGGCCGGCGGCAGCCCCGCGACCTGCGCCAGCAGATCGCACCACGAGGCCAGGTGCGAGGCCGTGTCCGGCACCCCGCCGAGCCCCTCGCGCGGCGTCCAGGACGCCCGGATCTCGATCTGCGAGGCCGGCGGCCGCTCGCCCAGACCACCGAAGTAGTGCGAGCTCGCCCGGGTGATCGTGCCGCTCGGCTCGCCGTAGCCGAGCCCGCGCGCCTGCAGCGCCCCCGTCAGCCACGACCAGCACACCTCGGGCAGC
This sequence comes from Streptomyces sp. NPDC007189, assembly GCF_040703635.1. Classification (NCBI taxonomy): domain Bacteria; kingdom Bacillati; phylum Actinomycetota; class Actinomycetes; order Kitasatosporales; family Streptomycetaceae; genus Streptomyces; species Streptomyces sp. NPDC007189. The sequence continues at coordinate 305,091 of NZ_JBEYEY010000005.1, forward strand.
AGCGGATCGGCCGCCATCTCCGGCTCCAGCTCCGCGCGCACCAGCGTCACCAGCCGGAACGTGCCGCGCCAGGCGTCGTGGCCCGCCGGGTCGTGCAGCAGCACCAGCCGCCCGTCGGCCAGCTCCTGCTCGCCGTCCACGACCACGGCCTCCAGCGCGTACGCGTACGGGGCGAGCCGCTGCGGGGCGGGCGTGGCCTCCACCTCGACCTGCGGCCGCAGCCGGCAGCTGCGCAGGGCGTCGACCGCGGCACGGAAAGCCGGCGGCCCGGGAGATCCGGAACGCCGGTCCGCCTCCTCGGTGTCCTTCATGTCGTCCATTCCGTCAGCGCTGTCCGACATTCGTCCGTGAGCCGCAGCCATGCGGGGAAGAGTAAGGGGAACGGAGCCTTCGTGCAGGGCAAGACACATACGTGGCCCAGGCAGTCGTACCCGGCGGGGGCGGCGAGCGGGCCGGCCGGCGCTGCCCCCGCACACCCGGCGGGTCCCGCGGCGGCGGCATGCGAAACTTGCCCCGTGACCGCCAACAGCAGCATGCAGCCGACAGCAACGTACGACAGCGCCTTCCTCAAGGCGTGCAGGCGCGAGCCCGTGCCGCACACCCCCGTGTGGTTCATGCGCCAGGCCGGCCGCTCCCTGCCCGAGTACCGCAAGGTGCGCGAGGGCGTCCCGATGCTCGAGTCCTGCACGCGGCCCGAGCTGGTCACGGAGATCACCCTGCAGCCGGTGCGCCGGCACCACGTGGACGCGGCGATCTACTACAGCGACATCGTCGTGCCCCTGAAGGCCATCGGCCTCGGCCTCGACATCGAGCCCGGCGTCGGCCCGGTCGTCGAGGAGCCCATCCGCACCCGCGCCGACCTGGCCCGGCTGCGCGACCTCACCCCCGAGGACGTCCCGTACGTCACCGAGGCGATCGGCATGCTCACGAAGGAGCTCGGAGTGACCCCGCTGATCGGTTTCGCGGGCGCGCCGTTCACCCTCGCGAGTTACCTGGTCGAGGGCGGTCCCTCCCGCACGTACGAGAACGCCAAGGCGATGATGTACGGCGACCCGGAGCTGTGGGCCGACCTGCTGGACCGGCTCGCCGACATCACGGCCGCCTTCCTGAAGGTGCAGATCGAGGCCGGCGCGAGCGCGGTCCAGCTGTTCGACTCCTGGGTCGGCGCCCTCGCCCCGGCGGACTACCGGCGCTCGGTCATGCCGGCGTCCGCGAAGGTCTTCGACGCCGTCGCCGGCTACGGCGTGCCGCGCATCCACTTCGGTGTCGGCTCCGGCGAGCTGCTGAAGCTCATGGGCGAGGCCGGGGCGGACGTCGTCGGCGTCGACTGGCGCGTCCCGCTGGACGAGGCGCAGCGCCGCGTCGGCCCCGGCAAGGCGCTCCAGGGCAACCTGGACCCGACGGTGCTGTTCACCGACAAGGACACCGTCGAGGCCCGGGCCCGCGAGGTGCTGGACGCGGCCGCCGGTCTGGAGGGGCACGTCTTCAACCTCGGCCACGGGGTGATGCCGAACACCGACCCGGACGCGCTGACCCGGCTCGTGGAGTACGTCCACACCGCGACCGCGCGCTGACTCACCACGTGTAGCGGGGCCGCGCCCGCCTGCCGAACAGCAGGCCGCGCGGCTCCGGCGGGGGCGGTGTGCCGGGCTTGAGCGGCCAGGCCAGCAGCATGCCCGCGAGGAAGCCGACCACGTGCGCGGCGTACGCCACCGTGCCCGCGCTGGAGACGCCCTCGCCGGCCGAGTACACCGCCTGCAGCACGAACCAGAAGCCCAGCACCAGCCACGCGGGCAGCCTGAGCGGCAGGAAGATCAAGAACGGCACGAGGACCCACACCCGTGCGCTCGGCCAGAGCACGATGTAGGCGCCGAGCACCCCCGCGATCGCGCCGGACGCGCCGATCAGCGGGTCGCCCGAGGTCGCGTTGAGCAGCGCGAAGCCGTATCCGGCCGCGTAACCGCAGACGACGTAGAAGAGGAAGAAGCGGATGTGGCCCATCCGGTCCTCGACGTTGTTGCCGAAGATCAGCAGGAAGAGCATGTTCCCGAGCAGGTGCAGCCAGCTGCCGTGCAGGAACATCGCCGTGAACACCGACAGCGTCGGCGACTTGTCGTAGGGCGGCGGGGCGACCACGCAGCCCGGGCCGTGCGGGCCGACGCCCACCTGTCCCGTCGGCACCAGCCGCGGCATCTGATGGTGGATCAGCTCCCGCGGCACCGCCGCGTAGTGGTCCGTGAAGGCCTGCAGATGGCACAGGTCGGCCAGGTTGCTGCCGCCGGCCACGGAACCGGCTATGCCGGGCGTGTTGAGGAACACGAGCACGTTGGCGGCGATGAGCGCGTACGTCACCCAGGGGGTGCGGCGCACCGGATTCACGTCATGGACAGGGATGACCACACAGAAGTAGTGCCCGGGATGCGGCGGGCGAATCGGTGAACGGCGCCGGGCGGCCGTGCGTATCTGTCCTCAACCGACGTGAGGACAGGCGATGACGAACGCTCCGCAGGTTCAGCAGATGCAGGCGCTGCCCGACGGCGAGGCCGAGCTGTCTTTGGTGGTACGGATCCCGTGGGAGGACGTCGCACGGCTCGGTCAGGAAGCGGGCCGGCTCGCCTCGCAGATGGGGCGGCCGGTCACGCTCGACGAGGCTGTCAGCTACCGGCTGCGGTCCACCAGGCCCATGGCCACGCACGCCAAGCCCGCGGGCGAGCAGCCGCCGGCCGCGGTCTCGGCTCTGCCGCGGATCAGCGGGACGGCCTAGGCGCGGCGCCGGGGGCTGGTCATGCCGGTCCCCTTCACTCACCAGGCCCCTGTTCACAAGGCGCCCTCGCGCACCTTCGCCGCGGCCTTTCTCGCCGCCACCAGCACCGGGTCCCACACCGGTGAGAAGGGCGGGGCGTAGCCGAGGTCCAGGGCCGTCATCTGCTCGACCGTCATCCGCGCGGTCAGCGCCACCGCGGCGATGTCGACGCGTTTCGCCGCGCCCTCCCGGCCGACGATCTGGACGCCGAGCAGCCGGCCGGTGCGGCGTTCGGCGAGCATCTTGACCGTCATCGGGGAGGCGCCGGGGTAGTAGCCGGCGCGGCTGGTGGACTCGACGGTGACCGTCTCGTACCGCAGGCCCACCCGGTCGGCGTCCTTCTCGCGCAGGCCGGTGCGGGCGATCTCCAGGTCGCAGACCTTGCTGACGGCCGTGCCGACCACCCCGGGGAACGTGGCGTAACCGCCGCCGGCGTTGGTGCCGATGATTTGGCCGTGCTTGTTGGCGTGGGTGCCGAGCGGGACGTACTGGTCCTGGCCGGAGACCAGGTTCAGCACCTCCACGCAGTCCCCGCCCGCCCAGACGTTCTCGTGGCCGCGCACCCGCATCGCCAGGTCGGTGAGCAGGCCGCCGTGCGCGCCGAGGGGGAGCCCCGCGGCCTTCGCGAGTGCGGTCTCCGGGCGGACGCCGATGCCGAGGATCACCACGTCCGCCGGGAACTCGGCGTCCTGCGTGGCCACCGCGCGGACCCGGCCGTCCTGACCGGTGAGGATCTTGGTGACCTCGGCGTCGTTCACCATGGTGATGCCGAGTCCCTCCATGGCCCGGTGCACCAGCCGGCCCATGTCCGCGTCCAGCGTCGACATGGGCTCCTTGCCGCGGTTGACGACCGTCACCTCGAAACCGCGGTTGATGAGCGCCTCCGCCATCTCCACACCGATATAGCCGGCGCCCACGACCACCGCCCTGCGGCCACGCGTGCGTGCCAGCGTCTCCAGCAGACCCTGGCCGTCGTCCAGGGTCTGCACGCCGTGCACCCCGGGGGCGTCCACGCCGGGCAGGTCGGGGCGGACCGGGCGCGCGCCGGTCGCGAGGACGAGCTTGTCGTACGGCGTCCACGACTCGGCGCCGGAATCGACGTCACGCGCGCGTACCCGCTGTCCGGTCACGTCGATCTCCGTGACCTCGGTGCGCAGCCGCAGATCGATCCCCCGTGCGCGGTGCTCCTCGGGCGTGCGGGCGATCAGGTCGTCCCGTTCGGCGACGTCGCCGCCCACCCAGTAGGGGATGCCGCACGCCGAGAAGGAGGTGAAGTGGCCGCGTTCGAAGGCCACGATCTCCAGCTCTCCGGGTCCCTTCAGCCGGCGTGCCTGCGACGCCGCGGACATGCCCGCGGCGTCGCCGCCGATCACGACCAGTCGTTCCGTGCCGCCCCGCCCGTCGTCCATGCTCATGGGAACACGCTACGGGGAGCGGGCATGTCACTCGCGCTCGGCGGGCTCCCCGGAGGATTCCGGCGCCGGACGGGCCGACGGCAGCGGCCCCAGCGCGGTCGTCGCGGGCGCGGGCTGCCGGCGCTGCGGCAGCCGGGGCCGTACGGCCCGCAGCCACAGCAGGGTCAGCACGGCCGCGAACGCCGCGAACGGCAGGGCGGCGCCGAGCGCGAGCAGGATCCAGCGCAGCAGGGCGACGAACACGTGCCAGCCGCCCGCCAGGGCGTCCGCGACGCCGGGGGAGCCGTCACCGGCCGCTTGGTGCACCGGTGTCCCGGACAGCGACAGCGTGATGGTGGCCAGGCTCGTGCGGTCCTTCAGGGACGCCTGCCGGGCCAGCAGCGCCTCCAGGTCGGCCTGACGGCTGCTCAACTCGCCCTCCAGCGCGACGACATCGCTCAGCTTGGCCGCCCGGCCCATCAGCGCACGGATCCGGTCCACGCTGGCCCGCTGCGACTTCACGCGGCTGTCCACGTCCACGACCTGGTCGGTGACGTCGACGGCCTTCGCCGTGCGGCTGATCAGCCTGCCCGTGCCCTGGAGTTCGGCGAGGACCGTGTCGTACGCGGCGGAGGGCACCCGCAGGACGACCCGGGTGCGCTCGTGCCCGGCGCCGTCGCGGCTGGTGCGCTCCTCGCCGGGGTAGCCGCCCGCCTCCTCGGCGGCCTTCCGCGCCCGGTCCAGGGCCTTGGCGACGTCCTTGACCTGGAGGGTGAGGGAGGCGGTCCGGATGATCGCGCTCTGGGGGAGCCGGGGTGTACCGGTGGCGGCCGGCCCGGCGCCGCCGGCCGTGCCCTGCCCGGCGGCCGTGTCGGCGCCGTCCGCCGCGGATCCGGCCGCGGATCCGGCCGCGGACTTCGCCGCGGCGGCGCCGCCCGAGTCGGACGCGCCGCCGCAGCCGGCGAGGGCGAGGCAGGCGGCGAGCACCAGCCCGGCCGGCGCCCTGCCGGAGCGCGCCGACCGAACGGAAACCGACGTGTTCATGAGTGGACCCCCCGAGGGCCGGAACGGATGACGCTCCTACGACGGCCCGGCGCCCCGGAACGTTGGCGCCGGGCGGTCACGGTCCGGACACGGCACGGACGCCGGGCTCCCGTCGGCCGCGCCCAAAGGCCCCGGCGGGAGTGTCACCGGGGTCTGAGAGAGTGGAGGCATGAGCGCAACGGGTACGCGTACGGGGCATGTCGTCGTCATCGGAGCCGGTATCGCCGGGCTGGCCGCCGCCCACCGGCTGCTCGGACGCGGCACGCGCGTGACCGTGCTGGAGGCCGCGGACCGGCTCGGCGGCAAGCTGCTGCCCGGCGAGATCGCCGGCGTGCGTGTCGACCTGGGCGCCGAGTCGCTGCTCGCCCGCCGCCCCGAGGCGGTGACCCTCGCGCGCGAGGCGGGCCTCGACGGACGGCTCCAGCCGCCGGCCACCGCCACCGCCTCGATCTGGACCCGCGGCGCCCTGCGCCCCATGCCCAAGGGCCATGTGATGGGCGTCCCCGGCACCGCCGCCGCCCTGGCCGGAGTGCTCTCCGACGAGGGCCTCGCCCGCATCGAGCGGGACGCCGGCCTGCCGCCCACCGAGGTCGGCGACGACGTGGCCGTGGGGGAGTACGTCGCGGCGCGGCTCGGCCGCGAGGTGGTCGACCGCCTGGTCGAGCCCCTGCTCGGCGGGGTGTACGCGGGCGACGCGTACCGCATCTCGATGCGCTCGGCCGTCCCCCAGCTCTTCCAGGCCGCCCGCACCCACACCTCCCTCACCGAGGCGGTCCGCGGGATCCAGGCCAGGGCGGCGGCGAACCCGCAGACCGGGCCCGTGTTCATGGGCATCGAGGGCGGCGTCGGCACCCTGCCGCTCGCGGTCGCGGACTCGGTGCGCGCGCGGGGCGGAGAGATCCTGACCAGGACGCCGGTCACCGGGCTGCGCCGGGAGGCGTCCGGCGGCTGGCGCATCACCGCGGGGGAGCGCCTGCTGCACGCCGACGCGGTGATCCTCGCCGTACCGGCCCCGGCCGCCGCCGGTCTGCTGCGGCCGGAGTCCCCGGAGGCCGCCGCCGAGCTGGCCGCGATCGAGTACGCCTCCATGGCCCTGGTCACCCTTGCCTACCGGCGCGCGGACCTGCGTCTGCCGGAGGGCAGCGGCTTCCTCGTGCCCCCCGTCGACGGCCGCACCATCAAGGCGTCCACGTTCGCCTCGCAGAAGTGGGCCTGGATCGCCGAGCAGGACCCGGACGTCGTCGTGCTGCGCACCTCGGTGGGCCGGCACGGCGAGACGGAGATCCTCCAGCGGGACGACGCCGGCCTGGTGGACGTCTCCCGGCACGACCTGCGCGAGGCCACCGGCCTGGACGCCGCGCCCCTTCAGACCCGGGTCACCCGCTGGACCGACGGCCTGCCGCAGTACCCGGTGGGCCACCACGCGCGCGTGGCCCGCATCCGTGAGCACATCGCCAAGCTGCCCGGGCTCGCGGTGTGCGGCGCGCAGTACGACGGCGTCGGCGTCCCGGCGTGCATCGCGAGCGCGTACGCGGCGGTCGACCAGCTGGGCGGCGACCTGAACGCGGTCCGGGAGCTGACCGCCCACCCGGTGCAGAGCCTTCACGGCGGAGCGGGAGAATAGGGACCATGAGTGACGACGCCCCCATCATCGAGACCGGCAGGATTCCGAACAAGGGCAAGCTGGCCAAGGACCTCAACGAGGTCATCCGCTACACCTTGTGGTCGGTCTTCAGGCTGAAGGACGTGCTGCCGGAGGACCGCGCGGGTTACGCCGACGAGGTCCAGCAGCTGTTCGACCAGCTGGCCGCCAAGGACGTGACCGTCCGCGGCACCTACGACGTCTCCGGCCTGCGCGCCGACGCCGACCTGATGATCTGGTGGCACGCCGAGACCAGCGACCAGCTCCAGGAGGCGTACAACCTCTTCCGCCGCACCAAGCTGGGCCGAGCGCTCACCCCGGTGTGGTCCAACATGGCGCTGCACCGCCCGGCCGAGTTCAACCGCGCGCACATCCCGGCGTTCCTCGCCGACGAGACGCCCCGCAACTACGTCAGCGTCTACCCGTTCGTGCGCTCCTACGACTGGTACCTGCTGCCCGACGAGGACCGCCGCCGCATGCTCGCCGACCACGGCAAGATGGCCCGCGGCTACCCGGACGTGCGCGCCAACACGGTCGCGTCCTTCTCCCTCGGCGACTACGAGTGGATCCTGGCGTTCGAGGCCGACGAGCTGTACCGCATCGTCGACCTCATGCGTCACCTGCGCGGCTCCGAGGCCCGGATGCACGTCCGCGAGGAGATCCCGTTCTTCACGGGCCGCCGCAAGGACATCGGCGACCTGGTGGCCGGGCTGGCCTGACGGTCCTTTCAGGGGCGGCGCCCCGAAAGGGGCCGCAGGCCCCTAGCGCCGCCCACTGCTCACCGCGCTCCGCCGGGACTCCTTCGCTTTCGCCGGCCCGTCCGCCGGAGGCAGCCGGTGCGGCGCGCAGGCCGCGTGTCGCCCCGGGATCCGCCCGTCCAGCAGGTACGCCTCGAAGTGGCCGTTGACGCAGCGGTTGGGGCCGCCCGCGATGCCGTGCGTGCCCGCGTCCCGCTCGGTCACCAGCACCGAACCGCCCAGCCGCCGGTTCATCTCCAGCGCGCCCGGGTACGGCGCCGCCGCGTCCCGCTCGGCCGCCAGGATCAGCACCGGCGGCAGCTCACCCGGCGCGGTGCGCACGTCGAGCGGCTGCTGCCGGGGCTCCGGCCAGTAGGCGCACGGCAGGTTCATCCACGCGTTGTCCCAGGTCTCGAACGGCGCCACCCGGGCGAGCCGGGTGTTGTCCCGGTCCCACACCTTCCAGTCCGTCGGCCAGGGCGCGTCGTTGCACTCCACCGCCGTGTAGACGGCGTTGCCGTTCTCCGCCTCCGCGGCCGTCTGCGCGTCCGGCGCGGCCAGCCGGACCAGCGGCTTTGGATCGCCGTGCAGATAGGCCGACAGGGCCGCGGCCCGGCCCGGCCAGAAGTCGTCGTAGTACCCGGCCGTCAGGAACGCGTTCTGCAGCTGGCCGGGGCCGACCTTCCCGCCGGCCGCCTTCCGGGCCAGCCGGCCGGCGGCGGTGTCGTAGCTGCGCTGCACCTTGGCGGCGGTGTCGCCGAGCTTGTAGACGTCGTCGTGGCGGGCGATCCAGTCCCGGAAGTCCGCCCAGCGCTCCTCGAACGCGGCCGACTGGTCGAGGTTGTCCTGGTACCAGATCCTCGCCGGGTCGGGGTTGACCGCCGAGTCCAGCACCATGCGCCGTACGTGCGTGGGGAACATCGCCGCGTACAGCGCGCCGAAGTAGGTGCCGTACGACGCCCCCACGAAGGTGAGCCGGTCCTCGCCCAGCGCGGCCCGCAGCACGTCCAGGTCCCGGGCGTTGTTCAGCGAGGTGTAGAAGCGCAGCCCGCTCCCGGAGCGCTTGGCGCAGCCCCGCGCGTACGCCCTGGCCTGCGCGATGCGCTGCCGCTTGTACGCCTCCGACGGGTGCGCCGGCGCGGCGGTGGGCGCCTTGAGGAAGCGCTTCGGGTCCTCGCAGGACAGCGGCGCGGAACGGCCCACGCCGCGCGGCGCGTAGCCGACCAGGTCGTAGGCGGCCGCGATCCGCTGCCACTGGGGGACCGCGCCGATCAGCGGGAAGTACATGCTGGACGCGCCGGGTCCGCCAGGGTTGTAGACGAGGGCGCCCTGCCGGGGGACCTTCCGCTTGCTGTTGCGCGGGTCCTTCTGCGTCGCGGGCATCCGGCTGACCGTCAGCCGGATCTGCCTGCCGTCCGGGTGGGCGTAGTCGAGGGGGACGGTCACCGTGCCGCAGCGCAGGCCCTTCGGCGCCTCGGGCACGTCGGCGGGGGAGCACGCGCCGAAGTCGATGCCGGCTGCCTGGGCCCGGGCCACGGCCACCTCGGTGCCGCGCAGCTCGGCCGCGCCGGGGACGGCGGCCGCCCCGCCCGCGCCGTTTGCCGGGGCGGCGGCCAGCGTCGTCAGGAGCAAGGACCCGGCGGCCGAGTACAGGGCGGCAGCTCTCATCGCGTTTCCCTTCGGTACGGCGACGGCGATGGCACGGCTGCCACGCCCCGGCGTCAACAGAAGGGATGTTTCGTTCGCCCCCCGGTGAAGGCAAGCACCACCCGGCCGGTGTCGGCCGCAATGCCCCCTATGCGCCCCCCGACGGCCGCACGGACGCCGTCACTCCCGCCACGGCTGGTCGCGGTGGGTGAGGGCGGCGCGCAGCCGCGGCTCACCGATCGCCCGGATCCCGCGCACGGCGACCGAGGTGAGGAACGACCGCTCGTCACCGGCCGGCCGGCGCACCAGCGCGCCCAGCAGCCGCTGTCCGGCCGGGGAGGCCCAGCGCGTGTACGGGTGCGCCTCGAAGCGGGCGATGGCCAGGCAGCTCAGGGACAGCGCGAGCGGCAGGGCGAACCACAGGCCGACCAGCAGCCGCGGCGTCCCGGTCCCGACCGGCAGCAGCAGCGCGGTCGCCCCCAGCGCGGCCACGGCCGGCGCGGCGGCGCGCACGTGGCGCACCGCGGCGCCCACGGTCGTCCCGGCGCCCTCGGGGACGGCGAGCCCGGCCCGCACCAGCCGGTCGGCGAGCCGCCGTACGGCCTCGGCGCCGGCCGCCCGGGCCCGCGCGGGCGCGATGCGCGACTGCCCCTCCGGGCCGATGGCCCCTATGACCGACTGCTCGATCTCGTCCCGCCCCAGCGGGTCCACGACCGTGGCCCAGCCGGTGTGCGCGAGCAGCAGCCGGCGCTGGCGGGCCATGGAGACCATCGTCACATCGGCGACCCGTACCGGGCCGCCGGAGAGGAAGGCCGCCTCGTACAGCGTCAGTTCACGCTCGTGGTCCACTGCCGCGGCATCCGCGTCCAGGGCTGCGGCGCGGACGGCCGCCAGGCACAGCCGGGTGCACGCCGTACCGGCGAAACCCCAGGCCAGAAGCAGGAGAAGGACCCAGAACATGACGTGTTTCTATGCCAGAGGCCCGGGTGGGCGCCATGCCCTGTTCATCATCCGGACACAGCGTCACAGGTCTGTGACGTTCCGTTCGGCGCCCGGGTCCCGGCCGTCAGGAGCCGCTGGTCCCCGGCGGCGGGCTGGTGGTGGCGGGCGGCATGGAGTACGACTCGTCCGGCGACGGGGCGACCGGCACGGCGGCAGAGGGGTCGACGGCCCGCGGGGTCGGCACGGGGGTGGGGGAGGCGGCCAGCTCCTGGGCCAGTGCGGCGAAGTCGACGTATCCCGTCGCCTCCAGCACCTTGATGTGATCCAGGGTGGTCGCGTTCGCGTCGTCGGCGAGATCGCGGACCAGGGAGTTCTGGGTGCCGGCCCGGACCTGGGCGACCTGCGCGTACATCCGGCCCTGGGCGAGCCGGACGAGACCGGCGAACCGGCGGTCGAAGTCCTGGCCCGGCGCCGAGCGCAGCGTGTCCAGCCACTGCTTCTGCTGGGCGTTCGGCTCGTTGGGCAGCGGCACGCCGAGCTGGCCGGCGACGGTGCGCAGATGGCCGTCCAGCGAGGTGTGCCCGTCGACCAGGTGCCGGCCCGCCGTGCGCACGGCCGCCGTGGTGCCCTTGCGCTCCGCCAGCTCGCCGGCGGTCAGCTCCCACAGGCCCGCCAGCCGGACGCCGGTGATGAAGTCCCGGTCCTGCGCCGACAGGGGGCCGTACGGGGTGGTGACGGTCTGCGTGCTCAGCACGGTGGCGCCGGCCGCCGGGCTCGGGCGGTCGGCGTACGACCACAGCGGGTACAGCAGCGCCGTCGCGGTCGCGGCGAGGGCCGCGATGACGAGGCCTGTGCCGCTGAATATGCCTCTGCCCTTGATCGGGGGCCGGGGTCGCATGACGCCTCCTGTCAGCGCACCGCACGCGGATGTGCATGGGGGGTGGGTGCGGGCGGCATATTACTCGGGCGCGGGCCGCTGCTGGTCCGCTGCCGCGGGCGTGGGCGGCGTGCGCCTGCGCGCCGGGGGCTGACTGACGCGTCGGCGGGTGCGGGTGCGTGGTGGCTGGTCGCGCCCGCGCGGCGGAGCCGCATATCGACACAGCCCCGCGCCCCTCAGGGCGCTTGTCGCCGTCGTAGCCTGCGGGCAGTCGCCGGGCCCCACCCCGGGCAGCCCGCTCACACCCCCCGCAGCAGTACCTTCCGCGCCGTCCGCGCTACCCGCCCACCGGATCGCGGGGCCGGGCCCGAGCGGTCCAGCCACCATTCCCGGAGCCGGCGGCGGGACGCGGGGTTGTCCGGGCCGCCGGCGTCGAGCAGGTGGGCGGCGAAGTCGAGGGCGTCGCGGCGGTAGCCTGCTGTCATCGGGCGTGTCCGGGCGTAGTCCAGGAACGCCGCCCGGTATCCCTCGCCGAGGATGACCGGCAGTTCGGGCGCCACCTTCGCCACCACGTCCGCCCGCTTGGAGGCGAGGGCCCGCGCCTGCACCCCCATCCGCACCCGGTCGAAGCCCTCGGGCACCGGCGTCCCGGCGACCAGCGAGGACAGCACGGCGGCCTGGGAGACGGCGAGCCGCTCCCGGGCGCCGGGCCTCGCGGGGGGCGCGACGGTGGCGTCCCCGCCGCCCGCCGAGCCTTGCGCGGCAAGCGGCGCCGGGTCCGCGCCGGCCCGCTCGCGTCCCGCCCGCACCGCGTCCCGGATCGACGTCAACTCCCGCTCCAGCTCGGCCGGTTCGGGGAAGTTCTCGTCCCGTTCCAGGAGGACTCCGGGCGGGGCGGTGCGGGCGGCGAGGTCGGTCAGGATGTCGTACACCGGGCGCGGCACGGGGTGGGCGTGGCTGTCGTGCCAGACGCCGTCGCGTTCGAAGCCGCCCGCGACATGGACGTAGGCGATCGCCTCCACGGGCAGCGCGGCCAGCGCCTCGGCCGGGTCCTCGCCGCGGTTGACGTGGTTGGTGTGCAGGTTGGCCACGTCGATCAGCAGGCGTACGCCGGTGCGCTCGACCAGTTCGGACAGGAACTGCCCCTCGGTCAGCTCCTCGCCCGGCCAGGAGAACAGCGCGGCGATGTTCTCCACGGCCAGCGGCACGGGCAGCGCGTCCTGCGCGATGCGCACGTTCTCGCAGAGCACGTCCAGGGCGTCCCGCGTGCGCGGCACCGGCAGCAGATGCCCGGCCTCCAGGCGCGGGGAGGCGGTCAGCGGGCCGCCCGCGCGGACGAACGCGATGTGCTCGGTGACCAGCGGGGAGCCGAGCGCCTCGGCCCGCTCCGCCAGCGCCGTGAGCCGGGCCTCGTCGGGGCGGTCGGCGCCGCCCAGGCCGAGGGAGACGCCGTGCGGGACCACGGTCACCCCGCGCTCGCGCAGCCGCAGCAGCGACTCCGGCAGGTGGCCGGGGCAGACGTTCTCGGCCACGACCTCCACCCAGTCGATGCCCGGCAGCCGCTCCACGGCGTCCGCGATCTCCGGCCGCCAGCCGATCCCCGTGCCCAGTCGCCGCATGGTCCCACCCCTCCTTCGCGGATCTCTCCGCCGAATGACGGGGGTATGGCCCCGGCGGCCGGCCGCGAATCGCGTCCAGGCCGTGTTCAGAGCAACATTTGAGCTTCGGCCCCGGCCCGGTGCCACGCCGGCCGTCACGCGGGGCGCGCCCGGCGCCTAGCGCAGCGCCGGGTGGTCGGCGACCACCGTGCAGCTGCCCGGTGCGATCTCCGTGAAGCCCGCGTCCCGGACGACCGGCAGGCCGCTGCCCGTCAGCCGGGGCCAGTCGGCGGGGTCGGCCGTGCGGACGGCCAGCGCGTAACCGGCGTCCCGCCAGGCGGCGCGCTCCGCGTCGGACAGCGCCCACCAGGCCAGCTGGGCGCCGTGCCCGGCCTGCGCCATCGCCTTGCCCGCGGACATCTCCAGCTCGGGGTTCAGCCACAGCACGGGCTGGGCCGGGTCGGCGGCGACGGGCGGCTCCGGGTCGTCCAGCTCGGTGCCGGACACCTGGAGCTTCGCCAGGTCCTTGGGCCAGCCGTCGAGCGGGATCGGCGGAAAGACCCGTACCTGCGCGGACTTGCCGGTCACCGTGATCCCGGGCAGCTCCTCGGCCCGTCGCCACTCGGCGCCACGGGCCCGCCGGACGACCTTGCGGATCCGCGCGTCCTCCCAGTCGCGCACCGCCTCGGCCCACTCGCCGTCCCCGTGCGCCCGCTCGTCCCCGAGCAGCACGAGCACCGCCCGTGCGGCCGTCTCCAGCGCGTCGGTGCGCGCGGGCGGCGCGGCGCGCTCGATCCGCACGACGAGGGGCAGCACGAACTGGGGCGCCTCGTCGCGCGGGGTGCGCTCGGCCTGGACGGGACTGTCTCCGGGGGACGCTGAAACCTGGCTCACAGCAGTCAACCTTAAGGGGGCCGGCGGCGGTCCACGGCGCCGCCCGGTGGGCGTGAGCGGCCACAATGCTCCCATGCAACGCGATCTACGGCTGGCAGGCGTGGGCCGCCGTTACGGCCTGCGCGGCCCCTGGGTGTTACGGGGCGTCGACCTCACTCTCAGCCCCGGCACCCTCACCCGTATAGAAGGAGCGAACGGCACCGGGAAGTCGACCCTGCTGCGCCTCCTGGCCCGCCTGGACGCGCCGACGGAGGGCCGGATCACGGGCCGCCCGCGCACGGCGTACGTACCGGAGCGTTTCCCCTCGGCGCTTCCCTTCACCGCCCTCGGCTATCTCACCCACCTCGGCACCGTTCACGGACTCGGCCGCAGATCCGCCGCCCACGCCGCGAAAGCCTGGCTGGAGCGCTTCGGCGCGGGCGCCCACGCCGGCACGCCCATGGCCCGGCTGTCCAAGGGCGGCAGCCAGAAGGTCGCCGTCGCCCAGGCCCTGCTCGGCGAACCGGAGCTGCTGGTGCTGGACGAGGCCTGGACCGGCCTGGACGCGGATGCGCGGGCCGAGCTGGAGCGGGCGGTGGCCGAGCGGACCGCCGCCGGGGGGCGCCGTGGTGTTCGTGGACCACGACCCGCGCCGGCTGGCCGGGGCGCCGGACGCGACGTACACCGTGCTCGACGGCGCCCTCAAGCGCCGTACGGACGACGGGAGTTCAACGTCCGGGCCGACCGCCGTCGTCTCCGTGCGCGGGCCGGCCGGCGGGCAGCTGCCGCCCGACGCGGCCCGGACCGCCGTCTCCGCCGAGGAGACCGCTCCCGGCCTGTACCGCCTGGCCGTCCCCGCCTCCCACTCCGACGTCGTCCTGCGCGCCCTGCTCACGGCCCGCCCGCCCTGGCACGTCGTGAGCGTCGCCCCGCCCTCCGACCCCGGAAGCCGCCCATGACCGCACTTCTGCGCTACCAGGCCGACCTGCTGGTGCGCTCCCAGCGCTGGCTGCCGCCCGTCATCCTGTACGCCGCGTTCCTCGCCGTCGGCGTGCAGAGCGGCCAGCCCGTCCTCGACTCGCTCGGCTACACGGCCGCCGGTCTGCTGCCGGTGGCCGCCTGGCTGGCGCGGATCTGCGTCACCGGCGAGCCGGACGCCGCCCGCGCCTGTGCCGCCGCCGCCCGCGGCCCCGCCCGCGCGCACCTCGCCTGCCTGCTGACGGCGCTGCTCGCGGCGGTGGCGCTCGGGCTGCTGGCGACCGTGGTGGTGACGCTGATCAGCGACCCGGCGAGCAACGGCCACCAGGTCCGGGTGCCGCTGCCGCGGGCCGCCGCTGCCGGACTGCCGGCCACGCTCACCTGCGCGCTGCTCGGCGCGGCCGTCGGCGCGCTCACCAACCGGCCGCTGCTGCGCTCCACCGGCCGCGCCGTGCCCGCGATGCTGCTGGGCGCGCTGCTGGCCGTGGTGCTCACCGGGTCCCCGGCGCAGGCCGCTGTCAGCGGTCTGGTCACCGGTTCGCAGAGCGGCCGGGCGCCGGTGCCGCTGCTGCCGCTGGCCGGAGCGGTGCTGTTCACGGCCGTGGCCTTCGCCGCGGCCGGCGCGCTCACCGCCCGCCGGTCACCCTGAGCAGGCCGTGCGCTGCGCCTCCTGCCATTCGCACCGCGGGCACAGCGTGATGCCCTTGTACGACTCCGGGTACTCCGTCGGCTCCCGGCACAGCACGCAGTCGGCGTAGGGCGGCCCCTCGGCCTTCGGCGGTTTCGCCGCCCGGACGACCGTGCAGTAGTCCTCGTCGCTCATGTCTCCAGCGTAGGGCGGCCGGCGGTGCCTGCCGGTCTCGCTGGACCCTCACAGGTCCCGCGGTTCCAGCGGACGGACCGCCGGGCCCTGGATGACGGTGCCGTCGACGGCGAAGCGGGAGCCGTGGCAGGGGCACTCCCAGGCGCGTTCGGCCCGGTTGAAGGAGACCAGGCAGCCCAGATGCGTGCAGCGGGCCGACACCGCGTGCAGGTTTCCCTCGTCGTCCCGGTGCACCGCGATCCGCCTGCCGTCCACCCGGACCACCGTCCCGTCGCCGGGCTCCAGGTCGTCCACCGAGCCCGGCGGTTTCAGCCGGTCGCCGACCAGGTGCCGGGCCACCTCCGCCTGTGTCTTCAGCAGCGACGGCGCCTCGCGCACCACCGACTTCAGCCGCCGCGGGTCGTACAGTTCGCGCCAGGGGCAGTCCCGCCCGGTGATCAGCGAGGTCAGCAGCAGCCCGGCCATGATCCCGCCGCTCAGCCCCCAGCCGCCGAAACCGGTGGCGACATAGGTGTGCCTGGCCGCCGGGTGGAAGGGGCCGACCAACGGCACGGTGTCGGTGGCGTCGTTGTCCTGCGTTGCCCAGGCCTGGTCCGGGCTCATGCCCGGGAAGTGCTCCTCGGCCCAGCGCGCGAGGGTGTCGAAGCCGGCCCCCACGTCCCCGGTGCCGGGCGTGAAGTGCTCGCCGGTGACGACGAGCAGCCGCTGCCCGTCCGCACCGTACGGCGCCGTGCGCACCGAGCGGGTGTTCTCCTCGGGCGTGATGTACATGCCCTCCGGGTCCGGCGCGTCGTTCAGCGGGCCCGCGACGACGAGTTCGCGGCGCGGGGAGAGCCGGGCGAACAGCAGTGCCCGGTCGAACACCGGGTAGTGGGTGGCGATCACGACGTCCCGCGCGGTGACCGTGTGCCCCGACTCGGTCGTCAGCCGGCACGGCTCCCCGCCCTCCTGCAGCCCGACGACGCGCGTCCCCTCGTACACCCGGCCGCCCCGCGCGACGAGGTCGTCGGTGATCGCCCGCAGGTACCTGACCGGGTGGAACTGCGCCTGCCCGGTCACCCGCACCGCGCCCGCCACCGGGAACGGCAGCCCGGTCTCCGTCGTGAACGAGGCCGGCAGCCCCGCATTGCGGGCCGCCTCCGCCTCCGCCCGCAGCTCGTCGGCGCGCGCCCGGCCCCGTACATACGTGTACGCGTCCCGTGTCTCCCACTCGCAGTCGATGCCCAGCTCGTCGACCAGCGCCGCCGCGTGCTCGATCGCCTCCGACTGCGAGCGGGCGTACAGCCGCGCGCCCTCGGGACCGCGGGTGCGCCGCAGCCGGTCGTAGACGAGCGTGTGCTGGGCGGTCAGCTTGGCCGTGGTGTATCCGGTGACCCCGGCCGCCACCCGCCCGGCCTCCAGCACCGCCACCCCCAGCCCGGCACGGGCCAGTTCGTACGCGGTGCTGAGCCCGGCGATGCCCGCGCCGACGACGGCCACGTCGACGTCGATGTCCTCGCTCAGCGCGGGACGGTCGGGCCCCGGCGCGGTGCGGAGCCAGTACGAGCCGGTGACGTTCCGCTGCGTGTGCATGACCGCCGGGTACCCCGACCGCGGGCCGTTCAGCATTCGCTTTCGGCGTCCCGGCCGGCACCGTTCGGCGGCGTTCGGTGCGGGGAACCCCCGGTGGTCCAGCGGCTCACGTGGTCCTTCCCGCGGAGGTCAGGCGTCCCGCGTCGGCTCCTGGAGGCGGCGGAACAGCGGTGTCGCCGGTGGCAGAGTGCCGTCCACGGGGGTCACCTGCTCCGCGATCCGGGTCGCGGCGGCCGGGATGAAGGGCCGCAGCTCCTTCGCCAGGACGCGGCACGCCGTGACCAGGGCGGCGAGCACCGCGTCGAGGCGTTCGGCCGCCCCGGCGTTGCCGTGCCGCTCCGCGCGGGCCAGCTCCCAGGGCCGGGTGGCGTCGATACAGCGGTTGGCCTCCTCCACGACGTCCCAGGCGGCGCCCGTGGCACGGCGGAAGTCGAAGCCGGCCAGCGCCGCGTCGACGCGGGCCGGAACCCGCTCGCACACGTCCAGCAGTCCGGCCACCGGGAACCGGTCCCCGCCGAGCGCGGGCACCGCACCGCCCCGGTAGCGGTGGACCATCGTCACGACGCGGTGCACGAGATTGCCCAGACCGCCCGCGAAGTCCGCGTCGGTACGGGCGATCAGCCGGTCCGGCGTGAAGTCGGCGTCCCCGACCCGGGGCACCTCGCGCAGCAGCCACCAGCGCACCGCGTCGGTGCCGTACGTCTCGGCCAGGCCCACCGGATCGACCGTCGTCCCACCGGACTTGCTGATCTTGCGCCCGCCGACCGTGAGGTAGTCGTGGACGAGGATGTCGGTGGGCAGCGGCAGCCCCGCCGACAGCAGCATCGCCGGCCAGTACACGGCGTGGAAGCGCACCACGCCCTTGCCGACCAGGTGGGTGCGGCGCTCGCCGGTCGCCCACCACGTCTCGTACGCGGGGTCGTCGGTGCCGTAGCCGAGGCTGGTGACGTAGTTGCCGAGCGCGTCCCACCACACGTAGACGACCTGGGTGGGGTCGCCGGGCACCGGGATGCCCCAGCCGCGGGCGCGGGTGTGCGAGCGGGAGACGGAGAAGTCGTGCAGGCCCCCGGCGATCAGGGCGAGGACCTCGTTGCGGCGGGCGGCGGGCTCGATGCGCAGGGCGCCGCCGGTGATCAGCTCGCGCAGCCGGCCGGCGTACCGGGACAGCCGGAAGAACCAGTTCTCCTCCGCCACGCGCTGCGGTTCGGTGCCGTGCTCGGCGCAGCGCCCGTCGACCAGTTCGGCCTCGGTGTAGAACTGCTCGCAGCCGACGCAGTACAGGCCTTCGTAGTGCTTGCGGTACAGGTCACCGGCGGCCGCGCACCGCCGCCACAGGCGCTCCACGCCGACGCGGTGGCGCGGGTCGCGGCTGGTGCGGATGAAGTCGTCCAGCGACAGCGCCAGCGGTTCGCGCAGGGCGGCGAACGCCTCGGCGTTGCGGTCGACGAGGGTGCGGACGTCGACGCCCTCGGCCTCGGCGGCCAGCACGTTCTTCAGGGAGTTGTCGTCGGTGCCGCTCAGCAGCCGCACCCGGTCGCCGCGATGCCGGTGGTGGCGGGCCAGCGTGTCCGCCTGGACCAGCTCCAGCGCGAAGCCCAGGTGCGGGCGGGCGTTGACGTACGGGATCGTCGTGGTGATGTAGTGGCGGGATGCGGTCATCGCACACCTTCCGGTGTCAGGAGACGAGGGCCGCTGCGCACACCACGTCGAGGCCCCGTCCCGGGGCCTCGGATGCGTCACGCGTCCATGCTCAGCAGCCCCGTCGAGGGGGCATCATCCGGTGCTGAGACCAAGGCGTGATCATGCGTCGGATGCTAGCAACACGGGCCGCGGCCGGGCACGCGGTTTTCCTGCCGCGCTGCTGCACGGCAGCGGCTCAGGGGCCCGTCAGCAGCCGCTCCCGGCACTCGGCCACGTCGAAGTCCGCCTTCGGGTACTGCGGGTCCAGCTCCTGAAGGTGCTCCAGCAGCAGGCGGCTGATCGCCCAGTTCCGGTACCACTTGCGGTCCGCCGGGATCACGTACCAGGGCGCGTACGGCGCCGCGCAGCGCTCCAGGGCGAGCTGGTACGCCTCCTGGTACGCGGGCCACAGGGCGCGCTCGTCGATGTCGCCGGGGTCGAACTTCCAGTGCTTGTCCGGGCGGTCCAGACGGCGCAGCAGCCGGCGCCGCTGCTCCTCGCGGGACACGTGCAGAAAGCACTTGACCAGGGTGACGCCGTCCTCGGCGAGGGACCGCTCGAAGTCGTTGACGAGGCCGTAGCGGCTGCCGATCTCGGCGGGCCGGGCGAGATGCCGGACGCGGGCGATGAGCACGTCCTCGTAGTACGAGCGGTCGAAGATGCCGATCTCGCCCGGCCGGGGCAGCGCCGGGCGCACCCGCCACAGGAAGTCGTGCCGCCGCTCCTCCTCGGTGGGCGCCTTGAAGGCGTGGATACGGCAGCCGGAGGGGTTGAGGTGCCCGATGACGTGCTTGACCGTGCCGCCCTTGCCGCTGGTGTCCATGCCCTGCAGCACGAGCAGCACCCGCCGCCGGTCGCCCGCCGTGGCCGCCGCCCACAACCGCTCCTGCAGCCGGGCCAGCCGCTTGCCCATCCGCGCGCTGTCGGCCCGGCCGCCCCGCTTGCCGCCGGGCGCGCAGGGCGTGGCACGGGTGTCGAACGCGGCCAGGTCGACCGGCTCGCCGGGTGGCAGACGCAGCGCGTCGCGGAGGTCCTGATGACCCTTCCGTCCGCTCTTCTTCGCCATGGCCGCCCCTTTCCTCGGTCGGTGTACGCCGGACGCCCGGCGGGCCCTCGCGGCACTATCCGCGGCCGTACCGGCCCGTGAGAACGCCCATGGCAAGCGTGTGCCCGGAAAGCGCCCGCAGCAGATCGCTGCCCGTGGCCCCCGCGGCGAGCGGCACCCGGCGGTCGACGGCGTACACGGTGAGGACGTAGTGGTGCGGCCGGTCGCCGCGCGGCGGGCAGGGGCCGCCGTACCCGGTCTTGCCGAAGCCGTTGCGTCCCTCGGCCGCCCTCTGCGGACGCTCCCCGGCGGACAGCCGCGTGGTGTGCGGGCCGATGTTCCAGACCAGCCAGTGCGCGAACGTGCCGTGCGCGGCGTCGGCGTCCCGCAGGACCAGCGCCAGCGAGGCCGTCCGCGCGGGTACGCCGGTGACGGCGAGCGGAGGCGAGACGTCGGCGCCGTCGCAGGTGTACCGGCGCGGGACGGTGGCGCCGTCGGCGTACGCCGTACTCGTCACGGTCAGCCGGGCCGTGCCGGTGGGGGAGGGCGCGGCGGAGGGCGTGGCGGACGGTGCGCCGCCGTCGCCGCAGCCCGCCACGAGGGCCGTCGCGGCCACGGCGGTCACCCAGCTCCTGCGCATGCCCGGAACGTTATCCGGAGGGCGGCTCCCGGTCACCGACCGGCGCGGCCGGCTGGGCGTCGTCCGTCTCCGGGGAGGGCTCAATGCCGCTGTCCGGCGTGGTCTGCGGGGTGCCTGTGTCCAGGAGGCGCTCGGTGTCGCCGCCGCCCGGCGTGGCCTGCCCGCTGCCTCGCTCCAGGCGGTGTTCCCCGTCCCCGCCCGGCGCGGCCGGCTGGTTGCCCCGCTCCAGGAAGTGCAGCAGCTCCACCGGGATCGGCAGGACCAGCGTGGAGTTCTTCTCGGCGGAGACCGCCATCACCGTCTGCAGCAGCCGCAGTTGGAGGGCGGCGGGCGTGTCGGCCATCTGCTGCGCGGCCTGGGCCAGCTTCTTGGAGGCCTGGTACTCGGCGTCGGCGTTGATGATCCGGGCCCGGCGCTCCCGGTCCGCCTCGGCCTGGCGGGCCATGGACCGCTTCATCGTGTCCGGCAGGGACACGTCCTTGATCTCGACCCGGTCGACCTGGACGCCCCAGCCGACGGCCGGGCTGTCGATCATCAGCTCGAGCCCCTGGTTGAGCTTCTCCCGGTTGGAGAGCAGATCGTCCAGGTCGCTCTTGCCGATGATCGACCTGAGGGACGTCTGCGCCATCTGCGACACCGCGAACTTGTAGTCCTCCACCTTCACCAGCGCGCTCACCGCGTCGACCACCCGGAAGTAGACGACCGCGTCCACGCGGACGGTGACGTTGTCGCGGGTGATCCCCTCCTGGGCGGGGATCGGCATCGTCACGATCTGCAGGTTGATCTTCTGCAGCCGGTCCACGAAGGGGATGATCAGGTTGAAGCCCGGCGTTCGTACGTCACCCGCGACGCGCCCGAGCCGGAACAGCACGCCCCGTTCGTACTGCTTGACCACGCGCGCCGCCATCGCCAGGTACACCAGGCCGGCGCAGCCCGCCCCGATGATCGCACCCAGCAGATCCTCGACCATGACGACCTCCTCGCACAGAGGTCCGATGCGTCTGTCTCTGCAACGATATGCCCCCGCCGCCCAACGGGGCCATGCCACCGGGAACGGGCGACTTTTCAGCCCGCCGAGTCGGGCGGTGGGTGGGCGAGGCCGGGGGTACCAGGGGGCGGACCCGCCCCCTGGTACGGCCACCTCAGGCGACCTCACCCACCGGCACCCTCAGCCCCCCCGGCCCTATCCCACCGGCGCCGTCATCTCCACCGGTTCCGTCCCCACCGCATGCCGCTCGGCCCAGTTCTCCAGTGCCGTCCGGCAGGCGTGGTCCAGATGGTGCAGCCCGGAGAGGTCGAGCCGGACGGGACGGTCCTGCGGCAGCGCCTCCAGGCTGTCCAGAATCATCGGCAGCCGCAGAAACGTCGCGTTGCCCGAGAGATACGCGTCGACCGGCCCCGCTCCCTTGTCGACGACATCCAGCCTGACGTGCGAGGCCTGCCAGGCCGCCTTGACCACCGCCAGCGCCAGCCCGATCAGCACGCCCTCGAACATGCTGACGGCGACGATCGACGCCGCCGTCACGGCCAGGATCACCGCCTCGCCCCGGTGCTCGCGCCACAGCACGGCCAGCGCCCGGACCGGCACCAGCTTGGCGCCCGCGTGGATCAGGACCCCCGCGAGGGCCGGGACCGGGATCCAGGCGAGCACGCCCGGCAGCAGCGCGGCGAACAGCAGCAGCCACACGCCGTGCAGGACCCGGGAGGCCTTCGTACGGGCGCCCGCCTGGACGTTGGCCGCGCTGCGCACGATCACCGCGGTCATCGGCAGCGCGCCGAGCAGCCCGCACACCGTGTTGCCGGCGCCCTGGGCCACCAGCTCCGTGTCGTACCGGGTGCGCGGCCCGGAGTGCAGCCGGTCCACCGCCGCCGCGCTGAACAGCGACTCGGCGGACGCGATCAGCGTGAAGGCGACGACGGTGCCGAGCAGCCCGGCGTCCGCGAGTTCCCCGAACGCGCTCGGCGGCGGGGGCTGGACCGAGCCCAGCAGTCCCCGCACCTCCACCGTGGCCACCGGCAGGCCCAGCGCGGCCACCGCGAGCGTGGCGAGACCGACCGCGGCCAGCGGGCCGGGCAGCGTCCGCACCCTCGCCGGGGCGTGCCGCCACAGCACCAGCACCGCGACCGTGCCCGCGCACACCGCGAGCGAGGCCATGGCCGTGCCGTCGCCGAGGGCGTCCAGGAACGCCCCGGGCAGCCCGGCGATCTTCTCCACGCCGGAGTCGGGCGCCTTGGCCGCCAGCGCCGGGTACAACTGCCCGGCGATGAGCACCAGTCCGATTCCGGCCAGCATGCCCTCGACGACGGAGACCGAGATGGCGCGGAAGTACCGGCCCAGCCGGAGCAGGCCCATGCCCACCTGGAGGAGTCCGGTGGCGAGCACGATCACGCCGAGCGCCGGCAGCCCGAACTCCTTCACCGCCTCGAAGACGAGCACGGTCAGGCCGGCCGCCGGCCCCGACACCTGCAGACTGCTGCCGCGCATCAGCCCGGTGACGATGCCGCCCACGATGCCGGTGACCAGGCCGAGTTCGGCCGGGACCCCGGAGGCGACGGCCACGCCCACGCACAGCGGAAGGGCGACCAGGAAGACGACGAGGGAGGCGGCGAAGTCCTGCCGCAGATGAGGGAATCGGGTTATGAGCTTCTTGCTGGTCATCGGCGCGCTCACAGGGACTCGAAGGTGTCGGTCTGCGGACGGTGCGCCCGTACGGCGCCGGTGTGCACCTCGTAGTACCAGGCGTGCAAGGTGAGGTGACCCGCCGTCAGCTTCCGCTCGACGCAGGGGTACGAGCGCAGCCGCAGCAGCTGGGTCAGCACGTGCGCCTGGACGCCCTCGGCGACCTCGGGATCCTCGGCCCGGCCGTCCGGGCGCGGGGTGGCGTGCGCGAGCCAGTCGCGCACGGCGGGTACGGCGGTCAGGTCGTCGCCGCGCACCAGCGCGCCGACGGCGCCGCAGTGCGAGTGGCCGCAGACGACGATGTCGCGGACGCCGAGCACCTCCACCGCGTACTCGATGGTGGCGGCCTCGCTGGTGGGGTGCCGCGAGGTGTGGGGCGGGACGATGTTGCCCGCGGTGCGCAGCTCGAAGAGCTGGCCGGGGCGGGCGCCCGTGATCAGGGCCGGGACGACCCGGGAATCGGAGCAGGTGATGAACAGCACCTGGGGGGACTGGCCTTCGGCGAGCCTGGCGAACTCCTCAGGGCGCTGTCCGAAGGTGCGGGCGTGGTCGATGAGGGGCTGCATGGGCGGGTTCCTCCTGGCGCGCCTGCGCGGGCGCGTCGGACTCGAACACGGTCGTGGGGGGAGAGCGGGATACCCGTCAGCAGCGGAAGACCTGGAGAGCTGCCGGGGCGTGGGCTCTGGAGGATCCGGGGGCGCTCTGCGCTGCGGCGCCGGGCGCGCCCGGTGCGTCGGCACCGGCGGCCCGGCCGGCTATGAGGGGGTGCTCCTCCGCGCGTCGGGAGGCGGACCTGCGGACCACGTCCGTCTCCTCGCGCTCCGGCTGGGCGCAGGACGTGGTTCCGCTCTCGGCCCCGGCCGCTGCCTCACTGAGCGTGTGCGCGGGTGTGAAGGTGTCGGCGGGCGCGGAGAACAGCAGGACGAGCAGGGTGGCGGCAAGGGCGGCGAGCACCGTCCGGGCCGTCGTACCTCGGAACATGCGCCCCCCTTCGCACACCGCACGCCTCTTGCATGGACCAAGGCTTGGTCAATGGATGGTCAAGAAACACATTAACCCTGCAAAGTCCTGTGCAGGGTTAACTGCGCGTTACGCGCGCGAGAGAGCGTGAAAAGTGCTGGTCCGGTGGCGTGATCCGACTCTTGACCGCGAGTCGTCCCGTCGCTAGGAGCCGACGAGCCCCTTCGCGTCGCGGGCCAGCGCGGTGAGCCGGGAGATCGCGCGGAAGTACTTCTTGCGGTAGCCGCCGTTCAGCATCTCCTCGCTGAACAGCCGGTCGAACGGCAGCCCCGAGGCCAGCACCGGGACCTCGCGGTCGTACAGCCGGTCCGCGAGCACCACGAGCCGCAGCGCCGTCGACTGGTCCGGCACCGGCCGCACGCCGGTGAGGCAGACCGCCTTCACCCCGTCGGTCAGCGCGCCGTACCGGCTCGGGTGCACCTTGGCCAGGTGCTCCAGCAGCTGCGTGAAGTCGTCGAGCGAGGCGCCCTCGGTGGCGTACGCCGCCTTCGTCACCTCTTCGTCGGTGAACGGCTTCGGCGCCTCGGGCAGGCCCCGGTGGCGGTAGTCCTCGCCGTCGATGCGCAGGGTGCGGAAGTGGGCCGAGAGGCCCTGGATCTCGCGCAGGAAGTCGGCGGCGGCGAACCGGCCCTCGCCCAGCTTGCCGGGCAGCGTGTTGGAGGTGGCGGCGAGCCCCACGCCCGCCTCGACCAGCTTGCCGAGCAGGGTCGACACCAGCACCGTGTCGCCCGGGTCGTCCAGCTCGAACTCGTCGATGCACAGCAGGCGGTGCCCGGAGAGGGTCTGCACGGTCTGCTGGAAGCCGAGGGCGCCGACCAGGTTCGTCAGCTCCACGAAGGTGCCGAACGCCTTGAGCGCGGGCTCGGCGGGGGTGGCGTGCCACAGGGAGGCGAGCAGGTGGGTCTTGCCGACGCCGTAGCCGCCGTCCAGGTAGACCCCGCGCGGGCCGGCCGGGGCCTTGGGCGCCTTGGCCCGCCCGAAGCCGAAGAAACCGCGCCGGCCGGCGCCCGAGGCGTGCGCCCCGCCGAGCCCGGCCGCGAAGCCCTCGAGGACCTGCACGGCCTCGCGCTGGCTGGGCTGGTCCGGGTCCGGTATGTACGTCGAGAAGCGGACCGAGTCGAAGCGCGGCGGCGGCACCATCTCGGCGACCAGCCGGTCCGCGGGCACGTGCGGCTCGCGGGCGCACAGGGACAGCGGGCCCGCGTGGGTCAGAGGGCTGGAACCGGAGGCGGTGGTGGAGGACGACACGGTTATCCATGCTAAGCGCCGTGTCACACTGCACGACATGCGACGCCTGTTCCCTGTGACCGACGAAACAGCAGCCCAGCCCTCCGGCGGGGCCATCGAGCAGGAGGGGGCGAGGGGCGTCGGCGTGAGCGCTGGGGCCCGTGTGCCCGGTGGTGCTGCCGGCCACGTCGGCCATGACGCCCATGTCGACCGCGAGTGGAGCCTCGCCGAGCTGGCCGACGCCTACGCCTACCCGGAGCCCGCGCCGGGCCCCGCGCGGCCCTGGCTGCGGGCCAACATGGTCTCCACGCTCGACGGCGCCGCCCAGCACGACGGGCGCTCCCAGCCCATCTCCAGCGCCGCCGACATGCGGATCTTCGGCACGCTGCGGGCGCTCGCGGACGTCATCGTGGTGGGTGCGGAAACGGTACGGCAGGAGGGGTACCGCCCCGCACGCGCGCGTGCCGAGTTCGCCGGGGCCCGCAAGGCCGCCGGACAGGGCCCGGCGCCGGCGATCGCGGTGGTCAGCGCGAGCCTGGACCTGGACTTCTCGCTCCCCCTGTTCACCTCGCCCCTGGTGCCCACGCTGATCCTGACCGGAGCCGGGGCCGCCCCCGCCCGCGTCGCCGCCGCCGAGAAGGCCGGCGCCACGGTGGTGACCGCCGGCGAGGGCCTGGGCGTCGACCCCGTGCGGGCGGTGCGCGCCCTGGCCGGACTCGGCCACAC
Source organism: Streptomyces sp. NPDC007189 (assembly GCF_040703635.1). Classification (NCBI taxonomy): domain Bacteria; kingdom Bacillati; phylum Actinomycetota; class Actinomycetes; order Kitasatosporales; family Streptomycetaceae; genus Streptomyces; species Streptomyces sp. NPDC007189. Next base: position 331,039 of record NZ_JBEYEY010000005.1, read on the forward strand.
CCGGCTGCTCACCGAGGGCGGCCCCCGGCTGCTCGGCCAGCTGGTCGCCGCCGAGGTGCTGGACGAGCTGTGCCTGACCCTGTCGCCCATGCTCACCGCGGGCGACGCCCAGCGCATCGCCGGGGGACCGGCGGTGGCGGTGCCGCACCGGTTCGCACTCGTGTCCCTGCTGGAAGACTCCGGATTTCTGTTCGGCCGGTACCGCCGATCCTGAAATCAGCGGAATCTGTCGTTCCGTTTAGCTTCCGGAGGGCAGACTGAGTACCGGCACAACCCGTGCGATCACGGGGCAGGATGGTTTCCGCAGGGGCCTTGTCAGGGCCCACGGAGGAGAAGAGGCGTTTGGTGTTCACAAGCGTTCTGATGATCGAGAAGGCTTTGACGTCCGCCGACGTGGAGTTCGTCACCACCTTGCACGGAGACGAGCCGGTCGCGTTCCACGTGCTCCTCCAGCCGCGCGGAGACCAGGCGGACCGCCTGCTGCGGGCCATCGACGACATCGCGCTCGGTGAACTCGACGAGGCGGTCCGCGAACACGAGACCCCCGAGGGGGAAGAGGCGAAGAGCGTCGGACAGCAGGCCCTGGAGGTGTCCGTGCAGGCGCTGCGCGCCTCGGGGAACGACGCGGAGGGCCGGCTGATCGAGGACCATCCGCTGGACGCGCTGAAGTCCCTGGTCGCGGAGGTGAAGGCGGACGAGGTGATCGTGCTCACCGACCCCCACTACGTGGAGGAGTTCTTCCACCGCGACTGGGCGTCCCGCGCCCGGCACAAGGTGGGGGTGCCGGTGCTCAAGCTGTTCTCGCACAGCAAGGCGCAGTGACCTCGGCCGTCAAAGACGGACACGGGATCGGCATAGGCTAGGGCCCGCTCAGCCTCGTACCGGAATCTTGGGGAGAACCACATGGCACCCGGCCTTCCTACCGCCATGGACCGACCGCACTTCATCGGCATCGGCGGCGCCGGGATGTCGGGCATCGCCAAGATCCTCGCCCAGCGCGGGGCGAAGGTCGCCGGCAGCGACGCCAAGGAGTCGGCGACCGCCCAGGCCCTGCGGGCGCTCGGCGTCACCGTGCACATCGGGCACGCGGCGGAGCACCTCGCCGACGACGCGAGCTGTGTCGTCGTCTCCTCCGCGATCCGCAAGGACAACCCCGAGCTGGCCCGCGCCGCCGAGCTGGGCATCCCCGTGGTGCACCGTTCCGACGCGCTCGCCGCGCTGATGGAGGGGCTGCGCCCGATCGCCGTGGCCGGCACCCACGGCAAGACCACGACCACTTCGATGCTGGCCGTGTCCCTCGGCGAGCTGGGCCTGAAGCCGTCGTACGCCATCGGCGGCGACCTCGACGCGCCCGGCTCCAACGCGCTGCACGGCGACGGCGACGTCTTCGTCGCGGAGGCCGACGAGTCCGACCGCAGCTTCCACACGTACGCGCCCGAGGTCGCCATCGTCCTCAACGTCGAGCTGGACCACCACGCCAACTACGCCTCGATGGACGAGATCTACGAGTCCTTCGAGACCTTCGCCGGGAAGATCGTCCCCGGCGGCACGCTGGTCGTCTCCGCCGACCACGAGGGCGCGCGCGAGCTGACCCGCCGGCTCGCGGGATCCGTGAAGACGGTGACGTACGGCGAGGCCGAGGACGCCGACGTACGCGTGACGTCGATCGTTCCGCAGGGGCTGAAGAGCCGGGTCACCGTCGTGCTGGACGGCCAGGAGCTGACCTTCACGGTCTCCGTGCCCGGCCGGCACTACGCCCTCAACGCCGTCGCCGCGCTCACCGCCGGGGCCGCCCTCGGCATCCCGGCCGCCGGACTGGCGCCCGCGCTCGCCGCGTACACCGGCGTCAAGCGGCGCCTGCAGCCCAAGGGCGAGGCCGCCGGAGTGCAGGTGATCGACTCCTACGCCCACCACCCCACCGAGATGACCGCCGACCTGGAGGCCATGCGGGCCGCCGCCGGCGACGCGCGCATCCTCGTCGTCTTCCAGCCGCACCTGTTCTCCCGCACCCAGGAACTGGGCAAGGAGATGGGCCAGGCCCTGGCCCTCGCCGACGCCTCCGTGGTCCTCGACATCTACCCGGCCCGCGAGGACCCGATCCCGGGCGTCACCAGCGAGCTGATCATCGAGGCCGCGCGCGCGGCCGGCGCCGACGTCACCGCCGTGCACGACAAGGCGGAGATCCCCGCCGTGGTCGCGGGAATGGCGAAGCCCGGTGATCTCGTTCTCACCATGGGCGCGGGCGACGTCACCGACCTGGGCCCGCTGATCCTGGACCGCCTGTCGCAGTGAAGGGGCTGACGCTCATGCCGTACGACGTCGAGAAACCGGACGAGCAGTGGCGGGCGGAGCTGACGCCGGCCGAGTACGCCGTGCTGCGCCAGGCCGCCACCGAGCCGGCGTTCACCGGTGAGTACACGGACACCAAGACCAAGGGCGTCTACTCCTGCCGCGCCTGCGGCGCCGAACTGTTCACCTCCGACACGAAGTTCGCCTCGCACTGCGGCTGGCCGTCCTTCTACGACCCGAAGGACACCGACGCCGTCGAACTGGTCGAGGACCGCTCCCACGGCATGGTCCGCACCGAGGTGCGCTGCGCCCGCTGCGGCTCCCACCTGGGCCACGTCTTCGAGGGCGAGGGCTATCCGACCCCGACCGACCAGCGGTACTGCATCAACTCCATCTCGATGCGGCTGACGCCCGCCGAGGACTGACTCCTGCGCCCTGGCCGGCATCGAGGCCGCCGGTACGCAGGAGGCTGGTGCCCGACTCGCTCCGGTTTGAGATTCTGTGAGGGTGTGGGGAGTGGCGCGCTGGACCCGGTCCCGCCGCAGGACCGCGCCCGCCGGCAGCGGCCGTAGCGGTGCGGGCGAAGGCGGCAGCGGGGCGGCGTCCGCACGGGACGGGGATTCCGGCCTGCGGGAGGCGCTGGCCGGCGTCGGCACGACCCTCGACGAGGCCACGACCTGCGCCGAGCTGACCCGGATCGCCGTACGCCTGACGGGCGGGGCGGCCGCCGTGATGCGCCGCAGCGGCGACACCGTCTCCGGCTACGAGGCGGTCAGCGGGGACACCGGCGCGCTGCCCGACACCCGCTGGGCCGCCGCGGTGGCCCGCGAGGCGGCCGTACCGGCGCTCGGCGCCCAGCCCGAGCCCTGGACCGAGCACACCGCCGGCCGCGACGCCCTGTGCGCGCCGCTGACCAGCGGCGGCGACGCGTACGGCGTCCTGGTGTGGGCCCGTCCCGGGCAGCCGCCGCGGCGCGCGGAGGCCGAGCTGCTCAGCCTCCTCGCCGAACGCGCCGCCTCCCACATCCGGCACGCCCGCACCTACGCGAGCGTCCACCGCACCGCCGGCGACCTGCAGCGCGCCCTGCTCGCCGAGCCCGGCCGCCCGCACCCGAACCTCGACGTCGCCGTGCGGTATCTGCCGGCCGGCGGAGGCGTCCTGGTCGGCGGCGACTGGTGCGAGACCGTACGGCTGCACTTCGGGCGGACCCTGCTCGTCGTCGGCGACGTCATGGGGCACGGCCTGGAGGCCGCCGTCGACATGAACGCCTACCGCTCCTCCCTGCGCTACATCGCCTCCGCCGACCTGCCCCCGCACCGGGTGCTGCGGCAGATGGACGAGATCGCCTCCCGGGAGGCGGAACTCAGACCCGCCACCTGTCTGCTCGCCCGGGTCGACCCCGGCCGGCGCCAGGTCACCCTGGCCAGCGCCGGGCACCTGCCGCCCGTGCGCATTACGGCGGACGGCGTCGCCTCGACGGTGCCGGTGCCCGTCGGGCCGCCGCTGGGCACCGGGCTCGGCGGCTACGACTCGGCCACCCACGCGCTCGCCGAGGGGGAGACCCTGGTGCTGTTCACCGACGGGCTGGTGGAACGCCGGGGCGAGGACATCGACCGGTCCCTGCAGCGGCTGGCCGCCGTCCGCTTCCCGGGCGGGGACGGGCTGGACGACGTCCTGGACCTCATCCTCAGCCGGCTGGACGCGCGGCACGCGGAGGACGACGTCGCGGCGATGGCCTGCCGGCCTCACCGCAGGCACGCCGTCTCGCCTTAGGGGGACGGGCCCCACCCGTCTGGACCCGCCGGAGCTGCCGCCCCCGTCGGGGCTGTCGATACTCGAGGAAAGTCGTCCGACAGGAGAAGGACCGTATCTGCGGGCGAAGCTCGTCACCCAGGACCGATCAAGGAGCTGTGGTCGTGACGACCCTCCAGACCCGTCCCGCGCCCCCTACGACGATCCGCCCCCGGGTGGTGGCCCGCACCGGCCTGTACACCGTGCTGGCCGTCAACGCGGCCGTCGCGACCTGGTTCTACGTCCAGGCCGGATTCGCCTCGAACACCCTGATCGTGCTCGGCCGCCTCTGCGGCCTGTACGGCGCCCTCCTCATGGCCTTCCAGCTGCTGCTGGTGGCCCGGCTGCCCTGGCTGGACCGCCGTATCGGCATGGACCGGCTGACCCGCTGGCACCGCTGGACCGGCTTCGGCCTGCTGTGGACCCTGCTCACCCACGCGGTGTTCATCGTCTTCGGCTACGCGCAGGCGTCCTCCATGGACCCGGTGAACCAGCTGGTGAACCTCGCCGAGACCGTCGAGGGCGTGCTGCGCGCCATCGTCGCGCTCGGCCTGATCGTCGTGGTCGGCGCCGTCTCGGCCCGCTGGGCCCGCCGCCGGCTCGCCTACGAGACCTGGCACTTCCTCCACCTCTACACCTACGTCGCCGTGGTCCTCGCCTTCACCCACCAGGTCGCGGCCGGTACCACCTTCACCTCCTCGCCGCTGGCGAGGGCGTACTGGTACACGCTGTGGGGCGCCGCCCTCGGCGCGGTGCTCCTGGGCCGGGTGGTGCTGCCGCTGTGGCGGAACCTGCGGCACCGGCTGCGCGTCGCGGCGGTCGTACCCGAGTCGGACGACGTCGTGTCCGTCTACGTCACCGGCCGTGACCTGGACCGGCTGCCCGCGCGCTCCGGCCAGTTCTTCCTCTGGCGCTTCCTCACCCGGGACCGCTGGTGGCAGGCCAACCCCTTCTCCCTGTCGGCCGCCCCCGACGGCCGCACCCTGCGCCTGACCGCCAAGGCGTCCGGCGACGGCAGCGCCTCCCTGCGGCACCTCAGGGTCGGCACCCGCGTCTTCGCCGAGGGCCCCTACGGCGCGTTCACCGCCCTGCACCGCACCCGCCCGGAGTCCGTGCTGATCGCCGGCGGCGTCGGCGTCACCCCCATCCGGGCACTGCTGGAGGACATGCAGGGCCACGCCGTGGTCATCTACCGGGTGTCCACCGACCGCGACGCCGTCCTCTACGACGAGCTGCGCGACCTCGCCCTCACCAAGGGCGCCGAACTGCACCTGGTGACCGGACCGGTCCTGCCCGACCGGCTCGCGCCGAGCGAACTGGACCGGCTCGTGCCCGACATCGCCGACCGGGACGTGTTCCTGTGCGGGCCCCCCGGAATGATGACCGCCGTGCTGCGCAGCCTGGCCGAACTGGGCGTTCCCAAACGGCAGATCCACTTCGAGCGCTTCAGCCTCGCAGGCTGAGAGAGGGCGGTTCCCACCGTGAAGCGAGCCATTCCCGTCTTCGTCCTGACCGTCGCCGGCCTGATACCGCTGTGGCGCTACCACCCGTCGGCCGAAACCGCCGACGCCGCACAGCCCGCGGTGCCGCCGCCCCCCGTGCCCTCCTCGGCACCGGCCTCCACCGCCGCGGCCGCGGCGAAGGTCGTCCAGGGCACCGCGGTGAGCACCAGCAAGGGCGTCTTCCAGGTGGAGGTGACCTTCCAGGGCGACCGGATCGCCTCCGTGCGGATGCTCCAGGCGCCGCACCATCCGCAGACCCGGTGGGCCGTGCCCGAGCTGATCGCCGAGACCCTCAAGGCGCAGAGCGCCCACATCGACTCGGTGTCCGGGGCCACGATCACCAGCTCCGGATACAAGCAGTCCCTGCAGGCCGCGATCGACGCCAGGAGGACCTGACGTGCGCCGTGTCGAGCACGTCATGGGCCTTCCGGTGTCGCTGCGGATCGACGACGAGGGCGACTTCGGCGCGGCCGCCGACGAGGTCTACGCCTGGCTGCGCCAGGTGGACGCCCGCTTCAGCCCGTTCAAGCACGACAGCGAGGTGTCCCGGTACGGGCGCGGCGAGCCGGCGGACGGCGAGCCGAGCGCGGACCTGAGGGAGGTCCTCGGCCTGTGCGAGCAGTACCGGGCCGCGACCGGCGGCGCCTTCGACGTCACGCTGCCCGGCCGGCCCTTCGACCCCTGCGCTGTGGTCAAGGGATGGTCGGTGCAGCGGGCGGCCGGGCTGCTGTCCGCCGCCGGGGCGCGGCGGTTCTGCCTCAACGCCGGCGGTGACGTGGTCGTCTCCGGCGGGCCGTGGCGCATCGGCATCCGGCACCCGGAACAGGCCGACCGGGTCTGCGCCGTGCTGGCGGTCACCGACGCGGCGGTGGCGACCTCGGGGCAGTACGAGCGCGGCGACCACATCCTCGACGGCCGCACCGGACGCCCCGCGACCGGGCTGCTCAGCCTGACCGTGGTGGCCCCGACCCTGACCGAGGCGGACGCCACCGCCACGGCCGCCTTCGCCCTGGGCACGGGCGGCCCGGCCTGGGCCGCCGCCCGCCCGGGCTGCGAGGTGTTCGCCGTCGACGCCGCGCGCAGCGTGCTGCGCACACCGGGCCTGCCGGTGGTCTGACCGTCTCCATCGCCACGACAGAACGCTGCAACACTCGCGGTCTAGACTCTCCCGGCAACGGCCCGCACAGAACGACCTTGGCCGAAAGCGGGCGGAGAGCTGCCACACCCGAAGGGCGTTCGGCGTTTTGATACGGATAGACTCAGTCACGAAGCGGTACCCGGACGGCACGGTCGCGGTCGACCGGCTGTCGCTGGAGATACCGGACCGCGCGATCACCGTCCTCGTCGGGCCCTCCGGGTGCGGCAAGACGACGACCCTGCGGATGATCAACCGCATGGTGGAGCCCACCGAGGGCAGCATCCTCCTCGACGGCGCCGACATCCGGCAGCAGCCGGTCAACACCCTGCGCCGCTCCATGGGTTACGTCATCCAGAACGCCGGTCTCTTCCAGCACCGCACCATCCTCGACAACATCGCCACCGTGCCCCGGCTGCTCGGCTGGAGCCGGCAGAAGGCACGCGCCCGCGCCGCCGACCTCATGGAGCGGGTGGGGCTCGACGCCTCGCTCGCCAAGCGGTACCCGTACCAGCTCTCCGGCGGCCAGCAGCAGCGCGTCGGCGTGGCCCGGGCGCTCGCCGCCGATCCGCCGGTGCTGCTGATGGACGAGCCGTTCTCCGCCGTCGACCCCGTGGTCCGCAAGGGTCTCCAGGACGAACTGCTGCGCATCCAGGACGAGTTGGGCAAGACCATTGTCTTCGTGACGCACGACATCGACGAGGCGATCAAACTCGGCACGATGGTCGCCGTGCTGCGCACCGGCGGTCGGCTCGCCCAGTTCGCCCCGCCCGCCGAGCTGCTCAGCGCCCCCGCCGACGCCTTCGTGGAGGACTTCCTCGGCGCCGACCGCGGCATTCGCCGGCTGTCCTTCTTCCCGTCCGCCGGGCTCGAACTGCAGACGGCGCCGATCGTCCCCCTCGACGCCGATGCCGGCACGCTCGCCTCCCGCGCCGAGGCCCCCTACCTCCTCGTCACCGACACCGACGGCAGGCCGCTCGGCTGGAGCGAGCCGGACAGGCTCACCGCAGGAGACATCGACCCGGGACAACTCCTCGACCCCGGACGGCCGTTCGTGCCCGGCAAGGACTCGCTGCGCACCGCGCTCGACGGCGCGGTGCTCTCCCCGACCGGCTGGGCCGTCGCCGTGGACGCCGGCGGACGCGCCGTCGGCGTCGTCTCCCAGCAGGTCATCGGCGAGGCCATCCGCACCGCCCACAGCCGAGCGGCCGACACCGGCGGCGAACCGGAGCGGGACGCGCAGGGCACCGGAGCCGAACCCGGCCGGCCCGAGGACAGCACCGGCGCCGGAGCCCGCCGTTCCGGCCCGGACGGTGCCGACGACGTCAGGGCCGCCCGGTGAACGGCTTCTTCGACCTCCCGAGCGATCTCCAGCACAGCTACCTCGGGCTCATCGGCCTGCATGTGCGCGAGGGACTGGTGCCGGTGCTGGCCGCGCTGCTCGTGGCGCTTCCGGTGGCCCAGCTCTGCGTGCGCTTCCGCTGGTTCTACCCGCCCGTCCTCGGCATCACCACCGTGCTGTACTCCATCCCCTCGCTGGCCTTCTTCGTCGTCCTCATCGACTACTTCGGGCAGAGCGAGACCACGGTGATGATCCCGCTCGCGGTCTACAGCCTGGTGGTGCTGGTGCCGGCGATCGTGGACGGCGTCCGCTCGGTGCCCCCGGAGACCCTGGCCGCTTCACAGGCCATGGGCTTCGGCCCCGTACGCCGGTACCTGCAGATCCAGCTGCCCATCGCCGCACCCGCGATCATCGCCGGTCTGCGGGTGGCGGTCGTCTCCAGCTTCTCCCTGGTCAGCGTGGGCATGCTCATCGGCAACCAGGGCGCCCTCGGCAATATGCTCAACGACGCCACCACCTACCACCGGCCCGCCCTGGCCGTGAACTCGGTGGTGACGACAGCGCTGCTGGGCGTCCTCGCCGACGCCCTGCTGGTCCTCGTACGCCGCCTGATCACCCCCTGGATGCCGAGGAAGGGTGCCACCCGGTGAACGTCCTGAACTACGCGCACGCCTTCTTCAGCGACAGCGCCCACTGGCACGGCTACGACGGCATCCCCACCCGCGTCGCCGAGCACGTCAAGTACTCACTGGAAGCCCTGCTGTTCGCCGCCCTGATCGGGCTGCCCATCGGCCTGGTCACCGGCCACTACGGCCGCGGCGGCAACGCGCTCGCCCTGATCGCCACCGCCGGGCGGGCGCTGCCCAGCTTCGGTCTGCTGGTCCTGATGTTCATCTGGATCGGGTTCGGGCTGCTGCCGGTGATGATCCCGCTGGTCGTGCTCGCCGTACCGCCCATCCTGGTCACCACCTACGAGGCGATGCGCTCCGTCGACCCCTCGCCCGTGGACGCCGCCCGCGGCATGGGCATGTCCGAGGCGCGGGTGCTGTTCCAGGTCGAGCTGCCGGTCGCCCTTCCCCTCGTCCTGAGCGGCCTGCGCACCGCGGCCATCCAGATCGTCTCCACGGCCACCATCGCCGCGTACGTCAGCCTCGGCGGACTCGGCCGGTACATCATCGACGGGCTCTACCAGAAGAACTACGAGAAGGTGGTCGGCGGCGCCACCCTGGTCGCCGGACTCGCCCTCACCACCCTCGTGGTGTTCTGGGCCGCCTCCCGGATCACGGTCTCACCCGGGGTACGGCGCGGCAGCTGAGGAGTTGACGATCAGGCCTCGGTGCGGGCCAGCGCCAGTTCGAGGACGACGAGCAGCGCGTCCCGCACCGAGCCGCGCTCCCGGGCGTCGAACACCACGACCGGTACGCCGTCGGAGACGTCCAGCGCCCAGCGGACCTCCTCCAGGGTGTGCTCCACCCTGCCGTCGAAGGCGTTGACCGCGACGGCGAACGGGATCCCCTTGTGCTCGAAGTAGTCCACGGCGGCATAGCAGTCGTCCAGCCGCCGGGTGTCGACGATGACGAGCCCGCCGACGGCCCCCTCCACGATGTCGTCCCACATGAACCCGAACCGCTCCTGCCCGGGCGTGCCGAACAGATACAGCTTCAGCGTCGGGTCGACGGTGACGCAGCCGAAGTCCATCGCCACGGTCGTCGTGGTCTTGTGCGGGGTGTGCGTGAGGTCGTCCACCCCGGCCGCGACCTCGGTGATCGACGCCTCGGTGGTGAGCGGCTCGATCTCCGAGATCGCGCCGACGGCGGTGGTCTTGCCCACGCCGAAGCCGCCCGCGATCACCATCTTCACCGGGAGCGGCGGCCGTACGGCGCCGGCCGCGGGAGCGTCCCGGAGGAGCGGTTCAGTCGGTGTCACTCGGTACCCTTCGGGAGTCGGGGATGGCCCGGAGGCCATCGATGAGCCTGCGCAGGACGGACGCGTCGTGGGTGGCCTCGGCGTCGGGCACGTACACCGCCAAGTGCCCCGACTCGCGGAGGTCTTCGGCCAGGACGCGGACCACGTTCAGGTGCAGGTGCAGCCGGGCCGCTGTTTCCGCGAGCGACTGCGGCAGCCGGCAGGCGGCGACGATGTCGTGCCGCTCGAAGGAGAGCCGGGCGAGCGCGTCGAGACCGGCGGCGGTGGCGACCACCTGGGTCTCCAGGGGCATGGCCCGGCCCCGGCCCGGGTCCGCGACCCGGCCGGCGGTGACCAGGTACGGCCGTACGGCGGGGGCGGGGCCGGCCGGATCGGGGCCGGGGATGCCGTCCGCCATCTGGGGAACCTGCGCTTTCTCGGCGTACGGCGGCTCAGCGGGCCGACGCGGCGCCGACGGAGTTCTTCAGCTCCAGCACCAGCTGCGGGCTGAGCGCGGCGCCGGCGCGGTTGGCGAACAGGGTCATCTCGTAGGCGATGTTGCCGAGTTTCGCCTCCTTGTCGGTGACGACGCCGAGCACGGCGCCGCTGCCGATCGCGGAGACGATCACATGGCCGCCCTCCAGGTCGATGATGACCTTGTTCAGGCCGCCGAGGCCGTAGTTGCCGGAGGCGCCGGCGGCCAGGCTGGTGATGCCCGAGACGATCGCCGCGAGCCGCTCGGAGTCGGCGTGCTCGCGCAGCTCGGACACGGCGATCGGCAGGCCGTCGGAGGAGACGGCGATCGCGTCCACGACGCCTGCGGTCTCGGTCGCGAAGCGGTTCAGCAGCCAGGTGAAGTCGGCCGCGGCCGCCTGCAGATCGCTCGGCGCGGCGGCGCCGCCGCCGCTGCCCGTCGGGGTGTCACCTGTCGACGTGCTCAACTCTCGACTCCTTGGGGGAGGGGGGCTTGGTCGGGGGTGTTGCCGGGCTCGGGTGCGTCGTCGGGTGCGGGTGGCCCCTGCGGGGGCGGACCGCCGTCGGCGGCTGCGGGGGTGTACGGCGGTCTGGGGTTGTTGCCGGTGTCGTGGAGGGCGCGGGCCACGGCCGCCTCGAACTCCTCCAGCGCGGCGCGCTCGGCCTCCGCGTCCCGGATGGGGACGGCCTCCGGCACCGCGCGGGCCGCACCGGCGGTGGTGTGCAGGGTCGCGCCACGCACGCGGCGACGCAAGGGACGGGCGGAGGCGGAGCCGGAAGTCCGTTCGGAGGCTTGCGTATCCGACGGCACGTCCGCCGTGGCTCGCTCCCCTTCAGGGGCCGGCTCACGCCGTGGGATGCGGCGGGGGAGCGGGGCGTCCGGGGCCGGGGGTGTCGGCCGGCCGGCGTCCGGGGACGGTGAGGTGCCCGGCGCAGGGGGGTCCTCGCCCTCCGACGTCCGCGCCGGTGCCGGTCCCCTCCGCGTCGCCGCGTCGGTCGGCGCCGTCCTGATCGGCGTGGCGGGCACCTGCCCCGACGCCGGCTGCCCCGGGGACCGGCCGTCCAGGGTCGTCGTGTCCGGGTTTGCCTGCTCGCTCAGTGGGCTCATCGTCAGCAGCAGGGACGTCGGCAAAGTCACCTCCGCTGTCACGCCGCCGCCCGGCGTGCGGGTCAGGGTGACGGCGATCGACCAGCGGCGGGCGAGCGCGCCCACCACGAACAGGCCGAGTACCTTCGTCGGCGCCAGGTCGAGGCGTTCGCGGCGGACCATCCGCGCGTTCTCCTCGGCGAGCCGCTCCGGGCTCATGCCCAGGCCGTGGTCGGTGATCACCACGTGCACGCCCTCGTCCCCGGCGCGGACGGTCACCTCCACCGGGCTGCCCTCGGGCGAGAACGTCACGGCGTTCTCCAGGAGTTCGGCCAGCATCAGCGTGAGGTCGCCGATGATGTCCGGTGCGACCACGGCGTCCGACGCGGCGTACAGCCGTACCCGCTGGTAGCCCTCGATCTGCCCGAGCGCGGCCCGGACCACGTTGGACAGCGCGGTCGGCTCCGCGTCCAGCACGGTCTCGCGGATGCCGGCCAGCAGCATCAGGCTGTCGGCGTTGCGCCGCAGCCGTACGGCGATGTGGTCGATGGAGTACAGCCGCTCCAGCAGCGCCGGATCGGTCTCGCCCCGCTCCACCGCGTCGATCAAGGAAAGCTGACGTGCCGTCAGGTTGCTGACCCGGCGGCCCACGTTGCCGAACATCTCGGCGGTGTTGCGGCGGCTGAGCACCTGCCGTTCCAGCAGCGCCCCGGCGGTGGTCTGCACCCGGTTGAACGCCTCGGCCAGGTCGCCGATCTCGTCGCGCGCGGTGACCGGCACGTCCCGCAGCCGGGGCGGCCCGTCGTCCTCGGCGTCGTCGTCGGCCACCCGGGCCAGCTCGCGCCCGGCCGCCTCGGCGACCTCCCGCGCGGCCCCGGTGAGCGCCTGCACGGGCCTGACCACCGAGCGCCGTACCAGCACCGCGAAGGCGATCCACAGCGCGAACGCGAGCAGCGCGCCGCTCAGCAGCAGGACGGCCCGCCGGCGGGCGGAGCCGGCGCCGTCGTCGGCCCGTGCGGCGATCTCCCCGATCAGAGCGGTGGTGATCTTCAGCCGGGCGGCGGCCTCTTGGGGGTAGTACGGGTAGTCGGCCAGCGCGTCCTGGACCGCCCGCCGGATCTCGGCCTGGCCGTTCGCCTGCAGCCCGCCGGCGCCGACCTGCAACTCCGCGTAGGACTGGGCGATGGCGCCCTGCGCCGGGGTGTGCTCGACGCCGCCGAGCCGCTCGGCCTGCGCCGCGGAGGCGAACCGGGTGAACCGGTCGGCCTGGTGGGTGTAGAGGTCGTACGCGCCGACCGCGCTGGTGAACTCGATCAGCGCGTTGGTGTCCCCGGTCGTCGCGGCGAACACATTGGTCTCGAAGGCGCCGTGGGCGGCGTCCGCGCGCAGCAGCGAGTCCAGCAGGTTGCCGGTGAAGGTGGCGGCCAGGTCGGCGTTGCGGTCGAGGCGGAGGCCGTCGATGAGCCGCTGGGCGGCGCCGGCGTAGGCCGGGTCGATGTTGTCGGCCGGCAGATACGCCTGCTCCACCGAGGACCGCAGACTCGACAGGCCCTCCACCTCGCGCAGCGCCTGCGCCTCGTCGGCCGGCAGCCGGTCGCCGAAGGCCGTACGCACCCTCGCCACCTGGGAATCGACCGCCCGCTGCGCCGCGCGGTAGGCGGACGCGGAGGGCCGGGCGTCACCGGATTCGTACCTCGCGGACAGCAGGATCGCCTGCTGGTGCTCGGCCTCCACCCGGTCCACCAGCCGCGCCACCTGCGCGCTGTCGCGCACCAGCCGGGCCGCCGAGGCGGCGCTGCCCGACTGCCGCACCAGGTCGGCGAACAGATACGACAGCAGGACGGCGATCACCGCCAGCGGGATGCCGACCAGCAGGTTGAGCTTGCGCCGGAAGGGCCAGCGGTCGGCGAAACCGGTGGTGCCGCCCGGTCCGTGGGCGTGCGTGGCGGGCGCGTCCACTTCGTCCGTGGACACCGGGCCTCCTTCTCGGGGGTGTGTCCGACACCGAAGCGGGCCCCGTCACACCGCTGTGCCCCGATGTCAACGGCCCAGAGACTACAGTCGCTCCAAGGAGTGAACCGGGCGGCTTTCATCAAGAATGCGTTACGAAGAGCACGCTCTCTCCCCACAACCGCCCGCAGATCGAGGCCAATCGGTGATCTACGGGCCTTGACTGACCGAGAACCGGCTGGATTGGATCGGCGCGTGACTTCCACCAACCGCATCAGCAGGTCCACCCGGAGGAACCGAGGCGCGGCGGTGGTCGCCCTCGCGGCGACGACGGCTCTGCTGGCGGGCTGTTCCTCCAACGACAAGTCCGGCGGCAACCCGCTGACGGACACCAGCAAGGCAAGCGGCGACACCGTGGTCGTCGGGTCCAACAACTTCCCCGAGTCCACCCTGCTCGCCGACATCTACGGCGAGGCCCTCAAGGCCAAGGGAATCAAGGTCGCCTACAAGCCGAACATCGGCAGCCGCGAGACCACCTACGGGCTGATCAAGAACGGCGCCATCAAGGTGCTGCCCGAGTACAACGGCGCCCTGCTCGCCTACCTCGACCCGAAGGCGGCGCCGAAGACGGCCGACGCCACGACCGCGGCCATCGAGGCCAAGCTGGACTCCAAGCTGACCCTGCTCAAGCCCTCGCCCGCCGAGGACAAGGACTCGGTCACGGTCAACGCGGCCACCGCGAAGAAGTACCACCTCACCGGGAAGTCCTCCATCGCCGATCTGAAGGACATCGCGAAGGACCTGGTCATCGGCGCCTCGCCGGAGTTCCAGACCCGGCAGCAGGGCCTGGTCGGCCTGAAGTCGGTCTACGGCCTCGATTTCAAGTCGTTCAAGGCGCTCGACGCGGGCGGCCCGCTCACCCAGGCCGCGCTGAAGAAGAACGCCGTGCAGGTCGCGGACCTCTTCACCACGGACCCGACCATCTCCAAGGAGAAGTTCGTCGTTCTGCAGGACCCGAAGAACCTCTTCGGCTTCGAGAACGTCCAGCCCCTCGTCTACAAGGGAGCCCTGTCCCAGAAGGGCGCCGACGCGCTCGACGCGGTCTCCGCCAAGCTCGACACCACGACCCTGCTCGACCTGGACACCCAGGTGCAGGCCCAGAACAAGGACCCGATGGACGTGGCCCAGGCCTGGCTGAAGTCCGCGGGCCTCGCCTGACGACCGTCCCTGCCGTACGACCATGGACGTGCCGACGCGGGTGCCCCCGGAGACGGGGAGCACCCGCGTCGTGCTCGACGGCACCGGCCTCACGCTGCCCGATCTGATCGGGCTCGCCGACGGCACCGCCGAACCCGCCGTCGACCCCGCCGCGCTGGACCGGGTCCGCCGCGCCCGGGAGACGGCCGACCGGCTCGCCGCGACCGGCCGCTGGTACGGCCGCGGCACCGGCGTCGGCGCCCACCGCTCGGTCCTCGTCGACCCCGGCGAGGAGACGGCCCACGGTCTGCGGCTCCTGCGCAGCCACGCTGGCGGCGCCGGGCCCCTGCTCCCCGCCCGCCCGGTCCGCGCGATGCTCGCCGTCCGCGCCAACCAGCTCCTCGCCGCCGGCTCCGGCATCCACCCCTGCTTCGTCACCGCCCTCGCCGACGCCCTCCGCCGCCACGCCCACCCGGCGATCAACGCCTACGGCGCCGTCGGCACCGGCGACCTGACGGCACTGGCCCAGACCGGCCTGACCCTGCTGGGGGAACGCCCCTGGCTGACGGCTGGAGGGCGCCCCGAAGGGGAACAGCCAAGCGCGGAACCGGCACACGTCAGCCGCCCCCAGGGTGCGAAGCCGCACCACGACCTGCCCGAACCCATCGCCCTGCGCCCGGGGGACGCCCTGGCCCTGCTGAGCAGCAACGCCCTCACGCTCGCCCAGTCCGCGCTCGCCGCGCACGAGGCGGACCTGCTGCTGCGCGCCACGCACGCGGTCGCCGCGCTGTCCCTCGCCGCCGTCTCCGGCTCGCCGGAGGCGTACGCCGCACCGGTGCACGCCCTGCGGCCGTACCCGGGCCCGGCCCGTGCCGCCGCCGAGGTACGGCGGCTGCTCGGCATGCCCGACCGCCCGGTCACCGCCGGCCGCCGTATCCAGGACCCCTACGGATTCCGCGCCTTCCCACAGGTGCACGGGGCCGCCCTGGAGGCCTCGGACGCGCTGCGCCGGATCGTCGAGACCGAGATCAACTGCCCCACGGAGAACCCGGTCCTGACCCCCGACGGCCACCTCTACCACCACGGCGGCTTCTTCGCCGCGCACCTCGCGCTGGCGCTGGACGGCCTCAACCTGGCCCTGCTGAAGACCGCGCAGCTCTCCGCCGCCCGGCTGGCCGCCCTGAGCCGCGCCGACCTGACCGGCCTGCCCGCCTTCCTCGCCACCGGCCCTGTCGGCAGCTCCGGCTCGATGATCCTGGAGTACACCGCCAACTCCGCCCTCGCCGACCTGCGGTCGAGTGCGGCCGCGCCCGCCTCCGCGGGCCACGCCGTCCTCTCCCACGGTCTGGAGGAGGCCGCGGGCTTCGCGGGCCAGGCGGCCCAGCAGACGGCACGCGCCACCTCCGCCTACACGACGGTCCTGGCCTGCGAACTCGTCCAGGCGGTACGGGCGTTGCGGCTGCGCCCGGTGCCACCCCCGCTCCCCGTCCACACCCTCGCGGCGGCCCGCCTCCCCACGGACACCGAGGACCGCCCGCTCACCGGAGACATCGCCGCCGCGGCGGAACTCCTGCCCCGGCTGGCGGAGTTGTGATCCGTACGGCACCGCTCATGGCGGCGAGACCGGCCGCCCCGGCAGCCGGCCACGGCTCAGAGGTCGAACTCGTGCGGCGGGAGATCCAGCGTGTAGCACGCCTCGCGCACCACGGCCTGCTCCGTCTTGTCGAAGTCGCCGTCCGCGCCGCCGATCACGATGCCGATCTGGATCACGGCACGCGCCTCGGCGGGCTTCTTCTTCGCCTTGGCGACCTCCTGGAGCACGCTCACCTTGCCGAAGGCGAAGTCGGCCGTCAGCTTGTTCAGGTTGTCCTCGAAGCGGCGCCGCAGGTCGTCCGCCGGGAAGTTCTGCAACACCTCGTTCGTCGCGATGAGCTGCGCCACCCGCTGCCGCTCCGACGGATCGACGGTCCCGTCGGCGGCGGCCACGAGGGCGCACATCGCCATGCTCGCGTCGCGGAACGCGCCGCTCTTCAGGTCGTTCTTCCTCGCCACCAACTGGGTCTGCATCTGCGACGCGGACTCCTTGACGCGGTCCCACAGGGCCATGCGCACTCCTCGTATCACTGGTATCACCGGTACGGCGCAGGCCAGGCAGTCCCCCCGCACACCGGCAGCAACTTCGACAATCACCGTGGAAACTGACGGCAGAACGGGAAAGTTCCCGCAGCCGCAGGCCGACGCGGACTGAATCCCTTCGGACTGCTGGGCCTGCGGGCCGTCAGGCCGCCGCGCTCTCCGCCTCCTCCGCGCCCTCCGCCAGGGCGCGCGCCGCCGCCCGTGCCTGCGTGCGGCGCTTGCGGCGGCTGACGCGGGGCTCCTGGTCGGGGAGCCAGCCGAAGGCGAGGCAGCTGCCGGTCACGCCCAGCAGCAGGCCGAGGAAGAAGCCGCCCAGGTTGGACGTGACCCAGGTGCCCAGGGAGAGCAGGACGCCGGTGATGGAGTAGAAGAGCCGCTGCGCGGGGTTGAAGAGGATGAGCAGGCCCAGCAGCGCCATCAGCGTCGGCAGCAGGTAGCCGGCCGCTCCCTGCATGCCGATGTGCATCACGACCTTCAGCGAGGCCTTCTCGGTGAGCAGGATCTCGCCGCCGGCCAGGGCGAGCAGCAGCCCGCCCCAGAACGGCCGGCGGGCCCGCCAGCCGCGGAAGGAGGCCCGCGCCCCCGGACGCGGACGGTCGGCCGCGCTCATCAGCACCCCGAGTCGCTGAAGCGCAGCTTGAGGCCGGGGAGCTTGAACACCCCTGCCGTCGTCGCGTAGTTGGTCTGCCGCAGGTTGGCGATGTGCACGGTGTCGGCCTGCTGGCTGAACACGCCGATCGGGCCCTTCACGCCCGCCTTGGTCAGCGTGCTGGCGTCGTTCCCGATCTCGATGTTGTCGAAGGCGGCGTTGCCGGACAGCTCGGTGGAGTCGGTGGTCAGATCGTTCGCCTGTACCTTGTCCGCGCCGCCGCCCGCCGTGATGAGCAGATTGGTGCCGCCGAGGTCGACGCTCTGGCACAGATGGTCGAGCGTGGCCTTCTTGATCGCGGAGGTCACCACCAGCACCTGACCACCGGTGTCCCCGGCGTTCGGGCTGCCGTCCGCCATGTTGTCGAGCCCGCCGAACTGCTCGAAACCGGTTCCGTCGAGGTCCGTCGCGGTGACCGTGAACGGCATGCCGGAGATCGCGAACTGCACGCCCAGCGCGCCCTGCGCGGTGAGCACCGCGAGACCGGCGGCGACGAGGGTGGCGGGGACCGCCATCACCGCGGCCCGGCGGGCCCGGACCCGGCCCCGTCTCTGCCCGGCGGCGGGCGCGGGCGGCGTCTCGGAGGGGGAGGCGTTCTCCGGGTTCTCGGGGGTGTTGCCGACGGACGAGACGTCCGGGGACGAGGCCATGTCTGCTCCCATGGGCGTGGATCGCTGCGGGCTGGGCTTCAGTGGCACGTGTCCTGGCGCGGACAGCGACGGCCGCGTACGCCTCCTCGCACCCCGGCGGAGCAAGGGCTTTCTCGTTACGCGGCAGTAGCCTTCCGAGGAAGTTACCGCCGGTTACTTCGGGGGGTCAAGGGAGATGTGAAAAAAGGGTGCCGGATGTGCGCGAGCTGCGATCGCGTCCCGAACTCCCTTGGCCCGCCTTGACGTTGACGCTCGATCAGGTCTACAACTTGCCCTGCTTCACGGATCCGTGGCGCCGGATCCGCCGAGCGGCACCGGCCGCGTCCCCCGGCCGCCGAGCCGGCCGCTCGCAGCAGAGCGCAGCAACCGTTTCACCTCACCGCGGCCCCGCACGGCCCTTCCCCCCTGGCCGTGCCCGGCCGCTGCCCGACGGCCCGGCCCAAGGCCCTTCCCCCGGGGCGCCTTCGGCCGGCGCCCGGACCGCCGTCACCGCGGGCCGTCGCGTACGGAGAAGGCGCGACGGCCCTGCGCCGACGGCACGAACACCTCATCCGAACCCCACTCAGGAAAGAGGCACCCGCATGCGCACGCGATCCCTTCTCGCCCTCGCCGGCACCGCCACCGCACTCGCCCTCGCGGTCGCCGCACCCGCCTCCGCCGACGGCGGCGCCGTCCTCACCACCGGCGGCGCGGGCGGCACCGCCGTCGCGACCGGAGACACCCTCACCGCCCCGCTGGCGTCCGGCACCTCGGCCACGCTCTACTCCAGCGCGACCGGCACCAGCGGCGTCAGCTGCACGTCCTCCCAGTTCACCGCCACGGTCACCGGCAACCCGAGCGCCCCCGGCACGGCCACCGAGTCCGTCACCGGGCACACCTTCGACAGCAGCTCCTGCACCAGCAACGTCACCGGCGTGCTCGGCGTCAGCGGCATCACCGTCGACAACCTGCCCTACTCGGCGACGGTCGCCTCCGACGGCACCCTCACCGTCAGCCCGGCCAGCGGCTCCACGATCCAGACCACGGTGAAGCTGCGCACCCTGCTCGGCTCCGTCACCTGCGTCTACCAGGCGCCCTCGCTGACCGGGAAGGCCGACAACGCCGACAACAGCATCAGCTTCACCAACCAGCAGTTCACCAAGGTCTCCGGTTCGTCGCTGTGCTTCGCGAGCGGCTACTTCACCGCCAAGTACGCGCCGGTGTCGGACGGCGGAGCCCCGGTCTTCGTCAACTGACCAGCCGCATCCGACCAAAGAGCTGAGTTCGGCGTCGTAGCGGACGCACTGCGCGGGCGGCGCCCCCGGTGAACACCCTCACCGGGGGCGCCGCCCGTCTGTATGAGCGCATCGGTGCACCAGGGGCGCAAAACACCGACCGGTTCGGCTGTTTCGCGCCCGCTTCGAGGCCCCGTTGAGGAGCCGGCCGTGGGCTGCGTATGG
The DNA here is from genome assembly GCF_040703635.1 of Streptomyces sp. NPDC007189. NCBI lineage: Bacteria > Bacillati > Actinomycetota > Actinomycetes > Kitasatosporales > Streptomycetaceae > Streptomyces > Streptomyces sp. NPDC007189. The sequence goes on from NZ_JBEYEY010000005.1 coordinate 350,585, forward strand.
TGGCGATCATGGGTCGGGCACCGGCCCTTTCCGAGGTCGCCGACGACGTCGGTCCGCGGGCCCGATTGCCGTTGGCGCTCGGTGGGTTAAGGTGTCCGAGGGACCAAAAACAAACCGCACGTCCCGTTCGTATGAGTCGCGAGGAGGGGTCACGGATGGCGAGGCAGTTACGCGCCGAGCAGACCCGGGCAACGATCATCACAGCCGCCGCCGATCTGTTCGACCGGCACGGCTACGAGTCCACGAGCCTGAGCGACATCGTCGCACACGCGAAGGTCACCAAGGGTGCGCTGTACTTCCACTTCGCCGCCAAGGAAGACCTCGCCCGCGCCATCCTCCAACTCAACGCCCAGGCCGCCAAGACACTGGTCGCCGAGGTCGAGGGCCGCGGCTGCTCCTCGCTGGAGGCCCTGATCCGCACCACGTTCGGCGTCGCCCGGCTCGCCGTGGAGGACCCGGTGCCGCGCGCCGCGCTCCGCCTCGCCACCGCCGACGTCGCCGTACGGCCGCCCCTGCGGCACCCGTTCGCCGAGTGGCTGGACTTCGCGACCAGGAAGTTCACCGGCGCCGTCAGGGAGTCCGACGTGCACGGCGATCTCGACGTCGGCATCGTCGCGCACTCCCTGGTCTCCTTCTTCGTCGGCACCCGCGTCGCCGGCCGCTCGCTGGAACCGGTGGGACGGCTGCCGCGCCGGGTCGCCGAGATGTGGTACCTGCTGATCCGGGGCCTGGTCCCGGTGCACCGCCGCCCCCGCTACATCAGCCTCGCCACGCAGCTGGAGCGGGAGATCAGAACGGCCTGACCCGCGCGATACGGTGACGGACATGCCCTCCACCCCGTTCGCACCCGTGATTCTCGGCAACGAACCCGGCTCCTTCCCGCACAGCGTGCTGGCCGAGCGGCACCCCGCGATCATCGGCCGGGTACGGGACGCCTTCCCGTACGGCCCCGGGCAGCATCGGGCCCTGGACGAGCTGCTCAAGAGCTGCACTGAAGGGACGGTCGAGCCGCTGCCGGCCGACGCCCCGGACCGGGACCGCTGGCAGGAGTGGGGTCTGGCCGGCTGTGCCGGGCGCTCCTGGTTCGACGTGCCGTGGCTGTGGTCGGAGAGCTACTTCTACCGCCGGCTGCTCGACGCCGTCGGCTGGTTCGGACCCGGCGCCTGGCAGGGCATCGACCCCTTCCGCCCGTTCAAGCGCGCCGAACTGGACGCGCCGGAGACAGCCGAGGAACTGGCCGCCCTGGACACCCTGTCCGGCCTGCCCGAGGAGCGGCGGGCGCACGCCCTGCTGCACGGTTCGCTCTGGGGCAACCGCGCCGACCTCGGCTTCCGGCTCTCCGCCGAAGGCGCCGAGGCCCGCGACCCGGCGCCCGCCCTGGTCGCCGACGACAGCGAGGCCCTGTGGTCGCTGCTGCCGCCCGACGGTACGGCCACGCTGGTCCTCGTCGCGGACAACGCGGGCCGCGAACTCGTCCCCGACCTGCTGCTGATCGCCCACCTTCTCGCCGAGGGCCGGGCCGCCCGGGCGGTCCTGCACGTCAAGCCGTACCCGTACTACGTCTCCGACGCCACGACCGCCGACGTGGTCGACGCGCTGCACCGGCTGCGCGCCGCGCCCGGCGCGGCCGCCGGGTACGCGCGCGTGCTGTGGTCGGCCATGGCCGACGGCCGCCTCACCGTGCGCGCCCATCCCTTCTCCTGCGCCCCGCTGGGGTACGAGGAGATGCCGGACGATCTGCGCGCCGAGTTCGCCGCGGCCACGCTGACCCTCTTCAAGGGCGACCTCAACTACCGGCGTCTGGTCGGCGACCGGCTGTGGCCGCCGACCACGCCCTTCAAGGAGACGACCGCGTACTTCCCCGGCCCGGTCGCCGCGCTGCGCACCCTGAAGTCGGACGTGATCACCGGCCTGCCGGCGGCGACCGAGGCCGCCCTGGTGGCGGCCGAGGACCAGCGCTGGCGCACCGCCGGCACCCACGCGCTGATCCAGGCCGACGTCAAGTGACGTGAACGGGCAGGGACTTGATGCCGTTGATGAAGTTCGACACCAGACGCCCGGGTGGCGCGGCGAGCCGGGGCTCCGGCAGGACGCGCAGCACCTCCTCGTAGAGCAGCCGGAGCTGCAGCCGCGCGAAGTGGGCGCCCAGGCAGACGTGCGGGCCGTCGCCGAAGGACACGTGCGGGTTGGGGGATCGGGCCAGATCGAGCCGGCCGGGATGGGGGAAGACCCGCTCGTCCCGGTTGGCCGAGGCGTGGAAGACCACGACCTTGTCCCCGGCCCGGATCCGCCGCCCCGCCAGCTCGGTGTCCCGCGCGGCGGTCCGGCGGAACGTCAGCACGGGCGGATGCCAGCGCAGCAACTCCTCGACCGCCGAGGCAAGTTCCACGTTGCCGGCGCGCAACGGCCCGTACGCCTCCGGGTGCTCCGCGAGCGCCAGCAGCCCGCCGGGGGCAGCGCTGCGCACGGTGTCGTTGCCGGCGACGGTCAGCAGGAAGAAGAACATCTCCAGCTCCGCACCGGTGAGTTCGGCGTCGTGGGCGAGCGTCGTCATGATGTCGTCGTCGGGGAACCGCCGTTTGTGCGCGGCGAGCTGTCCGGCGTAGGCGAACATGTCCTTCAGCATCGCCGGGGAGCGCGGATTGACCGGCTTGCCCGAGGCGTCCAGCACCGGAGGGCCGGCCTCGTCCGGGTCCTGGTAGCCGATCACCCGCTGCGTCCAGTGCAGCAGCAGCCGCCGGTCGCTCTCGGGGACGCCCAGCAGATCGGCGAGGTTCAGCAGGGCGTACTCGTCGGTGACGGCGGCCACCAGATCGACGGTGCCGTCCCCTGCGCGCGCCCGCTCGAGCGCCCCGCCGAGCAGCGTGCGCGCCCGCTCCCGGGCGACGGCCGCGAACCGGTCGACCCGGCCCGGCGTGAAGGCCCGGCTCACCAGCCGCCGCAACCGGCCGTGCTGCGGCGGGTCCTGGTTGAGCATCATGCGCCGGATGAACGGCAGGTCCTCCGGGTCCGGGTCGCGGATCTGGGTCGCCCCGAGGCGGGAGGAGTACGTCGTCGCGTCCTTCAGCACCCGGACGACGTCCGCGTGCCGGGTCACCGCCCAGAACCCCGGCCCGGCCGGCCAGCCCAGCACCTCCGGCTCGGCCTGCCAGGCGACGGGATGGTGATCGCGCAGCAGACGGTAGTCGTCGTACGGCACCCCGACGGCGTACCGGCGCGGATCGAACACGTCCGGCACCGGCGGGGTCTCGCCGGTGCTCACTGCCGCTCCTTCTCGCCGGCCGCCTCGGCCGCCGTGCACGCGCCGGACGCGTCCCCAGCCTCGCGGTAACCGCGCACGGCCAACACCTTGCGGGCGCCGTCGCCGTGCACCTCATGGGGCAACACCAAGCAGGTCATGCGCCTACCGTGACCCGCGACCGGGGGCAGGGCAAGGGTGCGCAGGGGCAGGACGGCACGGTGCGCAGGAGGGCAGGGGGCAGAGTGGGCAGCAGGCAGGGCCGGGCTCTGCGGCGTGTTCCCCGGCCGTGAACATCACTAGGGGCGGCCCGAGTTCCGGTTTGCGGGGATTTCACGCGATGGTGTGATCATGTTTCGCGCGGGGGATGCGTGCGGGGCGGCGCGGGTAGGGCCCGGCCATGACGCAGCCGTTCGAACTCCCGCACTTCTACATGCCGTATCCCGCGCGGCTCAACCCGCACCTCGACGAGGCCCGTGCCCACTCGACCGCGTGGGCGCGCGAGATGGGCATGCTGGAAGGCTCCGGGATCTGGGAGCAGGCCGACCTGGAGGCGCACGACTACGGGCTCCTGTGCGCCTACACCCACCCCGACTGCGACGGCCCCGCCCTCTCGCTGATCACCGACTGGTACGTGTGGGTGTTCTTCTTCGACGACCACTTCCTCGACATGTACAAGCGCACCCAGGACCGCGCCGCCGGAAAGGCCCACCTGGACCGGCTGCCGCTGTTCATGCCGCTCGACCCGGCGGCCCCCGTGCCCGAGCCGGAGAACCCCGTCGAGGCGGGCCTGAAGGACCTGTGGGCGCGCACGGTGCCGTCGATGTCCGCGAACTGGCGCCGGCGCTTCTCCGTGGCCACCGAGCACCTGCTCAACGAGTCGATGTGGGAGCTGTCGAACATCAACGAGGGGCGGATCGCCAACCCCGTCGAGTACATCGAGATGCGCCGCAAGGTGGGCGGCGCCCCCTGGTCGGCGGGGCTCGTGGAGTACGCGACCGCCGAGGTGCCCCCCGCCGTCGCCGGCACCCGCCCGCTGCGGGTCCTGATGGAGACCTTCTCGGACGCCGTCCACCTGCGCAACGACCTGTTCTCCTACCAGCGCGAGGTCGAGGACGAGGGCGAGAACAGCAACGGCGTGCTCGTCCTGGAGACCTTCTTCGGCTGTACGACGCAGGAGGCCGCCGACACCGTCAACGACATCCTCACCTCACGCCTGCACCAGTTCGAGCACACCGCCCTCACCGAAGTCCCCGCCCTCGCCCTGGAGAAGGGCCTCACCCCAGCCGAGACCGCCGCGGTCGCCGCCTACACCAAGGGCCTGCAGGACTGGCAGTCCGGCGGCCACGAGTGGCACATGCGCTCCAGCCGCTACATGAACAAGGGGGCGCACAGCGGCTCCCCGTGGCAGGCGCCGAGCGGCACCGGCGCCTCGGCCGCCGACGTCGGCGCACTCCTCGCCGCGGCCGCCCAGGAACGCCTGCGCGCCTACACCCACGTGCCGTTCCAGAAGGTCGGCCCCTCGGTCCTGCCCGAGTTCCACATGCCGTACCGGCTCGAGCTGAGCCCCCACCTGGAGGCCGCCCGCCGCAACCTGACCGCCTGGTCGCACCGCATGGGCTTCCTGGTGGAGGGCGTGTGGGACGAGGACAAACTCGCCGCCTACGACCTGGCGCTGTGCTCGGCGGGCCTGGACCCGGACGCCACCGTGGAGGCCCTCGACCTCAGCGCCCAGTGGCTCGCCTGGGGGACGTACGGCGACGACTACTACCCGCTGGTGTACGGCCACCGCCGCGACCTCGCCGCCGCCCGCCTGACCACGGCCCGGCTGTCGCGGTGCATGCCCGTCGAGGGGGAGCCGGCCCTCGTCCCGGCCAACGCCATGGAGCGCGGGCTCATCGACCTGTGGGCGCGCACGACGGCCGGCATGACCGCCGGCCAACGGCGCACCCTGAGGGCCGCCGTGGACACGATGACCGAGAGCTGGGTGTGGGAGCTGTCCAACCAGCTGCAGAACCGCATCCCCGACCCGGTCGACTACCTGGAGATGCGGCGCGCCACCTTCGGCGCCGACCTCACCCTGAGCCTGTGCCGGATGGGCCACGGCCCGGCCGTACCGCCCGAGGTGTACCGCAGCGGCCCGGTGCGCTCCCTGGAGAACGCCGCCGTCGACTACGCCTGTCTCCTCAACGACATCTTCTCGTACCAGAAGGAGATCGAGTACGAGGGCGAGATCCACAACGCCGTCCTGGTGGTGCAGAACTTCTTCGGCGCCGACTATCCGACCGCGCTGCGCGTGGTCCACGACCTGAACACCCAGCGCATGCAGCAGTTCGAGCACGTCATCGAGCACGAACTGCCCGTCGTCTACAACGACTTCGAGCTGTCGGAGGCGGGGCGGGCCGCCATGGACGGCTATGTCCGCGACCTGCAGAACTGGATGGCCGGAATCCTCAACTGGCACCGGCACGTGGACCGGTACAAGGCCGAGTGGCTGGCCCGCCGCACCCACGGCTTCCTGCCCGACCGCGCCCCCGCCGTACCGGCCCTCTCGCTCGGCTGACGGTCGCCGAATCTTCGCGTACGGAACGGGGCATTCTGGGAACTTCGGTGAGCCCTCGGGAGTCTTGAGGAGTAAGGGGAACAACAAGACAACGAACACACGGGGGTGTTCGACCTTGACCGAGACCATCGACAGGCTCACCGAGGCGACCACGGGGCAGCAGCCGTCGGCGCCGGACGAACTGACGCCGTATCTCGCGCCGTTGACCGTCCCGCCCGTTCTGCGTCCCGCCGCGGAGGACGTCCTGCGCGAGACCGAGATCGCCCTGCGCCCCACCTGGGTGCGCCTGCACCCGCAGCTGCCGCCGACCCTGATGTGGGGGTACGACGGCCATGTGCCGGGCCCGACCATCGAGGTCCGGCGCGGACAGCGGATCCGCATCGCCTGGACCAACCGCATACCGAAGGACAGCGAGTACCCGGTCGCCTCCGTCGAGGTGCCCGCCCGCGCCCCCGGCGCCCCGCCCGCCTCCACCGAGCCGGGCCGCGAGGGCGTCGAGCCGGACAAGGATGTCGCCGCCCTGCCCGCCTGGACGGTGACGCACCTGCACGGCGCCCAGACCGGCGGCGGCAACGACGGCTGGGCGGACAACGCCGTCGGACACGGCGACGCCCAGCTGTCGGAATACCCGAACGACCACCCGGCGGTGCAGTGGTGGTACCACGACCACGCCATGAACATCACGCGGTGGAACGTGATGACGGGTCTGTACGGCACCTACCTCGTCCGGGACGACGAGGAGGACGCCCTTCACCTGCCGTCCGGCGAGCGGGAGATGCCGCTGCTGCTCGCCGACCGCAACCTGGACACCGACGAGGACGGCCGCCTCAACGGCCGGCTGCTGCACAAGACGGTGATCGTCCAGCAGAGCAACCCGGAGACCGGAAAGCCGGTCTCCCTGCCCTTCACCGGCCCGTACACCACGGTCAACGGCCGCATCTGGCCGTACGCCGAGGTGGACGCCGCCTGGTACCGCTTCCGGCTGGTCAACGCCTCCAACGCGCGCATCTTCGAGCTGGTGCTGATCGACGAGGACGGCGAGCCGGTGCCGGGCGCCGTCCACCAGATCGGCAGCGACGGCGGGCTGCTGCCCCGCCCCGTGCCGGTCGACTTCGACGGGGACCTGCCCACGCTGACCGTCGCACCGGCCGAGCGGTTCGACCTGCTGGTCGACTTCCGGGCGCTGGCGGGCCGGAGGCTGCGGCTGGTGAACAAGGGCCCCGACCAGCCGGCGGGCGTGCCCGATCCGGCCGGTGACGTGCGGTACCCGGACGTCCTGGAGTTCCGGGTCCGTGAGAGCTGCGAAGAAGACCCCTTCGAACTGCCCGAGGTGCTCTCCGGCTCCTTCCGCCGCCTGACCCACGACCTCCCGCACGGCCACCGGCTGGTCCTGCTCACCCCGCCCGCCACCCGGGGCGCCGGCGGCCACCCGGAGATCTGGGAGCTGACCGAGGTCGCGGACCCGGCCGGACTGCAGCTCCCGGCCGACGGCATCGTGCAGGTCACCGGGCCCGACGGCGCCACGAAGACGTACCGGCGGACCTCCCGGACGTTCAACGACGGCCTCGGCTTCACCATCGCCGAGGGCGGCTACGAGCAGTGGAGCTTCCTCAACCTCGCGCCCATCGTGCACCCCATGCACATCCATCTGGCCGACTTCCAGCTGCTCGGCCGGGACGCCTACGACGTCTCCGGCTTCGACCCGGCCGCCGGCGGCACCCGCACGCCGATCCGGTACGACGCCGGCCGGCCGATCCCCCTCGCGCCCAACGAGCGCGGCAACAAGGACGTCTTCCGGGTGCCGGGCGGCCAGATGCTGCGGGTCATGGGCCGCTTCGACGGGGCGTACGGCCGGTTCATGTACCACTGCCATCTGCTGGAGCACGAGGACATGGGCATGATGCGGCCCTTCGTCGTCATGCCGGCCGAAGCGATGAAGTTCGACCACGGCGGCGCCCACGGCGGCCACGGAGAGGGGCACACCGGCTGACACCCACGGACCCGGGCCCGCTGCCCGGAAAACGACCCAGCACCGAGCCGCCCGTCCGGCGCCCGCACGCCCACCTCCGCCTGCCATGACTACCCTCCGCCACCCTTCGGCCAGTCTCACTCGTTCGTGTCTCGTCGGGGGCCGGTGCTCCGGGTAGAGCATCAGCCGGAGGCGAGGGAACCATGGAATACACAGCGTTGCGTCCCAAGGCGATGCCCGGGCAGGACCGGCGGGACAGCGGCACCGAGCCCGGCGCGCCGCACCGCCCGCACGCCGTGCCGCGTCGCGCGCGGCGGCTGCGGGCGCTGCTGCTCGGCGTGTTCACCGGCACCCTGCTGGTGCTGGCCGGCGTCGGCATCGGCACGGTCGGCGCCACGGTGATCGGCCTGAGCCGGCTCGCCGAACTGCGCCACCAGGCCCCGCCGGCCGCGCCGCCGGACAGGGCCGCGTCCACCGCGCCCACCGCCCCCGCCGCCGGCCCGAGCCCCGCCCCGGCCGCCGCGCCCGGGGCCACTCTGGGCGTCGAGGCCGTCGACGCCGAGAAGGCGGGCGCGCTGGTCGTGGGCGTGCACGTGCCCGGACCCGGCTATGCGGCCGGCCTCGTCCGCGGGGACGTCGTGCTGCAGTTCGGCTTCACCCGCGTCGACACCGCAGGCGACCTCGCCCGCGCCGTCGCCGGGGCCCGGCCCGGCCGGCAGGTGCTCCTCACCGTGCGTCACAGCAGCGGGGGCTACCAGCAGTTGACGGTCGCACCGGGCGTGGTGACCTGAGCGGACCGGCGCCGGCGGCCGCCTCACAGGCCCTCGGTCACCCCGGGAAACCCGCTGGTCACCGTGGGCCCCGCGCGCCATGATGGCCCCATGCCGAGTCCCTTCCGAGCCGACCGCGCCGCGCGGGGAGCAGCGGCGACCGGCTCGCGCGACCCTGTCCGGCCGGGCAGGATGCTGCCCGAGACGCCGTCGCCCGTTTCCCCACCCGCACCCGGAGGCCCGGATGACCGGTAGCACGCCCGCGCACTTCACCGCCGCCGACTACAAGGCCCGCATGGAGCGTGCCGCGCGCTCCGCGGCCGACGCCGGCCTCGCGGGGCTGCTCGTGGCACCGGGGCCGGACATGGTCTGGCTCACCGGCTACACGCCCACCGCCGTCACCGAACGGCTCACCCTGCTCGTGCTCACGCCCGGCCAGGACCCCGTGCTCGTCGTGCCCACGCTGGAGGCGCCGGACGCCGAGCACGCCACCGGCGCCTCCGCGCTCACCCTGCGCGACTGGACCGACGGCAAGGACCCCTACGCCGTCACCGCCGGCCTCCTCGACGGCCACGGCCGCTTCGGCATCAGCGACAACACCTGGGCCATGCACCTGCTGGGCCTCCAGCGGGCCCTGCCGGACACCTCCTACGCCGCTCTCACCGACGCCCTCCCCATGCTGCGCGCCGTCAAGGACGCCGCGGAACTGGAACTCCTCGCAGCCGCCGGAGCGGCCGCCGACGCGACGTTCGAGGAGATCCGCAAAGTCCCCTTCGCCGGCCGCCGCGAGTCCGACGTCGGCCACGACCTCGCCGGCCTGCTGCGCCGCTTCGGCCACGAGCAGGTCGACTTCACCATCGTCGGCTCCGGCCCCAACGGCGCCAACCCGCACCACGAGGTCGGCGACCGGGTTATCCGACGCGGCGACATGGTCGTCCTCGACTTCGGCGGCCTGATGGACGGCTACGGCTCCGACACCACCCGCACCGTCCACGTCGGCGAGCCCGGCGAGGAGGAGCGCCGGGTGCACGACATCGTCCGCGAGGCCCAGGAACAGGGCTGCCAGGCCGTACGGCCCGGGGCCGCCTGCCAGGACGTGGACCGCGCCGCCCGCGCGGTGATCACCGACGCCGGGTACGGCGAGTACTTCATCCACCGCACCGGGCACGGCATCGGCGTCACCACGCACGAACCGCCGTACATGATCGAGGGCGAGGAGCAGCCCCTCGTGCCCGGCATGTGCTTCTCCGTCGAACCCGGCATCTATCTGCCCGGCCGCTTCGGGGTGCGCATCGAGGACATCGTCACGGTGACCGAGGACGGCGTCCGCCGTTTGAACAACACCACCCGTGAGATGGTCATAGTGGACTGAGAGGCCCAGGAGACACCCCTCGACGACACCCGGAACGGCGACCCGCGATCCATGACCCAGGCACCGACACCCACCGCGGACACCGTCCGCAGACTGGTCCGCTCGCTGCTCAAGGAGGGCGACGACACCAAGGGACCGGACGTGCGGCCCGTGACCGAGGACCGGGCGTACACCTGGTGGGTCGGCACCCGCCATGTGCTGCGCCTAGCGCCCGACCGCGAGGCCTCGGTGGCGCGCCGCCGGGAACTGCGGGTGCGCGACCTGGTGCGCCCGCACCTCCCCGTGACCGTCCCCGCCAGCATCGCCCACGGCGAATGGGCGCCCGGACTCGCCTGCACCCTGGACACCAAGGTGCCCGGCGGCACCGCCGACGAGCACGACGTCTCCGCCGTCGGCGAGGCCGACCTCGCCGGGCTGCTCCAGGGGCTGCGCGCGGTGCCCGCACGGCAGGCGGAGGCGCTCGGCGTGCCGCGCACCGCGCCGCGCTCCCTGGAGGCGCTGCGCCGCATGGCCGTGCACGCGGCCGAACGGCTCGCCGCCGCCGACGAGTTCGACGCCGCCCGGCTGCTCCAGCTGCCCCCGGCGGGCGCGGCCCAGCTCGCCGCGCAGCCCGGCACCGCCGTCCTCACCCACCACGGCCTGACCGGTGAGCACGTGGTGGTCAGCGCCGACGGCAGGGTGCGCGGCATCCTGGAGTGGACCCAGGCGGCCCTCGGCGACCCCGCCGAGGACATCGCCGGACTGGCCGTCGCCGTGGGCTCCCCCGCGGCCGTCCGCGCCGCCACCCTCGCCGGCTACGGCGCCCGCCCCTGCCTGCGCGGTCTGTGGCTGGCCCGCTGCGACGCCGTCATCCGACTCGCCGACCACATCGAGGGCCGCGCGGGCGGCTCCCCGGTCCTGCTGCGGACGCAGTTGGGGCGGGCGTGGGAGCCGATCCTGCTGGAGCGGCTGTCGGACTTCAAGGAGGACGGGACCGAGCCGTAGCCGGCCGGCGCCGGGGACCGCGCGGCCTCAGGGCTGCGCCAGCACCACGCAGGACTCCGCGGGCACCTGGAGCAGGCCGTTCTCGTCCGGCGTCGTCACCGGCTCCCATGCGGCCAGGACCACCGCGGGACGGGTGCCGAGCGGGATGGACGCCGGCGCCTTGCCGAGGTTCACCGCCACGCACACGTCACCGCGCCGGAAGGCCAGCCAGCGGGCTTTCTCGTCGTACGCCACCTTGGTGTCGGCCAGGTCCGGATCGGTGAGGTCCGGCTGCTCGCGGCGCAGCGCGATCAGCCTGCGGTACCAGTCCAGCACGCGCGCGTGGGGCGCGCGCTCCGGCTCCGACCAGTCCAGGCAGGACCGCTCGCGGGTCGCCGGGTCCTGCGGGTCCGGTACGTCCTCCTCGGCCCAGCCGTGCGCCGCGAACTCCCGCCGCCGGCCCCGCCGTACCGCCTCGGCCAGCTCGGGGTCGGTGTGGTCGGTGAAGAACTGCCAGGGCGTGCCCGCCGCCCACTCCTCGCCCATGAACAGCATCGGCGTGAACGGCGAGGTCAGCGTGAGCGCGGCCGCGCAGGCCAGCAGGCCGGGGGAGAGGAGGGCGGAGAGCCGGTCGCCCTGGGCGCGGTTGCCGACCTGGTCGTGGGTCTGGCTGTAGCCGACCAGCCGGTGCCCGGCCACCCGCGCGCGGTCCAGCGGCCGGCCGTGGTGCCGCCCGCGGAAGCTGGAGTACGTGCCGTCGTGGAAGTAGCCGCCGGTCAGGGTCTTGGCGAGCGCGGCGAACGGCGCCCGCGCGAAGTCGGCGTAGTAGCCCTGCGACTCACCTGTCAGCGCGGTGTGCAGGGCGTGGTGGAAGTCGTCGTTCCACTGCGCGTGCAGGCCGAGGCCGTGCTTTGCGCGCGGGGTGATGAACCGCGGGTTGTTCAGGTCCGACTCGGCGATGAGGAACAGCGGCCGGCCCAGCTCCTCGGCGAGGCCGTCCACCGCCGCGGACAGCTCCTCCAGGTAGTGCACCGCGCGCGTGTCGTACAGCGCGTGCACCGCGTCCAGGCGCAGCCCGTCGATCCGGTAGTCCCGCAGCCACGCCAGCGCGCTGCCGACGAGGAACGCGCGCACCTCGTCCGAGCCGGGCGCGTCCAGGTTCACCGCCGAGCCCCAGGGCGTGGTGTGGGTGTCGGTGAAGTACGGCCCGAACCGCGGCAGATAGTTGCCGGAAGGCCCCAGATGATTGTGTACGACGTCCAGGACCACCCCGAGCCCCAGCTCGTGCGCCCGGTCGACGAAACGCTTCAGCGCCTCGGGGCCGCCGTACGGTTCGTGCACCGCCCACAGCGACACCCCCTCGTACCCCCAGCCGTGCCGCCCGGGGAACGGGCACAGCGGCATCAACTCCACGTGCGTGACACCCAGTTCCGCGAGATGCTCCAGGCGGGCCGCGGCCGCGTCGAGGGTGCCCTCGGGGGTGTACGTGCCCACGTGCAGCTCGTACAGCACCGCGCCCGGCAGCCCGCGCCCCGCCCACGGCACCCGCCACGCGTACCGTCCGTGGTCCAGCACCGCGCTCAGCCCGTCCGGGCCGTCCGGCTGGCGGCGCGAGCGCGGGTCGGGCAGCACGGGACCGTCGTCCAGGGCGAAGCCGTACCGGGCGCCGTCCGCGGCCTCCGCCTCCCCCGTCCACCAGCCGGCGCGCTCGGGATCGCGCGCCAACGCGCGCGTGCCGCCCTCGCAATGGAGCGTCACTCGGTCTGCCTGCGGTGCCCACACCTCGAACTGCACGGACGGTTCCCCTTCGTCTGTGATCCCTCGCCTGCTCACCGTGATGTCCCGCGTCCCCATCGTGCCCGCCGGAACGATCAATCAGGCGTCGAATCCGTCCTTTCCCGCCGGGTGTCGTGGAAGTACCCGCAGACCGGCGCCGATTCCCCGTTTTCTGGACACCCGGGGTCCACTGCCCGACAATCACCAGCGTGACGTCGTCCTTCGAGTTCTCCACGTACCCCGCGCGGCTGTCCGACGCGGAACGTGACAAGGCGCTGCGGATGCTGCGGGACGGCGCCGCCATGGGCAGGCTCTCGCACGACACGTTCGTGCGCCGCATGGAGCTGGCGCTGGCCGCCCGCCGCGCCGACGAACTGGCCGCCCTCGTCGCCGACCTGCCCCGCGAGAACCGTTTCTCCCGCGCGGTCCTCGGCACCGTCGAGGCCGTCTCCGGGTTCACCGTACGGCTGCGCCGGGCCTGGCAGGCCGAGCGGCTGCCCAAGCTGCTGCTGCCGCACCCCGCGCACACCCACCCGCTGCGCATCGGCCGGGACCCCGCCAACGGGCTGCGCCTGAACCACGAGACGGTCTCCCGCGTGCACGCGGAACTGCGCCGCCAGGGCGGCGTGTGGGTCCTCAGGGACCTCGGCTCCACCAACGGCACCACCGTCAACGGCCGCCGGGTGATCGGCTCGGTCGTGGTCCGCGAGGGCGACCAGGTCGCCTTCGGCCGGGTGGTGTACCGGCTCGCCGCGAGCTGACCGGCGCCGGCCGGCCCTGTCGAACAGGCGCTCCCGCACGCGCGCGTGCCGTCCCGATCGGGTGAGCCGCACTGCGGAACACCGGCCGGCGTGCCGATGCAAGGGGGCATGACGTACATCACCACAGCGGCAGCGGCGGGCGGCGCCCTGCTGGCGGCCGCCGGGCTCCTCACCGCCGGCCCGGCCGCCGCGGCCACCCGCGGCCACGGACACGGCAACTGGCTCTACCTCACCGTCGCCAAGGGCGAAGCCGGCGCGGGCGCCACCCGGGACGCCCTGCTGCTGTGCGGGCCGCCCCGGCGCGACGCGCACTCGGAAGAGGCCTGCGCCGAACTCGCCGCCGCCGACGGAGACATCGGCCGCATCCCGCCCAGGAACGTCTTCTGCCCGATGATCTACGCCCCGGTGACCGCCCGCGCGTACGGCCGCTGGAACGGCCGGCCGGTCGACTTCCAGGAGACCTACGCCAACACGTGCACCATGGAGGCGCGTACGGGCGCGGTGTTCGACCTGGACGGCTGACGGCCAACCGGTCGGGGACGGTGCGCCGGGCGGTGGTGCGGGTCCACGCCGCTCACACCGCCCGCTCGCGGGCCTGCTGGGCCGCCACCAGGACCGTCCGGGACTGGTGCTCCACCTGGTGTTCCAGCGGCACCCAGCGGGCCCGGAAGCGCTCCGCGAAGGCGTCGCACCAGTCGGCCACGAGCTGTTCCAGCCGGGGCGCCGCCCGGTCGTCCGCCTCCCGCAGCACCCGCAGCAGCATCGCCGCCGCGCGCAGCGGCAGCCGCCGTCCGAAGGCGTCCACACTGCCGACGTACGCCATCGTCGTCCCGGCGGGCGGCGTGTGGATCCAGTCCTCGGCGAGCCCCGGGACCAGCTCCAGCGCCCAGCGCGCCGCCCGCAGCAGCGGACCGTCCACGCCGTCGAGGCGGGGCAGCGCCTCGGCGAGGATCCGCTCCACCTCCAGCGAGTCCCGCAGCAGCCGCTTCGCCAGGCGCCGCATCGCCGCCGCCGGCGCCGGGTGCGGCGCCGGGTCGTCGACCAGGTCGCTGGCCCACATCGGCACCTCCACCACGGCCGTCAGACCGCCGTACCGGTGCGCGTGGTACCAGGTGCTGTGCCGTGCGTCGTCCGGCATGCTCGGGTAGGCGGCGCCCGTCTCGGGGCCGGGCATGACATGCACCCCGGGGGCGGCGGCCGGCCAGCCGGCGGCGTCGGAGGCGCCCGTCTCCACCGGGATGTGCAGCTGCGCGGCGGACTTGGCGAACGGCTCGGCGAGCCCGGGCACGTCCCTGGTCAGCTGCACCCAGCTGCCGCCGAGATCGGTGCCGTGCAGGGTGACCTGGAGGTAGGGCCGCAGTTCGTCGATCACCCCGGTCAGCGTCCGGGTCTCGGGCGGCAGCCGGTCCGGCGGCAGCACGGACGGCGACCACTCCGGCTGCTCGGCGCCCGTCGGCCGGTAGAAGCCGAGGTGGTAGTCGAGCAGGCTGCGCGGCGCCGGTGTCACATGCAGGCTCGCGCCGTCCGGATCCGCGCACAGCAGGAAGTGCCAGGAGGTGTCGGCCCGCAACTCGCGCTCCGCGAGGACGCGTTCGGCCAGCACCCGCAGCGTGGAGCCGCCGGCCGGCTCGTTGGCGTGCGCGCCGGCGACCACCAGCACCGCCCGCCGGGCATGCCCGACCGAGAGCAGGTGCAGGGGTCTTCCCGCGCGTGAGACGCCGACCTGCCTGAGCGAGCACAGCCCGGGTTCCTGAGCGGCCAACGCCTGAGCGGAGGCGACCAGTTCGGGAACGGTGGGGTAGCGCAGCTCCGGCAGAAGACTCACCCCCGACTTGTTCCGCCCGGCTTCGCCCTCCCAGTCCCGCACGCTTAAGGTGAACTGTCAAGCATGCGGAGGGGGAGCTCCCGGGAGCGCTCGGGCTCGAGACCCGGGGCGCGGTGCGGGCGGTGCGTGCCGTGCGGTCACTGCTGGTGCAGGCCGCGTCCCGCGAGGGTCAGGAACACCTCGCCCACCGCCTCCGACAGCGTCGGGTGCGCGTGCACGTGCCGGGCCACGTCCGAGGGCTCGGCGTCCCAGCCGACGATCAGCTGGCTCTCGGCGATCATCTCCGACACGTGCGGGCCGACCAGGTGCACGCCGAGCACCTGACCGCCGCCGGCCTCGGCGACGACCTTCACCATGCCGCCCTGGCCGTGCACCATGCCCTTGGCCACGGCGGTCAGCGGCATCGTGTTCACTTCGACCTCGCGCCCACGCGCGCGTGCCTCCGTCTCGCTCAGCCCCACCGAGGCGGTCTGCGGCGCCGAGTACGTCACCCGGGGCACGGCCGCGTAGTCCACCGGGGCCGACGGCAACCCGGCCAGCGTCTCGGCGACCAGCAGCCCCTCCGCGAACGAGGCGTGGGCGAGCCCGAGGGACGGCGGCGGCAGGAGGTCCCCGACGACGTGGACGCCCGGCACGGCCGTCTCCAGCCGGTTCCAGTCCGCCGGTACGACGAACCCCCGCGCGTCCGCCGTAAGCTCGGCCGCGGCCAGGTCCAGGCCCTCGGTGACCGGCGCCCGGCCGACGGCCACCAGCAGCCGCTCCGCCTCCACGGTGCGCACCTCGCCCCGCGCGGTGCGCACACGCGCGCGTACGCCGCCCTCCAGCACCTCCGCGTCCAGCAGCCGGGCGCCCGCCCGCACATCGATCCCGCGCTTCTTCAGACCGCGCGTCAGATGCCGGCTCACCTCGGCGTCCTCCAGCGGAACGATCCGGTCCGCGGCCTCGACCAGGGTGACCTCGGCGCCCATCGACCGGTGGAAGGAGGCGTACTCCACGCCGATCGCGCCGCCGCCCAGCACCAGCACGGACGCCGGCAGGCCCGGCGCGAACAGGGCGTCGTCGCTGGTCACCACGCGCCGCCCGTCGGGCGTGAGGCCGGGGAGCGTGCGCGGGCGCGAGCCGGTGGCGAGCACGATCCCGCGACGGGCGGTGAGGTCGTGCACGCCGGGCGCGGACCGCGGCCGCACGCCGGGCGCGGCATCCGCCGGGATCCCCTCCACGCGCACCGTCCGCGGCCCCGTCAGCCGGGCGCTGCCCCGGACCACCCGCACGCCGGCGTGCGCCAGATGCGCTTCGACGCCCTTGTGGTTGCGCGCCACGATGTCGTCCCGGGTGGCCACCAGCGCCGCCCAGTCGACCGAGTCCAGCGTGGCCTTCACACCCCACCGCTCGCGCGCCTCGGCGATGCCGTCGACCAGCTCGGCGGCGTGCAGGGCGGTGCTGTACCCGCCGGTGCCGCCGCCGATGACGAGGACATCCGCTGTGGTGAGGGTCATGGCACCACCCTGCGCCCCTGCCTTGCCATGAGTCCAAGGCAATGTTCTTGTGGAAGCCATGCAGGATCTTCATGGGAGGACGGGGAGTTGAGCCTGCGGCAGATGGAGTACTTCGTGACGGTCGTGCAGGAGGCGTCGTTCACCCGTGCGGCGGACGTCCTGCGCGTCACACAGCCCGCGCTCTCGCACCAGATCAAGGCCCTGGAGAAGTCGGTCGGCGGCGCCCTGCTGGAGCGCATGCCGCGCGGTGTGCGCCTCACCCCGATGGGGCGCGCCTTCCTTCCGCACGCCGAACTCGCCGTCCGCAGCGCCGCGCAGGCCCGCCGGGCGGCCCGCGCCACCGCCGGCGCCGAGGGCGGCGAACTGCACGTCGCCACCCTGCACTCCCTCGCCGTCGGCGTCCTGCCCGACGTCTTCGCCCGCTGGCGCGCGGCCCGTCCCCGCGTCCTGCTGCGGCTGCACGAGTATGCCACCGCCGAGGCCCTGGAGGAGGCCGTGCAGCGCGGCACCGCCGACCTCGCCTTCGGCCCGGTGCCCGCCGACCCGCCCGGCACCGTCGTACCGGTCGGGGACGAGGAGCTGGTCCTGGTGGTGCCGTTCGACGACCGCCTCGCGGGCCGTACGACGGTCAGGCTGCCCGAGCTCGCGGACCGGGCCTGGGTCCGCTGCGCGCTGGAACCCGTCGTCCACGGCGAGCGGTTCCTCGACTGGGCCTGCGGCAAGGCCGGGTTCCGGCCGCGGACCGCCGTGTGGACCGAGCACACCTCGACGGCCGTGCGGATGGCCGCCGCCGGGGTCGGGGTGTGCGTGGCGTCGGCCGACGTCGTGCGCGGCGCGGTGGGCGAGGACTGCGCCATCCTCACCCCCGACCCGGCCTGGAAGCGCCCCCTGGCCGTCTACGCGCGCGTGAGGCCCACCGGCGCCGCCGAGGCCTTCATGGACCTCCTGCGCACCACATGGCCCACCCCGGGAGCACCACCCGGCCGCCGGGCCGCGCCCATCCACCGCCACGAAGACCACGGGCCCGACGACCCGCCTCGTCCGCCAGAGCACGGGGCCGACGACCGGCCTCGCCCGCAAGAGCCGCTGCCTGCGTCGCTGCGCTGAGGTCGCGTCCATCCGCCGGCCCGAAGCGCACGGGACCGGCGACCAACCTGGCCCGCTAGAGCAGGGGACCGACGTCCCGCCCCGCTCGCGCGAGCCGCTGCCCGCGTCGCTGTGCTGAGGCCGCGCCCACCCGCCCCGCCCGCAAGAGGACGGGACCGACGACCAACCCGGCCCACAAGAGCACGGGCCCGACCACCCGCCCCGCCCGCACGAGCCGTTCCCTGCGTCGCTGCGCTGAGGCCGCGCCCATCCGCCGGCCCAAAGAGGACGGGCCGACGATCCCCCCGGCCCGCTAGAGCACGGGGTCGACGTCCCGGCCCGCCCGCACGCGCCGTTCCTCGTGTCGCTGTGCTGAGCCCGCGCCCATCCGCCGGCCGGAAGTGCACGGGTCCGACGACCAACCCGGCCCACAAGAGCACGGGCCCGACCACCCGCCCCGCCCGCCCGCTCCGCCCGCCCGCGCCGCTGCGCTGAGCCCCGTTCACTCCTCCCCGGCTCGCTCCAGCAGTGCCACCGGCCGCCGGTCGAAGAGGTCTGCCAGAGGTGTGTCGCCGGTGAACTGGCGGTCGGGGGTGAGGACGTCCGTCCAGCGGCCGGGCGGCAGGGTGAGGCGGGTGTTCTGCCAGCCGCCCGTCTCCGCGAGCCGGAGGGAGAGCCGGGTCACCGCCGTGACCACCTCGCCGGAGCGCGTGAACGCCACACAGTGCCCGGCCGCCGGGCCCTCGGCGGTGAGCGGGTCGTAGGACGCGGACGCGCCGAAGGCGCCGGGGCGCCGGGCGCGCAGCCGCAGGGCCGCCGCCGTCAGCGCGTCCTTCTCGCCGGGCACCTCGGGCGGGAGGGGCACCGGGCGCCGGTTGTCCGGGTCCACCAGCGCCCGGTACTCGCCCTCCGTGCCCTGGTACAGGTCCGGCACGCCCGGCATCGTCAGATGGACCAGGGCGGTGCCGAGCACGTTGGCCCGGATGTGCGGCTCCAGCGCCTTGCGGAACGCGGCCACGCGCTCGCCGGGCGGCCCGCACGGCCCGGCCGCGACGAACGCCGCCACCGCCTCCTCGTACGGCGGTTCCTGCTCCGTCCAGCTGGTGTACATGCCCGCCTCGCGCGCGTGCTTCAGCAGCGCCTGCTGCACCCGCTCCTCCTCGGCGGGCCCCAGCCCGAACACCGTCTGCCAGGCCGCCCAGGCCAGCTGCCCGTCCGGCACGCCCACGCCCTCCTCGGGCCGGTTCACCTCGGCCAGCAGCTCCGCCCACCGGTCGGGGCACTCGGTGAGCACGGCCAGCGCGGCGCGCACGTCGGCGCTGCGCTTGGTGTCGTGCGTGGAGACCACCGTGCCGGTGTCCGGCCAGTCGCGCTGCACGCGCGCGCAGTACGCGTGGAAGTCCTCCGGCGACACCCCCGGCCGCCCCGGGTCCCCGCCCACCTCGGTCGCCGACAGCAGCGGCACGTAGCGGTAGAACGCGGTGTCCTCCACCGACTTGGCGCGCAGCGCCGACGCGGTCTGCGCGAACCGGGTGCGGAACTCCACCCGGCCGGCGTGGTCCGGCGCCGACGGGTCGCCGGGCGGCTCGACGAGCAGCCGGCGCACGACGTCGACGGCGTCCGCCTCCTCGGGGACCACGAAGGCGAGCCGGGCCTCCTCGGCGGCCTCCTCGGTGACGACGGAGGCCGCGTCGGTGGAGGCGTACGGCCGGTAGACCCGCATCCGCACCAGCAGCTCCTCCACGGCCGTGCGCAGCGCCCAGGGCGCCCGGTCGCGCAGGTCCAGGTCGGGGGAGGTCGCGCAGAGCCGGGTGGCCGCCCGGGTGAGCCGGTCGGTCTCGGTGGCCAGCTCGTGCGTGAGCACCTTGTAGGCGGCGCGCCGTACCGTCGCCTCCCAGTTGCCGCCCCGGTCCGTCTGCGGCGCCGCGAACGCCCGGTAGCGGCCCAGCAGTTCGTACGCCCCGGTCTGGTCGGTGAACAGGCCGTCGATCTGCCGCAGGGCGTCGTAGCCGGTGGTGCCCGCGACGGGCCAGGACGCCGGGAGCCGTTCGCCGTCGGCGAGGATCTTCTCCACCACCGTCCAGCGCCCGCCGGTCGCCTCGTGCAGCCGCGCGAGGTAGGCGTCGG
Organism: Streptomyces sp. NPDC007189; assembly: GCF_040703635.1. Classification (NCBI taxonomy): domain Bacteria; kingdom Bacillati; phylum Actinomycetota; class Actinomycetes; order Kitasatosporales; family Streptomycetaceae; genus Streptomyces; species Streptomyces sp. NPDC007189. Next base: position 370,531 of record NZ_JBEYEY010000005.1, read on the forward strand.
GGTCGGCGAGCCCGTCGGGATGGTCGACGCGCAGTCCGTCGAGCACGCCCTCGTGCAGCAGCTGCAGGATCTTGGCGTGGGTGGCCTCGAACACCTCCGGATCCTCCACGCGCACCCCGATCAGCTCCGAGATGCTGAAGAACCGCCGGTAGTTCAGCTCGGTACGGGCCAGCCGCCACCACACCGGCCGGTACCACTGGGCGTCCAGCAGCTCCGGCAGCGGCAGGCCGGCGGTGCCCGCGCGCAGCGGGAAGGCGTGCTCGTGGTAGCGCAGCACGTCACCGTCGACCACGAGGTGCTCCAGCTGCGAGCCGAGCGGGCCGCCGAGCACCGGCAGCAGCACCTGCCCGCTCTGCGCCTCCCAGTCGATGTCGAACCAGCGCGCGTACGGCGAGCCGGGCCCCTCCCGCAGCACCTCCCACAGGGCGTGGTTGTGCCGGGGCGCCATGGCCATGTGGTTCGGCACGATGTCGGCCACCAGGCCGAGACCGTGCTCGCGGGCGGTGCGGGCCAGCGACCGCAGGCCCTCCTCGCCGCCCAGTTCCTCGCGCACGCGCGCGTGGTCCACCACGTCGTAGCCGTGCGGGGAGCCGGGCACGGCCTGAAGGACGGGCGAGAGATGCAGATGCGAGACGCCGAGCGACGCCAGGTACGGTACGGCCGCCGCGGCGGCCGCGAACGGGAACGCGGGCTGGAGCTGCAGCCGGTAGGTGGCGGTGGGCACTGCCGGTCCGGGTCGGGCGGAAGTCATGGAAACCTACGTACCCAGCCGGCCGCCTTTCGTGTCATCGCCGCCTGAACGGACGCACCCTCGCCCATCCGGCCCACCGGGAGAAAACGACCGCCACGCGCGCGTACCGGGCAGGCAGCCCCGCCGGGCGGGACTGCCTGCCGCGCGGCCGGGGTCACGTCGGCCGTTGCAGCACCGTCAGGCTGCGGTCCGGCAGGGTGAGCCGGTCGCCGGCCCCGACCTTCGGCCCGGACCCCGGCGGCACCCCGTCCGGACGGGCCGTGTCGACCACCACCTGCCACTGCCGGCCGTGGTTGACCGGCACCAGGAAGTCCAGCGGCTGCGGGGAGGCGTTGAACATCAGCAGGAAGGAGTCGTCGGTGATGCGTTCCCCGCGCGCACCGGGCTCGGAGATCGCGTTGCCGTTGAGGAACACCGTCAGCGCGGACGCCGGCGCCGAGTCCCAGTCGCGCTGGGTCATCTCGGTGCCCTCCGGGGTGAACCAGGCGATGTCGGACAGATCGTCGTGGGTGCCCTCCACCGGACGGCCGTGGAAGAACCGGCGCCGGCGCAGGACCGGGTGGTCCCGCCGCAGCCACACCATCGCGCGCGTGAACTCCAGCAGGTCGCCGTCCGAGGGCTCCGGCCAGTGCAGCCAGGACACCTCGTTGTCCTGGCAGTACGCGTTGTTGTTGCCGCGCTGGGTGCGGGCGAACTCGTCGCCGTGGCTGATCATCGGCACGCCCTGGGACAGCATCAGCGTGGCGATGAAGTTCCGCATCTGCCGGGCGCGCAGCGCGAGTACGCCGGGGTCGTCGGTCTCGCCCTCGGCCCCGCAGTTCCAGGACCGGTTGTGGCTCTCCCCGTCCCGGTTGTCCTCGCCGTTGGCCGCGTTGTGCTTGTCGTTGTACGAGACGAGATCGTGCAGGGTGAAGCCGTCGTGGCAGGTGACGAAGTTGATCGAGGCGAGCGGGCGGCGGCCGTCGTCCTGGTAGAGGTCCGAGGAGCCGGTCAACCGCGAGGCGAACTCCGCGAGCGCCCGCGGCTCGCCCCGCCACAGGTCGCGCACCGTGTCCCGGTACTTGCCGTTCCACTCGGTCCACAGCGGCGGGAAATTGCCCACCTGGTAGCCGCCCTCGCCCACGTCCCACGGCTCGGCGATCAGCTTCACCTGCGAGACCACCGGGTCCTGCTGCACCAGGTCGAAGAACGACGACAGCCGGTCGACCTCGTGGAACTGCCGGGCCAGGGTCGCCGCGAGGTCGAACCGGAACCCGTCGACGTGCATCTCGGTGACCCAGTACCGCAGCGAGTCCATGATCAGCTGCAGCACGTGCGGGGACCGCATCAGCAGCGAGTTCCCGGTGCCCGTGGTGTCCATGTAGTACCGCCGGTCGTCCATGAGCCGGTAGTACGACGGGTTGTCGATGCCCTTGAAGGACAGCGTCGGGCCCAGATGGTTGCCCTCGGCGGTGTGGTTGTAGACGACGTCCAGGATGACCTCGATCCCGGCCTCGTGCAGCGCCCGGACCGCCGACTTGAACTCCAGCACCTGCTGCCCGCGGTCGCCCCAGGAGGCGTAGGCGTTGTGCGGCGCGAAGAACCCGATCGTGTTGTAGCCCCAGTAATTGCTCAGGCCCATGTCGACCAGCCGGTGGTCGTTCACGAACTGGTGGACGGGCATCAGCTCCAGAGCCGTCACCCCGAGCTTGGTCAGGTGTTCGATGACCGCGGGGTGCGCGAGCGCCGCGTACGTGCCCCGCAGCTCCTCGGGCAGACCCGGGTGGCGCATGGTCAGGCCCTTGACGTGCGCCTCGTAGATCACCGTGTGGTGGTACTCGGTGCGCGGCGGCCGGTCGTCGCCCCAGTCGAAGTACGGGTTGATCACCACCGACGCCATGGTGTGCGGCGCCGAGTCCAGGTCGTTGCGGCTGTCCGGGGAGCCGAAGTGATAGCCGTACACCTCCTCGCCCCAGCGGATCGAGCCGCTGACCGCCTTCGCGTACGGGTCGAGCAGCAGCTTGGCTGAGTTGCAGCGCAGCCCGCGCCCGGGGTCGTACGGGCCGTGCACCCGGAACCCGTACCGCTGCCCCGGCATCACGCCCGGCACGTACGCGTGCCGCACGAACGCGTCGCTCTCGCGGAGTTCCACCGCCGTCTCCGAGCCGTCGTCGTGCAGCAGACACAGCTCTACTCGGTCCGCGGCCTCCGTGAAGACCGCGAAGTTGGTTCCGGCGCCGTCATAGGTGGCGCCGAGCGGATACGCCTCTCCAGGCCAGACCTGCATGGCTACGACTCTCCCAGGTGTGCCGCCGCCCCGGGGCCGCCTTGGCCCCCGAGTCTCCCCGAATTGACGGAACCTCCGTGACTTCTTACCCACCGACCGGCGCACACGGCGACTCCGGTACCCGCTGTGGGCCGCATCAGTGGGGGTCGTGTGCATTCCCGTGAACCCGCGGGGAGCGCGGGAGGCTGGGCGTGACACAGCGCACCGCTGCCGGGCGCGTCAGCGGCAGCTGCGGCCCCCGCGTCGGCGGCCGCCGTCACCCGGCCGACGCCTCCGGCGTGGGCGAGAGACGGCGGCATGAGCGCCGGAGGCGGCTCGGCCGGGGCCGGGCCGTTCACTCCCCGGTCCGGGTGAACGCCGTCGTCGTGGGGAACGGGGACCGGCGGCCCGCCCCGGTGCACCGGCAGGGCTTCGCGCGCGGGCCGCCGCGGGACGTGACGGCTATGAATCCGCTCACTCCACGTGAGCTCCCACGGCAGAACGGCCACTGAGGGCCGAGCAGTTGAGGAAAACAGTTGAGAAACCGACCTGTCCATCCGGCTGCACCGCCCACCGCTCGCGGAGTACCCTTCCTTGATCGTTGAGACTGGGAAAGGCCCGGGGGAGCGGAAGGCGGTGCACGGGTGGGCTCGGGAGGCCTGGAGCTGCCCCCTGGTGACGAGGGTCACGAGGGGAACTCCACAGACGTCCCGCCCGGCGCGGTGTCCCTGGCCCGCCCGATGGACGCGGGGTCCATCGGGCCGGAGCTGGACTGGGACGCCGACGCCTGGCGCGAGGTGCGCACCCGCGCCCAGCGGGCCGGCCGGGCCTACATCTGGCTGAACCTCGTCGAACAGCGGCTGCGCGCGGTCGTCGCCGCCGTGCTGCGCCCCATCTACGAGCCCGTCCACGGGGACGACTGGGTGGTCGCCGCGGCCGGTCCGGCCGGGCAGGAGTGGGTGCAGCGGGCGGTCGCCGTCCGTGAAGTCAGCCGCCGCAAGGGCTACTTGCTCGACCCGGCCGACGACAACGTGCTCAGCTTCCTCACCCTGCCGCAGCTGCGCGAGCTGATGGTGCAGCACTGGCCCTGCTTCGAGCCGTACTTCGACGAGCGCCGCGACCTCGAACTCGCCCTGGACGAGCTGGAGGTGACCCGCAACGTCGTCTCCCGCAACCGTGCGCTGTCCGAGGCGGTCCTCGGCCAGGCCGAGCGGGCCTCCGCCCGGCTGCTGGAGATGCTCGGCGCCGGCGGCGACGTGCCCTCCGCGCGCCGGCTGCCCGTGGACGCGGTCGAGGACCTGGTCGGCGACCGGTACGCCGACGTCGTCGCCGTCCACCCCGACCGGGTGCGGCTGCTGCGGCAGTTCCCGGCCGAGGACATCTTCGGCGGCGCCCGCCGTGTCGACGCCATCGGCATCGGCCTCAACCTGCTGGTGCAGAACTTCTCCGGCCGCCGCCTGGTCCGGCTCGCCGAGTCCGGCTGCCGGGTACGGCTGCTCTTCCTCAACCCGGCCTCCAGCTCGGTCAAGCGCCGCGAACGCGAACTCGGGATGAAACGGGGCGAACTGAGCCGGTCCGTCGAGATGAACATCCTGCACATGCGCCGGGTGCGCTCCCGGCTGCGCGACCCGGGCGCCTTCGAGATCCAGGTCTACGACGAGACGCCGCGCTTCACCGCCTACCTGGTGGACGGCGACGGCGCCGACGGCATCGCCGTGGTGCAGTCCTACCTGCGCGGGGCGCGCGGGATGGAGTCGCCGGTGCTGGTACTGCGCAACGGCAGCAAGCTGGTCAAGTCGGACGACACGGGCGAAGCGGGGCTCTTCCCGACATACCGCGAGGAGTTCGAGGCGGCCTGGGCGGATTCGCGCCCGGTGTCCTGAACTGTCCACCGGTGCAAGCGGAACGCGATCCTCTGATTGTCAGTGCCGCGTGCGAGGGTGGAGGCCACTGGGGGAACGCACCACCAAGAAGGGGGGCCGCCCATGGGCTGGCACCAGGAGCTGCTGATCGGCTTCGACCTGGAGACGACCGGGACCGATCCGCGCGAGGCACGCATCGTCACCGGCGCGGTGATCGAGGTCAGGGCCGGTGAGCCCATGGGCCGCAGGGAATGGCTGGCCGATCCGGGCGTGGAGATCCCGGCCGACGCGGTCGCGGTGCACGGCATCAGCACCGCGCGGGCGACGGCCGAGGGCCACCCGGCCGACCGGGTGGCCGACTCCATCGCTGACACCCTGGTGGGCTACTGGAGGACGGGCGTCCCGGTCGTCGCCTACAACGCGGCCTTCGACCTCACCCTGCTCTCCGCCGAACTCCGGCGGCACGCCCTGCCGTCCCTCGCCGACCGCCTGGGCGGCCTGGCCCCCGCCCCGGTCATCGACCCCTACACCATCGACCGCTGGGTCGACCGCTACCGCCGCGGCAAGCGGAACCTGGAAGCGGTCTGCGCCGAGTACGGCATCACCCTCGACGCCGCCCACACGGCCCCCGCCGACGCCCTGGCCGCGGCGCGGCTCGCGTCCGCGATAGCCGACCGCCACCCGAAGATCGCGTCCCTGCCGCCGGCCGACCTCCATCGCCGGCAGATCGAGTGGTACGCGCAGTGGGCGGCGGACTTCCAGGCGTTCCTGCGGAGCAAGGGGGACGCGGGCGCGGTGGTGGACGCGGCGTGGCCCCTGCGGGAACCGGCCGAGAGCCAGCCCGCGTAGGCCGGGGGCACTGCCGGCCGCGGCCGTCGTACCGGCGCGGCTGCGGGCAGGGTGCCGGGCAACGCCGGAGCACCGTCAGAACGGGTACCAGCGGACGGTCTCGTCCCCGCCCCGCAGCGACCCCACCCGTCGCCGGAACTCCGCCAGCGCCTTCGGATTGCTCGGCGCGTGCTGAGCCACCCAGGCGCAACTCGCCGTCTCCCGGGCGCCGCGCAGCACCGCACAGCCCTCCCACTCCCGCACGTCCCACCCGTACGTCTCGACAAAGGAGTCGTACGCCTCGTCGGGCAGCCCGTACCGGTCGCGGGAGAGCGCCATGACCACCAGGTCGTGTTCGCGCAGGTCGGCGGAGAAGGTCTCCAGGTCGACCAGGACCGGGCCGTCCGGTCCGACGTGCACATTGCGGGGCAGCGCGTCGCCGTGGATCGGGCCCGGCGGCAGATGGGGCGTCAGCGCGGCCGCTTGCGCCGCGAACCCGTCCCGGCGCGCCCGGAGGTAGGCCGCGTCCTCGGGGTCGATCGCGTCGCCCGCCAGCCGCAGCCACCGCTCCACGCCGCCCAGCAGTTCGCGGGGCGGCAAGGCGAAAGGAGGAGAAGGAAGTGCGTGCACCATGCGCAGCAGCTGGGCCAGATCGCGCGGCTCGGCGGGCCGCACCGGGTCCGGCAGCCGGTGCCACACCGTCACCGGGTGGCCCTCGACCAGCCGCGGCTTCGGCTCGGCGGGCCGGACCGCCGGCACGCCCGCCTCGGCGAGCCAGCCGGCGGTCTCCACCTCGCGCCGGGCCCGCTCCAGCAACTCGGCGTCCCGGCCCACCTTCACCACGAGGTCACCGGCGGCGAACACCGCGTTCTCGCCGAGGGCGAGCAGCGCCGCGTCCCCGACCGGCCCCGACACCACCCCCGCCGCGGCCAGCACGCCCCGCGCCCGCACCTCGTCCATCCCGCCGCCTCCCACCGTCCCGCTGCGCTGTACGCCGTACCCGGCCAGTCTCGCATTCGCCCAGGTGACCCGATATCAGGCGCCCCTAAGGGGCGCGGGGCCGTGTCGGCATGCGGCTCCGCCGCCCCACCGGGCAGGCGCACCCTCACACCGGCAGCCGCTCCGGCTCCCCCTCCTCGCGCACCGGCCGGACGGGGCCCGCAGCGGGCCCCTCGTCGTGGGTGAGGTCGGGCAGGCGGTGCAGCCACTTCGGCAGGTACCAGTTGCGCTCGCCGAGCAGGGCCATCACGGCCGGCAGGAGCACACCGCGGATGACCGTCGCGTCGATGAGCACCGCCGCGGCCAGGCCCACGCCCATCTGCTTCATGGACTGCATCGACAGCGTGCCGAAGATGGCGAACACGGCGACCATGATGACCGCGGCACTGGTGACGACGCCGGCCGTGGTGACCACACCGTGCCGGATCGCGTCCTTCGTCGTACGGCCGTTCATCCGGGCCTCGCGGATCCGGGACACCACGAACACGTGGTAGTCCATCGACAGCCCGAACAGGATCACGAACAGGAACAGCGGCAGCCAGGTCACGATCGCGCCGACGCCCTGCGCGCCCACCAGCGAGGCGCCCCAGCCGTGCTGGAAGACCGCGACGAGGATGCCGTACGCGGCGCCCACCGACAGCAGGTTGAGCACGATCGAGGTGAGCGCGACGGTCAGCGAGCGGAACGACAGCAGCATCAGCAGGAAGGCGAAGACGATCACGAACGCGAAGACCGGGACGACGGAGCCGAGCAGCTGGTCGTTGAAGTCGTGGTTGCCGGCCACCTGCCCGGTGATCGGCGCCTGCACGCCGTCCACCTTTCCGAGCGTGGCGGGCCGCACCTCGTCGCGCAGCTTGTCCAGGCTCTTGACCGCCCGGTCCATGTCGGAGCCGCCGACCAGCGGCACCGAGACCAAGGCGACGTTCTGCGCGTCGTGCACCCGGATGTCGATGGGGCCGCGCGAGGCCCCCGAGGAGAGCGCCCGCTGTTTGAAGGCGGCGAGAGCCTGCCGCACCTCGGGCGCGCCGATGTCCTTGGCCTTGACGACGACCTGGGCCGGCTCGCTGCCGCCCGGGAAGGCGTCGTTGATCCGGTTGTACGTCTGCACGATCGGCAGCGACTTGCCGAACTCCTGGTCCAGGGTGAGCTGCTGGGTCTTCATGCCGAGCGCGGGCGCCGCGACCGCCAGCAGCGCACCGGCCGCCACGACGACCGAGACCAGCGGCCTGGCCAGCACGGCGCGCAGCACGGCGGTCCAGACCCGGCTGCCGTCGCCCGCGGCCCGGTTGCCGCCTCGCCGCCTCAGGAACGGGATGCGGCCCTTCTCCACCCGCTCGCCGAGCAGCGACAGCAGCGCCGGCAGGACCGTCACCGACCCGACCATGGCGACCGCGACCACCATCAGCGAGGCCAGGCCCATCGCCTCGAACTCGGCGAGCCCGGTGAACAGCATGCCCGCCATCGCCACGCACACCGTGACACCGGAGACGATGACCGCCCGGCCACTGGTGGCGGCGGCGATCCTCAGGGCCGTGCCCGCGTCCCGCCCGGCCTGCCGCTCCTCGCGCTCACGGCGCAGATAGAACAGGCAGTAGTCGACGCCGACGGCCATACCGACCAGCAGCATCACGGAGTTGGCGGTGTCGCTCATCGGCTGCAGATGGCTGACGATGCCCATCAGGCCCATCGTCGCCACGATCGCGGTGATCGCGAGGCCCACCGGCAGCAGCGCCGCCACCAGCGCCCCGAAGGCGATCAGCAGGATGCCGAACGCCACCGGCACCGCCGAGTACTCGGCCTTCTTGAAGTCGTTCCCGAAGGCGTCCTTGTACTGCTTCTGCATGCTGGCGCTGCCGATCTCCTCGATCCGCAAGCCGCCGTGCGCCTTCTGCACCCCGGCGACGGCGTTCAGCACCGGCTCGACCCGGTCGACGGCCGTCCCGGCGTCCCCGCGCATGTCGAACTGCACCAGCGCGCTGCGGCCGTCGCGGGAGACGGTGTGCGTGTCGTACGGCGAGGTCACGGCCGTGACCTTCCCGGTACCCTCGACCGCCTTCACCACGTCGGCGACGGCGGCCCGGAACTCGGCCGAAGTCGCCGTGACCGGACCGGACTCGGCCTGGATCAGCACCGTCTCCCCGGCCGGCTGCTTGATGCCTGCGTCGTCGATGATCTGCGCGGCGGTGTGCGTCTCGCCCTTGAGCTGGTTGTTCTCGTCGACGTCGACCCGGCCCGCCGCCGAGCCCAGCCCCATGGCCAGCACGACGAACAGCACCCATATGCCGACGGCCGCCCAGCGGTGCCGGGCGCTCCAGCCGCCGGCGCGGGCGGCCAGCCCCCGCACCCGCACATCCCTGTTCCCCATCGCGGGCCTTCCCCCTCGTGTGCGGTGGCGACCCCCTGCCGCCACGTCTGCGTTTCCTCCGTACGACGGTATGAGCCGCCCGAACGCGCCTCGTCGTGCTGCCCGGTGAACTCGGCTGCCCGCGCGTCGGCACTGGGGAGGACCACGGTCCCTTACACCTATCGGGGCTTCCCCGGAACGCCTCTCGGGGTCGCGGGGGCCGTGCGACGCGGGCTGTCCGTTCTGCCGCCGGCGCAACGGTTTGTGATGACGAAACCTTGTTGAACCAGTCACAGGTCCGTGGAGAGGTTGATACGGCGCCCGCGAATCGGCCAGAGTTTCGCGCAGCCCGCCTGGCGCGGGCCCCGGTCGTCGTGCCCGCCCCCACGGGGCACGACGGCCGCTCTAGGCTGGCCGGATGACGACCTACGCGGCGCTGTTGCGCGGAATCAACGTCGGCGGCAGCAAGAAGGTGCCCATGGCCGACCTCCGCTCGCTGCTGGCCGGCCTCGGCCACACCGGTGTACGGACCCATCTGCAGAGCGGCCAGGCCGTGTTCACCGCCGGTCACGGCGACGAGGCCTCGCTCGCGGCGGAGCTGAGCCGGGCGATCGAGGAGCGGTTCGGCTTCCCGGTCGACGTGATCGTGCGCGACCACGCCTATCTGAAGGCGGTCGCCGAGGCCTGCCCGTTCCCGGCCGCCGACCTCGCGCCCAAGCAGCTGCACGTCACGTACTTCTCCGCGCCGGTCACCCCGGACCGGTTCGCGCCGATCGACCCCGCGGCCCATCTCCCGGAGGAGTTCCGCCTCGGCGACCGCTGCCTGTACCTGTACGCCCCCGAGGGCCTCGGCCGCTCCAAGCTCGCCGAGGCGCTCTCGCGCCGACCGGTGACCAAGGGCCTGATCGCCACGAGCCGGAACTGGAACACCGTGCTCAAACTGGTCGAGCTGACCGCTCCGGCACAGTGACGTGCTGCCGCACGCCGACGCGCCGGTCGTCCCCACGGCCGCCCGCCGAAGCCGGCCCGCACGGGGAATTGGACCGGTGGAACAATCCCGCATTGGGCCGGGACGCTGAACCAATGCCGCACTAGCGTTGCTGTCATGACGCACCGCGACTCCGCCACCGAGCCCGCACCGACCCGGGTCGACGTCTTCTTCGACCCGGCCTGCCCCTTCGCCTGGATCACCTCCCGCTGGCTGCTGGAGGTCGAGCGGCTGCGCCCTCTCGACCTCCGGTTCCGGGTGATGAGCCTCTTCCTGCACAACACCGGCAACGAACTCCCCGACTGGTACCGGGACCTGGTCGACCGCTCCATCGGCCCGGTGCGGGTCGCCGTGGCCGCCGCCGAACGGCACGGCGAGACGGTGCTGCGCGACCTCTACACCGCGTTCGGCACCCGTATCCACGAGGCCCGGACGGAGGACTTCGACCGGGTGGTCACCGAGTCGCTGGCCGAACTCGGGCTGCCGGCCGAGCTGTCGGCCGCCGCGCACGATCCGTCGTACGACGACGCGGTGCGCCGCAGCCACGAGGCCGGCGCCGAGCCGGAGACGGGCGGCTATGTGGGCACGCCGACCCTCCACGTCGACGGCACGGTGTGGTTCGGGCCCGTGCTGCGCGCCGTGCCGCGGGGCGAGGAGGCGGCCGGACTCTTCGACAGCTTCCGGGTGCTGGCCCGCCACCCCGACCTCTTCGAACTCAAGCGCACCCGCACCGGCGCCCTCCGCTTCGACTGAAGGCACCGGGGGTGGCCGATAACCACCCCTCGTCCCCGACGAGCGTGTGACACGCGGATTCCGACCGGCGCAGAACGAAGAGCCGCCGCGGTCCGACGTCACAGGGGAGCGCCGGACCGCGGCGGCCTTCGCCCTCTACCACGTGCCCCGCCTCCAGGGCCAGCCCTCTCGGAACCTCGCGACAAACGCGTCCCGCGGTCCCTAGGGTGAAGCGCGCAGACGGCCGGAAGGGGACGAGGGGCGGATGAGCGTGACGGGCGGACCACCACCGGCGCCGGCGCGGCACCCCGGGCGGGCAGCGGCCCGGCGGCCGGGAGCACCGGCGCGGCGCGGCAGCGCACGCGGGGCGCCCGACCACCTGCTTGTGCGCCGCGCGACCGCGGTGCTCCGCGCGCCCCTCACCGCCTCCGGCGCCTGGTCAACGGACAGCTATCACCCAGATGGGTGGCGATTTTCGGCCTTCTCGACCGCGTATGCGGGCGTCACCCCTCACCGGCCCGCTGCGCGACGGCCCTTGGCCGCCGGGCACCGGCCCGCGACACCGGTAACGTCGGCCGCCCCAGCGCCTTCGGCAGCCAGATCCTGGTCGCCCGCGCCGAAGCCGTAGCCACCCGCACCGCCGAAGGCTCCTTCGGAACCACAAGCGAGGACACCGCATGAGCAGCTACACCTTCGGGAACGGCTCCCACGATTTCAGTCATATCGACCTGAGGAACGGCCCGCCGGACCTCGAGACCCTCATGGCCGTCGCCGACCGGCTCACCGAGGCACTGCGGGCCGAGTACCCGGGGATCGCCGGCAACGGGGAGGTCATCCAGGCGGAGCTGGCGCTGTCCGCCGAGGACGGCCTGCCGCCCAACCGGGGCCGCATCCGCACCGCGCTGGAGAACGTCGCCATCACCGCGGGCGCCGGTACCGCCAGTCTCAACTACACCCGGCAGCTCCTGAACGGGCTCGATCTGTGACCCGCTGAGGACGCCCGAGGACCGGTCAGGCGCCCAGCGCCGTCAGCGCCGGACGGCGCGCGGCGGCGTAGCGTTCCAGCAGCACCCGCGCCACCTCGGGCGCCGGGCCCAGCACGTCCGCCCGTACGTCCGCCCCGGCCGCGCCCCGCGCGATGCGGTCCGGCAGAAAGCCGGGGGCCAGGACGTACGGCGCGACGGCCACCCGCGCGCATCCGAGGGCGCGCAGCTCGGCCACGGCGTCCTCGGTGCGCGGAAGGGATGCGGAGGCGAACGCAGGCCGCACGGCGCACCAACCGGTGTGCCGCCACTCCCGCGCGATTGCTGCGATCACTGCGATCGCCTCCGGGTCGGTGGACCCCGCCGAGGCCAGCACGACCCCGGTCGAGGACTTGTCGGCGGGCGTCAGTCCCGCCTCGTACAGCCGCCGCTCCAGCGCCGCCAGCAGCAGCGGCGACGGACCGAGCACGTCGGCCTGCCGGATCCGCAGCCGGGCCGGCGCCTCCCGCAGCACGGCCGGGATGTCGGCCTTGGCGTGGAAGGCGCGGGTCAGCAGCAGCGGCAGCGCCACCACGTCCCGCACCCCCTCGCCGTCCAGCGACTCCAGCACGCCGTGCACCGACGGCACGTTGAAGTCCAGGAACCCGGTCTCCACGCGCAGCCCCGGCCGCATCGACCGCACCCGCTCCACCAGGGCGTGCACGGTCCGGGCATGCCGCGGATCGCGGCTGCCGTGGGCGATGACGAGGAGCACGGGCTCGTTCATGTCAGCCCTTCACCAGCAGCCCGCGGCTGCGCAGCACCCAGCGCTCCAGCGGGCTGAAGATCAGCAGGTCGATGGCGATGCCGACGAACAGGATGAGCAGGATGGCCTCGAACACCATGGCCATGTCGCTGGCGGTGCGGGCGTTCTCCAGCAACTGCCCCAGGCCCGTACCCAGGTCGGGGAAGTTCGCGATGATCTCGGCGGCCATCAGCGAACGCCAGGAGAAGGCCCAGCCCTGCTTCATGCCGGCCACATAGCCGGGGAGCGCGGCAGGCAGGGTGACGTGCCAGACGCCCCTGACGCCGGTCGCGCCCATGGTGCGGCCCGCGCGCAGGAACAGCGGCGGCACCTGGTCCACGCCGGACACCAGGCCGTTGGCGATGGAGGGCACCGCGCCGAGCAGGATCACCGCGTACATCATCGAGTTGTTCAGGCCCAGCCAGATCACCGCGGGCGGCACCCACGCCACCGACGGCAGCGACTGCAGACCGGACAGGATCGGCCCGATGGCCGCGCGCACGAACTTCACCCGGGCCACCAGCAGACCCAGCGGGGTGCCGATGAGCAGGGCGAAGGCGAAGCCCAGCAGACCGCGCGAGACGGACGTCCAGATGTACCCGAGCAGGTCGCCCTGCAGCCAGGCGTCCTTGAAGGCGCCGCCCACGGCCGCCGGCGACGGCAGCTTGGTCGGGTTGTCGACGACCGGGTAGAGCAGGGACCAGGCCGCGAGGACCACCGCGATCGCGACGAGCGGCGGCAGGATCTTGTTGACGATCGTCTGCCTCAGCGGTGCGCGGCCGACGACCGCGGTCTCCAGGGCGTCCAGGCCCGCCTCGACGCTGCCGGCGTCCCGCGGAGCGGTCTTCGTCGTGTCAGTGCTGGCCATGGCGGCGGATCTCCCCACGCAGGACTTCGGTGATCTCAAGGGACAGTTCCGCCACCGGGGCGTCCTCGATACGCCGCGGCTGCGGGATGTCCACCTGCCACTCGCGGGCGATCCGGCCGGGCCGGGACGACAGCAGCACGACCCGCTGGGCGAGCCGCACCGCCTCGCGCACGTTGTGCGTCACGAACAGCACCGACAGGCCGGTCTCCGCCCAGATGCGGGTCAGCTCGTCGTGCAGCACGTCCCGGGTGATGGCGTCCAGCGCCGCGAACGGCTCGTCCATCAGCAGCAGGCTGCTCTCCTGCGCCAGCGCGCGGGCCATCGCCACCCGCTGGCGCATACCGCCGGACAGCTCGTGGACGCGCTTGCCGTACGCGCCCTTCAGCCGGACCAGTTCGAGCAGCTCCTCGGCCTTGCCGCGCCGCTCGTTCTTCGGAACTCCCCTCAGTTTCAGGGCGAGTTCGATGTTCTTGCCCGCGGTCAGCCACGGGAACAGGGCGTGCTCCTGGAACATCAGGGCCGGCCGGCCGTCCGTCGTGATGGAGCCGGCGCTCGGCCGGTCCAGGCCGGCCACCAGGTTCAGCAGCGTGGACTTGCCGCAGCCCGAGGCCCCCAGGAGGGTGACGAACTCGCCGGGCGCGACATCGATGCTGATGTCGTCCAGGACGAGCTGCTGCCCGCCGGGTGTCGCAAAGGACTTCGAGACATGCTCGAGGCGTGCCGCGTAGTCGACCGACTCGTCGGCCTTGGCGAGAGTCGTGGCCATGGTCGTCACCTCCTGGGAACTCGTCGGGTGGGTGTCAGCCGCCGAGACCGGCGTCGCTGACCGTGCTCTCGCCCGAGGCCTTGAGGACCTTGTTGAGGATCGTCAGGTCGTAGATCCCCTTGAGGTCCGGCTTGTCCAGCAGACCGGCCTTGACCGCGTGCTCCGCCTCGGTGTCGAGGGTCGAGGCCAGCGGGTCGTCGGTGAACTGGATGGACTTCCACGCCGGGTCGAGGACGTTCGCCGGAAGGGCCTTGCCGGAGTCCGCCGCCAGCTGCTTGTTCGCGGCCGCCTTCGCCTGGTCCGGGTTGGCGTTGATCCACTTGTTGGCCTCGACGGAGGCCTTCAGCACCGCCTCGACCGCCTTCGGGTGCTCCTTCAGGAAGGCCTGCCGCACGATGATGTTCGTGATCACGAACTTCTTGTCCGGCCACAGCGACGACTCGTCCAGCAGCACCTTGCCGCCCTCGGCGACCAGCTTGGACGCGGTCGGCTCCGGCACCCAGGCGCCGTCGATGGACCCGGAGGCGTAGGCGTCGGGGGTGATCTTGTTGTCGGAGCGGACGACCGTGACGTCGCCCTTGCCGCTGGCCGCGTCGACCTTCCAGCCCTGGCCGGCGATCCAGTTGAGGAACGCCACGTCCTGGGTGTTGCCGAGCTGCGGGGTGGCGATCTTCTTGCCCTTGACGTCCTTCAGGGACTTGATCTTCTTCGGGTTCACCACCAGCTTCACGCCGCCGGAGGCCGAACCGCCGATGATCTTCAGGTTCTTGCCGCCCGACTTGGTGTAGCCGTTGATCGCGGGGGAGGGGCCGATCCAGCCGATGTCGATGGACCCGGAGTTGAGGGCCTCGATCTCGGAGGGCCCGGCGTTGAAGGTCGCGTAGGACGCCTTGGTGGCGCCCAGTTCCTTCTGGAAGACGCCCCGTTCACGGCCGACCAGCGCGGTGGCGTGGGTCAGGTTGCCGAAGTAGCCGATCCTGACGGAGTCGAGCCCGTCGGTCTTCTTGGCGCCGGCGGCGACCTTGGTGGTGTCGTCGTTCTTGGCCTCGGAGCCGTAACCGCAGGCGGCGAGCGCGAGGAGGGGGAGTGCGGCGGTCACCGCGAGTATGCGGCGCAGGAGTTTGCTGGCAGGCACGGGAGGCTTTCCTCTCGTTGGCCCGGCGGTCACGGTCTCTCAGGTCGTGGCCGGGAGGTCGGCAGGTCTTCGTCTACGGCGGTGGGGGGTGAGGGCGCGCATGCGGTGCGCGTACGTCAGCGCACACATCGGGCCACTCCGCCCTGCCCGCTGCCTAGGGCGCCGCTGCCGACGCGGCCGCCCTCCTTCGCGAACGTCGAGTAGACGTCGGTCGTCGTCATGTTCAGAAGTCCCAGCCGTCGTCTTCGGAGGCGTCCTTGACCGGCTCCGGCGTGGCGAACGACTCGCCGACCATGCCCGCGGTCAGCGTGGTGCCGTCGCTCGGGTCGATCAGGATGAAGGAGCCGGTGCGCCGCGAGTCGGCGTAGGAGTCGACCGGCAGCGGCTCGGCGGTACGGATCTTCACCCGGCCGATGTCGTTGGCGACCAGATGTCCCGGGTGCGGGTGCAGCGACAGGTCGTCCAGGGTGAGCCGGGACGGGATGTCCTTCACGATCGCCTTGACCGTGCGGGTGCCGTGCTTGAGCAGCACCCGGTGCCCGACGGTCAGCGGGGCGTCGGCCACATGGCAGACGGTCGCCTCCACGTCCTGCGTGGTGGCCGGCGCGTCCTTCGTCGGCACGATCAGGTCGCCGCGCGAGACGTCGATGTCGTCCTCCAGCAGCACCGTCACCGACTGCGTCGTCCACGCCACGTCCACCGGCACGCCCAGCAGGTCGATGCCGGAGATCCGCGTGGTCCGCCCGGACGGCAGGACGGTGACCTCCTCGCCCACCCGGAAGGTGCCGGCCGCGATCTGGCCCGCGTAACCCCGGTAGTCCGGGTGCTCGGCGGTCTGCGGCCTGATCACGTACTGCACGGGCAGCCGGGCGTGGCAGTGCGCCAGGTCGTGGCTGACCGGCACGGTCTCCAGGTGCTCCAGGACGGTCGGGCCGCCGTACCAGTCCATGTTCGCACTCGGCTCCACCACGTTGTCACCGGCGAGCGCCGAGATCGGGATCGCGGTGACCTCGGGCACGCCCAGCTCCAGCGCGTACGCCGTGAACTCCTCGGCGATCGCCGCGAACACGCTCTCCTGGTAGCCGACGAGGTCCATCTTGTTGACCGCGAGCACCACGTGCGGCACACGCAGCAGGGCGGCGATGGCCGCGTGCCGGCGGGTCTGCTCCACCACGCCGTTGCGGGCGTCGACCAGGATCACGGTCAGCTCGGCGGTGGAGGCGCCGGTGACCATGTTCCGGGTGTACTGCACATGGCCCGGTGTGTCGGCCAGGATGAACCGGCGCCGCGGGGTGGCGAAGTAGCGGTAGGCCACGTCGATGGTGATGCCCTGCTCCCGCTCGGCGCGCAGGCCGTCGGTGAGCAGCGCCAGGTCCGGGGCGTCCTGGCCGCGGCTGGCGGAGGCCCGCTCCACGGCCTCCAGCTGGTCGGCGAGGACCGACTTGGAGTCGTGCAGCAGCCGTCCCACGAGCGTGGACTTGCCGTCGTCGACGGAGCCGGCGGTGGCGAACCGCAGCAGGGTGGTGGCCGAGAGCGCCTCGGTCGTGGTCGTGCTCATGCTTAGAAGTACCCCTCGCGCTTGCGGTCTTCCATCGCGGCCTCGGACAGCTTGTCGTCGGCACGGGTCGCGCCCCGCTCGGTGAGCCGGGACGCGGCGATCTCGGCGATCACGGCGTCCAGCGTGGTCGCGTCGGAGTCGACGGCGCCGGTGCAGGACATGTCCCCGACGGTGCGGTAGCGCACGAGCCGCTTCTCGACGACCTCGCCGTCCTTCGGGCCGCCCCACTCGCCGGCGGTCAGCCACATGCCGCTGCGCTGGAACACCTCGCGCTCGTGCGCGAAGTAGATCTGCGGCAGCTCGATGCCCTCCCGGGCGATGTACTGCCACACGTCCAGCTCGGTCCAGTTCGACAGCGGGAACACCCGCACGTGCTCACCGGGGGCGTGCCGGCCGTTGTACAGGTTCCACAGCTCCGGCCGCTGCCGGCGCGGGTCCCACTGGGAGAACTCGTCGCGCAGGCTGAACACCCGCTCCTTGGCGCGGGCCTTCTCCTCGTCGCGGCGGCCGCCGCCGAACACCGCGTCGAACTTCTCGCTCTGGATCTTCTCCGTCAGCGGAAGCGTCTGCAGCGGGTTGCGGGTGCCGTCCGGGCGCTCCTTGAGCACACCCCGGTCGATGTAGTCCTGCACCGAGGCCACATGCAGGCGCAGCCCGTGCTGGACCACCGTACGGTCCCGGTACTGAAGCACCTCGGGGAAGTTGTGCCCGGTGTCCACGTGCAGCAGTGAGAACGGCACCGGCGCCGGGGTGAACGCCTTCAGCGCCAGGTGCAGCATGACGATCGAGTCCTTGCCGCCGGAGAACAGGATCACCGGGTTCTCGAACTCGCCCGCCACCTCGCGGAAGATGTGCACCGCCTCGGATTCGAGGGCGTCCAGGTGCGACAGGGCGTACGGGCTCTGCGTACCGTCCTCGACCTCGGTCACGGTCGTCATGCCAGTCCCCTCTCGCTCAGCAGCGCGTACACCGACGCGGCCGACTCCTGCACCGTCTGGTTCTGCGACTCGATCCGCAGATCCGGCGTCTCCGGCTCCTCGTACGGGTCGTCGACACCGGTCAGCCCGGTCAGCTCGCCCGCGGCCTGCTTGGCGTACAGGCCCTTGACGTCCCGTACGGAGCACACCTCGACCGGGGTCGCGACGTGCACCTCCAGGTACGTCGTGCCGTTCCCCTCGTGCCGCTTGCGCACCGCGTCCCGGCTGTCCGCGTACGGCGCGATGACCGGGACGAGCACCTTCACGCCGTTGCGGGCGAGGAGTTCGGCGACGAAGCCGATGCGCTGCACGTTGGTGTGCCGGTCCTCGCGGGAGAAGCCGAGGCCCGCCGAGATGAACTCGCGGATCTCGTCGCCGTCGAGCACCTCGACGCGGTGGCCCCCGGCGCGCAGCCGGCCGGCCAGCTCGTGGGCGATGGTGGTCTTGCCGGCGCTCGGCAGACCCGTGAGCCAGACGGTGGCTCCGGTGGTCACGTCGTTCTCCTGGTTCTGGTCGGTCGTCATCCGTGCAGCCCGCACTCGGTCTTGGCGCGGCCCGCCCAGCGGCCGGCGCGCGCGTCCTCGCCCTGGAGGACCCGGCGGGTGCACGGGGCGCAGCCGATGGAGGCGTAGCCGTCCGTCAGCAACGGGTTGGTCAGCACGCCGTGTTCGGCGACGTAGGCGTCCACGTCGTCCTGCGTCCAGCGGGCGATCGGGGAGACCTTGACCTTCTGCCGCTTGGCGTCCCAGCCGACGACCGGGGTGTTCGCCCGGGTCGGGGACTCGTCGCGGCGCAGGCCGGTCGCCCACGCCTGGTAGCCCTTCAGCCCCTCTTCGAGCGGCTTGACCTTGCGCAGCGCGCAGCACAGGTCGGGGTCGCGGTCGTGCAGCTTCGGGCCGTACTCGGCGTCCTGCTCGGCGACCGTCTGCTTCGGCGTGAGCGTGATGACGTTGACGTCCATCACGGCCGCCACGGCGTCGCGGGTGCCGATGGTCTCCGGGAAGTGGTAGCCGGTGTCGAGGAAGACGACGTCCACGCCCTTGAGCACGCGTGAGGCGAGATGGGCGACGACGGCGTCCTCCATGGAGGAGGTGACGCAGAACTTCGTGCCGAAGGTGTCCACCGCCCACTGGAGGATCTCCAGCGCGGAGGCGTCCTCCAGGTCCCGGCCCGCCTGTTCGGCGAGCGCCTGCAACTCCTCGGCGGTGCGGTCTTGCTGAGCGGTCGTCATGTCTCGTCCCCTCCGTTGTCGGCTCGCTGAAGACCCCGGGCGAGCAGCCCGAGGAACTTCAGCTGGAATGCGCGGTTGCACGCCCCGCATTCCCAGGCGCCGTGGCCCTCCTCGTGCGGACGCAGGTCCTCGTCGCCGCAGTAGGGGCAGTAGAACGGCGCGGCACGCTCGCTCACGACAGAGCCTCCTCGGAAGCCCGGGCCGCCCAGGCCGCGAACCGCTCGCCGTCCTGGCGTTCGGCCTGGAACCGCTTCAGGACCCGCTCGATGTAGTCGGGCAGCTCCTCCGCGGTGACCTTCAGGCCGCGCACCTTGCGGCCGAAGCCGGCCTCCAGGCCGAGCGCGCCGCCGAGGTGCACCTGGTAGCCCTCGACCTGCTCGCCCTTGTCGTTCAGGACCAGCTGGCCCTTGAGACCGATGTCCGCGACCTGGATACGGGCGCAGGCGTTCGGGCAGCCGTTGAGGTTGATGGTGAGCGGCTCGTCGAAGTCCGGCAGGCGGCGCTCCAGTTCGTCGATGAGCGAGGCGCCGCGCTGCTTGGTCTCGACGATGGCGAGCTTGCAGAACTCGATGCCGGTGCAGGCCATGGTGCCGCGCCGGAAGGACGACGGACGCGCGGTGAGGTCCAGCGCCTCCAGCCCCCCGACCAGCGAGTCGACCTTGTCCTGCTCGACGTCCAGGACGATCATCTTCTGCTCGACGGTGGTGCGCACCCGGCCCGAGCCGTGCGCCTCCGCGAGATCGGCGATCTTCGTCAGCGTGGCGCCGTCGACGCGGCCGACCCGCGGGGCGAAACCGACGTAGTAGCGGCCGTCCTTCTGCCGGTGCACGCCGATGTGGTCGCGCCACTGCTGCACGGGCTGCTCGGGCGCGGGCCCGTCGGTCAGCTCGCGCTTGAGGTACTCGTCCTCCAGTACCTGACGGAACTTCTGAGCACCCCAGTCGGCGACGAGGAACTTCAGGCGGGCCCGGTTGCGCAGCCGGCGGTAGCCGTAGTCACGGAAGATGGACACGACGCCCTCGTAGACGTCCGCGACCTCCTCCAGCGGCACCCACGCGCCCAGCCGCACCCCCAGCTTGGGGTTGGTGGACAGGCCGCCGCCCACCCACAGGTCGAAGCCCGGGCCGTGCTCGGGGTGCCGTACGCCGACGAACGCCACGTCGTTGATCTCGTGCACGACGTCCAGCAGCGGCGAGCCCGAGATGGCCGTCTTGAACTTCCGCGGCAGGTTCGAGTACGCCTTGTTGTTCAGGACGCGGCGCTTCATCTCCTCCAGCGCCGGCGTCGGGTCGATGATCTCGTCCTCGGCGATGCCCGCCACCGGGGAGCCGATCATCACACGCGGGGTGTCGCCGCAGGCGGTGACGGTCGTCAGG
Organism: Streptomyces sp. NPDC007189; assembly: GCF_040703635.1. NCBI lineage: Bacteria > Bacillati > Actinomycetota > Actinomycetes > Kitasatosporales > Streptomycetaceae > Streptomyces > Streptomyces sp. NPDC007189. The sequence continues at coordinate 390,958 of NZ_JBEYEY010000005.1, forward strand.
CCCACGGCCTCCAGCCGCTCCCAGATCTCGGGCACGTCCTCGATCCGGATCCAGTGGTACTGCACGTTCTGCCGGTCGGTGATGTCCGCGGTGCCGCGCGCGAACTCCTGGGACAGCTCGCCGATGACCCGCAGCTGCCGGGTGGTGAGCGCCCCGCCGTCGATGCGGACCCGCATCATGAAGTAGCGGTCGTCCAGCTCCTCCGGCTCCAGCACCGCGGTCTTGCCGCCGTCGATGCCGGGCTTGCGCTGGGTGTACAGCCCCCACCAGCGCATCCGGCCGCGCAGGTCGCTGGGGTCGATGGAGTCGAAACCGCGCTTGGAGTAGATCGTCTCAATGCGTGTCCGCACATTGAGACCGTCGTCGTCCTTCTTCACCTGCTCGTTTCCGTTGAGCGGGGTGAAATGGCCTACGGCCCACTGACCCTCGCCGCGGTGACGGCTCACCTTGCGGCGGGGCGCGGAGGCGGCGGGGTTCGGCGGAGTGGCGGCCATGGTTCTACGTCCTTCGGGACCGGTGGGAATCGGCACTTGACCAGCGCGTACGCGCGCACGCGGACAGGCGTGCGCGTCCTTGCGCAGGCGGGATCGAAAAGAGGGGTGTCTCGGCGGCTGGGGCGGTCAGCGGGCCGGACAGATGGCGCTGGACATGCGGCCGAGGTCGACGTGCCGCCGACTCACCAAGGCAATTCCAGTTCCAGACATGACGGAAGCGTGTCACGGCGATCTGGACACAGTCCAGCTTCATCCACGATGCGGACACCCTGGTCCCGAAATGTGGGACAAGGGTGTCGTCGCTCACATGCGCCGCCGGGGGGCTTGTCCCCGCTGGTCAGGCGCGGTATCGGGCGGAGTGTCAGGCCTGGTGCGCGCCGGGCCAGGGTCCCGGCGCCGGCACCTCCGGCTCCAGCTCGACCTTGGTGTCGAAGAGCGTGAAGCCGCGCCGCCGGTAGTTGTCCAGCGCGAACTCGCCGTCCTTGCTGCACGTGTGCAGCCACACCCGCTTCGTCGGCGTCCGCCCCGGCCACCGCTCGGCGAGGTCCCAGGCGCGGGCCGTGCCGTACGCCAGCAGATGGCCGCCGATGCGCCGGCCACGGAAAGCGGGGAGCAGACCGAAGTAGGCGATCTCGACCACGCCCTCGTCCTGCGGCTCCAGCTCCACATAGCCGGCCGGGGTGCCCCGGTCGTAGGCCACCCAGGTCTCCACGCCGGGCCGCTGCAGGTACTCCTGCCACCGCGCGTACGTCCAGCCGAGCCGGTCGGTCCAGCGGATGTCGCCGCCGACCGAGGCGTACAGGAAGCGGCTGAGCTCGGGGGAGGGCACCTCGGCGCGCACGATCCGCACATCGCCCTCGGGCGCGGCGGCGGGCAGAAGATCGCCCGGCGAGGTCTGCTCCAGAGACCAGGTGGTGACAGGAACGCTGCTCATGCGGGCCAGGGAATCATCCCGCCGCCGGGTCTGTCGATCGGCTGCGTCACGGCGCCGCCCGCGGTCACCCCAGGGACCCGTCCAGGTCGGCCAGTGGCGTGCTGAACAGCATGCGGTCCGACAGGGACCACACCTCGCCCGTCGCCTGCCAGTACGACAGGGAGCCCGCCGCCTCGGCCCAGCAGCGGTGCGAGCCGTCCGCGCCGCAGGACGCGGCCTTCGCCCCGGCGGTGTCCTGCCGCCACAGCGCGCCGTGGCCGTCCCGGGAGGCGGGCAGCCGTCCCACATACCAGGACGCGTCGTCCGCTCCGGGCTGCCGGTACGACAGCACCCCGCGGATCCCTGCCGCCCGGGTCCGGTACGCCTGCACCGCCGCCGCCCGCCCCCGGGCGTCCGTGGCGAGCAGCCCCGCGCGGGCCGGGGAGGTGCTGAACGCATAGCGCCACAGCCGGGCGTTCCGGTCACCGTCCGGCGCGGTCCACTCCGCGGCGACGAGGCTGTCCGGCGCGGTGCCCCGGTCGAGCGCGAGCGCGCCGGGACAGGGCGGCCCTGAGTGGGCGCAGTGGCCGGCGGTGAAGCGGTAGGAGCCGATCGCGGGCATCACGTACCGGTAGCCGTCGGCGGACCAGCCGCCCGGCACCCGGCCGATCGCCGGCCCGTCGACGCTGGTGCGCTGGATCCGGTCCAGGTCGTACACATACAGCGCGTCGGCGCCGCCGGACCTGGCGGTGACCAGCAGCTTGTCCTGGTACCAGACCATCCCGGAGATCCCCGAGGACAGCCCCCGGTAGTTCCGGCCGCCGTCGACCGGCACCACCAGCAGCACCCACCGGTAGGCGGGGCGGGCGGGATCGTCGGCGTTCACGAAGGCGACCCGGGCCAGCCCCCGCTCGGCGGCCCGGCCGGTGGTGGTGCTGTGGGTCCAGCCCGCCAGCACGACCCGGTGCCTGCCCCACACACCGTCGTCGTCGGCGTCCCCGGAGGTGGTCACCGACGCCGGCCGCCAGGCGGTGCCGGCGGAGTCGGCCCGGTCCCAGCACCAGGCGCGGGCGGGGGCCGGGGCGACCGGCAGCGACGCACGGTCGGCGGAGGAGCACCCGGCGGAGGTGCGCATCGCGCGGTCGGCGCTCGCCAGCACGGCGTCGACGCCGACCGGGCGGCCCATCGCGGCGGAGAGCCGGTCCAGGGTGCGGGCGGGGACCAGCCGCTCCTGGAGCCGGAGCCGGCCGGTGTCCGCGGGGGAGGAGAGCGGCTTGAGCGCGCCGGGGCCGTCGGTGACGTCCGCCTGGGACACGCTGATCAGGGTGGCGGCCGCGGTGAGCGCCAGCGCGGTCCCGGTCAGGACCGCGCGCAGCGCGGCGCCTCTGCGGCGCCGGCGGTGTCTGCCGCGATGCTTCATCTCGTCCCCTTCTCCGGGGCCCTTTCGCCGCCGGGGCGCACCGGCCGGTGCCGTGCCAACTGCGCCCGATGATCCGAACGTTGACGCGTGAAGCGGCTGGGAGGCCCGCAAGGGATGCTACGGCAGCAACGGCCCGCGCACGGCGAAGACCCCGCAAATACCCGGAACACACCCTCACCGGGCCCCGCGCCCGCCGCCCCGCCCGGCCGCCCGCCCTCGCGCGATCGCCGGCGCCGTCGAGAAAGGCAGCAGGTCACGGGGGTCGTCGGGGAGCAGCATCTCGACCTCCGCGTCCTCACGGAAACGGTACGGCCGATGCTGCAGGAGTTCCCCGCAGTACCGCCGGATCCGGGACATCTCCGCCCGTACCGTCACCCTGCGTGAGGGATCCCCGAACAGATCCTCGGCCAGGGCCGCCGCCGAGCGGCCGGACCGGTGCAGGGCGAGAAGATACAGCAACTCCGCGTGCCGGGGGCTCAGTTCCCGCGACCAGGAACCCGCCGCACCCGACACCGTCAGCGCGGCACGCCCCGGCCGCGCCAGATCCAGCACGATCCGCGCGGGCGCGCCGGCCGGCTCCTCGGCCACCCGCAGCAGCCAGCCCCCGGCCAGCGGCTCCACCGCGCACGAACCCAGCCCCGGCAGCCACCGGCGGCCCGGCGCCAGCGACTTGGGCATCGCCACCCGCCGTACGTACGGCATCCCGGACACCGCCGCCGACCAGCCGTCCCGGTCCACCACCAGCGCCCGCCCCGCCAGCCGCGCCAGCACCGGCGCCGCCACCGCGCGCAGCCGCTCCAGCGAGTCCCGGTGCAGCTCCCGCAGCCGCGCCTCGGCCAGCTTGGCCACCGAGTCCACCCAGGCGAGGGTCGCCGGATGCATGGTCTCCAGCGGGCCGCTGACGTCCACCACACCGATCAGCCGGCCGTCCCGCGGATCGGTGATCGGCGCTCCCGTGCACGTCCAGGAGGTGTGCGAGCGCACGAAGTGCTCGGACGCGAAGACCTGCACGGGCCGCCGTACGACCGCCGCGGTGCCCACCCCGTTGGTGCCGACGACGTCCTCCCGCCAGTCCGCGCCGAGTTCGAAGCCCAGCCCGTCCGCCTTGCGCAGCACCGGCGAGGCGCCCTCACGCCACAGCACCCGCCCGTCGGCGTCCGCGACGACCATGATGTGCTGGGCCGCGTCGGCGACCGAAAGCAGACCCTGCCGCAGCACCGGCAGCACCTGTCTGAGCGGTGACTCCTCACGCCGGCGCCGCACTTCGTCGCAGGACAGCAGCCCCGACCTGAAGTCGCGGTCGGGGTCCACACCGCTGCGCAGCATCCGGCCCCAGGACTGCTCGATCACCGGCCGGGGCGCGATCCTCGCCCGCTGACCGGCGAGGGTGGCGTCGCGCACCTCGCTCAGCAGCCGCGCCGCCTGCATCGCGTCCACGGCGGCCAGGCGCGCCACGTTCATCGGCGGGTTCACCACGGGGGTCCTCCCGGAAGGGGCGTCGAACATACCTGTCAAGCCGTCCGGGCGGCGGTTTCCGGCCCGGCTGTGCCCTCTCATCTTGCCGTCGCGGGCAGGCCGGAGGCACACACTCCGCGCACGTGCGCCGACGAATTGCAACCCCTTGCAACCCTGGTGGCCTGTCGGAGGGTGGCCAAGACTTGGCTCCGGCGCGACTCGTCTCGGCGAGGCCGCGTCCGCGGGCTTCAACGGGCCCAGGTGGTGGGGGTGGTGCCGTGTCGGCGCAGCACCACCCCCACCGGGGGCTCCGCCGGGCACAGCCCCGCGCCCCCGGTGAGCCGGCTCAGCCCGCGTCGCACACGTCCGGACGCGCCCGCTCCACAATCGACGCCAGGTCCAGGCCCGTTGGCAGGGTGCCGAACGCTGCTCCGTGGTCTCCGCCCAGCCGGGACGCGCAGAAGGCGTCCGCCACCTCCGCAGGCGCGTACCGGACCAGCAGGGAGCCCTGGAGGACCAGCGCGAGGCGCTCCACCAGCCGCCGGGCCCGGCCCTCCACGTCGCTCAGATCGGCCAGTTCGGTGAACAGGTCCTTCACCGCCCGGTCGAGACGGTGGTCGGCGCCGTGCGAGCGGCCGATCTCGGTCAGACAGGCGTCGAGCGCGCCCGGCTCCCGTTGCAGCGCCCGCAGCACGTCCAGCGCCTGCACGTTCCCCGCGCCCTCCCAGATGGAGTTCAGCGGCGACTCCCGTACCAGCCGGGGCAGGCCGGACTCCTCGACGTAACCGTTTCCGCCCAGGCACTCCGCGGCCTCGACCGCGACGGGCGCACAGCGCTTGGTGATCCAGTACTTCGCGGCCGGCACCGCCAGCCGCAGGAAGGCGCGCTCCCGCTCGCCCCCGTCGTCGTACGCGGCCGCGAGCCGCAGCGCGAGCGCGGTCGCGGCCTCGGACTCCAGCGCCAGATCGGCGAGGACGTTGCGCATCAGCGGCTTGTCGACCAGCCTGCCGCCGAACGCCTCGCGGTGGGAGCAGTGGTGGATCGCCTGCACCACCGCCTGCCGCATCAGCCCCGCCGAACCGAGCGCGCAGTCCAGCCGGGTCGCCGCGACCATCCCGATGATCGTCCGCACCCCGCCGCCCTCCTCGCCGACCCGGCGCGCCCAGGTGCCGGCGAACTCCACCTCCGCGGAGGCGTTGGACCGGTTGCCGAGCTTGTCCTTCAGCCGCTGCAGGAGGAAGACGTTGCGGGAGCCGTCGGGCAGCACGCGCGGCACCAGGAAGCAGGTCAGGCCGCCCGGGGCCTGCGCCAGCACCAGGAACGCGTCCGACATCGGCGCCGAACAGAACCACTTGTGCCCGGTCAGCTCGTACGCGCCCGGCTCGGCGAGCGGCCGCGCCTCGGTGGTGTTCGCGCGGACGTCGCTGCCGCCCTGCTTCTCGGTCATGCCCATGCCGACGAGCGCTCCGGGCTTCTGCGCGGTGGCCCGCAGCTCACGGTCGTAGACCGTGGACGTCAGCCGCGGCTCCCACTCGGCGGCGAGCCGCGGGTCGGCCCGCAGCGCGGGCACCGCCGCGTGGGTCATCGACAGCGGGCAGCAGGTCCCCGCCTCCACCTGCGTCCACACCAGGAAGCCGGCGGCCCGGCGGACATGCCCGGACGGCCGGACCCAGGCGCCGGTCAGACCCGCCGAGACGGCCTTGCCGAGCAGCCGGTGCCAGGCCGGGTGGAAGTCGACCTCGTCGATCCGGTGGCCGTACCGGTCATGGGTGCGCAGCCGGGGCGGATGCTCGTTCGCCTGCACGGCCCACTCCTGCAGCTGCGCCGAACCCGCGGCCCGGCCCAGCGCGGACAGCTCGGAGCGCGCCTCGTCCAGCACGTCGGCACCGGCATGCCGCTCGACGGCCTCCACCAGGGCCCGGTCGGCGGTGAACACGTCGTAGCCGACCAGGGGCGGCGGCTGGTTCGTCACGGTGTGCGTGGAGGTGCCTGCCATGCTTGCGAACCTACCCCGGAGCAGCGGCGGTGATGGCCTCCAGCGTGACACAGCGGCGCCCCCGGGCGCGCCGGATGCGCTCACCTGCCCCGGAAGGTGAGGCCGGTCCCGTGCTGCGGATACCGTTGGCTCGTGCAGCCAGCAAGTGAAACCCCCGAGCGGCCCGCCGGCCGCCTCCACCGCGCCAGAGTCCTCTACCGGAACGTCTCCAAGCGCAGGACCGCCTGGCTGCTGCTCAAGGACACCGTCAACTCCTGCATGGAGTACCGCATCCTGGGCCTGGCGGCCGAGGCGGCGTTCTTCACGCTGCTGTCCGTGCCGCCGCTGCTGCTGTGCCTCATCGGGCTGCTCGCCTACGTCGACACCTGGACCGGCGCCCACACCATCAGCAGCCTCGAGACCAACATCCTCGACGCCTCCCGGACGGTGCTGTCCGAAAAAGGCGTGAAGGAGATCACCGAGCCGATCCTGCACGACGTGATGAAGGGCCGGCCCGACGTCATCTCCATCGGCTTCGTCTTCGCCCTGTGGTCCGGCTCCCGCGCGGTCAACGTCTTCATCGACACCATCACCGTCATGTACGGCCTCGACGGCGTCCGGGGCATCGTCAAGACACGGGTGATGTCGTTCGTGCTGTTCATCGTGGCGCTGCTGATCGGCTCGGTGGCCCTGCCGCTGATGGTCGCGGGCCCGGACGCGGTGGTGCGGGTGGTGCCCTGGTCGGCCACCGTGGTGCAGGTCCTGTACTGGCCGGTCGTGATCGTGCTGTCCATCGCCTTCCTCACGACCCTCTACCACGTCTCCGTGCCGGTCCGCTCCCCGTGGATCGAGGACGTCCCCGGCGCGCTCGTCGCCCTGGCCATGTGGGTCCTCGGCAGCTTCCTGCTGCGGATCTACCTCGTGCACACCATCGAGGGCGCCACCATCTACGGCTCCCTCGCCGCCTCCGTCGCCGTCCTCCTCTGGATCGGCGTGTCGGCCTTCGCCGTCCTCGTCGGCGCGGCCGTGAACGCCGCCATCGACCGCGTCTGGCCCGCCGCCGCCACGGCCGCCGCCCGCGCCGCGAACGAGCGGATCCGCGAGGCCCAGGTCGCCGAGTACGTCGCCCGCGCCGCGGCCCACCGCGACACCGACCCCGACGACCCCGACATGCCCTCCGAGTTCCCCGAACGCTGGTCCCGCTTCCTCCCCCCGGAGGACGTCACCGCCCGCCTGCGCACCCACGCCAAACACACCCCCAAGGCCAACGGCCCACACGAGGCCAACGGCAGAGAACCGCACCAGGGCCCCGGCGAGGAGGGGCGGGGACGGTACGGGGAGTGAGGCGGGGGCGGGTGTGCGATGCGACCGGTCCGACGCCGCCCCTGATCGATCATGCCGATCGGTCGCGGTCCTGAGCCGACCGGGAGCAGGGCCCTCTGACGCGGCTGTCGCAGTCGTAGGCTGGCAGGCGTGTACACGGAGCGGGCGTCCCGGCTGGCCGGTGCGGTCGTGTGGACGAACGTCCCCGACGGAACCGGTGGCGGCCCCGTGCTGCCCGACGGCTGCATGGACCTGCTGTGGAGCGAGGGCCGGCTGCTGGTCGCCGGTCCGGACACGCGGCCGTACGTGCCCGAGGGCCCGCCCCGGTCCTGGGCCGGCGTCCGCTTCTTCCCCGGCACCGCACCCGCCCTGCTCGGCGTACCCGCGCACGAACTGCGCGACCTGCGGGCCGACTTGGCCGACCTCTGGCCCGCCGCCCGGGTCCGGCGGCTGAGCGAGCGCGTCGAGGCGGCGGCCGACCCGGCGACGGCCCTGGAGGACATCGCCCTGGACCGGGCCGCGCGCACCACGGCCCCCGACCCGCTGCTGCACCGGCTGGTGCGGCGCCTGGACGAGGGCCGCCCGGTGTCGGCGACAGCCGCCGAACTGGGCCTCGGCACGCGCACCTTGCACCGCCGCTGCCTGGGCGCGTTCGGCTACGGCCCCAAGACGCTGGCCCGCATCCTGCGTCTGCAGCGGGCGCTGGCGCTGGCCCGCTCCGGGACGCCGTACGCCGAGACGGCCGTCCGCGCCGGATACGCCGACCAGCCCCACCTCGCCCGTGACGTGCGGGAGTTGACGGGCATGCCGCTCGGGCGGCTACTGGGCGGAGGGTAGCGGGGCGAACAGGTCGACACCGTTGCCGTCGGGGTCGTGCACGGTGGCGTACCGCTGCCCCCAGAACGCGTCCCAGGGCTTCAGCTCCCCGTGGTACCCGGCGGCCACCAGCTCCTCGTACAGGGCGTCGACCTCGGCGGGCGAGCCGCACCGGAAGGCGAGCCCGACGCGTCCGGCGCCCTGGGGCGGATTCCAGCCGGAGTGGAAGGAGCGGATCGTCTCCTCGGTGTCCAGCGCGAAGGTCAGCCCGCCGGGCAGCTCCGCATCGACGTGCGGCTCCTTCTCGGACCCTTCGGGGAAGACGAGCCCGAGGCGACGGTAGAAGGCGAGCGCGGCGGCCATGTCGGACGTCACCACGCCGATCAGCGCGAATCGTGGAGTCATGCCGCCACCGTAGGCGCGCGGTCGCCGCCCGGTCTTGAAGGAATCGGACACCCAGGGGGCTGTCGGCCCACTGGTCCGGCCAGGCCTTCGCGCACGATCGCTCGCGGCCACCCGTCACCGGCGGCCTGCCCCCGGACGTCCGGCGGTGCGGACACGGAAGGGGCGGAGCGGTGAGACTCGGCGCCATGACTCGTCGCCTCCTGCTCTACACCCGCACCACCGACTACCGTCACGACTCCATCCCGGACGCCGTCGCCGCCGTGCGCGGCCTCGGGAGGTTCGTCGTCGAGCACACCGAGGATCCCGCCGACCTCGAGAAACCGCTGGACGGGTACGCGCTCGTCGTCTTCCTCTCCACCAGCGGGGAGGTCCTGACCCCCGCCGGCCGGGAGCGGCTCGCGCGCTACGTGGACTCGGGCGGCGGTTTCGCCGGGGTGCACGCGGCGGCCTGCACCGAGTACGGCTGGCCGTACTACGGCGAACTCCTCGGCGCCCGCTTCGTACGGCACCCCGACTTCCAGCCGGGCCGGGCCGTGGTCGAGGACCCCGGTCACCCCGCGACCCGCGCGCTGCCCGCCGTCTGGGACGTCAGCGACGAGTGGTACGACTTCGACGCCAGCCCCCGGCACCGGGCGCGGGTGCTGCTCAGCGCCGACGAGACGTCGTACGAGGGCGGCGGGATGGGGACGGACCATCCGCTCGCCTGGTGCCGCGAGCACGGGGCGGGCGGCGGCCGCGTCTTTTACACAGCGCTCGGTCACGCCTCCGATGCCTACCGCGATCCCGCCTTTCTGAGTCACCTGGACGGCGGACTCGGCTGGGCGGGACGGCTCTATGCGTGACGTTTCTGCGGTGAACCGGGTCCGCCATACGGGTGAGTAAAGGTCGCATCCATGGAAGGTCACGTGAATATCTAGAGATGCTCTTGTCTTGGCAAAGGGCGTCGAGACGTGCGGGCCGTCCGGCCCCGCGTCACCCACCCACAGGAGGAGCCGGACCTTGACTTACGGTAAGAAGTTGCGCGAGCGCATCGCCGGGCCCGGGACCACACCGCTGATCGGCGTGTACGACATGTACTCGGCGTCGATCGCGGCCAAGCACTACGACGGGATGTTCGTTTCGGGCTTCGGTTTCGCGGCCTCGTACTACGGGCTGCCGGACATCGGTTTCATCGCCTGGCCCGACATGGTGGCCTTCGTCCAGCGGCTGCGGGGCGCGTTCCCGCACCATCATCTGCTCGTCGACATCGACGACGGGTACGTGGACCCCGAGGTCGCCTGCCACGTCGTCGAAGGGCTGGAACGCATCGGCGCCTCCGGAGTGATCCTCGAGGACCAGAAACGGCCCCGCCGCTGCGGCCACGCCGACGGCAAGCAGGTGCTGCCGCTGGAGGAGTACCTGGAGAAGCTGCACCAGGTCCTCGAGACCCGCAAGGACCTGGTCGTCGTGGCCCGTACGGACGCCACCGACGAGCACGACATCCTGCACCGCGCCGAGCGGCTGGCCGCGACCGACGCCGACGTGGTCCTGGTCGACGGGGTGCGCAGCGTCGAGTGGATCAAGCGGATCCGTGAGGTCGTCGGGTCCAAGCCGCTGCTGTTCAACCAGATCGCCGGCGGCAAGTCGCCCCGGCTGTCCCTCGGCGAGCTGTCCGACCTCGGCGTCGACGTCGCCATCTACAGCACCCCGTGTCTGTTCGCCGCACACGAGGCGATGGACTCCGCGCTCGCCGGCCTCAAGGCCGCCGACGGACGGCTGCCGGAGGTGGATCCCGCGAGCGGGGTCGGCGTGAAGGCCTCCACCAGCCTGCTGGAGCGCAACATCGCCCGTGACCGGCTCGTCCCCGAGGGCGTGGGCGTGTGACGGGCGTCGTACCGCGCCTCGGGATGGCCACCGTGGCCGCGGCCGCACTGCTCGGGGCCGGTGCGGCACCCGCGGTCGCGTCCGGGAGCCTGATCACCGTGATCGACAACTCCCACGCCGACTCCTGGCTCGAGGTCGACCGCACGGCCAACCTCCAGACCGGCAGGGGCACGGCCGGCAGCGACCACGACGGCAGCGCCGTGGACGCGATCCAGGCCCTCGTCAGCGGCAGCCGCCAGCACCGGGAGGCCTGGGACTGAGCTACCGGGACCTACGATCGGCTGGCGGGCGATGACCGGCTGTCGGTCGGCGACCGGCTGCCTGGTGATAACCGGTTGCCGGGTCATGACCGTCGCCTGACGGCGACCGGCTGCCGGGTGATGGTCGTCGCCGGGTGGCGACCGGCTGCCGGGTGATGGTCGTCGCCGGGTGGCGACCGGCTGGCGGGTGATGACCGTCGCCGGGTGGCGACCGGCTGGCGGGTGATGACCGTCGCCGGGTGGCGACCGGCTGCCGGGTGACGATCGGCTGGCGGGTGATGGTCGGCTGCCGTGCGGCGACCGGCTGGCGGGTGATGACCGTCGCGGGGTGGCGACCGGCTGCCGGGTGGCGACCGGCTGCCTGGTGATGACCGGCTGCCGGGTGACGATCGGCCGCTGGGTGGTGCCCGGCCGTTGGGCGATGACCGCTCGCCGGGTGATGACGGCCGCCGAACGGCAATCGCTGCGGGCTTCGATCGGCCGCTGAGCGATGGTCGGCCGCCGGACGGCGATCTGCTGCTTGACGGCGATTGGTTGCCGGACGGCGGTCGGCTGCCGCACTGCGACCGGTCGCCGACGAGCCGACGTAGCCGATGAGCCGACGTCGCCGACGAGCCGGTGTCGCCGACAAGCCGGTGTCGTCGACGAGCCGGTGTCGTCGACGAGCCGGTGTCGCCGAGGAGCCGGTGCGTCGGTGATGGCCGGGCGCCTCTGCGCGGGCTGCCCGGCCGTCGCCGTGTCGCGGGCGTCAGTCAGTCCTCGGCGAGGCCGGGGCGGCCGTGCTCGTCCACCTCCACGTCCTCCTCCGGATCCTGCCCGCCGCCGGGCGCGGCCACCGTGGCCCGATGCCGGCCGGGGGCGAGGGTGTGGCAGGAGGCGTCGGCCGTGCCGTAGGCGGCGATCAGGGCGACTGCGGCCACGGCGAGGGCCGCTGTGGTGCGCGTGGTGAGGTTCATGACCGGAAAACGCCCTCGCGTGCGGCACGGTCACCGCCGTGGGTCCGAAGGGGCACCGCACGTCACGCAGTCGGCTGTTCCCCGGGCGGCGCGGCCGTGCTCCCGCGCACCACCAGCCGGGTCGACAGCTCGGTACGGGTGCCCTCCGGGCGTTCGCCGTGCATCATCCGCACCAGCAGCCGGAGCGCGGTCGCCGCCATCTCGCCGAGCGGCTGGCGGACCGTGGTCAGCGCCGGGACGGCCCAGCGCGCCTGCGGCAGATCGTCGAAACCGACGACGCTCATGTCGTCCGGCACCCTCAACCCCCGCTCGGCCAGCGCCTCGTACACGCCGAGAGCCATCCGGTCGGAGCACACGAACACCGCCGTCGGCGGCTCGGGCAGGTCCAGCAACTCGTGCGTGCACCGCCGGGCAGCGGCCTCGTCGGAGCCGGCGTGCCGCACGTACTCGGCGCGGTGGCGCAGCCCGGCCGAGGCGAGCGCGGAACGATAACCGGCCACCCGGGCGCCGCCGCACACCGTGCGCCGTTGGCCGGCGATCACCGCGATGCGCCGGTGACCGAAGCCGAGCAGATGCTCCGTCGCGCTCACCCCGCCCTGCCAGTTGGCCGCCCCGACCGACACCACACCGGGCGGCGGCTCGTGCGCGGGGTCGATCAGCACGTACGGGATGCGATGGTGGTCCAGCCACGCGTACTGCGCCGGGGACAGCTCCGCCAGGTTGAACAGCACGCCCGAAGAGCCGCGTGCCGTCAGCCGGTCCAGCCACTCGCGCTCCGGCCGGCCGGTCCCGTTCGGCCCGGCCGAGACCACCACCTCGAGGCCCGCCTCGTACGCCGCCGCCTCCACCCCGTGCAGCACGGCGCCCGACCAGGTGCTCTCCAGCGAGTGCACCACCACGTCGACCAGGCTCGGCGTCCGCGCCATGTCGAAGCGGGGCCGGCGGACGTAACCGAGCCGGTCCAGTGCCTCGGTGACGCGGCGACGGGTCTCGGGCGCCACGTCCTCGCGGCCGTTGACGACCTTCGACGCGGTCGGCACGGACACCCCCGCCTCCCGGGCCACCACCGCCAGCGTCGGCCCGGCCGTCACGTTCGCACTCCCCGCACGGACCACAGGAAACCACCTCTCCGGCCCGCCGCCGGGCCATCGAAAGTTGCGGCCAACGCTGCTTTCGCGGCCCCTTTGACGACCGGGAAGAAAGCGCTTCCTACGATAGGTGTGCGTCCACACGGCGGGAAGACAAGGGAAGACACGGGGATTCCCGCGATCGGCGGCGGCCGGTACTTTCGAAACTCCGAACATCGGCGGGCGGGTTGCGGAGGGGGCGAGGTGAGTCAGGCAACCCGGGACAGGTCCGTGTGCCGTACCTCGTGCAGCGGTGGCAGGCCCGCGGCCAGCCGCTCCAGTTCCTCCACGACGATCGTGCCCAGCCGCTCCAGCTCGTTGCCGAGGGAGCCGGCGATGTGCGGGGTGAGGAAGACGTTGGGCAGCCCGTACAGCAGTGAACCGGCGGGCAGCGGCTCGGGCTCGGTGACGTCCAGGACGGCGGACAGACGGCCGGAGACCAGCTCCCGGGTCAGCGCCTCGTGGTCGACCAGCGCACCGCGCGCGGTGTTGATCAGCACGCCGCCGTCCCGGATGAGGGCGAGCCGGGCGCCGTCGAGCATGTGACGGGTCTCGGGGATGTCGGGGGCGTGCAGGCTGACGATGTCGCTGCGGCGCAGCAGGTCCTCCAGCGGCAGCGGTTCCGCGCCCAGGGCCGCGGCCTCGGCGGGGCTCACATAGGGGTCGTACAGCAGGACCGTGAGGTCGAAGGGCCGCAGCAGTTCCAGGAGCCGGCGGCCCACCCGGGAGGCCCCGACGACCCCGACGCGACGGCGGAGATTGCCGGTGGCCGCCGTGTCGGAGGGAGCCGGCGGGGTGTGCGTGCGCCGGTAGCGCTCACGGTGGCCGAAGGCATCCTTGCCGGCGAGGAGGATCATCGCGAGCGTGTACTCCGCCACCGGTACGGCGTTGCCGGCGACCGCGCTGGACACGGTGACGCCGTGTTCCCAGAGCGCCTCGCCGACCAGGGAGCGGACCGAGCCCGCCGCGTGCAGGACGGCACGCAGCTTCGGGGCCGCGGCAAGGACCCCGGCGTCCAGGCGCGGGCAGCCCCAGCCGGTGATCAGCACCTCGGCCGGGGCCAGCGCGTCGGCCACCGCGGGATCAGCGAAGTCCCGTACGACCAGCGCCGTGTCGATGCCGGCCGTGCGCCGCAGCCGGGCCATGAGCGGCGGCGGGAAGAGCAGCGGGAGGTGGACCGGATCCATCGCGAACACGGTTCGCGGCGGCTGGGCGCTGGGCGGCATGGCTCTCCTGACGAACCGGAAGGAGAAAGGCTTTCAGAAAGCGCCTTCTACGGTAGGTGTGCCGGGAACAGCCGGTCAATCGGCAGACGAGCCGGCTTGATCACGGCGGGGTGCACGGCACCGCGTCCGCGGCGGAGCCGCTCCCGCGCCCGACTGGCCTGGCCTCTGCCCGGCGGAACCGTTTCCGCCCTTGACTGGTCAGGCAGGCCCCTGCCCGGTGGAACCCTTTCCCGCACTGAGTGGTCAGGCCCCTGCCTGGTGCCGTACCGCCGCCGCTTCATGGGCGTACAGCCGGCGCGGCAGCCGGGACCGTACCCGGCGGGCGCGGACGGCGACCGCTCCGGAGCCCTGGGCCACGCCCGGCCGGTGCGGGCGACGCCGCGACCGGCTCGGCTTCGGCGCCCACGCGTGTGAGCGTCTGGTGACTCACCGTACCGGGCGTCGCCCGAACGGCCCTCCCGTGCGCCCGTGCGCCGGAATACCCGGCGCTCTTGTGGTGCTCTGATGTTGCACGGTGCACTAGCGCGCGGCGAAGGGCTGGTGGGCGATGACGGCAGACCAGGCGAACCCCGTGGTCAGAACGCCGTACGGGGCGGTACGCGGCCGGTACGAGCAGGGTGTCGCGGTGTTCCGTGGCATCCCGTACGCCGCCCCGCCCTTCGGTCCCCGCCGGTTCCGCCCGCCCGAGCCGCCCGAGCCCTGGGACGGGGTGCGCGACGCCGGCGACTTCGGGCCCACCGCGCCCAAACCGCCGTACTCCGAGGCGTTCGCCCAGTACCTGTCCGACCCCGAGATCCCCGGTGACGACTGCCTCAACCTCAACGTCTGGACCCCCGAGCCGGATCCCGGCGCCCGCCTGCCGGTCCTCGTCTGGCTCCACGGCGGCGCCCTGACCAGAGGATCCTCGGCCGTACCCGTCTACAACGGCGCCACCTTCGCCCGGGACGGCGTCGTCTTCGTTTCCGTCAACTACCGCCTCGGCGTGGAGGGTTACGGCCTGTTCCCCGACGCACCGCCCAACCCCGGCCTGCGCGACCAACTCGCCGCGCTGCGCTGGGCGCACGACGCGATCGGCGCCTTCGGCGGCGACCCGGACCGGGTCACGCTGTGCGGCCAGTCGGCCGGCGCCATCAGCGCGGGCGCCCTGCTGGCCGCGCCCGCGAGCCGGGGCCTGATCCGGCGCGCGGTCCTGCAGAGCGGTCCGCCCGAGTCGTCCGAACGGGACAAGGTACGGCGGATGGTGCGCCGCATGGCCGGCCGGCTGAAGATCCCCGCCACCGCCGAAGCCTTCGCCGCCGTCGACCGCGACCTGCTGCTGCGCACCCAGGCCGAGGTCGGCCGGCTCAGCAGCCCGGTCCTCGGCGGCCCGGCGTTCGGCATCGTCGTGGACGGCGACCTCGTGCCCCGCGACCCGCTGGCGGCCCTGATCGACGGCGCCGCCCAGGACGTCGACCTGCTCATGGGCTGGACCCGCGACGAGTACCGGCTCTGGCTCGTGCCCGGCGGGCTGGTGGAGCACGTCGACCGGCTAGGAGCCGTCGCCCTCGCCGGCGCCATGGCCCGCTGCCACACCGGCCATGAGGTGCCCCGCGGTTACCGCGCCCTGAACCCCGACGCGGGCGCCGCCGAGATCGTCGGCCAGATGGTCACCGACCACCTGCTGCGGATCCCGCTCCACCGCCTCGCCGACGCCCACGCCGGCAACTCCCACGTCTACGAGTTCGCCTGGCCCTCCCGCCTGCCCGGCCTCGGCGCCTGTCACGCCCTGGAGCTGGGGTTCGTCTTCGACTCCGGGGACATCCCCGAGTCGAAGAGACTGGCCGGCGAGGGCGCGCCGCAGGAACTGGCCGACGCCATGCACGCGGCCTGGGTGCGGTTCGCGACCACCGGGGATCCCGGCTGGCAGGCCTGGGACGCGTCCCACCCGGTGCGGATCTTCGGCGACGGTGCACCGCATACCGCGTACGGTCCCCGGGACGCGGAAATCGCCCTCTGGTCGCTCGCCCCCACCGTCCCCGAACCGACCCCCGCCTCGGAACTCCGGGCCCCCGGCGCGGAGTTGGCGGCGGCGGTACGCCGCCTGCGCCGCTCGACGGGAGCTACGCGCCGCCGCTGAGCGTTTACGGTGGTCGGTGGTCGGTGGTCGGTGGTCGGTGGTCGGTGGCCGGTGGCCGGTGGCCGGTGGTCGGTCTACGGTCGCCGGTCTACGGTTGCCCGTCTACGATCGCCGGTCTACGGTCGCTCATCTACGGTCGCCAGCCGCCGGCCTACAGTCGTCGGTCGCGCGTCTACGGTCGCCCGCCCGCCGGTCTACGATCGCCCGTCGCCCGTCGCCCGTCGCCCGTCGCCCGTCGCCCGTCGCCCGTCGCCCGTCGCCCGTCTACGGTCGCCCGCCGCCTGTCGCCAGTCGTCGCACAAGGGCGAGGCGACCGCACGGAACGACTCAGGACAGCGGGTGATGCCGGCCGAGGGGAGTGAGTCGGCCGGCTCGCGCCGTCAGGCCGCGTCCACCGCCTGCCTGATCGACGCGATCGCCTCCGGCCCCACGCGGCAGCAGCCCCCGACGAGTCGCGCGCCCGCGTCCTGCCACGCCTTCACCTGCTCGGCGCCGAACCTGGTCCGCCCGGTCCAGGCACGCGCCCCGGCGTCCCAGGACTCGCCGCTGTTGGGATACACCACGACCGGCTTGCCGGTGACCCGTGCCGCGATCTCCACCGCAGGCTCCACGTCCTCGGGCGCACAGCAGTTCACGCCGACCGCGATCACCTCGTCCCTGTCGGCGGCCAGGGCGAAGGCCTCCTCCAGGGGCTGCCCGGCACGCGTCTGCCGGTCGTCGACGGTGTACGACAGCCAGGCCGGCACCCCCAGCCCGCGCACCGCCCTGAGCAGCGCGGCGCCCTCGTCGGCGTCCGGCACGGTCTCCAGCGCGAGGACGTCCGGAGCGGCGGCGGCCAGCACCTCCATCCGTGGCCGGTGAAAGCGCTCCAGCTCGTCCACGCTCAGCCCGTACCGGCCGCGGTACTCGGAGCCGTCCGCGAGCATCGCCCCGTACGGCCCGACCGACGCCGCCACCCACAGCGGCCGGTCGACGCCCGCGCCCCCGGCCTGCCGGGTGGCCTCACGTGCGAGGTCCACGCTCAGCGCGAGCAGCCGCGCGGCCTCCTCATGGCCGATCCCGCGCCGCGCGAAGCCCTCGAAGGTGGCCTGGTAGCTGGCGGTGATGGCCACGTCGGCGCCGGCCCGGAAATAGGCGAGGTGCGCCTCCGTCACCGCCTCCGGCCGCTCGGCGAGCAGCCGCGCCGACCACAGCTCGTCGCTCAGGTCGTGCCCGGCCGACTCCAGCTGGTTGGACATGCCGCCGTCGAGCACGACCGTCCCTGCGGCGAGGGCGTCGGCGAGGGTGGGGGAGGTGTCGCTGGTCATGCCTCGACGCTAGTCCAAACCGACCGCCGAAGGAGCCCCAGCACGGCAGCCGACGGCTGCTCAGGCGAGCAGGTCGATGGCGTCGATCGCCGTGCCCGCGCTGAGGTGGCCCGTCGTTCCCGAGCCGCTGACCACGTCGATCCTCAGCACGTTGTACTGGCTGGTGTCCGTGCGCCAGGCACTGGCCGGGACGCTGTAGCTGAAGGTGTGGTTGTTGCCCCGGTAGGAGCCCACCGTGAGGGACCGGGTGCTCGGCTGGGTGGGCGGGGAGGGGATCGCCGAGGTCCAGGCGTCGTTGACCGTGATCTGCGGCCGGCCGTTCGCGTAGGCCGTCGTCACGCCGATCCTCAGGGTGTGCGCGGCGGCGGCCTGAGCGGCGGTGAGCCTGAAGTAGACGAGCAGGCCGCTGTTGACGTCCTTCCACAGGTAGCAGGGGAAGGCGGAGGTCTCGGAACCGCTGCCGATCACCACGTTGCCGGTCCAGGCGGCGGCCCGCGCGTCCGAGGGATGCGCGTGCGTCATCAGGTCGGCGTTCTTGAAACCGCTCGGAGTGCCGTCCCAGGAGCCGAGCCGCCAGATCGCGCCGGCGTTGGCGGGGTCGTTGGACGACGGGATCGTGATCGTGTTGAGCGTGGTCGTCGCGCCCGCGGATACGGTGACCTGCGTACTGTAGACAGCCAACTCGCCCTTGTAGACCGTCAGCGTGTACACACCCGGCAGTATGCGGTCGACCGAGAAGTAGCCGTCCGAGGAACGCGCCGAACCCCAGTACTGCGCCGCCGCGTTGGCGAGCCCGACCGTGTACGGGTACGCCGTGTCCCGCCCCGTGATGCCGACGCCCGCGAGCCAGCCCCGGCCGCCGTCGGGGACGTACCCCAAGATGCCGAGCGAGTCCGCCCAGGGCGTGGTGAGGGTGCCGTGGTACAGCGCGGACGACGGCGCACCGCCGTCTGTGAAGGTGATGACGTAGGGGCCCTGCAGGCCGAACCGCTCGGACTCGGTCTGGTTCTCGCCGTAGTAGAGGATCTCGTACAGGCCGCCGCCGTCGGCGCTCTGGTGGCGCAGCAGGGAGCGGTAGAAGGGGCCGCCGGACGCCTTCTCGTGGTTGCTGCGCACGATCCACAGTCCGGCGCTGCCGGTGGTCCAGCCGATGTAGTCGTAGTCGATGACCCGGCGCCGCGCGTAGTGCTTGGAGCGGGTCTGCCCGTCGGACTTCGCGAACACGTCCGAGGCCTCGACGGTGCTGGTGGTGTAGGTGTAGGAGTCCGGTTCGTCGTTGAGGAACAGGCCCGCCTTCACCCGCACGATGTACCGGGTCGCGGTGACCGAGGAGTCGGCCTTGTTCGTCCACAGGTAGATGTTGTTCTCGCCGCTGCGGGCCGCGTAGTAATGCCGCAGGGTGCCGTGGGCGACGGAGATCAGAATCGTCGAGCCGGACTGCTTCAGGGTCACGGTGGAGGCGCCGAGGCCGGACTCGACGTGCGAGTTCTTGCCGCCGTAACCCTGGTACTCGGTGCCCTTGTAGACCAGCGAGGTCAGGTCGCCGTTGGTCTTGCCGACCTTGAAGACGAGGCTCGCGCCGGTGTCGACGACGTAGTTCGAGCCGTCGTCGCTCCAGCCGAAGCCGGCCGCCGAGGCGGAGCCGGCGAGCGGGCCGGCGAGGGCCGCCGAGGTGGCTGAGGCGGCTGAGGCCGCCGAGGCGGCGGAGCCGAGGACGAAGGTGCGGCGGCGGACCGCTCTGCTTGCGGACCCGGACATGGGGTCTCCTTCGAAGGTGTGGGGGTGCCGGTGGCGGCAGAGTGACAGTCGAACGCTGTTCGCGAAAGGGCTTACGGCGGTAACTGCACGGTATTTCGGCGAAGTTGGACGGAAGGCTAGTAAGCGCTTGCCCCACCCGGTACGGTCTCGGGTCGGCCCACGACGATCGACGCAGGAGCCGTCATGAGACGTGTCAGAACCGCCGCGCTGCTGGCGGCCGCCCTCGGCGCCACGCTGACCGCGACCCCCGCCCATGCCGACGGCGGCCGTCCGCCCGGCATCGCCCACTGCACCGCCACCGCCTGCCACTTCGACGTTCCACCGGGCAGCTACGACGTGACCGTCCGCCTCGGCGGCGCGGCGGCGTCCAGCACGAGCATCACCGGGGAGACCCGGCGCGCCCTGCTCCCGGAGACCGCCGTCCCGGCCGGCGAACACCGCACCCGCGGCTTCACCGTGGACGTCCGCACCCCCGAGGGCGAACCGACCGGCCCCGACGGCACCCCCGGCCTGGACCTGACCCTCGGCGGCTCCGCCCCCGCCCTCGCCGGCATCCGGGTCACCCCGGCCCGGCACGCCCGCCGGATCTTCCTGATCGGCGACTCCACCGTCTGCGACCAGCCCGCCGCCCCCTACTCCGGCTGGGGCCAGCAGCTGCCGCAGTACCTGCGCAAGGGCCTGTCGGTGGCCAACTACGCGGACTCCGGCGAAAGTACGGTCACCTACCTGGCCGATCCCCGGCTGTGGACCACCGTGCAGCCGCTGATCCGCCCCGGCGACCTCGTCCTCGTCCAGCTCGCCCACAACGACAAGACCACCGACGAGGCGACCTACCGGGCCAACCTGGAGACCCTGGTCGCCGGAATCCGGGACCAGGGCGGCGAGCCGGTGCTCGTCACCCCGATCGTCCGCCGCTGGTTCAACGCCGACGGCACCCTGGACAACGGCACCGCCCTGCTGGTCAACGGCCTCGGCGTCGACCTCCCCGCTGTCATCCGTTCCGTCGCCGCCGCCGAGCACGTCTCCCTGATCGACCTCACGGCGAAGACGAAACAGCTGGTGGAATCCCTCGGCCCGGAGGGCTCCAAGGCGATCTACCTCTACAACGAGAAGCGCGACAACACACACACCTCCGTGCACGGCGCCACGGTCTACGCCGGCCTCGTCCGCGACGGACTTCTCGCCCTGCGTCTGGTGCCCGAGGGCGCCGTACGGGTGGGATGAAGCCCTGGGGCGCCCCGACCGGAACCGGGGCGTCCCAGGCCACGCCAGGAAGGAAGGCCGCAGCCGTGATCGAACTGCCCGCCGACGACCGTGAGACGAGCCCCGCAACCGGGTACACCCGCGCCCACTGGGAGGCCGCCGCCGACGCCCTGCTGGCCGCCGTCGAGCCCTACGCCACCCCCGACCGCGCCCTGTACCACCTCCCCGGCGACCACGTCAGCCACTCCGGGCACCTCTCCGACGGCCTGGAGGGATACGCCCGTACGCTGCTGCTGGCCGCCTTCCGCCGCGACGAGAACGCGCTCGGCCGCTACGCCGACGGCCTCGCCGCCGGCCCCGGCGGCGTCTGGCCGCGCATCGAGGACCGCAGCCAGCCGCTCGTCGAGGCCGCCTCCGTCGCGCTCGCCCTGCGGCTGACCCGGCCGCTGCTGTGGGACCGGCTGGAGGACCCCGTACGGCAGCGCACCGCCGACTGGCTGGCGGACGCCCTCGCCGCCGAACCCTGGCCGTGCAACTGGGAGTTGTTCCCGGTCACCGTCGGCGGCTTCCTGCAGGAGATCGGCCACCGGCCCGAGGCGGCGAGCAAGGCGATCGACCGGGGCCTGGAGCGGATCGAGGGCTGGTACCTCGGCGACGGCTGGTACACCGACGGCGACGGCCGGAAGTTCGACTACTACAACGGCTGGGCGATGCACCTGTACACCGTCCTCCACGCATGGCTGGCGGACGACGGTGAACTGCTGTCCGTATACGGTCGACGGTTGTCACGCCACCTCGCCGACTACGCCCGCCTGTTCGGCGGTGACGGCGCCCCCCTGCACCAGGGCCGCTCCCTCACCTACCGCTTCGCGACGGCCGCGCCGCTCTGGCTCGGCGCCCTGACCGGACACACCCCCCTCGCCCCCGGCGAGACCCGCCGCCTGGCGTCCGGCGCGCTGCGGTACTTCCTGGACGGCGGCGCGGTCGACGAGCGCGGGCTGCTCCCGCTGGGCTGGCTGGGCCCCGACGTCTCGGTCGCGCAGACCTACTCCGGCCCGGCCTCGCCCTACTGGGCCAGCAAGGGGTTCCTGGGCCTGCTGCTGCCGCCGGAGCACGAGGTGTGGACGGCCACCGAGGAGCCGGGGCCAGTCGACCGTGCCGACGAGGTGCGGCCCGTACCCGTCCCCAACTGGCTGCTGCAGTCGACCCGTTCGGACGGCGTGGTCCGGCTGCACAACCACGGCAGCGAGGACGTCCGCTACGACCCCTACTACACCCGGCTCGCCTACTCGACGGCGACCGCGCCCTCGGCGTCGTACGACAACAGCGTGATCGTCGGCGGCGATCCGAGCCGTACCCGGATCGAGCCGCTCGGCGCCGGTGAGGGATGGGTCGCCTCCCGGCACACCGTGCGCGACGGGATCACCGTCACCAGCCTCGTGCTCGCCGAGTGCGCGGCGGAGGTGCGCGCCCATCTCGTGGCCGGCGCCGCGCCCGGCACCCCCGTGCGGATCACGGGATGGCAGGCCCCCGACGGGCTGCGCGCCGAACTCCTGCCGGTGTCGGGCCTGTCGGAGGGCGGCTCGGAGACGGATTCCGAGTCGGATGGGGAGTCGGATGCAGAGGGACTGACAGGGCGGACCGGCGCGGACGGCGTCACACTGTTCGTGGCGCTCGCCCGGCTCACCGGCGAGGTGGATCCGAGGCCCCTGACGGAGCTGGTGTCCGTGACGGTGGGCGAGGACCACCGGGTGAGCGTCCGCTGGGCGTCCGGCGCGGAAGAGGTCTTCGCCTTCACGGCCTCGGAGGGGGGATCCGGGGACTCGCAGTGGTCGGTGGCGCGCTGGTGAGCGGACGTCACGGTTCGGCGAACGCCGAAGTGTTCCGGTCCTAGCGTGGCCGTATGACCGCAGAGCACCCCCCGACCCCGTTCGCCGCGCTCCACCACCGCCCCGGCGAGCCGCTGCTGCTGGCCAACGCCTGGGACCACGCGTCGGCGGCCGCGCTCGCCGCGCGGGGCTTCCCGGCGATCGGCACCACGAGCCTGGCCGTGGCGGCGGCCGACGGGCTGCCCGACGGCGAGGGCGCGACCCGCGAACAGACGCTGAGGCTCGCCGTGACCCTCGGTGCGGAGCCCTACTACCTCTCGGTCGACGCCGAGGACGGCTTCAGCCGGGACCCGGACGACGTGGCCGAGCTGGCGCGCGCGTTGTGGGCGGCCGGCGCGGCCGGGGTCAATCTGGAGGACGCGCTCGGGCCGGCCGACCGGCACGCGGCGAAGATCGCCGCGGTGAAGGCCGCCGTGCCCGGCCTGTTCGTCAACGCCCGCACCGACACGTACTGGTCCGGCGACGGCGACGACCGGGAGGCCCTGCGGCGCCTGGAGGCCTACCAACAGGCGGGCGCCGACGGGGTGTTCGTGCCCGGCCTGACCGATCCCGGGCGGATCGCCGCCCTCGTACGGCACCTCGACCTGCCCCTGAACGTCCTCTGGTCGCCCGCGGGACCGACGGTCGCCGAGCTGGCCGGCCTCGGTGTGCGCCGGGTCAGCGTCGGCTCGCTGCTCTACCGGCGGGCGCTGGGCGCGGCGGTGGAGACGATGGCCGCCGTGGCGGGCGGGCGCGCGCCGGAGGGCGCCACACCGTCGTACGGGGAGGTGCAGGCGCTCAGCCGCCCGCACTCGGTGGCCGACGACTTCTCGTGACGGTTTGACGAAGTACTGTCCGATGCCTTGACAGGGCCGGACGGCTACGGCGAGGCTCTCGCCGGAAGGTGATCGCCTCGACGTGACAGCGCGTCAGATGCACAGGGGTGCGCCCTGCCTGCTCAGGCGAAGCTTCCCCGCGACAGGAAGGTCCCCGCCCATGTTCCGCTCCGCACGCAGAGCCGCACGTCGCGCCACCGGACTGACCCGCACCGTTCTCGCCGCGGCCGTCGCGCTGAGCAGCAGCGCCCTGATCGGGCTGGCCTCCGTCCCGGCAACGGGTGCCGAGAGCGCGGCCGCCTCCCTCACGCCCGCGCAGTTCCACGGCGTGAACTGGGCCGACCCGCGCGACAACTACGCCGACGACCCCGTGGTGCTGTCGGGCCTGAGCCTGTCCGACGACTACGCCACCACCTACGCCAAGGCGAGCCGCGTCATCGCGGGATTCCGCAAGAACCTCCAGGCGAACACGGTGCGGCTGCCGGTGAATCCGTACACCGTCAACGGTTCCTCCTGGCGCTCCTACCGGGCCGTCATCGACGCCGCCACCGCGCACGGCTTCAAGGTCGTCCTCAGCTACTGGGAGGGCACCGGCGCCCGGAAGGACGGCTTCGTCGACGACCTGCCCGCCTTCTGGCGCATGTGGAGCACCGTCACCGAGTCCTACCAGCGCAATCCGCTCGTCTACTTCGAGCCCATGAACGAGCCGCACGGCTACACCGCCGAGGCCTGGGCCGACCTGGCGGCGCAGTGGATCGGCGCCTACCCCTCCGTGCCCCGGAACCGGATCTTCGTCAGCGGCTCCGGGTACAACGACAGTGTCGTCGGCGTCTGCGCGGACCACCGGCTCGACGGCACCTACCTGTCCCTGCACCACTACGGCTTCTGGAAGCAGAGCGCCACGTACGACCAGTGGGTCGCCGACCTCAAGGCACGCATCGGCGACTGCGCCTCCCGCACGGTCGCGGACGAGTTCGGCGCCCCGATGACGACCGGGCTGGACTACGACCAGCCCGCCTCGGCGGCCGCCGACCCCAACTCGGTCGCGTTCATCCAGGCCGACACCGACACGTTCCGGGCCCTGCACATGGGCGCGGTCTACTGGCCGGGGCTGCGCACTGGCGACACCTACAGCATCCAGACCCTCACCGGCAGCGGCACCCGCCTGGGCCTGGCCACCACCAACGCCTCCGGCGCGGACCGCCTCGCCTGGGCCTGGGGCAAGGGACACCCCGCGACCGAAGGGTGACGTCAGCCGGTGCCGGCGTCCCCGCGCGCCGTCTCGCGCGGCCAGTGGGTGAGGGCCAGGTGCAGCGCGTCGATCGCCTTGTCCCAGGAGGCCTGTACGTCCCGGTCGGCGCCGAAGCCGCCACAGGACTCCAGGGCGCAGTAGCCGTGGAAGGTGCTGCGCAACAGGCGTACGGCGTCGGTCAGGTCGGGCTCGTCCAGGCCGTAGCCGCGCAGCATGCCGTAGGTGATCTCGGCGGTGCGGCGCATCGCGGGGGAGTCGGCGACGAGCGAGAGGTCGATACGGATCTGGGTGGCCGCGTACCGGCCGGGGTGTTCCAGCGCGTAGGCCCGGTAGGCGCCGGCGAAGGCGGCCAGCGCGTCCTTGCCCGCGCGGCCGGCGACGGCCGGCGCGATCCGGTCGATCAGCTCACCGCCGGCGTACAGCGCGAGCCGGGCACGCAGGTCGTCCAGCCCCCGCACATGCGAGTACAGGCTCGCGTCCTTCACCCCGAACCGCCGAGCCAGCGCGGACAGCGTGACATGCGCGAAGCCCGCCTCATCGGCGAGTTCGGCCGCCGCCGCGACGAGCCGCTCGACGGTGACTCCGGCACGGGCCATCAGCGCGTGTCGCCGGCGGCGCCCTCGACGCAGTCGCCGTCACCGGCATCGCTGTAACTGCTCTGCAGCCGGACCAGGTCGGTCGTGCTCATGGCGCTCCTCGCATCCGCTCCAGCAGGATCCGGGTGTCTTCCGGGGTGAGAGTCCGTGAGCGAAGTTTCGCACAGCGCAGGAGCACGCTGATCGTCTCAGGGCCGATGAGAGCACGGCCGGCCGGCAGGGAACCGGCCGGCCGTGGTGGGTGCCGGGAGCGTGGGGGTCAGTCGGCTTCCGGGTCGGGGGCGAGGGAGAACACGAAGGAGAACTCCGCCGGTTCCGCGTGCAGGTGGTACCGGGGCAGGGGGCCGGGGCCGCAGGACTGGGAGCCGATGCCGTGGTGGGCGTGGTCCAGGTTGACCCAGACTGTGTCGCCCGGGGTGAGGTCGGTGCGGTGGGCGGCCGTGTCCAGGTGTTCGGTGGTCCAGCGGCGGGCGGTGAGGAAGAAGGCCGGGTCGCCCTCGACGCGCAGGCCGCCGAGTTCCGCCCAGCGGACGTCGATGCGGGCGCCGTTCTCCTGGGGGCGGACGTACGGCGTCTGCATACCGTCCACCGTCGACTGCCAGCGGCCGACCATCGCGGCCGCCCTGGTGTCGGGATACGCCTCGCCGGGGCCGCCGCCGTACCACCGCACACCGTCGGCCGCGGACAGGGCGAAGCGGATGCCGAGCCGGGGCAGGGGGGCGGTCAAGTCGCCCTCGGGGGTGGTGCATACGGTCAGCCGTAGACGGTCTCCGTCCGACGTCCAGCGGTATACCGTCGACAGCCCCAGCTCGCGCGCCGCCGGCGCCACCCGGGTGCGGACCGTGAGGGTGTGCTCGCCGGTCTCCACCGCGTCCAGCCGGTGCCGCATCCGGTGCAGGCCGAGGTGCCGCCACAGCGGCCCGTAGCGCAGGTCGGACTGCCAGGGCGCGCCGTCGTCGTTGTCGGTGGTGGCCCGCCACACGTCCAGGCGCAGGCCGGAGACCGGCACGCCGCCCACGGCCGTCAGAGCGCCGGTGCGGGCGTCGAAGGCGCCCGGGCCGAGGGTGATCACCCCGTCGCCGGTGACCGGACGGGCGGTCGCCGGGACCGTCGGCGGCCGGCGCTCCGACGCCGGGACCTGGCCCCACGCCACGACATGGCCTTCAGGCGCCCAGCGGGTGTCCTGGGCGAGCGCGGCGCGGACCGTCCAGTGGGCCTCGCCGGCCGGCGCCCCGGCCGGCGGCGCGGGCAGCTTGACATCGGCGGACTCGCCGGGCGCCAGCGCCGGCACCGGCAGGGCGCCCGATTCCACCGGCTCCCCGTCGACCTCGTACGACCAGGAGAACACCAGCGCCGACAGACCGGCGAAGTCCTGCTTGTTGGTGACCCGGACCGTGCCGTCGCCGAAGTCGCCGGTGATGCCGACCGGTTCGATCACCTTCTTGAACTCGGTGAGCCCGGGGGAGGGCGTCCGGTCCGGGAAGAGCAGGCCGTCGCAGACGAAGTTGCCGTCGTGCAGCTCTTCGCCGAAGTCGCCACCGTAGGCGTAGCCCAGGTCGGGATGCGCGATGCCGTGGTCGATCCACTCCCACACGAAGCCGCCCTGCAGCCGGTCGTACGACTCGAACAGCCGCTGGTAGTCGGCGAGACCGCCGGGCCCGTTGCCCATGGCGTGCGCGTACTCGCAGAGGATGAAGGGGAGCCGGCGGCGTTTGAGGGTGCCGCCGTCCAGGCCGCGGCCGATGCGCTCGACCTCGGCGTGGTCGGCGTACATCCGGGAGTACACGTCGGTGTCCCGGCAGGTGGGGTCGCCCTCGTAGTGCAGGAGCCGGGAGGAGTCCCGGGCGCGGATCCACTCGGCCATCGCGGTCAGGCCCCGGCCGGTGCCGGCCTCGTTGCCGAGCGACCAGACGACGACCGACGGGTGGTTCTTGTCCCGTTCGACCATGCGGGACGCCCGGTCCAGCAGGGCCGGGGTCCAGCGGTCGTCGTCGACGGGGTTGTCCCGCCAGCCCTGCTCGGTGAAGCCGTGGGTCTCCAGATCGCACTCGTCGATCACCCACAGGCCGTACTCGTCGCACAGGTCGAGGAAGGCCGGGTGCGGCGGGTAGTGGGAGGTGCGGACGGCGTTGACGTTGTGCCGTTTCATCAGCAGCACGTCGTCGCGCATCGTCTCCAGGTCGACGGCGCGGCCCTTCTCAGGATGCCACTCGTGCCGGTTGACGCCCTTGAAGAGGACCGGCCTGCCGTTGACCTTGATCAGGCCGTCCGCCAGTTCCACGGTACGGAAGCCGATGCGCAGCGGCACCCGTTCGCCCTCGGTGGCCAGCACGCCGTCGTACAGCCGGGGCGTCTCGGCCGACCAGGGCTCGGCCGGCACGGTGACGCTCTCGCCGGTCGCGACGTCGATGCCGAGTCCGGGCACGGTCACCCGGCCGTCCACGTCGGAGTCGACGCGCAGGGTGCCGGTGCCGGCGCGGTGGTCGTAGGAGGCGTGCACGAAGAAGTCGAGGGCACAGCCCGCCGGGCGGTGCAGCAGGGTGACGTCCCGGAAGATGCCCGGCAGCCACCACTGGTCCTGGTCCTCCAGATAGGAGCCGGCCGACCACTGGTGGACCCGGACCGCCAGGACGTTGCCCTCGGGCCTGAGCAGATGGCCGACGGCGAACTCGTGCGGCAGCCGCGAGCCCTTGAACTCGCCGAGTTCCGTGCCGTTCAGCCACACCCGGGCGCAGGACTCCACCCCGTCGAAGCGCAGTACCGCGCCCCCGTCCGGCGGCCAGTCCTGCGGCAGGTCGAAGACCCGCAGGTGGTCGCCTGTCGGGTTCTCCGTCGGCACCCGCGGCGGATCGACCGGGAACGGGTACAGGTGGTTGGTGTAGATCGGTGAGCCGTGCCCCTGGAGCACCCAGTGGCCGGGGACCGAGATCTCCGCCCAGTCACCGGCGTCGTACCCCTCGGCGGCGAAGGAGTCGTCCTCGGTGTCGGCGGCCGGCGACAGCCGGAACCGCCAACGGCCGTTCAGTGGCAGGGTCTTGGCGTCGGAGGAGGCATACCACGCGCGGGGCGGGAGCGCCCCGGAGCCCGGCGAGACGTCCTCGACGTAATCGGTGACGGTGCGGTTGCGGAGGGACATCGGTCTCCTAGCTCAGCCCTTGATGCCGGTCTGCGCGATCCCCTGCACCAGCCAGCGCTGGAGGAAGAGGAACACGAGCAGCAGCGGCAGGATGGAAATGGCGGTCGCCATGAAGATCTGGTGGAAGACGACGGTCTGGTTGGTGATGTACGACGAGAGCGCCACCTGCACGGTCCAGGAGCCCGGATCCTGCCCGATGACCAGCGGCCACAGGAAGGCGTTCCAGCCGTTGATGAACGTGATGGTGGCGATCGCCGCGAAGAAGTTCAGCGAGTTCGGCACGACGACCCGCCAGTACGCGCCCCAGTAGCCGAGCCCGTCCACGCGCGCCGCCTCCTCCAGTTCCTTGGGGAACCCGAGGAAGTACTGCCGGAACAGGAAACAGGTGAAACCGCTGAACAGCCCCGGAATGATCAGGCCCCGGTAGCTGTCCACCCAGCCGAGCGACGACACCAGCACGAAGCTCGGCACGAAGGTCACCGAGGTCGGGACCATCAGGGTGCCCAGCACGACGTAGAAGATCTTGTTGGCGTGCCGGTACGGGATGCGGGCCAGGGCGTACCCGGCGAGCGAGCACACCAGCAGGATGCCGGCGGTCATGGAGACGGCGACGATCGCGGAGTTCACCAGCGACCGGCCGAACGGCACCGACTGGTCGTCGAACAGCTCACTGATGTTCCCCCATTGCAGATGCGTGGGGAAGAACTCCCAGTGTTCTCCGGTGATCCTGGCGTCGGTGGACAGGGCGTTGCGCAGCAGCACGTAGAAGGGGACCAGGAAGAGGAGGGCGGCGACACCCGTGGCGACGTACAGGCCGGTGCTGCCCATCACCCCGCCCCTGTGTTTGGCGGTCACTTGGACTCCTCACCCCTTCCGAAGCCCATGATCCTGCCCTGGAACAGGGTCACGAGGACGATCAGCGCGGTCAGGATGACGGCGCCCGCGCTGCCGGCGCCGTAGTCCTGCTCGGTGCCCAGGGCGGTGTAGTACAGCTCGACCAGCGGGGGCCGGCCCCAGGTGGTCTTGTCGAGCAGGTTGAAGAACTCGTCGAAGGCCTGGTACGCGGCGATGAGCAGCAGCAGGATCACCGCGGTCGACGTGGCGCGCAGCTGGGGCAGCGTGATGTGCCGGAAGGTCTGCCAGCCGGGCCTGGCGCCGTCGATGGCGGCGGCCTCGTACAGCTCGGCCGGGATGTTCTGCAGCGCGGCCAGGAAGAGGATCATGTAGAAGCCGGACTGCAGCCACAGCCGTGCCGTGACGATCACCAGCCAGTACCAGGGCGGACTGGGGCTCGCCAGCCAGGCGACGTTGTCGATCCCGAACCAGCCGAGGACGGTGTTCATCAGGCCGAAGCGCACGCCGCTGAAGAGGGACATCTTCCAGATCAGCGACGCGGCCACATAGCTGCACGCGGTCGGCAGGAAGAACACCGAGCGGAAGAACGCCCGCAGGAACCTCAGGCGGTTCACCAGCAGGGCGAGGCCCAGGGACACCGCCCAGGTGGTCGGCACGATGAACGCGGCGAAGACGGTGAAGGTGCCGAGCGAGTGGACGAACTTGGGGTCCGTCAGCATGTACGTGTAGTTGTCGAAGCCGATGAACTTCGACGGGGTGACCGTGAAACGGGCGTCGAAGAAGCTGAGGTAGACGCTCCAGCCGATCGGCACGTAGATGAAGACGATCAGCCCGGCGAGGAAGGGGCTGACGAACAGCCAGAAGTTGAAGGTGCGGCTGCCCCGCAGGCCCTGCCAGGTCCTGGCGGGGCGGGTCCCGGCGGGGGCGGGGGCGGTGAGACGGCGTTCAGTGGTCGTCGGCATGTCGTGGTCCGTCCGCCGGCCTATCCGAACAGCTTCTTCAGCTCGCGCTCGACGGTCTTGTCGCACCGGTCGAGGGCCGCCTCCGGGTCGCCGCCCTTGCGGACGCAGTCGGCGACGACGTCCCACGTCGCCTGGATCATGGCCTGGGTCCAGCCGATGTTGTCGAAGTGCCCGTAGTCGTTGAAGAGCTTGACGCCCTGCGCGGGCAGCCCCGACTCGAGCTTGGAGGCGGAGGCGGCGATCGAGGCGCGCGGCGGGATGTGGAAGCCGTACGAGGTCGCGAAGTCCTCCTGGTACCGCTTCTGGCCGATCCACAGCCACTTCACGTACTCCTTGGCCGCGTCGACGTCGTCGCCCTTGGCGTTGACGAACATCGACCAGCCGCCGTTGTAGACGGAGGGCTTGCCGGAGTCGACGGTCTTCGGGAACGGGAAGATGCCGAGGTCGTCGCCGAGCGCCTTCTGGAACTGCGGCATCGCCCACATGCCGCAGAACTGGACGGCGCACAGGCCCTGGGTGAGCGAGGAGGGGTCCCAGAAGTCGGTCGGGGCGCCGAGGAGCAGATGGCCGCTGGTGAAGAGCGTGCGCAGCTTCTTCAGGCCCTCGACGACGGCGGGCGTGTGGTAGGCGATCTCGTTCTTGTCGTTGAGGGTGTCGGCGCCCGCGGACCAGATCAGCGGGTTGACGATCGCGTGCAGGTCGTTGCCGAGGTAGACGCCCTTCGTCTTGCCGGTGGTGAGCTTGGCGGCGGCCTCGATCAGCTCGTCCAGCGTCTCGGGGACCTTGACGCCGGCCTTCTCGAAGAGGGAGGGCCGGTAGAAGAAGAACTGCGGGTCGTCGATCATCCGGACGCCGTAGACCTTCCCGTCGACCGTGTGCGAGGTGATGTCGGCCGCGTTGAAGTCGTCCTTGACCGGATCGACGATGTCGCTCAGATCCGCCACCTGGCCGCTCTTGACCAGCTGGATCTGCGGGTGGAACTCGAAGACGTCGGGCGCGTTCTTCGTGAGCAGCGTGGCGAACAGCTTGCTCTCGTAGTCGGCGCTGGTGATCCACTGCGTGGTCACGTCCGCCTTCTTGTACGCGGCCGCGTACCGCTTGACCGCCTGCTCCACGCCCGGCTCGCCGTAGGCGTGGAACATCTGGGTGAGCTGCTTGCCCGAACCGGAGCCGCCCCCGCGGCCGTTGTTGCCGCCGCACGCGGCGAGCGGGGCGGCGACGGCCAGACCGGCGGCGGCCCGGAGTATCGAACGGCGGTCCCAGGTGCTGTTGCTCTGTGCCGGCATGGCTGACGTCCTTGTCTGTCGGGGTGCGGGTGCGGCTGAGGCTGGTGCGGGACGTTAACCTTCGGATAATGCTTCGGCAAGGGGTTGGACAAAGTCGGTTCGAAGTGTTGTGCGGGGTTCGGGATCACGAACAAGCGCGAGGCGCAGGGAAGTTGAGCGTGCACCCCTTCCGTCGTCACGAAGGCGGTGCGGTACGGCTCCTTGCGTGCGCGGTGCTGCGCTTCGCGGACCGGTGCCCGACGGACTGCAGCGCCCCCTCCAGCGCGAACGTGGCCGCGCCCAGGGACACCGGGTCGGTGGGGATCGGCGACAGGACGATCTCGGTGGCGGCCAGCGGCCGGCGCAGCGCGTGCCGGGCGACGGCCTGCCGGACCTCGCCGAGCAGCGGCTCGCCCAGCCGGGCGGCGACCCAGCTGCTGAGCACGACCACTTCCGGGTTGAGCAGGTTGATCAGGTCGGAGATGCCGGCGCCCAGGTAGCGGGCGGTGTCCCGCATGACCTTGAGCGCGACCGGGTCCTCGGCGGCGACCGCGCGGGCCAGCGCGTCGATGGTGGACGTCTGGTCGTCGGGGTGCAACAGGGGGGACTGCGGGCTGAGTTCGCGCAGGTTCTGCATGATGCCGGGCGCGCCCACGTACGTCTCGACGCAGCCGTGATTGCCGCAGTGGCACAGCCGGCCGTCCAGCACGAGTGTGGTGTGGCCCCATTCGCCGGCGCTGTTGCTCACGCCCCGGTGCAGCCCGCCGCCGAGGGCCAGACCGGCGCCGACCCCCGTGCCCAGGTTGACCACGACCGCGTCCCCGCGTCCCCGCGCGGCCCCGAACCACAGCTCGGCCACCGCGCAGGCGCGCAGCGGGTTGTCCAGGTACAGCGGGTAGGCGATGTGCTCGGCGAGCAGATCGAGCAACGGCACGTCGTGCCAGTCGAAGTTGGGCGCGTACTCGGCGACGCCGGTGTCGCGGTCCACCTGGCCCGGCACGCTCACCCCGACGCCGAGCACCCGGGCCGCCTCGATGCCGGCCTGCGCCACCACGGAGCCGACGGCCGCGGCCACATGGCCCACCACCTGCTCCGGGCGGCTCTCGCCGGGCCGCATGTCCTCCTCGGCGCGGGCCAGCACGTTCAGCGCCAGGTCGAACAGCTCGACATGGACGTACGTCTCCGCGATGTCGACGCCGATCAACGCGCCCCCCGACGCGTTGACGGCCACCAGTCCCCGGGGCCGGCCGCCGGCCGAGTCCTCGAAGCCCACCTCGGTGATCATGCGGAGGTCGAGCAGCTCGCCGACCAGGGTGGCGACCGTGGCCAGGCTCAGCCCGGTGGCGGCGGCCAGCTCCTGCCGGGAGGTGGGGGACTCGGCGATGATCTGGCGCAGCACCTCGTAGCGGTTCGCGGTGCGGATGTCACGTGATGTGCGCTTCACGCGGCTGTCCCTCCCATCCCGTCCAGCCGGACCCGGCCGGGCCACCCCGGCACCGGCGCGGGCGCCAGGCTATGGGCTGGGAGGGAGTTTCGACAAGGGCTTAGGAAAGGGGATGAAGGAAGTCCAAGGCGGCTACCGGGGGTCCAGAGCGGCTACCGGGGTCCGGAACGGCTGCCGGGTTCCATGACGGCCACCGGGTTCCGGGACGGCTACCGGGTTCCGGGACGGCTACCGGTACTCGGGGAGCCCGAGCAGGTCCCGCACGAAGGCGTTGGCGAACGTGCCGGACGGGTCCACCTGGCGGACCAGGGACGCGAAGTCGTCGAACCGCGCGTACCGCCCGCGGAGCACGGCCGAGGGGATCTGGAAGACCTTCCCCCAGTGCGGGCGCGGGTCGAACGGCTCCAGCACCTCCTCCAGCCGGCGCACCACCGGCAGCACCGCCGCCTCGTCCCGCACCCAGGTGAAGTGCAGCGCGACCGAGTCCCGGTCGTGGGCCGGGCTGAGCCACTGGGCGTCGGCGGCGACCGTACGCACCTCGCAGGTCTGCAGCACACCGGCGACCGTCGACCGGATACCGTCGATCGCGTACAGCGCGTCGAGGGCGGCCGACCGGGGCAGCAGGTACTCCGACTGGATCTCCTCCCCGCTGCTCGGCGTGAACTCCGCCCGGAAGTGCGGCAGCCGCTCGTGCCACGGCCCGGGCACCCCGAACTGCTCGGTGCAGTTGCCCGCCGGCATGCCCGGGACCGGGTGCAGCGGCACCTCGGCGGGCGCCGCCCAGGGGAAGTCCACGGCCGGCCGGTCCGTGCG
The DNA here is from genome assembly GCF_040703635.1 of Streptomyces sp. NPDC007189. Lineage (NCBI taxonomy): Bacteria > Bacillati > Actinomycetota > Actinomycetes > Kitasatosporales > Streptomycetaceae > Streptomyces > Streptomyces sp. NPDC007189. The sequence goes on from NZ_JBEYEY010000005.1 coordinate 424,602, forward strand.
CCGCTTGACCCACACCTGCCGAAAGCCCGGCTTCCGCCAGTCCGTGAACAGGCTCACGCTGTACCCCGCGGCCGCCACGGCAGCGAAGTCCAGCCCCTCCAGCGGCAGTTCCGTGTAGACCCGCTGCTCCACCTCGTACGCCGCCTCCAGGTCGAGCGTGAGCGCGGTGACGACGCCGAGCGCGCCGAGCGAGGTCACCGCACCGCCGAACCGCGGGTCGTCCCGGCCGATCGTCCCGGTGTCACCGCTCGCGAGGACCATCTCCACCTCCCGGACGGCCGAGGCCAGCGGGCCGTTGCCGACGCCCGAGCCGTGCGTGCCCGTCGCCACCGAACCGGCCACCGAGATGTGCGGCAGCGAGGCCATGTTGGCCAGGGCGAGACCGTGCGCGTGGACCGTCTCGGCCAGGTCGGCGTAGCGGACGCCACCGGACACCCGGACCGTGCGCGCCGCCGTGTCGACGTCGATCACCCGGGGCAGGTCGGCCGTGGACACCAACACGCCGTCCGGACCCGGGTCGGCGATCCGGTTGAAGGAGTGCCCGCTCCCCAGCACCCGCACCCGCTCACCGGCCCCGACCAGCGCCGCGAGCGCGTCGAGGGTGCGCGGACGGTGGAACTCCCGCGCGGTGTACGTGATGGTGCGCGCCCAGTTGCTGACCGTCCCGGCGGTCTCGGCCGTCCCTGTCACAGTTGCGTCCTCCTGGAGAGTGGTTCTGCGCCGACCCTCTCATCCGGCACGCCCCGGCCGGGAGTCCTGCTACGGATTTCGTCGTTGCCAGGCTACTGATCGATGTAATCGACATTTCACTGGCCTCATCCATGCGATATCGGTACCTTCGGCCCATGATCCAGGAACCGCTTCCCGCCCGCCTGCCCGTCACCGACCGCACGCGCCACCGCCGGCTGCGCGAGCAGGGCAGCCTCGAGCGGACCGAGCTGGAGGCGATCCTCGACGCCGCCTTCGTCTGCCATCTCGGCGTGCTGGTCGAGGGGCGGCCTGTCGTCGTGCCCACGGTGTACGGGCGGGACGAGCACCGGCTCTATCTGCACGGATCCGTGGCCGGCCGCAGCCTGGCCGGCGACACCCCGGTGTGCGTGACCGTCACGCACGTGGACGGGCTCGTGCTCGCCCGGTCCGTCTTCGAGCACGGCGTCAACTACCGCAGCGCCATGATCCACGGCACCGCCCGCAAGGTCACCGACCCCGAGGAGAAGCTGGCGGGCCTGCGCCGGCTCACCGAGCACTGCGCGCCGGGCCAGTGGTCGTACGCCCGCCGCCCCAGCCGCAAGGAGCTGGCCGCCACCACCCTCCTCGCCCTCTCCCTTCAGGAGGCGTCCGTCAAGATCCGCACCGGCGCCCCGGACGACGGCGACGGTCCCGACGCGGCCCTCGGCCTGTGGGCCGGCGTCCTGCCGCTGACCACCGTCTGGGGCGACCCCGAGCCCGACCCGGCGCTGCCCGCCGGGACGGCCGTACCGGAACACATCGCCCGCCGTGCGGGGACCCGGCACGGCTGAGCCGCAGGCGGGGGCATACGGTGTGAGACGTACGCCTGAACCGGGAGGAGACAGACGGATGGGCAGTCGTACCGCGCTGGTCGAGGATCTGATGGAGCGGTTCCCGCATGTGCCACGGGAGGCCGTCTTCAAGGAGGACCTGCTCCGCGGGGGCGTCGCCTTCGACCCGTCCGCCCTCAGCGACAACGAGGACGGCGAGGTCAAACCGAAGTCGTACTTCATCTTCTCCTTCGACCACGGCACTTTGCCCGAACTGGGCGAGGCCGCGCTGCGCCGCCCGCCGGAGGAGATCATCCTCACCGGCGGTCCGTACGACCTGCGCCGCACCGTCGTCTCCGTGCGGGTGAACCCGGCCTCGCCGTACCGGGTGGCGGCCGACGAGGAAGGGCTGCTCGGCCTCTACCTCGACGGCAGGCGCATCGCCGACGTCGGGGTGCCGCCCATGCCGGAGTACTACCGGCACACCCTGTCCAACGGGAAGTCCGTGATGGAGGTGGCCCCGACCATCCAGTGGGGCTACCTGATCTACCTCACCGTCTTCCGGGTCTGCCAGTACTTCGGCGCCAAGGAGGAGTGCCAGTACTGCGACATCAACCACAACTGGCGCCAGCACAAGGCGGCCGGGCGGCCGTACACCGGTGTCAAGGACGTCGAGGAGGTCCTGGAGGCCCTCGAGATCATCGACCGGTACGACACCCAGAAGGCCTCCACCGCCTACACCCTCACCGGCGGCGCGATCACCTCCAAGGTGGCGGGCCGCGACGAGGCCGACTTCTACGGCCACTACGCCAAGGCCATCGAGGAGCGCTTCCCCGGCCGCTGGATCGGCAAGGTCGTCGCCCAGGCGCTGCCGAAGCCGGACGTGCAGCGGTTCAAGGACTACGGCGTGCAGATCTACCACCCCAACTTCGAGGTGTGGGACCGGCGCCTGTTCGAGCTGTACTGCCCCGGCAAGGAGCGGTACGTCGGCCGGGACGAGTGGCACAAGCGCATCCTGGACTCCGCGGAGGTGTTCGGCGCGCGCAACGTGATCCCCAACTTCGTGGCGGGCGTGGAGATGGCCGAGCCGTTCGGCTTCACGACGGTGGACGAGGCGATCGCGTCGACCACCGAGGGCCTGCGCTTCTTCATGTCGCACGGCATCACGCCCCGCTTCACCACCTGGTGCCCGGAGCCCACCACCCCGCTCGGCAAGGCGAATCCGCAGGGCGCCCCGCTGGAGTACCACATCCGGCTGCTCCAGGCCTACCGCCAGACCATGGACGACTTCGGGCTGTCCTCCCCGCCCGGATACGGCCCGCCCGGACCCGGCCGCGCCGTCTTCTCCGTCAGCTCCTTCATGGACAGCCTGCCGGCGGACGAACCGGTGGCGGACGCCGCGGAGGCGCCGGCCGAGGTGTGATCCCGCGCACCGGTCCGGCCGCGCGGTGAGCGAAGCGGCTCCGGCGTCCGTACAGGAGGCCGGAGTCGCGGGCCCGTCGCGTCACGCATCCCGGTCGCCACCGTCGGTAACCGGATCTGAACAGGCCGCTTGTCAGTTGTGTCAGGGACGTGAAAGGCTCTGTGTCCTGCCGCGAGGTACCCCGCAACTCCCTTCCCTCTCTGGTGAGTTGCCCTCGCTCGTGGATGCAGGAGTCCGATGCCCGACCTGCCGACCCCCAAGGACGCCACCGAGGCCGCGCTGTTCTCGGAAGGCTGGGACGCGGTGCTCAGCTACGCGGACCTGTGCACCTCCGGGTCCCTGACGGCTCACCAACTGGCGAACGAGGCGTTCGCGCTCGGCATGCGCGAGGTCCGCGCCGCCGCCAGCACCCATGTGCGCGGCGCGGGCCGCCGCACCCAGCGGCTGCCCACGATTCCGGCGCTGCTCACCGCCGTACGCGACACCGCCGCCGGCTGGGAGGCCGACGGCCAGGGCCACAAGCTCGACCCCGACCTGAGGCTGTGGCTCAACTCCGGCAACGCCGCCCGCTTTTCCGGGCCGCCGCTTCAGCGGCCGGTCGCCCTGCGGGGCCTGAGGGACCTGCAGGAGGCCGACGCCGCGCTGCTGTGGCTCGCCGAGGTGGAGGCGCTGCCGCTGCCCACCGTCGCCCGCCGGCTCGGCCTGGACCCGGCCACCGTCGCCGACGAACTCGACCAGGTCCGCACCCTGTTCCGGGACCGCTGCCACCGCGCCCATCTGGACACCCCGATGGACGCTCAGTGCCGCTCCTACGCCCGCCTGCTCGACGCGGTCACCCGCTCGCCGGCCGCCGACACCCCCGACGACCTCTCCCGGCACCTCGCGACCTGCGTGCGCTGCGCCGAGGCCGCCGCGTGCCTGCGCCTGCACGGCGGCGGACTGCCCGCCGCGCTGACCGGAGGGGTCATCGGCTGGGGCGGCCTCGCCTACCTGGAACGCCGCCGGCGCGCCGCCGAGGTCCGCCTCGGCGGGGGCCGCCCCGGCGCCGAGGCGGCGGGCGGTGATCCGGAGGAGGCCGGCGCCGGCCGCCACCGGGCGCTGCGCGGCGGGCTGCTGGCCGCGGCCGTGCTGCTGTCGGCGCTGGCGCTGGGGGTGTCGATGATGCCGTTCGGCGGCTCCGGCGACGACAGCGCCGCCGCCCGCGACGACCGGCAGCCGATCGCCGACCCCAGCGTCCCCCGCACCCCCACCCGCCCGGCCTCGCCGCCTGCCCCCACCCCCACCCCCACCCCCTCCGCGACGCCCACGGCCACCCGCTCCGGCGGCGGGAAGCCCGCCCCCGAACCCCAGGGCAGCACCTCCTCGGCCGCCCACACGCCGGTCCCCGCCCGCAGCAGCGCCCCCGCGGCCGGCTGCCGGGTCGCCTACCACCTCGTCGACCAGTGGCGGGACGGCTTCCAGGCCGCGGTCAGCGTCACCACCGACCGGGCCCTCGACGGCTGGAGCGTGTCCTGGTCCTTCCGCGACGGCCAGCAGGTCGGCCAGATCTGGGACGCCACCGTCCACCAGAACGGCTCCCGCGTCACCGCCACCGCCACCGACTACGACAAGGCCGTCACCGCCCACGGCACCCTGTCCTTCGGCTTCATCGGCACCTGGCAGACGAGGAACCGCTCCCCGTACGGCTTCACCCTCAACGGGGCGCCGTGCGCGACGGGCTGAGCGCCTACGGCCTCGCCGGAGCCACACGCAGGCGATGTGCCGCGGAAGGTTGCGAATGAAGTACGTCACGGCCGTCTGGGACGACGGTGGTTTCCACCTGGGTCCGAGGGCCTACCTGGCCGAGCTGCCGCGTCTGTGCGCCGAACTGCCCCCGGGCGCCCGGACCTTCGCCACCGACCCCGGCCACTACGACATCGCGGGCGCCACCCGCTGTGTCAAGGATCTGGAACTGGCCGGGGTCCACCTCGCCACCGACAAGAGCGGCGGGCTGGTCCTGGACTTCGCGCCCAACAAGTTCAAGCACGACTCCGGCCTGCGCATCAGGTACTCGGGCGTAAGGCGCTTCACCGTCTGCTGTGAGGACCTGCACGCCTCGTGGGCCCAAAACGACTGACCGGTAAATCGGTGGCACCCGGGTGTGTGCCGCTCTATGGTGAGGTCAACTTCGCACGGCGGCCATTGGCTGCCGCTGTCCACTGAGTGGGGAACGGGAGGTGTGACCGATGGCTGTCTCTGTGATGGGCGCTGCCCGCAACCAGAAGATCATCCACTGCACCTCCGTGGGCTCCGGCTGACCTTTCTCACAGCGCACACCTGCGCGGAGCCGGGGCCGCCCGTGTGAAGGGTTCCCCTTGAGTTTCTCCGGTTTTTCTTCTTCCTTTTCGGATCCGGCTTCTTCTGCGGATTCGTCGTACCCCCTTGCCGCCTATGGCTGGGACGACGGCTGGGAAGCCGAGTTCGCCCCCTATGCCGGGCAAGGCTGTCTGCCCGGCCGTGTCGTGCGGGTCGACCGCGGCCAGTGCGACATCGTCACCGCGGACGGGACCGTCCGCGCGGACACCGAGTTCGTCGTGCCCCGGGACCCGATGAGGGTCGTGTGCACGGGGGACTGGGTCGCCGTCGACCCCGAGGGCGACCCGCGCTATGTCCGCGCGTATCTGCCGCGCCGCACCGCCTTCGTGCGGTCCACCTCCTCCAAGCGGTCCGAGGGGCAGATCCTCGCCGCCAACGTCGACCACGCCGTCGTCGCCGTCTCCCTCGCCGTCGACCTCGACCTCGGCCGGGTCGAACGGTTCCTCGCGCTCGCCTGGGAGTCCGGCGCCCAGCCGGTCGTCGTGCTGACCAAGGCGGACCTGGTGCCGGACCCGGTCACCCTCGCCCACCTGGTGCAGGACGTCGAGACGAGCGCGCCCGGCGTGCCGGTGCTCACCGTCAGTGCCCTGCACGGCGAGGGGCTCGACGTCCTCGTCGCGCTCGTCGGCGCCGGCACCTCGGTGCTGATCGGCCAGTCCGGCGCGGGCAAGTCCACGCTGGCCAACGCCCTGGTCGGCGCGGACGTCATGGACGTACGGGCGGCGCGGGACGTCGACGGCAAGGGCCGGCACACCACGACCACCCGCAACCTGCTCGCCCTGCCCTCCGGCGGGGTCCTCATCGACACCCCCGGGCTGCGGGGCGTCGGGTTGTACGACGCCGAGAGCGGGGTCGGCCAGGTGTTCACCGAGATCGAGGAACTGGCCGAGCGGTGCCGTTTCCACGACTGCGCCCACGAGAGCGAGCCGGACTGCGCGGTCCGGTCGGCCGTGGAGAGCGGGGACCTCGCGCCGCGGCGGCTGGAGAGTTACCGGAAACTGGTGCGCGAGAACCAGTGGATCGTCGCCAAGACCGATGCGCGGGTCCGCGCGGAACTGCGCCGGGACTGGAAACGGAGGGGCGCCGCCGGGAAGGCCGCGATGGAGTTCAAGCGGGGGCGCTGGGAGTAGGCGCCCCGCGCCCGGTCCGCCACCGTCATGTCCGTTTTCCGCTAGCCGGGCCCCCTCCGGCGTCCGACACTGGGAAGCGTGATGGACGAGGACTCCAGGTACGAGGCGGTGCGCAGCCGGGACGGGCGGTTCGACGGGGTGTTCTTCTTCGCCGTCGAGACCACCGGCATCTACTGCCGGCCCAGCTGCCCGGCGGTGACGCCGAAGCGGCACAACGTGCGGTTCTTCCCGACGGCCGCCGCCGCGCAGGGATCCGGGTTCCGGGCCTGCCGGCGGTGCCGGCCGGACGCCGTGCCGGGTTCGGCGGAGTGGAACGTGCGGGCGGACGTCGTCGGGCGGGCCATGCGGCTGATCGCCGACGGCGTCGTGGACCGCGAGGGCGTCGCCGGGCTCGCCGCGCGGCTCGGCTACAGCGCACGGCAGGTCCAGCGGCAGCTGACCGCCGAGCTGGGCGCCGGGCCGGTGGCGCTCGCCCGGGCGCAGCGGGCGCACACCGCGCGGGTGCTGCTGCAGACCACCGAGCTGCCGGTCACCGAGATCGCGTTCGCGTCCGGGTTCGCCAGCGTGCGGCAGTTCAACGACACCGTACGGGAGGTGTACGCCTCCACCCCGACCCAGCTGCGGGCGGCCGCACCCCGGCGCCGGGGCGGCCGCGGGGCGGCACCGGGCGCCGGGATCCCGCTGCGGCTCGCCCATCGCGGCCCCTACCAGGCCGGCGCCGTCTTCGACCAGCTCGCGCGGGAGGCGCTGGCCGGGGTCGAGGAGGTCTCCGGCGCGCCGGGCGGCCGTACCTACCGGCGCACGCTGCGGCTGCCGTACGGCACAGGAATCGTCGCCGTGGCGGAGCGCATCCGGACGCCGAGGCCGGGGACCGGCACCCGTCCGGGCGGCTGGCTCGACGCGCGGCTGCACCTCACCGACCCCAGGGACCTCACCACCGCGGTGCAGCGGCTGCGGCGCCTGTTCGACCTCGACGCCGACCCGTACGCCGTGGACGAGCGGCTCTGCGCCGACCCGCGGCTCTGCCCGCTGGTCGCCGCCCGGCCCGGACTGCGCTCGCCCGGCGCCGTGGACCCGCTGGAGCCCGCCGTCCGGGCCCTGGCCGGGAAGGAGGGCGCCGAGGAACTGGTGCGGCGGTACGGCAAGGTGCTCGACGCGCCCTGCGGCAGCCTCACCCGGCTCTTCCCCGAGGCCGCCGTCCTCGCCGAGGCCGAGCCCGACGGCCCGCTGGGTGCGCTCGCCGCCGCCCTGGCCGACGGCACCGTACGACTCGATCCGGGCGCCGACCGGGACGACGCGCAGGAGGCCCTGCTCGCCCTGCCCGGCATGGACCCGGCCACCGTGGCCGCCGTCCGCGTGCGCGCCCTCGGCGACCCGGACGTCGCCCCGCCCGGCGCGGAGGTGCCCGACGAGTGGCGGCCCTGGCGCTCGTACGCCGTCCAGCATCTGCGCGTGGCGGGGGAGTGGAGCCGATGACGACCGGCTACTGGACCGAACTCGGCTCTCCTGTGGGCCGGTTGCTGCTCACCGCCGACGCGGACGGGGCGCTCACCTCGCTGTCCGTACCCGGGCAGAAGGGCGGGCGGAGCGCGGAGAGCCTGCGGAACCCGGGGGACGGATGGCGGTGCGACGCGGGCCCGTTCCGGGCGGCAGCGGAGCAGCTGGCCGCCTACTTCGCCGGTGAACTCAAGGACTTCCGGCTTCCGTTGAACGCACACGGCACGGAGTTCCGGCAGCGCGTGTGGGCGGCCCTGGACGAGGTGCCGTACGGCGCCACCGTCACCTACGGGGAGATCGCCGCGCGGACCGGTGCCTCCCGCGCGGCGGTGCGCGCCGTCGGCGGCGCGATCGGCGCCAACCCTCTGCTGATCGTGCGCCCGTGCCACCGGGTCATCGGCGCGAACGGGGCGATGACCGGGTACGCGGGCGGCGTCGAACGGAAGGTGTGGCTGCTGACCCTCGAGGGCGCGCTCACGGACACCGCGCAGGCGACGTCGTCCGCGGGTGGTCCGGCCGCGCGCAGCGACCACGCGGGGCCGGCCGGCTGATGCCGGACCCGTCGGCCTCGGGCGGCTCGGCTACTGTTCGGCCTCGCCGCGGATGTCGACGCCGCGCACCCGCCAGGGCCGCACGCTCGCGATGTCGTGGACGGGTTCGCCCGGGGCCGGCCGTGCCGGTCGACGGTGGCCATGCGGCCCAGCCGCTGCGACGCCGGATACGTGCGTTCCGCCTCGCCGCATTCGGTGATACCGCCCACCTGGCACACCGGCTCCATGACCCAGGGCTGCCGTCCTACGCCCGGTTGCGCCGAGTGGGTGGACGGCCGCCGAGGGTGCGGTGGCACGGCCCGGCCGTGTGGCACGGTCTCCTCCGACGGGCGACGGGGAAGGTCGGGTGCGCGGATGACCGGGGTCGGGCGGATCCTCGCGGTGCTGGTACTGGCGATGCTGCCGGGTCCGGCACACCCGGCCGCCGCGGCGCCGGGCCCGCGGGCCTGGGCCGGCGGTCCGGGGGGTGGGGCGGTCTCGCGGGCCGCGACCGCCGGACGGGGGGTGGAGCCGGTTGGCTGGGCGGTCGGGCGGAGGGTCGAGGGGCCGCCGGTGCGCTGGGCGGGCGGCCTCCGGACCGAGACGTCGCCGGGGCGCTGGACCGGGAGTTGGGAGAGCGCGCCGTCGGGGGCCGCCGCCGCGCTGCCCGGTGCCGCTGTGCGCAACGTGGTCCACCTCAGCGCTGGCGGCAGGGCCGTGCGCGTGCGGCTCAGCAACCGCTTCGGCAGCGGGCCGCTGCGGCTCGGCCCGGTCACCGTCGCGGTGCGGGCGGCCGGTCCCGGCGCGGTGCCCGGCACCCTGCGCGTCGCCACGTTCGGCGGCGCCCGTACGGTCACCGTCCCGCCCGGCGAGGACACGGTCACCGACCCGGTGCCGCTGCGCGTCCGGCCCGCCGCCGACCTGCTCGTCACCGTGGCCACCCCCGGCGACGACGGCCCCGCCACCTTCCACCAGACCGCCCTGCAGACCAGCTACGTCGCCCCGCAGGGTGCGGGCCGGGCCGCCGACGAGGACGGCGCCGCCTACACCACGATGGTCGGCTGCTGGTACTACGTCACCGGCGTCGACGTCCTCGGCCCCGCCACCGGCAGCGTCGTCGCGTTCGGCGACTCCCTCACCGACGGGAACGGCTCCACGCCCGACACCAACCGCCGCTGGCCCGACCGGCTCGCCGACCGCCTCCGCGCGGACCGGCTCGGCGTCCTCAACGCCGGGATCTCCGGCAACCGCCTGCTCCGGGGCGGCGCCGGACCGAGCGCCCTCGCCCGCCTGGACGCCGACGCCCTGGACCGTACCGGGGTGCGGGTGCTGGTCGTCCTGGAAGGCATCAACGACATCAAGGGCATCCCGACGGCCGACGACGTCTCCGCGTACGCCGACGCCTACCGCGCGCTCGTCGCCCGCGCCCACGCCCGGGGCGTCCGGGTCGTCGGCGTCACCCTCACGCCGTACCGGGGCTTCCCGGCCTACACCGCCGCGCGCGAGGCGGTACGGCGGCGGGTGAACGCCTTCATTCGCACCGGCGGCGCCTTCGACGCGGTCGCCGACGCCGACGCCGCCCTGCGCGACCCGGCCGACCCGACCCGCCTAGGCACGGCCTACGACCCCGGAGACCACCTGCACTTCAACGACACGGGCATGGCGAAGCTCGCCCGCGTCGTGCTGCGCGCGCTGCACCGGGTGACGGTGCGGGGCGGGTCCCTGGTGGGACGAAGTGGGGCGTGAGGCGCGCGACGGGGGTGTCTGGTGCACGACGACCACGAAGGCGGGGGCGCGGCCGGAGCCTACGCGCGGGTCACCCAGCCCCGCTCGTACGCGTGCCAGCCCAGCTGCAGCCGGGTCGTCACCCCGGCCAGCTCCATCAGCCGCCGTACCCGGCGCTGCACGGTCCTCAGGCCCAGGTCGAGCTGTTTGGCCACGCTCGCGTCGGTCAGCCCGGCCAGCAGCAGCGACAGCACCTCCAGATCCGTCGCGTCGGGCCGGTCCGGCTCCTCCTCCACCACCCCGGACCCCTCCAGCCGCAGCGGCAGCGCCTCCCGCCACACCGACTCGAACAGCCCGGCCAGCAGCTCCAGCAGCCCGCTGGCGTGCACCACCAGCGCGGCCGGCTCCGCCGTGCGCGAGGTCAGCGGCACCATCGCGAGCGACCGGTCGGCGATCACCAGCTTGGTCGGCACCCGGTCCACCACCCGCACCCGCTCGTCGCGGGCCAGCGCCGCCGACAACTCGGCGAACCCGTCCGGCAGTTCCAGCACGGCGCGCTCCACCACCACCCGGTAGCGCACCCCGCGCCCGGCCGCCTGCTCCTCCGCCTCGTTCTCCACGCCGGACACGACCACCGGATTGCCGGTGACCAGCGCGCACACCTCCTCGGCCGCCCCCAGCTGCAGCTGCAGAAAGCGCTGGGCGACCGCCGCCGCGCCGGTCACCACCTCGACCAGGTCGTGCACCGCGGGCTCGGCCGCCGCCGCCCGGTACTCCTCCGCCAGCAGCGCCGCCGTCAGCTCCGCCTTCTCCAGCTCGTGCCGCCGCTGGGTGAGCAGCGCGCCCAGGGCCACGCCGGGCGGCGCGGCCACCCAGCGGCCCGGCCGCGCCGGGGACTGCGCGGCGAGCCCCTGCCGTTCCAGGCGGCGCAGCGCCCGCTCCGCCTCCGGCTCCGACAGCGTCAGGCGCCGCGCCAGATCGGTCACGTCGGCCGCGCCCACGGACACCAGCGCCCTGTACGCCGCCTCGTGCGTCTCGTCCAGCCCTATCGCCGCCAGCATCGGCTCACGTCCCCTCCCCTGGAACAGGCCCGGCGCCGGGCCCGAGAACTCGCCACCGAGAAGCTGCCATGACGGCCCCGATTGGCGGAAACCGGCCACGGCGCAAACCCGCCGCGCAACATCATCGCCGTACACGTGGTGACTCTGCCAAGGTGGCAGCATCACGGAACGCGAGCGTGCACCGGATGTACAGCCGCGTCCCAGGAAACCAAGCCACAATCAGGCCAGTCGGCCGGGTGCCCTGTTACGGCCCCGGTCGTCCTGGGCCGTGGCCCGGGCCCGGACGTGTGCGAGCCACACGAAGGGGATCCGGGGCCGGGCCACTTCGGACGCCGCCGGGCGGTCCTCCCGTGGGGGGTGGGGCCGCCCGGCGGCCACTTTCCCCCATCTGCCGCCGCTCGTACGGTTGTTCCGCCCCTCACTCGACGCGCCGTTCGACGGTGCCGGGTGCGCCGGTTTTTCCCGATGCCCCGTTTTCAGACGGCCCCCGCGGTGGACAATTAGGGGCATGAGCCAGCAGGGGGGAAGACCCGCCCGTCCCGAGGACGACTGGTGGGGACAGCTGTACGACGACTCCACCGCGGACACGGGGCCGGCGGCCGCGGCCGATTCCCTGGACGACCGTTTCGCCTCCGCCAAGCGCACGGTGACGGGCCGCCCGTTGACACCACCGCCCACGCGGACCGGCCCCGGCGACGGCACCAAGGGCGGCACGGCCTCCGAGGATCCCCCGGCACCGGCACCGCCTCACCGGGAGCCCGTACTGCCGGCCCAACGCGCGCCCGAGACCCCGCCCGCCCCACCCCCTCCAGTCTCTCCGGCCGCCTCCACCGACGTACCGCCACCCCGCCGCCCGACCGCACCCCGGCCGACGGGACAGCAACCCCGCGAGCCTCTTCCTCCGACGGAACCGAACCCCCCTGCGCCGCCCACCGAACAGCCTGCGCGAGAACCGCACGCCCCGGTCCCCCCGGCTGCTTCCGCGCCGCCCGCGCCGCCCGCCGAACAGCGGCAGGCCCCCGCCCCCACCGCCGCGCCCCCGGCCGCCGCGATCGCCACCACCCCCAACAGCACGACCCCCCACCCCACCCCACCCACACCCCCCTCCTCCATCGACTACGTCGGTTCAGGGCCGCCCACCTACGACCCGGAGCCCACCGCCTTGCCGGTCGCCGATCCGGACGGGCTGGGGGAGTTGGTCGCGGATACGGTGCTGGACGGGGCGCGGTACGGGGCGTGCACGGTGCGGGCGGTGTCGTTGCGGGGGGACTCGGCGCGGTTCCGGGGCGAGCCGCGGCGGGACTCGTTGCTGACCGCGCGGTTCGGGACGGGCGAGAACGCGCTGGTGCTCGTCGCGATGGCGACCGGGGTGCGCGGCGCCCCGGACGCGCATCTGGCGGCGGCCGAGGCGTGCCGGTGGATCGGGCGGGCCGTCGGCCGCAGCCATCACCGGCTCGTGGAGGACATCCGGACGGCCCGGCGCGGTGACCTGAAGTCGGGCCTGAACCGGCTGACCGACCGCAGCCTCGGCAAGCTGCGTGCGAGCGCCGCCGAACGGGGCGTCGACCCCGAGGAGTACACGGCGAGCCTGCGCTGCCTGCTGCTGCCCGCCGACCCCGGCTGCCGTACCCGCGTGTTCTTCGGCGTCGGCGGCGGGGGCCTGTTCCGGCTGCGCGACGGCGCGTGGCAGGACATCGAGCCACAGGTCACTGCCGAGGCCGGCACCGGCGTACCCGTGGCCGGCTTCGGCTCGGCCCCCGCGGAGACCCCCGACGGCGACCGGCTCACCATGGACTTCGGCATCCCGACCCCGCCGAGCCCGTACGAGCCGGCGCCCGAGCCGCCCCGGGAGCCCTTCCGGTTCCGCGCCTCGACAGCCCGCCCGGGCGACGCCCTGGTGATGTGCACCGCGGGCCTGGCCGATCCGCTGCGCGGCGAGGCCGCCCTCTGCGCCTACCTGGCCCGCCGCTGGTCCGGCCGGACCCCGCCGGGGCTCGCCGCGTTCCTCGCCGACGCCCAGGTGCGGGTGAAGGGCTACGCCGACGACCGTACGGCGGCGGCCGTGTGGGAGGCGTGACCGTTTCCCCAGTGCGTCCAGGGGTGCGGGCTCTGCGCCACGCGTCGCGCCCGTGCGGAAACCCGGTGCCTGGGAGCGGATTTCGGCCAGTTTCACGGCGTGTGACGGTGTGCCGACGGCCGGTGCCGGGCGCATCTGCCTGGGCGTCCCGGGGCGTTCGAGGCGGCCCGCGCCGTGCGGAGGGCCGGCGCGCCGGGCGCGGCACGGCCCGGCGGGCGCCCCGGGCGCCGTACGGCCGTGGCCGAACCGCCGGTCATCGCGCACGGGTGATGACTGGCTGTGTGCGCGCTGGGCAAGCATCCTCCGTGAACGTGTTCGACCAGGAGGGGCAGGGTCCAGCGGCGTGCGGGCGGGGGTCATGAAGAGTCAGGCACGAGGGGGCGGTCCCGCGGTCGTCGGGGGCTCCTCGGCGGCGACGGGGGAAGAGGCCGGCACCATCAGAGCACACGCACACCGGCTGCGGCGCAAGCTGGGCCGGGCCGATCTCAGGGCGGTGCCCGAGGCCCGCCGGGAGCTGCGCGAACTGCTGCGGCACTGGGGCAAGCCGGGCCGCTCGGAGATCGCCGAACTGCTCACCAGCGAACTGGTCACCAACGCGCTCGTCCACACCGACGACGACGCGGTCCTCACCGCGGTCGTGGAGCCGGGCGGACTGCGTGTGGAGGTACGGGACTTCGTGGCCCGCAGACCCGAGCTGACCGGCCCGGGCTCGGACGAGGACACCCATGGACGGGGCATGCTGCTGGTGCAGTCCCTCGCGGACGCCTGGGGCGTACGGCCGCACGGGGTGGGCAAGTCGGTGTGGTTCGAACTGGGCGCCGAGGCGGCGTGACACACGGCCGGCACGGCGGGTACGGCGGGCACGTCGGCTCAGGGGCGTGACCGCACGGGCCGGGGGCGTGACCCATGCGGTCACGCCCCCGGCCCGTCGTGAGCGGTGCTTGCAGCCGGCCCGCGCCGTGTGGCCGTCCTAGCCGAACTGCTGCTCCAGGTCCTTCAGTTTGCGCTCCAGGGAGTCCAGGCGCGGCAGCGCCATGGTGTCGTCCTCGGCGGTGAGGTCGACGGTCACCGGCTCAGCGGACGCGCTGCGGACCGGCTGCAGGGAGGGGCGGGCGCGTACGGGCAGCTGCTCCGCGGTCGATATGGCAGGCTCCGCGGTCGCCGGGGCGGGGCCGCGCTCGACCGCCTGCACCTCGACCTCGACCTGCCGGCCGCCGCGGCCCACGAAGCCGCGGTGGCCCCGGCTGATGGCCTTCAGCTGGGCGCGCTCGATGCGCTGCTGCTCGCGCCGGCGCTGCCGCTGCTGGTCCTTCTGCCGCTTGTCGTCGCGGACCTCCTCGACCGCCTCGTCCAGGCTGCGCACGCCCTCCAGGAGCATCAGCGACCAGGCCCTGTAGGTCTCGCGGGGGGCCCGCAGCCAGCGCACGATGCGGATCTGCGGCAGCGGACGCGGCACCAGGCCCTGCTCGCGCAGGGCGGCCCGGCGGGTCTGCTTCAGCGCCCGGTCGAACAGCACGGCCGCCGACAGCGACATGCCGGAGAAGAACTGCGGCGCTCCCGCGTGGGCGGCGCCGCGGGGCGCGTGCACCCAGTTGAACCAGGCCGCCGCCGCGGCGAACATCCACACGAGTATCCGGGAGCCGAGCGCCGCGTCGCCGTGGCTGGCCTCGCGCACCGCGAGCACGGAACAGAACATCGCCGCGCCGTCCAGGCCGAACGGCACCAGGTACTGCCAGCCGTCGGTCAGCCCCAGGTTCTGTTCGCCGAAGCCGACGAGGCCGTGGAAGGACAGGGCGGCCGCGACCGCCGCACAGCAGAACAGCAGCACGTAGGAGGCCGTGCCGTAAATGGCCTCCTTGCGCCTGCGGCGCTCCTCGCTGCGCTCCCACGAGTCGTCCGCGCTCGCGTTCTCCCCGGAGGTGCGCTTGCCGCGCGCGAGCACCGCCACCGCGACCAGCATGCCCAGGAGCAGTACGGCGCCCGGAAGCAGCCAGTTCAGCGATATGTCGGTCAGTCTCATCAGAGGGTCCCTTGCATGGGGATAGGGCGTAACGCCCGCCATAGTGGCCCACTCCCGAGGGCCCTCAGGGGGTTTCGGGGCAAGAGGCCGCCAAGAAAGCGCAAGGGGATGCCCAGGACGGCGTTCTGCTCGAACTTCCGCGTGAGGGGCGGGAGTTGAGTTCGAATAAGACTACCCGTACGGGTGGTTCCTCGGAAAGTTCCCGTGACCGGTGAGGAAGTTGTGAATCACCTGTCGGAGGGGGTGAGGTGTGCGGGTGGCCGTACCGGCGATGATCTTAGTGGACGCCGCGCGGTGCGGCGGACTTAGGCAAGGCTTGCCTCGGCTACCCCTCGGTGAGTTTGACCTGGCGCCTCGGCGGCCTATGGTGCTTGACGGAGAAACGACAACCCGCCGTTAATGACCCAAGTGCCGACAAGCCGCCAGGAGGGACCCGTGAAGCAGAGCGCGCAGGGCTCCGCCGGCGCGGGGACCCCGCCCGGCGAGACCCGGGTGCCCGTGCAGGCGCGCGCGGCGGACGCCCTCGACGGCTTCCGCGAGCGGGACACCGCCGTGCCCGCGGCCCGGGGCGAGCACACGCACGGTGAGCGGCCCATCCCCGGGGCGCGGCCCGCGGTGCAGCGTTCCTCGGTACGGGGGCAGATCCTGGACGCGCTGCGTGCGGCACTGGTGACCGGGGAGCTGCGGCCGGGCGAGGTCTACTCGGCGCCGGTGCTCGGCGACCGGTTCGGCGTCTCGGCGACGCCCGTGCGCGAGGCCATGCAGCAGCTGGCCCTGGAGGGCGCCGTCGAGGTCGTGCCCAACCGTGGCTTCCGGGTCGTCGAGCGCGGGGCGCGGGAGCTGGCCGAGCTGGCGGAGGTGCGCGCGCTCATCGAGGTGCCGGTGATGCTGCGGCTGGTCCGGACCGTGCCGGGGGAACGGTGGGCCGAACTGCGTCCGCTCGCGGAGGAGACGGCACGTACGGCGGCGTCCGGCTGCCCGGCGGCGTACGCCGAGTCCGACCGGGCCTTCCACCGCGCGCTGCTCGCCCTGTCCGGCAACGAGCAGCTGGTCCGCATCGCCTCCGACCTGCACCGCCGCGCCCAGTGGCCGCCGGTGCGGCAGGGGCGGGCGTACCTGGTCGCCGACGCGGCCGAACACATGGCGCTGCTGGACGCGTTGATCGCCCGTGATCTGGATGTGGTCCGGGGACTGGTCACCGAGCACTTCGCGGGCGCGAGCTGAGGGGAAGCGCCCCGAAGGGGCGCGGGGAACTGCGCGAGTACCCCCCACCGACCCGCACCCGGCGACGAGGCGGCACCCACCCGCCCCTACGCCGTAGCCACCCCCGGCGCAGGCGGGGACAACTGCCGGGCCAGCCACGTCGGTACGCCGCCGAGGAGGCGGAACAGGCGCCGGGCCTCCTCGCGCAGGCGGGACGCCTCCGGTTCGGACTCGGCGTCGGCCAGGGAGGCGAGCGCGGGGGCCGTGCCCACCAGGTAGCCCAGTTCCTCGCGGATCCGCAGGGATTCCGCGAACCCGTGCCGGGCCTCGGCCAACTCCCCGTCCCGCAGGGCGAGTCCGGCGAGGTGGCGCCAGGTGAAGGACAGCAGCAGCGCGTCCGCGTGCGCGGTGGCGCCCGCGTGCGCCCGGCGGTACGCGGCGCGCGCCGCCTGCGGGGAACGGGTCAGGTTCTCGGCGATCAGGCCTCGGCGGAAGTCCAGCAGGGCCCGCAACGGCGCCCCCGGAGGGATCAGCGCCGCAGCCCGCCCCAGCGCGGCCCGCGCCTCGTCCGCGCGGTCCCGGACCCCGTGCAGCGTGGCGGTGTAGGCGAGTTGGCCGCGCTCGCAGGCGGCCGCCCCCCGTTCCTCGTCGGTGTGCGCGAGCGCCTCCGCCGTCCGCAGGGCGTCCTCGGCGTCCGCCCAGCCCCGCTCGGTGTACAGGCACCGTTCGACGAGCAGCGTGGCCCGCTGCAGGGCCGTGGCGGGGGTGTCCGGCGGCAGCAGGGCCGCCGCGTCCGCCCAGCAGGCCCGCGAGCGCAGCCGCCATACCGCGGTCTGGAGAGGATCGTCACCGGCGGTCGTTCCGTTACCAGACATGGCGGGATGCGCCACGTTGCCCTCCCCGAGCACGCCATCGAGCTGTTGAGTGGTGGCGGCATTCCAGCACCAATCGCGGGGCCGGGCCAAGAGGGTGGGTGAAAGATTTCACAAAGTGGTGGGGCGCGGGCATGGCCGGGTCAAGCCGCCCCGCGCCCCGCTGACCTCAGCTCATGCGCAGGGCGAGGAAGAAGTCGAGCTTGTCCTCCAGGCGCGACAGGTCCCGTCCCGTCAACTGCTCGATCCGGCTCACCCGGTAGCGCAGCGTGTTGACGTGCAGGTGGAGCCGGGTGGCGCAGCGGGTCCAGGAGCCGTCGCAGTCGAGGAAGGCCTCCAGGGTCGGGATCAGCTCGGCCCGGTGGCGGCGGTCGTACTCCCTGAGCGGGTCCAGCAGGCGGGCGGTGAAGGCGCGGCGGACGTCGTCCGGGACGAAGGGGAGCAGCAGCACGTGCGAGGCCAGCTCCTGGTGCCCGGCGGCGCAGACCCGGCCCGGCCGGGCGGCCGCGACCCGGCGGGCGTGCCGGGCCTCCTCCAGGGCGCCGCGCAGCGCCTCGGCGGAGTGCACGGCCGCGCTGACGCCGAGGGTGAGCCGGCCGTCGTCGTTCAGGCCCGCGGACAGCGTCTCGCGCACCGACCGCAGCAGGGAGTCGGCCAGCAGGCCGGTCTCCGAGCCGTCGTGCTCGGCGGCGACCGCGGGCAGCGGCACCAGGGCGATCGCCTCGTCGCCGGTGTGCGCGACGGCGATCCGGTCCGACGGCTCCGGGCCGGTCGCCAGCGGGTCGACGAGGATCTCCTCCAGCAGGGACTGGGCGACCGGGCCGCCCTCGACCTCTCCGCCCTCCCACTCCACGCGGGCCACCACGACCTGCCAGTGCGGGGCCGCGCCGAGGCCGGGCAGCAGCACCGGGGCGGCCACTCTCAGGCGGGCGGCGATCTCGGCCGGCGCGGCGCCCGTCTGGACCAGCTCCAGCACCTCCTGGGCGAGCCGGCGCCGCACCGTGCGCGCCGCGTCCCGCCGGTCCCGCTCGACGGCGATCAGCTGGGTGACGCCCTGCAGCAGGTCCAGGCGCTCCTCGGGCCAGTCGCCGGCGTCCGCCTCGACGGCCAGCAGCCAGTCCGACAGCACCGTCTCGCGCACGTCGCGGGCGCCCTGCGGGGAGCGGCCGGAGGAGCGGATCGGGAACAGCGAGTACGTCGCGCCGCCCAGCAGGACCCGGTGCGGGCCGCGCCGGCCGGTGCGGGTGGCCGCCAGGTGCTCGGCGGCGAGCTTCGCGCAGGTCTCCGCGGACAGCGCCGGGCCGTGCGCCTCGGAGCCGGCGATCAGCCGCCCGGTCGGGGCCAGCACCCAGGCGCGCAGGTCCAGGTCGGAGCCGAGCAGGTCGAGGACCACGTCCGGGCCGCCGCCCGCCGGGCCCGAGGTCATCATGCGCCGGTGCCGGTCCACCACCGCCGCGAGGTCGCCGGCGCGCTCGCCGGAGACCTGCCGTACGACGTGCTCGGTGATCGTCGCGAACGCCACGGACTCGTGCACCGCGAACAGCGGCAGCCGGTGCTTGGCGCAGGCCACGACCAGGTCGTCGGGTATGTCGCCCAGCTCCGCCTCGCCGGCCGCGAGCGCCGCCACCCCCGCCTGCACCAGGATCCGTACGAACGGCTCGGAGTCGTCGGCGTCCCGGCGCCAGGCCAGGCCGGTGAGCACCAGCTCGCCCCCGGAGAGGTAACGGCTCGGGTCGCGCAGGTCGGTGGTCATGACCCCGCGCACCGACCGGTCCAGCTCCTCCTCGCCGCCGAGCAGCCGCAGGCCCAGCGCATCGGTGTCCAGAAGTGCGCGCAGCCGCATCTCGTCGCCGCCGTTCTTTGTCTCGAAACCTACGATGATCTTGGAGGGTGACGGGGGAGTCACCCGGAATCGGAGCACTGGGCGTCTCCGGGGTCTCCGCACTGTTTCCTGCGGTTCTGCGGGAAATCGGAGAGGTGACCGACGACCTCCGTTCATACGAATCTACAAGATGCCCGCCGTGGCCAGCCAACTCCTTCATGTTTTCGGTGACTGACCCGGCCGGAGCGCTGGACGGTGTACTGAGTCCACTCCACGTGAACAGGACGTGAACGAGCCGGATCCGCCGCCCGCGGAGTGGCTCGATCCGTACGCCCCCCCGAGACCAAGAAGAGAGCCGGTCATGGACTTCCTGCGCCCCGCCGGCCGTCCTCGCGGCGATCCGGGACGCGACCGGGCCGGAGTCCGGCCGCACTCCGGTGCGGCCCGGCCACCGTACGGGACCGCGTAACAACCCCACAGCTCTCCTGGCGGCGCAGGGAACGTCACACACTCCGCCGCGCCGCCCGGAGGAACCCCCTTCGGTTCCGCACCGCTCGCGGGCCCCGAAGCACCACCCCTTTGTTCGTCTCGGGCCGTCCCCCGGGTCGTCCATTCCCAAATCCCGTACCTGACACAGCAGGTGTGCGGGTGTCCCTATGAACCTTGGGAGATGGCACCATGACCCAGCAGTCAGTGGAGCCGACGACCACCGCCGAGGACGCGGGCGCGGGTTCGCGCCCCTCGGCCGGCAGGTCGTGGCTCGACCGGTACTTCCACATATCCGAAAGAGGATCCACCGTCGCGACCGAGGTCCGCGGTGGCGTCACCACCTTCATGGCGATGGCGTACATCCTTCTGCTCAATCCCGTGATCCTCAGCGGCGCGGACAGGTCCGGCGACTCCCTGAGTCAGAAGGCGCTCATCACGGCCACCGCGCTCGGCGCGGCGGCCACCACTCTCCTCATGGGCTGGGTCGGCAAGGTGCCGCTCGCCATGGCCGCCGGACTCTCGGTCTCCGGTGTGCTGGCCGGTCTGGTCATGGGAACCAAGACCCTGACCTGGGCCCAGGGCCTGGGCATGTGCGTCGCGTACGGCGTCGTGATCATGCTCCTGGTGGTCACCGGCCTGCGTGAGATGATCATGAACGCGATCCCGCTGCCGCTCAAGCACGGCATCACGATGGGCATCGGCCTGTTCATCGCGTTCATCGGACTGGTCAAGGCCGGGTTCGTGCACGCCGGAACGGCGACCCCCGTGACGCTGGGCGACAAGGGCGAACTCGTCGGCTGGCCCGTTCTGCTCTTCGCCGTCACGCTGCTGCTCATCTTCGCGCTGCAGACCCGGAACGTCCCGGGCGCCATCCTCATCGGCATCGTCACCGGCACCCTGCTCGCGCTGGTCGTCAACGCCTTCGGGCTCGTGGACGACAAGTCCTGGGCCAACGGCGAGGGCCCGGCGCTGCACGGCGGCGCCGTGTCCATGCCGGACTTCTCGCTCATCGGCAAGGTGTCCTTCGGCGGCCTGGGCGACGTCGGCTACATGACGGTCACCATGATCGTCTTCACCCTCGTGCTCGCCGGTTTCTTCGACGCGATGGCCACCATCATCGGCATCGGCACCGAGGCCAAGCTCGCCGACGAGCGCGGCCGGATGCCGGGCCTGTCCAAGGCGCTGTTCATCGACGGCGCCGGCGGTGTCGTCGGCGGTGTCGTGGGCGGCTCCGGCCAGTCCGTGTTCGTCGAGTCCGCGACCGGCGTCGGCGAGGGCGCCCGCACCGGACTGGCCTCGGTGGTCACCGGCGGCTTCTTCGCCCTGTGTCTCTTCTTCACGCCGATCACGGCGATCGTGCCGCGCGAGGTGGCCTCGGCCGCCCTGGTCACCATCGGCGCGATGATGATGATGAACGCCCGTCACGTGGACTGGGCGGACCGCTCCGTCGCGATCCCGGTCTTCCTCACCGTCGTGATCATGCCGTTCACCTACTCGATCACCCCCGGCGTCGCCGCCGGTGTGATCTCCTACGTCGTCATCAAGCTCGCGCAGGGCAAGTGGCGGGAGATCGGCGCCTTCATGTGGGGACTGACGGTGCTGTTCGTCGTCTACTTCTCCCTGCACCCGGTCCGGGAACTGCTGGGCGTGCACTAGCCGCCCCGCCGGGAGGCGGCGACGGGCCGGCGGACGACCGCCGACCCGTCGCACGTCCCTGTGTCCCTACCGGTCCCGCGTCTCCTCGCGGCGCCGGGGACCGGTTCACGCCCGCCTGAGCAGCCGGTTCGCGGCGCGTCCGAAGACGTACCGTGCCGGTGCCTCCAGTACGGCGTCGACGGCGCGGGGCAGGAAGCGCACGCGCGCCTCCTCGCGCCACAGCACCCGGCTGCGGCCCCCGGGACCCGGCAGGACCTCGATCTCCGCCCAGCCCAGCAGCACCCGGCCGCGTTTCTCCAGGCGGCATCTCCCGCCCTCGCCGTCGGCCGGCGGGCGCCACACCGTCACCTCCATCACGTCGTCGAGGGCCAGCGGACCCACGCCGGTCCGGGCCACGAAGCGTGTCCCCACGCCGGTGGGCCCAGGGGTGAGCACCCGGATCCGGGTCAGCGGGACCGCGTCGGCGTGGCGGGGCCACTCGGTGAGCCGGCGCCACGCCTCGTCGAGGGGGAGCGGGGCCGTACGGGAGAGGGAGAAGATCGGCACGGCACGATCGTAGGCAATGCCGGCCGTCACGCCGGACGTTCGGCCCGCGCCGGACCCGGTCGGGTGGTGGCGTCAGGGCCGGTACACCTTGCCCGGTTGCGGCTTTCCGGGGGCGAGCAGCTGAGGCACCGTCACGAAGACGTAGCCGCGCGCCTTCAGCGCGTCGATGATGCCGGGCACGGCGGGCACGGTCCCCCGGTAGATGTCGTGCAGCAGGATGATCCCGTCGCGCGAGGCCTGGTCCAGGACCCGCTTGGTGATGAGCGCCGAGTCCTCGGTGGTGTAGTCCTTGGCGGTCACGCTCCACAGCACCTCCGCCAGGCCCTCCTTTTCGGCGATCTCGTGCACGTTGGAGTCGGTACGGCCCTGCGGCGGGCGCATCAGCGTGGGCCTGCGTCCGGTGAGCCGCTCGATCGCGTCGTCGGGGCGCTTGAGTTCCTCGCGTATCTGCGCGTCCGGTATCCGCGTGAGGATCTTGTGGTCCCAGGTGTGGCTCGCCACCTCGTGACCCTCGGCGGCCATCCGCTTGACCAGCTGCGGGTACTTCTCGATGTGGTTCTTGCCGAGCAGGAAGAAGGTGGCCGGGACCTTCTTCTGCTTGAGGATGTCGAGCAAACGCGCGGAGTTCTCGCTGGGGCCGGCGTCGAAGGTGAGCGCGATGCACTTGGCCTCGCGGCAGTCGACGGTCCCGAACCTCGCCGGGGCGCCGTGTGCGGCCGCGGCCCGCGCGGTGCTCGGTGCGGTCGTGTCGACCTGGGCACAGCCGGACAGCGTGAGCGCCAGTCCCAGGGCGGCCGAGGCGAGCGCGGCCGGACGCAACCTCCGGGCGGCTTCGCGCATCTTCCTGGTCGCGTGCTGCGGGGTCGGGATCTTGTCGGTCGATTGAGGCATGCGGTGACTATACACTCAGTGTATAGTTCGGGCGTTCGAATATCCCCGCATGCTCCGCGTGCCGCGCCCGCCCGACCGGTTGCACCATGGAAGGAGAGGCACCGCGAAGGAGGACGGCCATGCGCTTCCGGGACCGTGCCGACGCCGGGCGGGAACTCGCCGGACTGCTGAGCGACCTGTGCGCCGAGGGCGCCCTCGCCGATCCCCTCGTCCTCGCCCTGCCGCGCGGCGGCATCGCCGTCGCCGAGCCCATCGCCCGCGCCCTCGACGCGCCGCTCGACGTCCTCGTCGTCCGCAAGATCGGCGCCCCGCACCACCAGGAGTTCGCCGTCGGCGCGCTCATCGGGGACGACCCGCCCCTCTACAACGCCGGCACCCTGGAACGGCTCGGACTGACCGAGGAATCCATGGCCCCGCTGGTCGAACGCGAACGGCAGGAGCTGCGCCGCCGCGAGGAGCGCTACCGCGGCGGCCGTCCGGCGCCGGATCCGGCGGGCCGTACCGTGATCGTCGTCGACGACGGCCTGGCCACCGGCGCCACCGCCCGTGCGGCGCTGCGTCACGTACGGCGCCGGGGGCCCGCGCATCTCATCCTCGCCGTGCCCGTCGGCGCGCCGGACTCCGTGCGGCGGCTCGCCGACGAGGCCGACAGGGTCGTGTGCCCGCACCAGCCGGCCGGGTTCAGCGCGGTGGGGCAGTGGTACGAGGACTTCGAGCAGCTCTCGGACACGGAAGTGCTGGCGGCGCTGGGGCGTTGAGGGAGCGCGTGCTGTGTTGCACCCCGCCTCGCCGGTGTCTGTCGGCGGACTCCCGTCCCCTTCTTGCGTAACGCCCCCGTGCACACCAGTAGTACCGGGCCGGTACGCGGAGTAACCTCAGGGCCATGACGCGCACGGGGGAGCGAGCCGTCAAGTCGTGGTTACGGACACCGTCCTGGATCGCGCGCATCGAGGCGCCGGACGGGCGGGTCCTCGGTGCCGGGGTGCTGCTCGCCCCCGACCAGGTCCTCACCGCGGGCCATGTCGTCCGGCCCGGCCCGGACTACACCGTCCGCCTGGTCGGCGTGCCCGAACTCGCCGCGGTGTCCGGCACGGTGGCCGAGGGCGAGCATGTGCCGCCGCACGAGGACCGCTGGGGCGACCTCAGCGGGGACCTCGCCCTGCTGCGGCTGACCGAGCCCCTGCCCGCGGCGCACACCACCCGCCTCCACCGGCTCGCCACCCCGCACGGACCGGTGAGCATGTACGGCTTCCCGGCCGGCCACGAGGCCGGCCGCTGGCACGGTGCCACCCTCGTCGCCGCCCGCGGCCGGGACAGCCAGGTGCAGCTGCGGCCGCTGACGGAGGGCGAGCTGGCCGCACCCGGATTCAGCGGCGGGGGAGTGGTCGACCACGGCATCAACCAGGTCATCGGCATCGTCCTCGGCGTGGACGAGGGGTTCAGTTACATGAGCCCCACCGAGACCATCCTGCGCCATCTGCCGCAGGTCGCCGCCTGCACCGACGGCGCCGAGGCCGTCGACCCCCGGCTGCGCACCGGAGCCTTCGCCGCGGGCGGCGCGCTGGACGTGCCGTTCGCCACCCAACTCGCCTCCTGGTTCCGGGGCGAGGGCTGGCCCGTGCTGGTCACCGTCGCCCCCGCGCACAGCGACCGCGCCTGGACCCTGAACCGGGCCGTCACCCTCGCCGACCGGGAACTGCGCACCGACCGCAACACCAGCGGCTTCAGCCACGACCCGCCCGAGACGGTGCCCCCGGCCGGCGCGCACGACCTCGCCCTGGACGTCAAGGGACTGACGGCCGCCGGCGTCATGGACCGGATCGCCGCCCGCCTGGGCATCCGCGACGACATCCGGCCCGAGCGGCTCGGCGCCCTGCGCGTCCCGCTCGCCGCCGTCCTGGTCGGCGTCGACCAGTGTGCCGAACCCGTCGCCCTGCTGGGCCTGGCGGACCGGCTCGCCCGGCAAGGGGCGCGGCTGCTGCTGGTCTTCCGCCGCCCTGGAGTACGCGCCGACGAGGCCGACGAGATGCTCGTACGCCATCCGCTGCGCGACCGCTGGAGCCGGCTGAACACCGAACTGGACCGGATCACCGAGGAGCTGGGGCCGAGCCTCGACCGGCTCCGGGACCGTGTGCTGCCCGGACCCGGCGCCGGGCAGCTGGTGGAGCAGGCCGAGGCGGGCGTACGGCGCACGCGGATGTTGCGCGCCTGGGTCGACCACACCCCCGAGCGGGAGCGCGAACCGGCGCGCGCTGATCTGCTGTTCACCTTCGAGGACGCCGCCGACCGCCGCCGGCAGCGCCTGGAGCAGGCGATCGGCGCGCTCGAGGCCCGGCTGCGCCGCCGCGAGGAACTCCTCGGCCGGGTCGGCGCCGAGTGGCCGCTGTGCCGCGAACGCGCCGCGCAGGGCGACCGGCTCATGGAGGCCTACCGGCTCTACGAGCACGCCCTGTCCCTCCTGCGGCACACCCCCTGCGACATCGTGCGGGCCGAGGCCGCCGTGGACCGCTTCGTCGGCTTCTGCTCGGCCTCCGCACCGACGACCCCGGGCACGCCGACGACCCCGGGCACGCCGACAGCCCCGGCCGCGCCGACGGCCCCGGCAGCACCGGCGGCCCCGGCAACTCCGGCCGACTCGGCGGCGCCGGCCGGTCCGCGCGAGCGGACGCGGCCCACCGGACCCGCCGCATCCCCTGCATCCGGCGCGCCGCGAACACCGGCCGACCCAGAAGCGCCGGGCGGGCCGGGAACACCGCCGGACCCCGAAGTACCGGAGGATCCGTCAGGGCCGGCAGGTCCGGGAGCGTCGGCGGACGCGGGGGTGCGGGCTGAGCCCACCGGACTGGCCGCACGCACCGGACGCACCACAGCCGGTGCGCCGGAGGCACCTGCCGCACCCGCCGCGTCCGGCGTCCCGGGCGGCCCGGGTACACCGGCCGACCCCGAAGCGCCGGAGGATCCGTCAGGGCCGGCAGGTCCGGGAGCGTCGGCGGACGCGGGGGTGCGGGCTGAGCCCACCGGACTGGCCGCACGCACCGGACGCACC